>NZ_JBFTSM010000002.1:0-679616 GCF_056400025.1 Rhizobium sp. 01L419
TCAATGGCGCCCCGCGATGCATTGGGCTTGTCGAGAAGGAGATCCCGCTCGGTTCAGAGCGATCTGACGTTCTCGGCCTTCGACTTGCCGGTCTTCCGATCCTGGCCAACGTCGAAGGACACGCTTTGCCCTTCCTTCAGCCCGTCACCATACTGCAGCGCCGAGACGTGCACGAAAACGTCGGCACCGCCGTCGTCCGGTGTGATGAAGCCGAAGCCTTTGTCGTTGTTGAAAAACTTGACCTTGCCAGTTGGCATGAGAACCCTCGTTTCTAGTGTTGAACGCGTCGGCAACCTAACGATCAGTTGCCGCGGGATCAACCCGCCCTGCGGGTCGCAGTAACGCAGGGGGCCGAATAGGCGTCGTCCGCCGACGTTAGCGGCTCAGCGAGGGCTGGGTCAGGCCTGGAAAAGGGAGCCGCGTATGATCGCCTGCACGGGCGCGTTGTCAGCGCACTCACGCCTCGGGATGGCTACATAGATCCCCCGACAGATGTGGAGGACATTCAATGACCCTGGCAGAATTGATTGATCAGTACCGGCCGTATCTGGCCGATGAATCCGTGGCGGTCCGCCGCAGTTGGGAGGAAATGTTCACATATACGGTCCGGCATTATGCCAAGGACACGCCCATCGATACTTTCGATCTCGACGTCCTGTCAGAGCGGCTGCTTTCCGCCGGCATGCACCATCTTATCATTGCGGGCTATGTGAAGCGGTGGCGCGACCTGCTTTCCCTGACGGGCGAACCCAACTGAGGTGACGCCGGTCGGGATGGAGCAAGCGCTCGCCATCGGCACTTTTCGGTTCTTGAGTGTCGATCGGTCTCGCACGGTCGGGCGTTATACCTTCTTTGGAAAAGCGTATAACGCCCGATCAAGCATGAACCAATGGATACGCGGGGCAACATCGCTATGCCAGGCGCGCTGCCTAGGAGACGATATCGCCAAGGCGGCGTCGGCAATCTTCAAAAAAAGCACCGGTCTCCCGGGCTTTTTGCCTAGAGATCCAAGCGGAAATAGACGCCGCTGCGATGCGGGCGGTAATAGCGGTCATTGTCTCGCCAGTAACGATTTTCCCGCCAGCGCCGCTCCGAGCGCCAATCCCGATCATAGCGGTGGTGACGGTGGTGACGCCAGCCATGCCGGTAATAATCGCGATGATGATGCCGGTAGTGGCGGTGCCGGACCTGAACGACGTCGCTCTTTTCGACGGCTGCAACCGGTGCTGCAGATCGCGGCATTGCCGAAGCCGGCTCCGCCGCAACGAAGGCCGAAGCGAGCGAGAGAGCGGCCGCAACGATAAAATGGGCGATTTTCATAGGGCTTCTCCATGGTAGATCATGGGTAAGCGTGGCCCCGCCGGCATGAACTCGCTCTGAAAACAGGCTTCATGTTAGGTTCATGGAAGACTACAGACGTGGAAGAGGGGATGCGAGGGCTGCTGCTCTCAAACTCGGTGGTATGACGCGATTAGCCTCGTCAGAACCGGATGTCCATCTTCGGCGAATTGATGAAGCTCGCCACCTTCGCCGCGATGGAGTTTCTGGTCGAGGATCGTCGCTGTGTTGTTCTGGTGGGCATCGACGTTTTCTTGGCCATTGTCTCCATCCGTTCCGACATGTGTGAATTGCCGATTGAAGAAAGGCCGTCCTGGTGGGCGGCCTTCTCGCGGGATCTATGTCGGTTCAGGCGGCTTTCTGCCCCTTGGCGTTGGCCGAGGCGAGTGCGAGCTCAGTCAGCTTCTTGTCTGTGGCCTCTTCTTCGGCGAGGTTTGCCTGAAGAAGGGCGACAGCGTCGTTGAGGCCGATCTGCTTGGCCCAGGTGATCAGCGTGCCGTAGCGAGCGATTTCATAGTGCTCGACGGCCTGCGCTGCCGAGATCAGACCGGCATCAAGGGCAGCCGTGCCCTTATACTCTTCCATGATTTCTTCGCCTTCGGCAATGATGCCCTGGATGGCCTCGCAGGTCTTGCCGCGAGCCGGTTTGCCGAGAAGTTCGAAGACCTGTTCGAGTCGTTCGATCTGGCCCTGGGTTTCGTCGCGATGCTTGAGGAAGCCGGCCCTACCTTCCTCAGACTGGGCGGCGCGCGCCATTTTTGGCAGAGCCTTCAGGATCTGTTTTTCCGCGAAATAAATGTCCTTGAGAGTGTCGAGGAACAGGTCGTTCAACGTCTTGCTAGTTGCCATGGTGGATCCTCCTGTGGCGAAGTGCTGATTGTATCGGTCTGTCCTCCGGTTTGCCGGGGTTAGACGACCTGTTCCCAATGTTTGCGCCGCATGATTGTTCCAGTCCTCAACCGTAGGGGAAGGAGTTGATCCCCTGGCAGTTCCAAGACGTCCGTTCGGCGGTCCATTCCAAAGATTAGGGGAGACAATGACCGCAAGCGCACTCAGATCACGGCTAGGTTGGCGTCTGGCAGTACGGCGCGCCCGCGCCGCCACCCGCAGCAAGCTTCTACACGCTGCCGTCTGGATCAATTGGTTCTCGGGACCGTTGGTGTCGTACCACACTCCGGTGGCTGCCGTGAAAGCTCTCAAATTGCATGGCAACCACGACATTCCGATGCGAGAGCGCGCCGGATTCCCATATCTGGGGCGACGGATGCCATGACGCTGAAGCCAGCAGGATGACAGCGAGGGTACGGTTCAACCGAAGTCGATTTCCGCCAGAAGGGGGAGGTGGTCCGAGGCAATCCTTGCCAGTCTCGTCTCAAGGACTGCGGCTTTCCTTACGACTAGATCGTCGRTTACGAAGATGTGGTCGAGACGCATCAGCGGGTAGCGGGAAGGAAAGGTCGGTCTTGGCGGTGCGGCGCCGGCAAGTTGGGCATCCTTCAGTGACCGCGTCGCAAGACGATAGGTCGCCGATGCCGGAAGGGCATTGAAATCGCCACACAGAATGCTCGGAACGGTCTCGTCTGCCGTACCGCGCAGCCAGCCGGAATTCAGCAGCGTGGTCATCTGTTGGATGCGCTCGCGTCCGCGAAGGCCGAGATGCGTGTTGACGACGAGCAGTTTCCTTTCACCAACCATTATCTCGACGGAAAGAGCACCGCGCGTTTCGCCGATGGACGGTAGCGGGCCGGCCTTGACCGCACCGGTCGGTAGCGCGGTGATGATTGCGTCGCCGTATTGCTCCTCCGCGACCGACAGCGCCGGATGGAAATGCGCCTGCATCTTCAGGAGTGATGCGATCATGTGCGCCTGGTCGACACCGCCTGTCCTTCGCCGTCCGACATCGACTTCCTGGAGAGCGACGATATCGGCCTCGGCCTCGGCGATGACATTGGCGATGCGGCCGGGGTCAAGCTTGCGGTCGGTACCGATGCAGCTATGCACGTTGTAGGTCAGAAGTCTGATCGGTTTATCCGGCATGGCCCGCTGAAAGGTTGCTGCTGCTAGGAACACAAAACCCGGTCATTCGTTCCCGCAGATCGAGCAGCAGCGCTCGCACCTTGCATTATGGACGATCGATGACATTGAAAAGCATAATCTGGAATGGACTGTTTGTTGCCGCCCTTTGCCTGGCATTCTTTCTTCTCTACCGGATTTTCGAGCAATACAGTTATGATCAAGTCGTCCAGTCGGTGCGTAGCATACCGTTTTGGAGATTGTGCCTGGCACTTCTCTGTGCAGCTGCATCCTATCTGTGCCTGAGTTGCTTCGATTTGCTGGCAATCCGTTCTCTCGGCAAGTCGTTGCCTTATCCAAAGGTCGCACTGGCTTCCTTCGTCAGCCTTTCGCTCGGGCACAATATCGGCTTTGCGGGGCTGAGCAGCGGGGCCTTCCGCTACCGCTATTACTCGCGCTGGGGACTGACAGCTGAGGATGTGGCAAAGATCATCCTCTTTTGCGGCGTCACGGTCGGGCTCGGACTGGTGACGTTGGGCGGCCTTGCAATGATCATCAATCCCGTGGATGCCGGGCGTCTTCTGCAAATCGGGACGGCAACGACCCGACTGTTCGGCTTGCTCGCCCTTGTCCTGCCGGTCGCCTATGCAGCGCTGGCATTTTTTGTGCGCGGCCAATTGCAGCTCTGGCGCTGGTCGTTTCAGCTGCCGCGGTTTTCGATCGCAGTTGGGCAGGTCGCGATCGGGACGATCAACTTCATCTTCGTTTCCGCCTGCCTGCACCAGATGCTCTCGGCCTTCGGCTCCGTCGCCTTTTTCCGTTCGGTGACGGCTTTCGTGCTCGCCAATTCGGCAATCCTTGCGACGCATGTCCCGGGCGGTCTCGGCGTGCTCGAGGCAACCGTTGCCTATGTCGTGCCGAAGGAGGCGTCGATCGGCGCGCTCATTGCGTTTCGCTGCGTCTATTTCTTCATCCCGCTAGTGCTCGGCACCACCTTGCTGTTCATCAGCGAGGTGGTCTTGCGGCGGCATTCACGCGAGGCGGGTGATGAGACGAACCCGGCGGATGAGCGAGCGAAGGCCCAATCGGCGTAACGGTGCAAAGGGTCGAGCGGGGTCGAAGATAGCTGTGCCGGGAATGGGAACGGTGCTGCCGTCCGGCTTGACGGCGTATTCTCGCAGACCGCGCGGTCCGGTGTTGAAATCTGCGACCGCTGCGATCGTCGAGCCGGTGCGGGTGATGGCCCCGGCAAAACTCTCCGCGGTGGTACCGAGGAACTCTGCCAGCAGCCTGTTGCGCAGATCAGCGATCGCATGGCGGTGGTCTGCATTTCCGGCCTGGAGAAGCATGTCGCATTCTGAATCCAGCCCTTCCGAGCGATTGTTGAGATTGGAAGAGCCAATGCGAACGAGCTCGTCATCAGCGATGATCAGTTTGGAATGGACAAGCACTTCCAGTTCACCATCGACCTTCCCTGGTACGACGGGGTAAAAAACGCGCAGACGGTTATTGCGGTCGGCCCGTTTCAGGCGCCGGATGACACGATCGCGATTGTTACCCATGACGATTTTTTCGATCAGCCCGTGGGAACTGCGCGTGCAGATGACGATCACTTCCGGCCCGTCTTCCTCCTGCAGGCGCGCCGCGATGGCGTCGGCGATGCGGAAGGAGGAAAGATATTGCGTCTCGATATAAAGCTGCCGCCTGGCCCTGGCGATGACGTCAAGCGTCATGGTGATGCCCTCGCCAACGCCGGACTGAAAGGCCGTCGAAGGCTCCGTCAGCGCGAAGCTGACTGGGCAGTTGACCAGCAAAATGGAACGATCGTCCGGCCAGGTGAAATCAATCCCCTCGGCAAGGGACGCGTGGGTTTCACCGGTGGCTTTTTCCCACCGCCGTCTTGCAATTTCACCGATGAGCCGTGCGGCACCGCCGGTGACCATGGCCTGAACGTCGTGCAGCGGATCGTAGGAAACGCCTTCGGGCGCGCGCCGTAGTTTGTCTTCTGCGCGATGACGCCGCGTATCCCACCGCCGTGACGTCAGGTCCATTCCACCGATGAAAGAAACCGCGTCATCGACGCAGACGAGTTTTTGATGATGGCTGCCGCGTATCGCGTGCTGGATATCGAAGCGCAGATCGATCCCCGGGCTCTTCGGGAAGGTCCTCTTTCGCAATAGTTTCAGGGATTTTTCCGAATAGATCGGGCCGAACGCCCAGATGAGGATGCGTATTTTGAGCGCCGGATTTGCCGCGCTCAGTGCATGCAGCATGTCGCCCAATGTCTCGTCGGATTTGTCCGGCTCCATCAGGATATCGGGATTGAAGTCCCATCCGACAATCCAGATCGTGCGCCTGGCCATTCGCAGCGTACGCGCCAGTTCGGCGAAATAAGTGTTGCCGTTGATGAGGAAGCCTATGTACGCCGCCGTATCTCCCAATGGAAAAGCTCCTGCCCTCCGTCTTTCGCCGCCGCTCGACCGTTGTTCTTTTGCTTCAGGTAATCCCGGATGATTGAAGATATTTTCGGCTATGGTCATGGCTGCCTCAGGCTCTGAACTGATCACAAACGCTCAGAATTTTCCGAGGTTCCCTCGTGGGGCCGCACTCGTGCGGGATCGCGGCCGAACGGTCGATGCGAGAGCAATGTCAATGCGCAGCCGCGCCAGTCCGTGGTGGAGGTATGGATGCCGAAAGATTGGCGATCACAGGAGCCGATACCAATGGAACCTTCTTCGACTACTCAGGTTACTCATCCTCAAAGGAGGAATGCCATGGGAACGACATCGCCGAAGGATGGTGCACCCGGTACCACTGATCAATCGCCACGTTGGGAGGGTCCGCAGGGAAATACGCCCCGCGGTTATATGCGCGCCAAGGACAATCCCGACAAAGCCAGAGACGCCAATGGAGAGAGCAGTAGCGATCCGGTCGTCGAGAAGGTGACCGACGGCTTGAAGCAGAAGGGTGATTGAAGTCGTCCTGATCGAAAGCGGGCTTGCCGAAACTGATCGGCAGGCGGTCGTCCTGCCGCACGAGAGTTGAAGCGATCCAAGCGCTGTCGGTAAGGAGTTTCGCATGGCGGCGAACTCCATGAAACCCGAGATAGGTAGAAGGAAACTGTTGCCGACCGGTTGTGTCAGGGCTTCCAACGGACTGCGGTCTCTTCTCTCAACTCGACCGCTTTGAGGATATCACAGCGCTGATTGGAAGCTGGGACTGGATCCGCAAGTTCGTCCAAGTTTCGCGACCATGTTGACCAGATCAGGGAGAGTCCTGGCTTTCATCTTTCTCATCACCTGTCCTCGATGAGCCTTTACGGTTATTTCGCTAATATTCAGTCTATAAGCCACCTGCTTGTTTAATAGCCCCTCCGCTACAAACGTCATGACCTGTCTTTCTCGCGGGGTTAGCGTGAGAAAATAAGCTTCCAGGCGGTCCGCGTCACTGACCGCACGGATTGCGGCGTTCACCTCCTCCACCAGAAAGCTTGGTTCGTCAGGTTTGGGCATGAATGTTACGCGGAATTTGCTGGTCGTGGCTGTCATCGCGGCGCGGGGCTTTGCGGTCAGAACGATGATGGGGCAATGCAGGGCATGGAGACAAATGAGGTGCGTGAGATCTGAGACCGTCAGATCGGCCATGCCAGCATCAACGACGATGCAACCGAAGCCGCCGGCCTGCGTTGCGCATAGAAAGCTTGCCGCCGAATCATAAGTCTCAGGATGCCATCCCATGCGAGAGACATGTTCATGAAGGGCCGTGCCGATATGGGCGTCGGTGCTCAGAACTGCCACGTCCGGTTGGCTGGACGGTCTGACGTCAACTTTCAAAGGAGCGGTAAGGTGTTTGGTGATGTACATGCCATTCCCCTTCATTGATTGTGCGCTAGCTATGCCGTGGCTGGATTGTATGATTGATGTGTCATGCTCGTTGGTGTGAGTGTTAAACGAGCGCGCCTGATCATGCGACTTAAGTGGCGTGACAGAACCTGAAAAAAGCTGAAGTATTCTGCTACGGGTTGTTAAAGGACTGTTCCGCAATCTGTCTCTTATATGTTCTTATCGTTATGACTTCATCAGATAGAACGGATCGCTTTGGGACAGATTGAGATTGGACTTTTCGAGTACTCCGGATGGGAGTTAGATCTCGAAAAGCGAGAGCTACGTGCCATGGGGGCACCGGTCCCGCTCGGCAGCCGTGCGTTCGAAATCCTGGAGACCCTCGCCCTCTCTTCGGGCGGGATCGTAACGAAGGACGAGCTGATGAAGCGAGTCTGGCCCGGACTCGTCGTCGAGGATAACACTCTTCAAGTACATATCTCAGCGATACGGCGGGCACTAGGAAAGGATCGCGACTTGCTCCGGACCGTGTCCGGCCGGGGGTATCGACTGCTCGGCGAATGGACGGAACCCGAGGCGCGATTCCTTGGGTCAACACCAGCGATCCGCGTGGAGCCAAGCGAACGAGGGGCTTTCGTCACGAACATTCCTTCGGCCGCGTCCGAGCTCATCGGACGTCAGTCTTCGATTTCGCAGATTATAACGCTTATGTCGGCCTATCGCGTTGTAACCCTCACAGGACCGGGCGGGATCGGAAAGACGGTACTCGCATCGGAAGTCGCCCGACGTCTGCAGCCATCCATTGATGGAGATGCGTTCTTTGTAGAGCTGGTGTCGCTCCCAGATCCGAACCTCGTTCCGACAACGCTTGCCCAGACTCTCGACTTGCGCCTTCAAGGTGACGACATCTCCGCCGATCTCGTGGCACGAGCCATCGGCAACCGAAAAATGTTGCTGGTAATCGACAATTGCGAACATGTTGTCGATGCTGCTGCGGAGATGGTCGAGGCGATCCTGCGTGCCTGCCAGAACGTGTCCGTCCTTGCCACGAGCCGGGAGCTTCTTCGCATAGAAGGCGAATTCACCTACCGCGTGCCGCCGCTCGAAGTACCTGCGAAAGAAGAAAAGGTCGATGCGCTTCAACACAGTGCGGTTCAGTTATTTGTCGCTCGAACGCTGGCGCTACAGTCTGACTTTACCATGAGCAAGGACAGGGTCTCGGTTATCGCGGGTATCTGCCGTCATCTCGACGGAATTCCCCTGGCCATAGAGTTCGCCGCCGCTCGCGCGGCCACCTTGGGTCTTCAACAGATCGCTGGCCGTCTGGATGATCGATTCGTCCTCCTCACCGGCGGACGCCGAACTGCTCTGCCTCGACACCGAACGCTCCGGGCCGCTCTTGATTGGAGCTACGAGTTGTTGCCGGAAGGCGAGCGTCGCCTGCTTCGTAATCTGGCCGTCTTTCCCGCAGGTTTCACTTTAGAGGCGGCCACTGCAGCAAGCGGGGAGGACGAGGAGCAAACCGCTTCAGGGCTTTCAAATCTCGTCTCAAAATCGCTCGTGACATTTGAAGGAACAGACGCGGCTCCTCGCTGGCGTCTTCTGGAGACCGTGCGGGTCTATTCTCTCGAAAAACTTGGGGCGGGTGCTGACTATCGTCTGACGATGCAGAGAAGTGCGGAGTTCTTTCGATCGTTCTTCCAGCCATTTTCGAATGCAAATTCACTTCAGGTGGCGATCGAACGTCTCGGTCCCTATCGCCGGGAGATCGATAATCTACGCGCCGCTTTGACTTGGGCCTTATCGTCTGATGGCGATGGAAAGCTGGGAGCGAGACTGGCCGCCGTCGCCTCCGATTTTTGGATCGCGATATCGCTCGTGTCCGAATCCGGGGAATGGGCTCAAAAAGCCCTGTTTCAGCTTGAAGACGAGGCGGGCAGCCGCACTGAAATGGTACTGCAATGCGCCCTCGGATTTGCACTGATCTATACCCAGGGCATGAGCAAACGGGGAAGGGACGTGCTTATTCGTGCTCTTTCACTGGCGAAAGCTTTGGGTGATGCTGATTATCAGCAACGAGTGACTTGTGCGCTTTGGCTTTTCTCCGCCCGTTCAATGGAATTGAAGGACGCGCTTGCCTATGCCCGCGAATACGAGAAGGGTTCCGATGACCGAGACGTGCAGTCGCGGGCAACAGCAGCGTGGATGATTGGGATCCCGCAGGCCTATCAAGCTGAGCACTTGGAAGCGCAAGACAGGCTTGATTGGGCCGCGAGGAATTCGCCCCTCACCAATCGCCGCAGAGATATGCTGAGGCTGGGAGCGGATATTCGGACGTCCTCCATGGCTCACAACACGGTCAATTTGATATCACTGGGTCGATTGGATGCAGCTTCGCGGACAGCGGAAGATTCAATTCTCGAAGCGCGCGCGACCAAGCAACCGTTTGTATTTTGTGTCGCTTTGGCCTGGGCGTCGGCCTTCGTATCCCTGAGCCTGGAGAACGACCTTCGAGCCCGAGAGTGGGGCGAAGAACTGATTGAACATGCATTGCAGCACGGTCTGAAACCTTTCTACGCGGTGGGCCTGTGCGTGCGTGGCAGTTTGGCTTCACGATCAGGCTCCCCCGCAGAGGGCATAGACGCCCTTCGAGCCGGGCTTCGTGAAATGCATGAGACCTCATATTTGCTGTTCTATCCCTTTTTCATGTGTGAACTCGCAACCGCGTTGCAGATGGCTGGACGTTTGGACGAAGGCCTTGGGCAAATCCAGGAGGCATTGAGGTTCTCAGCCGACAAGGGCTACCAGTGGATGGTACCGGAACTGCTGAGAAGAAAAGGCGAGATAATCGCGACGAGAGATGTCAATGAAAGATTGCCGGTGAACCTGTTTCACGAGGCGGCCCATAGAGCATCCGCTCAAGGCGGTCTTTATTGGGAGCTCACCGCGAGCATCAGTCTGGTTGAATATCTTGCCAGCCGCGGCGAACAGCCATCGACCCGAAAAATCCTCCTTCCAGTGTACGAGCGGTTCACAGAAGGTCTTTCGACCCCTCGACTTCTGCGGGCGAAGATGCTGATAGGCACGGATGCATGAAAGCTTCCTCGGACTTCGCGCTAGCCGGCCCTCCTGACACATCCTCCGCGGCCGGTCCAAGCGCCATACCTCATATGGAAGCGACCGTTCCTCCGCCAAAGTGACCTTGTCCCAGTAACGCGGGCGATTGCCTTTCAAAGACGGCTGGCCTATCCACTCTTTGACCAGAGGAGTGACGATGCGCGATCTTTCCAACTACAAGGTTGCCGCCCCAGGCTATGTGACGCTGAAGGGCCGCTATGCGTCGGTTGAACCGTTCGTTCGTGCAAGGCATCTGCAGGAGCTGTGGGATGGGCTGGGCGGCATGGGTGTCAATCCTCTGCTTCTTTATTTCGCGCAGGACGATTTTGGCGGCATCGACGATTTCGGTACATGGCTCGACGACGTCAAGAATAGCGGCTGGCTGACGCATATCTTCCGCAACAATGCGACTGGTAAAGTCGTCGGCATGGCCAGTTTCATGCGTGCCGATCCGGCCAACGGCGTCGTCGAAATCGGCGGTGTTGCGCATGGTGCTGATATGAAGCGCTCTCCAATTTCGACGGAAGTGCACTATCTGATGGCCAAGCACGTGTTCGAAGATCTAGGCTACCGCCGTTACGAGTGGAAGTGCGACAACAAAAACCAGCCGAGCAAGACGACGGCTGCGCGCTATGGCTTCACCTTCGAAGGCGTCTTTCGCCAGCATATGATCGCCAAACGCCGCGATCGCGACACGGCCTGGTTCTCGATGATCGATGGCGAATGGCCGTTGCTCAACGATACTTTTGAGGCCTGGCTCGCGCCCGGCAATTTCGATGCGGAGGGGAAGCAGCTCCGCCGGCTAGCGGATATCCGAGCGCACCTAGGCAAATAACAGCTGCTATATACTCGGAACGCTGCTGACAGGCAGTTGCCGCTGCCACATTCTGTCTGGCGCCCGGTTCGTGATTCAATTGACCACGGCAGGTGCTGTGGATCGGCGACTTCTCGCCGGTGGTAGGGGTCGTCGACTGCTGTCCCGCCCGGTCATGCTTCCGCAAATGACTGAATAGGAGTTGAGGGCTGGCGCAGGATCACCGCGCCAGGCCTGCGTCAGATCTGATCGCGCAGCGACTTGAAGGAAGCGCGCAGCTCCGCCGTGAATAGTTCCGGCTGTTCCCAGGCAGCGAAATGGCCGCCCTTTGCCGGCCGCCCGTAGTGGATAAGCTTCGGATAGGCCTTCTCCGCCCAGCTCTGCGGTGCCTGGTAGATCTCATCCGGGAAGGCGCTGACGGCGACGGGGATCTTGATGCCGCGCGGATCGAAGAAGCCGCCGGAGGGGAAATGCGCATTGTCCCAGTAGAGGCGCGCTGACGAGATCGCCGTATTGGTCAGCCAGTAGAGCGTGACATTGTCGAGGATGTCTTCGGGCGTCAGACCCTCTTTCTCGCCATTGAAGGACCGGGCGATCATTCGGTAGCTGCGGATGTCGTGGTCGAGCATCCAGGAGGCGAGGCCGACGGGTGAATCGACGATGCCATAGAGCGTCTGCGGCCGGTTGTTCATCTCGATCGCATAGCCGAGGCCGTTCTTGTAGAAATCGTCGAGCTGCTCGTAAGCACGCTTCTCGTCGGCCGAGAGATCTGATGGAGCCGGGGCGCCTGCCGACAGCAGCTTGGCGATATCGGCGGGCACGGTAGCGGCCATATTGGTGTGGATGCCGATGAGGCCCGCGGGCTCCTGCACTGCCATCAATTCGGTCACGGCATTGCCCCAGTCGCCGCCCTGGGCGACATATTTCTGATAGCCGAGACGCTGCATCAGCACGGCCCAGGCCTTGGCGATGCGCGGCGGGTTCCAGCCTGCCTCCTTCGGCTTGCCGGAAAAGCCGTAACCCGGCAGCGAGGGGATGACGACATGGAAGGCATCGGCCTCGGTGCCGCCAAAGGCGGTCGGATCGGTCAGCGGCCTGATGATTTTCAGCTGCTCGATGATCGAGCCCGGCCAGCCATGGGTGATGATGATGGGCAGCGCGTTTTCATGCTTGGACTTCACATGGATGAAATGGATGTCCAGCCCGTCGATCTCCGTCGTGAACTGCGGGAAGGAATTGAGCCGGGCTTCGGCCTTGCGCCAGTCATGGGCGCGCCAGTATTTGGCGACCTTCTGGATGGTGTCGAGCCTGACACCCTGCGTATCGTCTGAGACCGTCTCGCGATCCGGCCAGCGGGTGGCGACGACGCGGCGATGCAGGTCCTTTAGCTGGTCCTCGGTCGCAGTGAATTTGAAGGGTTTGAGGTCAGAACTCGCGCCCGTGGCGGCGAACGCTTCCGGGATCATGCTGGCAGCGCTGGCCGAGGCCGCGACCGCAAGCAGTGTTCGGCGTGTGACGGTTGGCTGTATGTAGGACATGGCATCCTCCTTGCGTGTGTGCCTTGTTTTTACGAGAAGGAAGGTCACACCAAAGAAGGGCTGCAACTATTGCACCAAGGTATGGTCGATACCTTGGTATCAAACGGCCATTCCAATGGTGCTGCGGTTCCGAAAGTTAGGTCCTTCATCGACTTTGCAGGTCCGCATCTGCGTTCGGAACTGGAACGCATAGCCGCCCAGAGCCTCACCATACCCATTAACGGATGGGTGCCGGCATCGAAGTGACGACTTTCCTGATTGGCGAATGCCTCAGCCGGGTGGAACGCTGCACGCTTCGTGGTCGGCGATTACCTGAATGTCACGTTGGATTGAACGAGGGTGAGCCGGACGCAAAGCGATAGGCCGGTCCGACAGGCTAGTTCTTGCACCACTGTCCGCCGGGGAAGTCGTCTGTGGGCAAAATACCACCCCGCGTGCGGAATTAAAAGCAGTGGAGGAAACCAATTCAACGTGACGGAGCGGACGACGCTCGAAGACGTTCAAGTCGGCAGTTTCGCGCCCGCCTGCTCCTTGAACAGGTAGTCGGCGTACCAGTCGGGCCAGTTGTCATCATGCTTTCCACCTTCACGCTTCTCATGCTCGCCATGGGCGTCCGCGGCCCTTCGCAGGGCGCTCGCAAGATCGCTGGCAGAGGTGAACGCCGCCCTTTGTGCATCTATCCGACCAGGAAGTCTGGACGTGACCTCCTGGAACAGCCAGCCGTTCCCGTCGGGATCGGAAAAGGACGCGAATGAGCCATAGCTCGAACGCGAAGGATGTGGACCGGGCAGGCGCTGGTCGGCGCCCTTGTGGTGGAACACGCCGCCGGCATCGTGGAAGACGCCGCTCATTTCGGCACCGCGTGCGGCGAGCGCCGCGTGCGCCATCTCGATGTCGGAGACGATGAGATGCAGCCCTTGCGCAGAACCTGGCGCGGCGGTCGTCACGTTCGCGCCGAAGATGACGGAGCAGGGAGAGCCGGGTGGCGTGACCTGGACAACCCGGAAGCCGTCTTTCCCGGACACGTCGGCGTCGAGCCGCCAGCCGAGGCCGGTGTAGAACGACTTGGCGCGATCGACGTCGGACACGGGAATGACGATGACCTCGAGCTTCATGTCGACGTCGCCAGTACGAGTGGACTTCGGTTCGTATTGTTCATGGATGGCCATTTCGATCTTCCTCGATTGGATTTTGTCCGCGGCATTCCCGCTACGCGGCGACGATGCGCTGACCCCTGCGTGGCTGTCCATTATGCGAAGGTGTCGGACGTCACGGACCGATTGTCGACCGATCCTTAGGTATCGCCGATACCTTCGCACAATATCATCGGCGCCCTTATCGGACGATTTCTATGACGCATTCCAACCATATCGATCCAAGGGAGGGCGTCGTGTCAGCAGAGGTCGAAACCGGGGCCGCGGCGGCTGCACTTGGCATTCTCCAAAGACCCGCTTTTCCAGCGTCCGGCAGTGATGCCATCCGGCCGTTCAGGTGCTCGATCCAGCAGAAAGAACTCGACGAGCTTCGCCGCCGAGTTCTCCGAACTGCGTGCAGCTTTCAGGACGTTACGCTGACGCCTGCCCGGACACACCTCAAGCAAGGAGAAGCACGATGACGAATTTTCCAAGAGGCACTGCGCTTATCACGGGCGCGTCGTCGGGCATCGGGGCGCTCTATGCCGACAGGCTGGCGCGACGCGGTTACGACCTCATACTCGTGGCGCGAGGTCAGGACGCGCTCGCAAGGATTAGAGAGGACATCGTGCAGGCAACGGGCCGGACGGTGACCACAGTCCGTGCGGATCTCGGTGAGCGGGACGACCTTCTGAAGATCGAAGCAATCCTTCGGAGCGACCCGTCGATCACGATGCTGGTCAACAACGCTGGGGTCGGCGCCGTCGCGCCATTGCTCATGTCTGACGTGGAGGACATGGAGCGAATGATCAGGCTCAATGTGACCGCACTTACCCGACTGGTCTATGCGGTCGCGCCGTCCTTCGTCGCGCGCGAGCACGGGACAATCGTCAACATGGCCTCCGCTTTGGGCATCGCGCCCGAAATCCTCAACGGGGTCTACGGAGCGACGAAGGCCTTCGTCATCGCCCTGACCTTCTCTTTGCAGAAGGAACTGGCCGAAAAGAACATCCGGATCCAGGCAGTCCTTCCAGGCGCCGTCGACACCCCGTTCTGGGAGGCTTCCGGGGGCTCGTTGGACAGGCTACCCGACCAGATCGTCATGAAGGCAGAAGACGCCGTCGATGCAGCGCTTGCCGGTCTCGACATGGGCGAGCTGATCACCCTTCCATCGATGCCCGACATTGGGGACTGGAACGCCTATGAAGCTGCTCGCCAGAAGCTGATGCCCAACCTCTCACGCGATGTTCCGGCTGCGCGATATCAGACCCGGCGCTGAAATGGTGACAACGCAGGTGGATGCCTACGTCACGAAAACGACGACTCGTATGGAGCCAAAATGCTCGATCCCGCTCTACTAAGCCAATTCCCCCGCGTGCGCCTCATTGAGGGGGCAACCCCGATCCAGCGGCTGGCCCGACTGGAGCAGGTGCTGCCTGCTCAGCAAAAAGGCGTCTCTATCTGGGCGAAGAGAGACGATCTCATGGAACTAGGAGGCGGGGGCAACAAGCTCCGAAAGCTTGAGTTTCTTCTGGGGCAGGCGACAGCGGAAGGTTGCGACACCGTGGTCGTGACCGGCGGAGTGCAGTCGAATTTCGCTCGATTGGCCGCCGCCGCCTGCGCCAGAACCGGGCTGGCATGCGAAGTCGTTCTTTCTCAGATGGTACCGCGGCATAGCGAGATCTACCGGGCCAATGGCAACGTTGTGCTGGACCGACTGTTCGGTGCGCGCGTTCATATCTTGGAAGCGGGAGACGATGCCGGTGGGTTCGTCGCCCGCCGGGCGTCCGAGATCGCCGCATCGGGGAGAAAGGCCTTCGTCGCCACACTCGGCGGTTCGACGCCGGTGGGCGCCATGGGATACATCGACTGCGCCTTCGAGATCGCGGCGCAATCGGCTGAAATGGGCATCGCCTTCGACCAGATCGTTATTCCAAATGGCAGCGGCGGCATGCATGCCGGCCTCGTGGCTGGAGCGGTGGTGGCCGGTCGAGATCCTTCCCGGATAAGGGCGCACACTGTCCTATCGGCGGAAGACGCCTGCGTCATTGCAACAGCCGACAAGGTCAACGCCGTCCTCGAGCTTCTCTCGAAGAAAGACCGCATCAAGCCGGAAGATCTGCACATAAGCGGCATGCAGCTTGGTGGCGGCTACGGCATTCCGACCGCCGCCATGGTCGAGGCGGTCAGGATCGTCGGCAGGTCGGAGGGTCTGCTTCTCGATCCTGTCTACGGGGGCAAGGCGTTCGCCGGTCTGCTTTGCGACATCGAAGACGGCGTTATCGCGCCGGGATCGAACGTCCTGTTCGTGATGACTGGAGGTTCCCCAGGGCTCTTTGCATACGCGGATGCCCTGAACGGCAACTGATCGCCATTTCTGAGATCATCGAAATCAACTCAACAAAAGTGAGGAATATTATGGCTTTAAAACCAAAAATCGCGGTTATCATCGGCTCCACGCGGCCCACTCGTTTCGCTGACAAGCCGGCGCAGTGGATACTGAAACAGGTGCAGGCGCGCGGTGATATGGACGTCGAGGTGGTCGATCTGCGCGACCATCCCCTGCCTTTCTTCGACGAAGTGGCGTCGAACGCATATGCGCCGAGCCAGAACGCGGAAGCGGTTCGTTGGCAAAAGACGGTCGGCCGCTACGACGGCTACATCTTCGTCGTCGCGGAATACAATCGCTCGATCACCGGGGTGCTGAAGAACGCCCTCGACCAGTCCCACACGGAATGGAGCCGTAAGCCGTTCACCGCCATCGCCTACGGGAGCGCCGGCGGATCGCGCGCGCTCGAACATCTGCGCGGGATCGGCGTAGAGCTGCAGATGGTCTCGACCCATGCGGCCGTCCACATTGGCGGCAGCGATTTCTTCGCCGTATTTTCGATGGGCGGCAACAAACCGATCGAGGAGATCGAAGCGAATCTTCTGCCGTCGGCAAAGACTGCGCTCGACGAACTCGTCTGGTGGGCAAAAGCCACGATGGCCGCCAAGGCTGCCGAAATCTGATTGCTGCTGATGGATGTGCGTCGTGGAAGCGATGATCGCCTCCGCGACGTCTTTCGTTGCCGGGGCCACAGATACTCATGCTTTTGAGCGGCTCGGGGCAAGAGGTCGATCACGGAGCGACGTGGCATGATAGCCTGCCGTTCCACCGCCGCGACGCCTCGACCCAGGTTGCGAACGCGTCCGAAGAAGGCCGGGCGGTACATTCGAACTGCCCGGGAGATCTGAGGCGGCGGGAATGTCGTCGGCATCGACATGCACGGCGATGGTCGCTGACGTTCCAACAATAGACGCTCTTTTGTGTTGCGGACCTAACGTCTGCCGCCGGTACGAAGCGAGGCGTTCAAACGCCTTGGCCGTTTCCAAAGGCGCAGCGGCCCCTGAGGGCAGGCCAACCCCGGCGCTCGAAAATCAATAGATCTCCGCTCGCGCAAAATCCGGCGACCTCATAAGAGCGCGCCGGATTTGGCTGACGGGTTCGACGCGACTTATGGCGCGTGGGTGAGGGCGATCGCTGCGATCGTCTCCTTGGCGTCGACGATAGCGCTGGCATAGCTCGGGAGATTGATCTCCAGCGCGGCATGCATCATTTCCGGCGAGTAGTCCGCAACCGCGTCCTTCACGACCGTTACATCGTAGCCAAGCTCCGCCGCGTAGCGGACTGTGGCCTCAATGCAGGTGTGTGCGACAAGCCCGATCACGATGACCCGCTGGATGCCGTGCCGCTTCAGTTGGAGATCGAGATCGGTGTTGGCGAAACCGCTGGAGCACCAGTGCTCGGAGGCGACGACCTCACCCGCCAGGGGGACGAATTCGGCGCGAAATTCACCGCCCCAGGTCCCGAATTCGAAACTCTTGCGGTGCCAGGCCGCACGCTGAATAGGGGCCACGAACTTCCAGTTTTCGTAGTCGCCCTCCCGATAGCGGTGATGCATCGCAAAGAAGACCCGTAGCTTGGCGTCCCGTGCAGCGGTCAGCACCTCCAGCATGTGCGGAACGCAATTGTTCGCCTCCGCGACCTCCTTGATCCGGGGCCAGATCTTGCCGCCCTCGGAGATGAAATCATTGTAGGGGTCGACCACAAGCAATCCCGTGTTGCTGCGGTCGAAGGACAGTTGTGTCATGGAAGTCTCCTCGACGGTCAAGCGACCTTTGTGGATGTGTTATGCAGTGCCGCGCGCTCGATGCTCGCAGCAAATAGCGGGGTCTCGCCCTTGTTGTGGGCGATGGACATCGGCTGTCGCTGCGTGCGAAAGAGTTCGAAAGGGATGCCCTGGCGGTCGAGGAAAGCCATCATTTCCTCCGTCGCGTACGATCTTACGCGGTTCGTGAATTCGCAGCGGGCAGCGTCGATCTTCTTCACGCTCAGCTCCCAGGTGACATGGATGGTCACCCGGCCGTTCGGCGTGAAGACATCGGAGTCGGAGTCTAAAATCAGATGATCTTTTTCGCCCAAAGTCTCCACGTAGTGCTGGACCATCAGGCTTCCGCCGATCGTCTCGACGTTGATCGACATCCGGGTACCGTCTGGCGCGGTCGTGAAGCCAGCGGCGATGTGTGCGGGCGAGCAGCCCTGGTATTCCTTTTCCGACAGGGTGAAGCACCATTCCGGAATGTCGACCATCTCGATAGGTGCGTTGATGATCGCCGAAAAGGAAGAGTCGACGATCTGGTTTTCGATGCTGTGCATATGACGTCTCCATGATTGATCTGGTAGCTGAAGGCGAGTTTACCGGGATTCCGAACAGTGAACGATACGGGGCCTCTGCGCGGGCGGCTCAACGTTGGCGCCCGCGCGACCTGCCGTGTCACTGCGCGGGCACCGCTCCGACCTAGTTCTCGGCCAGGGACTGCGTGTAATGCCCAAGACGGGTTTCGATGTCAGAATCCTTCTGCAGGCCCATCTCCATCAGCCTTCCGATCTTTTTCTGGGCCACCGGGCGCTGGACAGACGTAATGAAAGCATCCCAGCCGGCCCCAATCTCAGGATTGCTCGGAAGGCTTGCGAAGTCGACCAGCCGTTTCGTATCGGCGATCGCCTGGCGGTCGAAACCGGAGATTCGGGTTGCCAGGGCGTCGACGAACGGATCGAGCTTGTCGTCGTCGAACGACCGGTTGACGTAGCCGTATTCCTCCGCAAGATCGCCGTTGATGTCGTCGGAGCCGAGAAGCACTTCGAGGGCGCGGCCGCGTCCCATCAGCCGCGGAAGCCGCGCCATCGGGCCGCCGCCTGGGACGAGCCCTGCGCCGACCTCCCATTGCGATAGGATCGCTTTCTGACGGCTGGCAAATCGCATGTCGCTGGCAAGAGCAAGTTCGCTGCCGACCCCTGTCGCACGCCCGCGGATCAGCGCGATCGACACCACGGGGGATTTGCTGATGCGCACCAGCATATCGGGGAGGGGATGAAGCCCGGTAGGTCCCGAGGGGAGGCTGGTGGAATCGGCCAGCGGAGGCGTAAAATTGTAGTGGGTTAGGAAGAAGCCTGGAACCGCGCTGTCAAAGACGACGACCCTGAGATCGGGATCGGTTTCGATTTGAGAGACTACTTTTTCCATCTGCGGGATCGTTTCCGGTCCGAAGATGTTGAAGGGCGGGTTGTCGAATGTGACGCGCCAATAGGCGGGCGTCCGCTTCTCGACCTTTATCTGTTGCGCCTGCTCCTGGCCGGGCTCGGCCTTGACGTCCGACGCATGATCGACATTCTCGGCGACCTTTGTCTGACCGGAAAGGGCGAGCACCGGAAGCAGCAGCAGGGCCGCAGCGGTGAGAAACGTCGATGACAAAGCGAGGGTGCTTGTTGCGGTTGGTGGTCTGACTTTCATGACTGCCTCCATTTTGGGTTGGGAGCGAAGACGCTTCGTTACGAAGCATCAGGATTCGATCTCGCAGACGAGTTCGATCTCGACGGGCATTCCAAGCGGTATGCTGGAAACGCCAAGCACGATGCGTGGTGGGAGCCTGGCGGCGCCGAATATATCGAGCAGCAGCTCCGACGCCCCGTCGGCAACCTTGGGATGCTCGTGGAAATCGGACGGGCAGGCGATGTAGACGCCGAGCTTGGCAATTGACCGGATCCTGTCCAGCGAGCCCAGATGAGACCGCGCAGCGGCAAGACCGCTCAGACAGGCGGTTCTGGCGGCCTCATAGCCCTGTGCGACCGAGAGGTCCTTGCCTACCAACCCTGTGTAGAGAGGGACGTGCCCGACCACTGGAAGCATGCCGCTCAGGAAGAGCAACGACCCGACCCGCACCGCCTCGACGTAGGCGCCGAACGGGGTGGGCGCAGCCGGGATGACCAGAGCGAGTTCCCTTACGCGCGCTTCCGCGCTCGCGACTACCATTTGCCGAGATGTGCGCCATTGTCGACGTGCAGCACCTCCCCGGTGATGTTGGCGGATTCCGTGAGATAGACGACGCCATCGACGATCTCCTGGACAGCGGTGATTGTGCCCATCGGCGACAGGGACTCGAGAAAGTCCCTGGGGTTTTTCGCGTGCAAGGGCGTGTCGACGACGCCCGGCGAAATTGCGTTCACGCGGATATTGTCCTTGGCGAATTCAAGCGCCAGGCTTTTGGTGATGGCGTTGAGGCCGCCCTTGGTGATCATCGGCAGGGACGCAGTCACGCCGGCGATCGGGTGGTCGGTCAGCGACGACGTGAGGGTGACGACGCTTCCGCCGGACCTCTGGCGCAGCATCTGCCTGATGGCGCGCTGCGTGAAGTGAATGAACCCCTCGACGTTCGTGGCCGACAAGCGGCGGAAGTCTTCGATGGTGTATTCGAGAAACGGCTTTGTGAAGAACACCCCGGCATTGTTGACGAGTGCGTCGATGGAGCCGAATTGCTCGACCGCCGCATTCGCAACCCGCTCGGCGGTTTCGGGATCCGCGACGTCGCCGCTGATCAATTCCAGTCGGCCGGCGCGGTCGAACAGGGTCGTCTCGCTGATGTTTCGGGACGTGCCGACGACGTTCCAGCCCTTGTCCAGAAATGTCTTGACCAGGCCGGCTCCGATGCCCTGCGAAGCCCCAGTAATCACCACAGTCTTGTGCACGCTCATGCCTGCCTCCGTTCTGGCGACGCGGAAAACCTTCGCCCGCCACGTGGAGGGCGGTCGCTTGGTTTTCGAGTGATGCGTTGATCCGGCGATGAGCCGGGAGCTTGCCGGACGGTCGCGCCGTCCTTCGCTCTGCCAAGACCATCGCGCCGAAAATCGAGCCAGGATATTGTACCAAGGTGTCTCTGATACCTTCGGATCGGGTCCCTTCGTCAGCACACCAAAGTCCAATAGAATGGGCGATCGCCGGAGCTAATAGTCGCTGCACCACGAATGAATGGAGTTCACATGACCCGCTGGCCGGATCGCCGCATCATCGACCTTTTTGGAATCGAGCTTCCCATCATCCGGGCGTCTATGGCCGGAGCTGCCAAGTGCTCTGTTGAAGGTCGAAGGGCTCAGCAAGGCTTCGGGGACGTCCGAGCCGCGACGGAAGGCGCCCATCAACCTGAACTTCTTCGCGCATCTTGCGCTACTTTGAGTACCAGAGGAGTATCCGATGAATTGGCATCTCATGGAGATCGACGGTGACGAGATCGAGCGGGGTGACGGAACCGCCCTTGATGCGTTGATCGAATTCTACCGGGCCTTTAACGCGGGCGATCTCGCGGGGCTGGAGGCCGCTTGGCTCGGAGGTTCGGAGCCCAGCATGGACAACCCCATCGGTGGCATCCGCCGCGGGTGGGACGAGATCGCCGAAGGTTACTCGAAGCTTTTCGAAGGGCAGGCAAAAGTCCACGTGACCTTCCACGACTTCACGAGTCAGGGTGGCGACGACTGGCATCTCTTCGTCGGCCGCGAACGTGGGACGTGCAGGACGGAGCGTGATACGCTCGACGTCGCCTTTCGGACGACCCGGTGGTTCGTGCGCAGGAACCGGGCCTGGCGACAGCTTCACCACCACGGGTCAATCGAGGATCCGAAGATGCTGGCCGATTATCAGAGACTGATCTTCGGATAAGTGCCTAGCCGCTCGATGTCGGCACCCTCGACTGCTCTGGTCAAGATGAACTCCGCGAACGAGAGGAGCGACCGGTGCAAGCGCCTCGATCGAACGGCGCATCGCCTCTGTCTGCAAAGCGGCGGTGCTTATCTGGAGGGTGAGGCGAGAACACCGGCCCAACGTCCTGAAGCCATGCAAAATCGTTGCCGCAACCGTGTGCGGGTTGCCAGTCAGGAACGCGCCATTCGGACCGCACAGGTGGTCGAGCTGCGGCTGTGTCGGCGGCGGGTGCTTGCTTTGGAGCATGAGCTCGTGCTGCAGATCTTCATCCGCTCGACCAGGCGGGTGGAGCTGACGCGGGCAGGGGTGTCCTTCTACGAGCGAACAGTCAGAATCCCCAGCGAGGTCGATCTCTCGAGAGATCACCAGGTCGGTGGCCGGTAAGACGGAACGGAAGATTGCGATCGGCACCGTTTATCCGGCCATGATCGGAAGCGCGGCGCAGTCGTGCGGTGCCGCTTCGCGATCGATGATGCCTTCAGACACGGCTGCGACGGCCGTGCGGCCTGCCATTCCTCTACAAATGATCCGGATGCTCTCTATCATCGGACGCCCAGCACCATGGCACCCGCCCCCTGCGGTCCCAACGCCGGCAACCTACTTGCTGGCGATCCTTGGCCGACAGCTGTATGCAGCTTGCGGAAAGACGAACGAAGGTCACTTATGAGAATAGAATTTCTGCTTTGGCTCGCCGGTGCAATGGCAACATTCCTGGGCGCAGCGACCGCTTCACGTACCTATATTGCGACCAACAGCATTTTTGTGCTGGTCCTGTCACTCGCGCTTTATTGTGTGGGTAATCTCATCATGGTGCGGCTGATGAGAGAGGGTGGAATGGGGCTTGCGATATCGGTTTCCGCCGTTTCTCAGCTGCTGCTCATCAACGTGATTGCATATTTTGTTTTTGACGAGCGGCTCGCTCCCTCACAGATGGTCGGCGCGGGACTGGGTTTGATCGCAATGGTGCTGTTGTTATTCCCAATTGGGCAAAGATAGCGCAACCCGACAGCTACAGTTCTTCGCAACATGGGAAGCGGCGGCATACAAGATGTCTCAGGCTCCGTCCCAGCGCACGGTCTGGTCAAGCCCACCCGGCGGGACGTCGAAGCAGCCGAAATTCTCCGCGCCGGAACGCGGGCTGATCGGCGCGCTTCAAGTTCGCAGGCCACGCAACCACCAGGCTGCGTCGCCTGCGCGCGTCCGCTGCTTGTCCCGGTTCCCGAAACTCGTGCGCAGAGGCGGATTACCGGGGCTGTCGTCAGAGCGTGTCGATCACGCCACCGTCGACGCGAACGGAAGCCCCAGTGGTGGCAGACGCGAAAGGCGATGCCAGATAGGTTACGAGGTTTGCGATCTCCTCGACGCTCGCAGCTCGCTGAATGATCGAGCTGCCGCGATGCTGCTTGACGAACGCAGCGGCGATTTCCTCGATCGGCTTCCCGGTCTTTGCACGTTCCTCGGCGAGCATAGCCTCCACGCCCTCGGACAGCGTGGGGCCAGGCAGAACGGAATTCACCGTGACGCCCGTGCCCGCCATCCGCTTGGCAAGGCCACGGGCAACTGCAATGTCGGCCGTCTTGCTGACGCCATAGTGGATCATCTCGACAGGAATGTTGAAGCCAGACTCCGAGGCGATGAAGATAACCCGTCCCCAATTCGATTTTTGCATGCCCGGAAGATAGGCACGGGAGAGCCTGACGGCAGACATCACATTGACCTGCCAGTGGCGATCCCAAACTTCGTCGTCAGCCTCGAAGAAGTCGATCGGCTGGAAGATGCCCGCATTGTTGATCAGGATGTCCACATGCGGAATCCTCGCGACGAGAGCGCCACACCCTGCAGCGGTCGCGAGATCGGCCGCGACGGCGTCGACGCTGCCCTTGACACCTTCACCCTTCAGGCGTTCGGCGGCCTTCGCTGTTTTCTCATCGGACCGGCCATTGAGCACCACGTCCGCGCCTGCGCTTGCGAGCTGGCGGGCTATCGCGTAGCCAATGCCTTCTGTAGATCCGGTAATCAGCGCAGTCCTGCCTGTGAGATCGATCTGCATTGCGTGCTCCTGTTGGGTTGGATCTCCGAACGTATGAACTGCCGATCAATGTCGCAACACCTCGGTTACCAGACGCCGGTCGTTTAACTACGCCACGGTTCACAACATCGCCATTGTGGTTCGATTTTATTCAAGGCAGTTATCCCTCTGCCGTGCGAGCCACTTCGCTTCAGTTGTCGACTTGAGCCTCACACCACCGCTGACGCTCAAGTTCTGGGATCGACGACTTTGGGACGATCCAGGTCCTGCCGATTACCGGTGGAGATGCAGGGGGGTGGGTGCGTCGGCGACATAGGGTGCTTCAAGTCAGCTGATGCCTTCCGCTCTCTGTCACCACGAGAACAGGAGTGCCGGATACGGTAATCTCTCTCACCAAGGTGTCGGCTTCCAGGCTCGCGACCAGCGGCGTCGAAAGGCGCTTATCGCCAACGATCCAGCCTCTGCCAACGCGTCGCTGTCGGCGATAACTTGCAATAGCTTTCAGCGCTTCAAGCTTTGCTTTGGACAACGACTTAGGTTTGGCATCTCGCATGTACGATCCATTCTGCTGATCTTCCCTACAGAATCTGGTGATCGTGGATCGGTTCTGCCAGAGTTCTATCAGCGATGAACAATGACCCTCGTTCCCGGCTTTACCATATCGTAAAGCTCCTCCACGTCCTGACGATACATGCGAAAGCATCCGCTTGATGCATTTGTTCCGATCGAAGACGGGTCATTGGTACCGTGAATGCGCAGCAAGCCGTCGGCCAGATAGATCGCTCGCGTTCCGAGCGGGTTGTTGGGACCGGGCCTCATTACGGCTGGAAGCTTCGGGTTCTTCTGACGCATGCTCGCGGTTGGGCGCCATTCCGGATGTTCTTTCTTCGAGACCACTCGCGTCGAACCGAACCATTGTTTGCCTTCACGACCAACGGCGATCGGGTAGACATACTGCTCTCCCCACGGTGCCGAGTAATAGAGGGTGTGCTCGCTCGTCACGATCACTATAGTTCCGCTTGATCTCGTTATTGGTGCTCGGTTGGGCGGCGGGTCGCGATAGCGGGGAAGCGGCTGGTATTCGGGCTCTGGTGGATAAGGGGTATACGGATTGTCGTAGCCGTAGCCATCATACTCGTCGTAACCATCATAGGGCCCATAGACCTGGGCATGAGACTGGACGGCGGTCAGAAAGAGGGCCGCAGCCAGGATAGCAAATAGCCTCATGGTCGTCATCCGCTTGTTAAACAAGCGTTATTAGGACGAGTTCTGTGGCGGGACTATGTCCGCGCCTTTCCATCTCGAACGCGGTTCTTCCCGAGTTTTCGAGGTAAAAAAGTGTCAGCCCCGAATGAAAGTCGGCTAGCCGTGGATTTTGTCATGCAGATGCATTGCGTTAATTGCGAAGGAGATTGACCATGGCTTCAAATGCACTCGTCCAGACACGAATAGAGATGTTAAAGAATACGCCGCAGCGGCTCTCGAGAGCATCGGTTTGATAGTGTCGGATGCTGTGCGAATTCTTTTAATGCAAACAGCAACGAGGGCGCGGCATACGACGCCTGATTTCGGGAAAAGGTTTTGAAGGCGCTTGAGGATRCGCGCCCTGATATCGATGACGATGGCCCGGGAGCACGATTTCGAGAGCGCCGCAGGCACGCCTTACATTGCGGTTTATGTCATCATAGCTGACCGGATAAGCACTCTGCGAATTTGGCATAGTGCGCAGATGTGACCGCCGAATGGGATTCCGAATAACGCCGGATACGGCGCAGCCCTTCGATTCCCGTCAAAGCGCGGCCACCTCACAGCGTGGGCAAGGGAATATCCAGCATTTTGTTATTCGCATTCTGCGAGCGGCGAAGTGCGCGTTCGTAGTGCCGAACGCACAATGGAGATGAATAGCTTATCTACCGAGATTTGGACCTACGTGTCACATTGTGCGCAAGCTCACTTGTCGTCGCGAACTCGCCAAAAAGCGCGGTCAGCTTGGCTTGCTCCCTCTCGTCCAGCCTGTGCTTCAAGCAAAAGTCGGAGATGCACCAAACCTTCTTCACCACGACAGGCTCGGCTGAAATCGAATCGATGTGCTGCATTTTAGTCCTCCCACTTCGCAGGCTAGCGAAGCGAACATTAGCTGGCAATGAAATAACGAGATCTTCCCAACAATTCTCCAACACCCGCTGGGCGCTTGGCGGCGCAGCGATAGTCAACTGCTCGGCCCTGGCGGGGTATTGGACGATCAACTTACCGAAACAGTTTGTTCGATGATCTGCTGTACGCCCCTGACTTCGGTGGCAAAGGAATAAACTATTTCGCTGGGCACGCGGCCGATGGCGGCGGCGATTGTAAGCTTCTTATAATGATCCACTGTATTAGCGACAGCCTCCTTGTCGCGAAAATAAAGTTCGTCTCTGCCCACTTCGCCCAGATATCCTCCGCCCTAGATCTTGTCTGCAGGAAGTGTTCGGCGGCATTCTCAGGCATTTCGACGCCGGCCGGGAGATAAAGTTCCTCCAGGTCATGGGGCGGAGGCTCGGTTCGGGTACGGCTGGTTAGATCCATGGTAGTGCTAGGTCGGTAAGCGACCCCAACAAAGTCACGATCACCATACGGCAAGCATCGCTCTTAAACGCTGCTGCAGGGCGGGCGGTTCGACGTTCATTCGTACGCAATGGAGCGCGTAGCGCATCGGTTCGCTAAATGGCATCCAGGCACGCAGATTATCAAGAAGCATCTCGGACATCATGTCTTCGATCGGCCCGGCGCCGAGCTGGCCAAGCGCCTGTTGATGATCTGGGAGTCGGGCTCGGGCGATGACGGCAAGAGCCCGCTTCAAGGTCTCCTCCTTCGAGTTATTAAGCAAATCCGTCGACCAATGCCATGCCCCGGGATCAGCGAGGTAGGCCTGCACAAAGTCTTCTGCAGAAGCCGGCCGTTCATCACAATCAGCCATATCGGGTAGCCAGGAAGCATCCGACGCGATCGCGTCCGGCGTGAACGCATTATTGGAAACGAACGCTGTATGGCGCTTTGGCTTGCGCGACTTCATGTGAAACCCATTCACCTGCTTTCGTGAAGCCTAGGCTAACCTGGCGACGGCCCACCGCGCCATTGAAAAGATCGTCGCGATTCCGGCCAGCGCGCACCATCTTCATACGCGCTGGCCAGACAGGAGGGTCAGAAATTATAGTTTCACGCCAACGCTCGCCAGGAAGATTTCCATACGGTTGTCAACCTCAGCCTTCGTCTCAGCCCACGCTGGGAACGACTGGAGAAGATTGTCGTGCCAAGCGATGAGGTTTGGATATTCCTTGAACGGAAACTTTGCACGATCGGCCTGGGAGAAGGGAGCTGCGATATCGATATCGGCAAAGGTCAACGCATTGCCAACCATGAACTTACGGCCTTCAAGATGCTGGTTGAGTACTTTCGCTGCAGCGCGGATCTTACCCTCAGCAAATTTGATGAGGGACTCGTCCTTCGCGACACCCATGACCGTCTTCCCCACGCGCTCATCGAAGATCGTGGTGGTGAAGGTGCGCCACTGCTCGCCCGACCAGAACATCCACTGAAGGACCTGAAAGCGCTCCTCCTGCGTGGTTCCGACCAGCGGCGAATTCACCTTGTTGGCGAGATACAAGTTGATTGCAGAAGATTCCCAGAGAATGGTGTCTCCATCCTCCAGAACCGGCGTCAAACCGTGGGGATTGAGACGGGATTTGAACTCGTCGGTCTGGCTCTCGCCTTTGAAGAGGTCAACGGTAACGCGTTCGAGTTCAATGCCCATGATCTTCGCAGCGGTGTTCACGCGACGCAAGCTGCCCGAGCCCGCATCACCATAGATCTTGATTGTCATAACTGTTCCTTTCGGCTCCGGCCCGTGAAAGGGCGGCCGAACGTTAATTCCCATATTCTTTTTACGAATGGCATCCATGCTTTATGAATGCCATCTATTCCCAATTGGAATTCTTTAATTGTTTGGAGTAAAGGTGATGGATAAGCTAGATGCGATGCGGATGTTCGTGCGCGTCGTCGAAAGCGGAAGCTTTTCGCAGGCAGCGCGAGATCTGAACGTCAGCCAACCGACGGTCAGCAAGCAGCTCGCTGCGCTCGAAGCGCGGCTCGGGACGCAACTCCTCGCGAGAAGTTCGCGTGCCCTTGCCGTGACGCCTGCAGGACAGGACTATTATGAGGCCACCGTCCGTATTCTTCAGGATCTCGACTCCGTCGAAGAGAGAGTCCTTGAAGGGCAGTCGCGCCCCTCGGGGCTGGTCCGCGTGACCCTCTCGCCAGCATTCGGGAGGATGTTCGTTATTCCCCGACTAGCGGATTTTAGGACGAGTTTCCCTGACGTCGCGATCGAGATGGAAGTCTCCGGGCGGCACGTTGACCTTATCGAGGAGGGAATAGACGTCGCGATCCGCATCGGTCGGCTTTCGGATTCAGCACTCGTCGCGCGACGCATCGGCGACATGCGGATGATAACCCTAGCCTCCGCCGGCTATCTTGCCCAACACGGCACACCGCAAACGCTAGTCGAACTGCGCACCCACCAACGTATCAGCTATGTCCACCAGGGCGATATCATCGGGTGGGGTTTCCACGTAGACGGCCGGCCGGTCACGGTCGACGGTGGGGGAGCGTTCCGCACAAACGACGCCGAGCATATCCGCGGCGCGGTCCTCGCGGGCCTCGGCATCGCCCACCACGCAAGCTGGTTGTTCACGGATGTGCTGGCCTCCGGCGAGGTTGTACAAATTCTGGACCAGCATGCGCCGCCGCCCTTTCCGATAAACGCAGTTACCGCTGCCGGACGGCGAATGCCCTCGCGAGTGCGGCAATTCATCGATTTCCTCGCTGCGATTTGCGCCGAGGAGCCGGAATTAAAGGTCGGCGACGGCTAGCCCGTCATAGTGCGGACGGTTCTGGATTGCCCCTGCACAGGAGGACGCTGAACAGGCCCTTGTCGTCCGTCCAGTCGGCCATTGGTAACCATTCCGCTGCGCGCAACGACAAGGTAGGGCTCGCATGGCAGTACTTGTGGTTACAGTCAGTATGGATGGCTCGCCGGCTCCTACCGCCTATAAGCGCGGTGATACGGTTTGAACCTCAATTCAGAGTTCAATCAGCCGCGTGACCAGTTTGTCGTAGCTCTTCCGAGATCATCCTCTGGGTTTACCTCAGCATCGACAGAAATACTTAGAAATGGCTAGATGGACATGAAATTAATTTCGGAATATCAATTATACGTTTACTTTATGCAGGGTGTATAACATGAGTCCAATCTCGGTAGCGCTAGTTGACGACCACCCGCTGATGCTCGCTGGCCTAACTGAAATCCTTAGAAAGCAACCCACATTTTCTGTTGCGGCAACTGGATCGAGCGCGGACGATATATTGGACATTGGCCTGAGGTTGGCACCTGACGTCTTTGTCGTCGACCTGATGATGCCGGGAAACATTTTCGACGTGATCGCGAAGCTTGTCGAAAAAATCCGAACGAAGATCCTGGTCTTCACGGCAATGACGGGCAGCGATTATGCCGTGCGCGCCCTCAACGCGGGCGCAAGCGGGTATGTCCTCAAAGGAAGCAGCGCACAGGAACTCCTTCAAGCCATCGCGACCGTCCACCGCGGCGACATGTTCATCACCCCTGCATTCGCCTGCAAGGTCATCGAAGAGCTTAAGATAGCCTCCCTCAAAAAGATGACCGGCACGGAAGTAAAGCTCAGCATCCGCGAGGGCCAGATCATCAGAATGCTGCTGCGGGGCTTCACCAATCGGCAGATTGCAGCCGACCTGCAGATCGGCGAGAAGACCGTCAAAAACTACATGACTATCCTCATGCAGAAGTTGAATGCACGAAACCGCCTGGAAGTATTACTCGCCGCTCAGAAGCTTGAGGGCGGCACAGATCCGATCCAACGCCACTAGATACCATTCCCCTCCATCGGCACCACGACCTGAAGCTCCGTTCCGGAGCGCGGACCCCGGCGGATGTCAACGCTGCCGCCAAAAGCCTCAACCCGGTTTCGAATGCCCTGCAGCCCGAGCGGCCTGTGACGGGCTTGGGAATTGTTCACCCCGAGGCCAGGACCATCGTCGGCAATGACGACAGTAATGGCTTGCTGATCTGCTGACGCCGAAACGCGCTGGTCACGGCCGCCGCCATGGCGGAACGCATTGTTGAGCCCCTCCTGCACGACACGGTAAAGACAGATCTTCAAGGGGTGGGCAACACGCTCGGGCAGGCGGTCATACGCCACTGTCACTTTCGATCCCGTCGCATATTCGTGCTGATCGACTGCCATGCGCAGAGCCGCTTCGAGCGGCATATTTTCGATCTCCGGCATGACCAGCCCAGTCGAAAGCTCTCGCAGCTCTGCCAGGACCTGGCTCGCGATGTGAGAGGGAGCAAGATCAGCCTCCGTGACGTCGGCCGCGCTGTCGAAGGTCGTCCTTGCCGGCACGGGCGCATCTGAAGGCCTCCCCAGTTTAAGGATCAACAGGCTGAGCAGTTGGACGGGACCGTCGTGCAGATCGGCACCGATCCGGTTCAGGAGTTGCTCGTTCGATTTCGTCGCATCCATGCGCGCCCTGTCGGCAACCTTGCGAAGCTCGGTATTCTGATCCGCGAGCGCCTGAGCCTCCGTCAGCTGCGCCTTCAGCGTCATCCTCTGATTGGCGATGATATTGCTCGCCCGCCGGACAATGAGGAACAGCAGGGCCATGATGGCCAAAGTCGTTGCGCCGACGATTGCCCATGTCTGACGTTGGACCCGGCCTCGCTGAACGAGGAATTCGGCTGCGTCCTCATAAAGCTCTCCGACAGCGATGATTTCGCGCGTGCCCGAGCGATAGATGGGTGCATAGATTTCAATGAGCGGACGGTCGGTCGTCGGCTCTTCCTCGCCTTCTCCGTCATTGTGACCAGTCTCGAGCTGCGCAACAACCCGACCTGTGAAAGCCCGCTTGATATCGGCCGACGGGAAGGCTTTTCCGATAAGAGATTTATCGGTGCTGTAGATCACCATCCCATCATTGCGCCAGATCCTGAAGCCTTCTACTCGTCGCGCAAGATCAGTCCCGATCAAAAGATCGTCCAATTCCTTGCGACGGGATTCCGCGACCTGGAGGTTGCTTGCCGATCCCTCGACGTGACGGGCCAGAAAACCCTCCATGTAGAGGGCTCCGGATTCGGCCCGGCTCCTCAGCTGATTTGCGGCAATCTGGCTTGTCAGCCACTCACCAAGGATGGCCATCGAACTACAGATGATCAACCCCGCCACAATCAGGAATTGCTTCGTTAAATCAATGCCTTGCCAGTATCCTAGTATGCCGGATTTCTCGCCGCCGGGGCTCTTCCTGAAAGGGACGTAAGTCACATTTATTTCCGGGTCTAAAGTCCCGACCTCCCGAAGACCAAAGTCCGTGAATGTCAGCGGACCTTTGGAACTATCCCCTGGCCTTGCCTGAAGACATTATCTGATCGTCGCAGACAATGCTGAAGATTTTCTATTGGCTTTCGCAATCTCATCTCCGGAACCCCAGTAGAAAATCTGCCGCAGAGCAGACGATGCCTGCGAATGCAGGGACGGGAAAAGCATTGCCGGAACGATACCGTTTTCTGGACAATCCAAGGGGGGAATAAAATGGTCACCTATATTCGATCGGATCTCGATTTCATCCTGAAACAGATCAAAATCGCGGAAGCGGACGCCGCCTTCCGGCAAGGCATATCGACCGGCGATCCGAACAACGTCGCAAAGCCGTTGTTCGGCCCCGGCGGGTCTATCCCGACCTACAACCTTTCCTGGGGCCTGCGCACCGTCGACGGTACCTACAATAATCCGCTGCATCCGGAATGGGGTGCTGCCGACAATGAGTTCCCGGAACCCCTTGGCACTCAGTTCAAGACGATCATGGTGCCCGCCGGGGCCGGTGGCGCTTTGGTGCCCGTCTCATACAACCCGACGGCCGACAACGATGGCCCCGGCCCGTCCGTCGCGGGCGACGTCTTCGACCCCACAGTCCGCACCATCTCAAACCTGATCGTTGATCAGACGCTCGGAAATCCCTCCGCGATCCTGACGGCTCTGCAGCGCGCCGGCATCGTTCCCGCAGCGCAGCAGATGACAGTCACCGCTCAGATCTCAGCCGCTTATGAGCCGCTCAAGCCATTGTTCAACGCTGTCGGCACAGCCGAGCGGCTGAACGCCGAGGCCCAGGCAGCAGCATCTGCCAGCCCCAATAATCAAGCTCTACAGGATGCCGCGGCAGCAACTGCTGCGGACCTCGCTGACGCGCAGGCGGCTCTCGATGCCCAGGATGATGCTTTGGTCGCGTTGCTGGATGCCAACGGCGTCGAGCTCGATGGCGTCAATGTCGTCATCACCAATGCCGCGCCGGATGAAGGCCTCTCGGCACCGTTCAATTCCTGGTTCACCCTGTTCGGCCAGTTCTTCGACCACGGTCTCGACCTCGTCGCCAAGGGCGGCAACGGCACCGTATTCATTCCGCTGATGGAAGACGATCCGCTTTTTGTTCCGGGCAGCAACACCAACTTCATGGTGCTGACCCGCGCTACCCTTGCCGGCCCGGGCGCCGACGGCATCATGAATGATGACCCTCTAACGGCAGTTAACGAAGCCGCCGACAATACCGATCGTCCCGTAAACACGACGACCTCGTTCGTCGACCAGAACCAGACCTATACGTCTCATCCATCTCATCAGGTCTTCCTCCGCGCCTACACGCTCAACGCTGCCGGCGAGCCGGTCTCGACGGGCAAGCTCATCGAGGGCGGCAATGGCGGCATGGCGACCTGGGCTGATCTCAAGGCGCAGGCTGCTGATTTCTTGGGCATCCAGCTTCTCGATGCCAATGTCGGTAATATTCCATTGCTGGCCACCGACCCCTATGGCGAATTCATCCGAGGCGCCAATGGCTATCCTCAGATGGTAACAGCTACGGGCCTCGTCGAAGGCGACCCGAATGCCAATGGTGGATTGGGCGTCCTCGTTCCGGCGAATGCTATCCTTACAGGCCATGCCTTCCTGGCCGACATCGCGCATAATGCCGTGCCGGGCGGACTGGCCGATGGCGACATCGAGATCGGTCTTGAAAACCCCGGCAACGAGCCTGGTGTCTACGACAACGAGTTGCTCGATGCGCATTATGTCGCCGGCGACGGCCGTGCCAACGAAAATATCGGCCTGACGGCGGTGCACCATGTGTTCCATTCGGAACACAACCGGCTGGTCGAGCATACCCAGGAGGTGGTGCTTGCGGACGCCATTGCGATGCTGGCTGACGGCTCTTCGCAGGCTGAGGCTGTGGCCTTCCTGAACGAATGGCTGATCGATGATGTCGCTGCGGTTCCCGCTACCGGAGCAGGCCTTGTCTGGGACGGCGAGCGGCTCTTCCAGGCCGCCAAGTTCGGTACCGAGATGCAGTATCAGCACCTCGTTTTCGAAGAGTTCGCCCGTAAGATCCAGCCGAATATCAACGTATTCCTGGTTCCGGACGGGTTCGACGTTACGATCGATCCCTCGATCGTCGCCGAGTTCGCCCATGTGGTCTACCGCTTCGGGCACTCGATGCTGACGGAATCGATCGATCGCTTCGATCCGAACTTCAACCCTGACCACATCGGTCTGATCGAAGGCTTCCTCAATCCGCTGCAGTTCGAAAACAATGGCGGCACAACGACCGCCGATGCCAATGTCGCAGCCGGCGCCATCGTCCGAGGCATGACACGCCAACCCGGTAACGAGATCGACGAGTTTGTCACCAGTGCGCTGCGCAACAACCTGCTCGGCCTGCCGCTCGATCTTGCGACCATCAACCTGGCGCGTGGCCGTGATACCGGCGTGCCATCACTGAACGTGGCCCGCACGCAGTTCTACAACGCCACCAACCAGGACGTCTTGCTCAAGCCCTACGAGAGCTGGGTCGATTTCGCCGGCCATCTGAAGCATGAGGCCTCGATCATCAACTTCGTCGCGGCCTACGGCACACATTCACTGATTGACGGCCAGACGACACTTGAAGGCAAGCGTAACGCGGCGCTCACCATCATAACCGGCGTGTCGGTCGGCGGACTTGAAGTCCCGCTAGATCGCCTCGATTTCCTCAACGCGACCGGAGCCTATGCCGGCGGCACACTTGGCGGTCTCAACAATGTCGATCTCTGGATCGGCGGCTTGGCGGAAGCGATCATGCCCTTCGGCGGCATGCTCGGCTCGACCTTCAACTTCGTCTTCGAAATGCAGATGGAAAAGCTGCAGAACGGTGACCGCTTCTACTATCTGCAGCGCCTCGATGGCCTGCACCTGTTCGGTGAGATGGAGAACAACTCCTTCGCCGCCATGATCATGCGCAATACCGATGCCACCCATCTGCCGTCTGACGTGTTCTCGACCCCCGGTCTCATTCTCGAGGTCAACCAGGCCCGGCAGTTCAACGATCTCGATGGCGACGGTACTCTGGAGAGCACTGATCCGCTCGGCGACGGCATCCTCACGCAGCTTGTCATCCGCAACAATCCGGCGACCGTCGGCCCGGACACCAACTACCTGCGTTATACCGGCGGCGACCATGTGGTCATGGGCGGCACCGAAGCCAATGACACCATAATCGCGGGTATCGGTGACGACACGCTGTTCGGCGACGGCGGCAACGACCGGCTGGAAGGCGGGTTCGGCAACGACATCATCAACGGTGGCGACGGCGACGACATCATCGTCGACAGCGGCGGCGACGACAATATCAAGGCCGGCAAGGGCAACGACGTGGTTCACGCCGGGCCTGGTCTCGACCTGGTGATGGGTAATGACGGCCAGGACTTCATCTTCCTGGGTACGGACATGGGCTCGGAAGTCTTCGCCGGTACCGGCAACGACTTCATTTACGGTAACAAGAATGCCGAACGCATCCTCGGCAACGAGGGCAATGACTGGATCGAAACAGGCACGTTCGACGGTGCGCCTGGCGACAATTTCGACGAAATCTTCTCGCATGACGAGATCGACGGCCATGACGTGTTCCTAGGTGATGGCGGCTTCGACGAGTTCATCGGTGAAGGCGGCGACGATATCTTCGTCGGCAGCGCCGGCCGCGGCAAGATGGTGGGCATGTCCGGCTTTGACTGGGCGACCTACAAGGACAACCCGAACTTCGTGAACGCCGATCTATCGATCCCGATCGTCTTCGACGAGGCCCCGACACTGCCGCAGAATGCCGCACTCGATGAGTACGAGTCGGTCGAGGGTCTGTCGGGGACAAGGTTCGGCGACGTCCTGACCGGCACGAACACTCTTGCGGCTGAGCGGCTCCCCGCTCTTCAGGGCGGTACCGAAGGCTATCAGGGTAGCGCCCTCGACGCTGAAGGCATCGCCCTTATCAGAGGCCTGCAGGATATTCTGGGCGCCGGCGTCACGGCATTCAGTGCCGGCGACATCATTCTCGGCGGTGATGGCAGCGACACCATGAAGGGCCTTGCCGGCGACGACATCATCGATGGCGACAAGTGGCTCGACGTGCAGATCGGTGTCTTCGCGCCAGCCGACACGGAACATACGGGCGAGCCGATCGCGCTACACAATAGCATGACGACATTGGCAGCCGCGATGTTCAACGGCTCGATCAATCCTGGCCAGCTGGCGATCGTGCGAACCATCCGGACCGACACGACGGCCGGTGATGTCGACACTGCAGCGTTCCAGGGCGCGCGGGCCGATTATACGTTTGGTGCGACTGCTGATGGGCAGGTGACCGTCACCGACGTTACCGAGCTCAACCTCGATGGCTCCGACCGGCTGCGAAACGTCGAGCGTTTGCAGTTCACCGATGGCACCGTCGGCATCATCGTCGGCACCGAAGGGAACGACGTTCTCAACGGCACCACCGGTGACGACCTGATGCTGGGCCTCGGCGGCAACGACGTCCTGAACGGCGGCGATGGCAACGACATCCTCGTCGGCGGCCCCAGCACGGCCGGCACCTCGGGCACGTATGCCGATAATTTCAACAACACCGTCCTGAATGGGTCGAGCGGAACTGCGGCATGGGCCACGCCGTGGGTTGAGACTGGAGACAACGGCAATACGAATAGCGCTTCGGCAGGCCAGATCCGCATTGACGACGGCACCAATGAGTTGCGCCTGCGCGATGATGACAATGATCCAGGCAACGGCACCGCGATGATCACGCGATCCTTCAGTCTGTCGGGTGCATCGAGCGCCACCATCAGCTATGACTATAATGAGAGCGGCTTCGACGCGGGAGAAACGGTCACGGTTCTCTTTGCCGCCGACGGCGTCAACTTCACACAGACGATTCAGACCATAACCGGCGCGACCAACGCAGGACCGATCAACAACTTGCCCTTGAACGGACCGTTCGGTGCCAATTCGGCAATCAGGTTCGTGGTGGCCGGCACGAACAATAGCGGCGACTTCGTCGGTATCGAAAACCTGTCGATCGCCTTCTCCAGTGCCACCGAGACTCTGAACGGCGGCGCCGGCAATGACACCTATGTCATCAATCTCGGCGACGGGATCGACGTCATCAACGAAACCGCCGGCACCGACCGCATCACGGTTGGAGGAACCGTGCCGCCGGCTCTGCCGGCCTCGCTGACCGGGCTCAACATGTTCGAAGTGACCGCCGGGGGCGGCAACGACGACCTGGTGATCCAGTTCAACGGCCAGCAGGCTACTGTTACCGATCACTTCGACACAGCCGGCGAAGCGGTGGAGTTCATCAACTTCAACGGCAGCACGTTCGAAGGCTATGTTCTCACCGGCGACTATGCCTTGAGCACGGATGATAACGGCGAGCGCACAGCGGCGGTCGGCGTCAACACGGCGCTCGCAGGCACGACGGCTAACGATACCCTGACCGGCAATACCGGCTTCGACCTGCTGTTCGGCCATGACGGCAATGATACGCTCAATGGCGGGCTCGGTGAGGATCTGCTGGTCGGTGGCATCGGCAACGACACGCTCGACGGCGGCGACGATATCGACACGTTGGTCGGCGGCGCCGGCAACGACACCTATATCGACGATACCGGCGAGGATCTGATCATTGAGGCCGCCGGCGGCGGAACCGATACGATCGCGACGACGGCAGCGCTTTATACAATGGCGGCCTTCGCCAATGTCGAAAACCTGACCTACACGGGTGTCGACGCCGACCAATTCGTCGGTACCGGCAACGACGGCAACAACGTCATTACCGGCGGCGATCTCGCCGATACGCTGACGGGGCTTGGCGGGAATGACACACTGAACGGCGGTCTCGGCGCTGACACCATGCTGGGCGGTGTCGGGGACGACATCTATGCCGTCGACGATGTCGGCGACGTGGTAACGGAACTGGCGGCCGGCGGTACGGACCGTGTCGACGCAAGCGTCGACTACACGCTGGGGGCGGAGGTGGAATACCTCAATCTCATTGGCGCGGCGGTCACTGGCCGCGGCAACACGCTCGCCAATACGATCAACGGCAATGGTGCCGCCAACCAGCTCTTCGGTGGCGGTAACAACGATACGCTCAATGGTGCCGCCGGCAGTGACCTGCTCGACGGCGGCGACGGCAACGACACGCTCAATGGCGGTGACGACAACGACACCATCATCGGTGGTGCCGGCAACGACACGATCGACGTAGGCGGCGGCGTCAACACCATCATCTACAATTCGACCGGCTTCGGGGCCGACATCGTCAACAGCTTCGACGCCACCGGCGGTACGCCGGCAACCCAGGATCGCATCGACCTCAGCGGATTGGGCGTAACGGCGGCGAACTTTGCCAACCGGGTGTTCGAATCCGCGAGCGGCGGCAATACGATCATCACCATCCGCGAGAACGGACCGGCCTCGGCGATCCAGGGCACGATCCAGATCAACGGTGTCAACAATGCCGGCATCGATGTCTCCGACTTCACGCTCGCGACTGCCGGCAATGTGATCAATGGCGGCGCAGCCGGCCAGACACATAACGGCACTGCCGGTGCCGACACCATCAACGCCCTCGGCGGTAACGATACAGTCAATGCCGGGGCAGGCAACGACATCGTCAACGGTGGCACTGGCAACGACGTCGTTAATGGCGACGCCGGTGACGACACCTTCAACTGGAATGCCAACAATGCGACGGCAGCATCACTGGCCAATTCCGATGGCCGTGACATCGTCAATGGCGGCACGGAGGGTCAGGCTGGAGACACGTTCGTGATAACCGGCAATGGCGCCGTTGCGGAGACCTACCGTATCTATACCCGCGCCGCATGGGATGCTCTCGCCGGCAATAACGGCGCAAGCCTCAATGCCGCAACCGAGATCGTTATTACGCGGGGAGCCAATACCGATTTCGCCACCTCGGTCATCGCCGAGCTACGCGAAATCGAGGAGATCCGGATCAACGGGGTCGATCCGTCCGGACCTGGTTCTTCCGGCGGCGACACATTCGAGGTGATCGGCAACTTCGCCGGGACGAGTTTGCGGCTGAACACCATCACCATCGACGGCAACGCCGGTGATGATACCATCGATATTTCGGCTCTGACTTCGGCCCATCGCATCGTGTTCCGCTCGAACGGCGGCAATGATACGATTGTCGGCACCTTGCGGCCGCAGGATGTTATCGAACTGCCAGCGGGCACGACCGCCGATGATTACGAGATCACGACCGATGCAAACGGCGTGACGACGATGACAGGCAGCCAGCACAGCATTCGCTTCACGAGTGAGGGCGGCCTGCCGCAATTCAACGACCCTGCCGATGACGATGTTGATACGCCGCCGCCAGCACCCCCGACTCCCGAAACAGCAACGGGAACCACTATTGTCGGTACTGCTGCCGCCGATGTGCTTCTTGGTACGGCAAGCGGAGAAATGATCGTCGCATTCGCCGGCAATGACGTGGCCACCGGCGGTGCCGGCAGCGACATCATGCGCGGAGATGACGGTGACGATCTCCTCAGCGGGGAAGCCGGAAACGACATGGTCTTCGGGGGTGCCGGAAATGACGACCTGTTTGGCGGCGACGGCAATGACATGCTCTATGGCGACGCTGGAGCAGACCGAGTCTTCGGCGATGCCGGCGACGACATGATCCAGACTGGTGCCGGCAACGACACCGCCCATGGTGGCAGCGGCAATGATATGTTCATCGCCGAAGCCAGCGACGGCGATGATGTCTACTATGGCGATGCCGGCAGCGACACGCTGGATATGGCGGCGATCACCGCCAACCTGACGGTCGACCTCGGAAGCGGCTTCATGGGCAGAGGAAGTGCATCCAGCAGTCAATCGGGCAACGATACACTCTGGAACATCGAGAATGTCGTCACGGGCTCCGGAAACGACACAATCACTGCCAATGCGTCAGTCAATGTCATCGACGGCGGGGCCGGAAACGACAAGTTCGTGTTCCTCTCCGAAAAGGATGCCGACGGCGATACGATCCTCGGCTTCCAACCGGGGGACAAGATCGACCTGAGTGGCTCGGACGCAAACAACGGCGTCTCCGGCAATCAGGCCTTCACGCTGATAGCGGGCTCCACGCTCAGCGGTGCTGCCCAACTGATCGTCACGCACGAGACGCGTGACGACGGCGACTACACCGTGGTGCAGGGAAGCGTCGACGGTGACAGCAGCGCCGAACTTCGCCTCAGCATCAAGGGGAACCACAACCTCACCACTACGGACTTCAACCTGTAAAGCGCGAAATGCGGCGTGCCGGCCTCTCCGGCACGCCGCATAGTCCAATATTAGCAAGAAGTGGTGAATGACATGCGCCCTAAAACTCCGTTGACCGGAACCAAGCGCAAACAGATCGAGAAACTCACCCACGGACTGAGAGGAATTTTTGTATTCCTCTTCATCACGTCCGGGGTGATCAACGTTCTCGCGCTGACCGGCTCCTTCTACATGCTGCAGATTTATGACCGCGCCCTGACCAGTGGCAGCGTTCCGACCCTGCTTGGGCTATCGGCACTGGCGATCGGCCTCTACCTGTTCCAGGGTTTTTTCGACATCATCCGGTCGCAAATTCTGGTGCGCATGGGTGCAAGGCTCGATAGCCGGATCGCACCCATGGCGCATCAGGTCGCAATCGACATGCCCCGCTTCGGCTTCTCGACAGCCGAAGCGCTCGAGCGCGGGCGCGATGTCGATACGGTGCGCTCGTTCCTCGGCAGCCAGGGACCGGTCGCCCTGTTCGACCTGCCCTGGGTGCCCCTCTACCTGGTCTTCGTCTACATGCTCCACCCCTATCTCGGTGCGCTCACCTTCGCCGGCGCCTTCATCCTCTCGATGCTGACGATCATGACGGAACTGATGACCCGCCGGCTGGCAAGCGCTACCCACAAGTCGGGGATAGAACGCAACGCGATCGCCGATTCCAATGCCCGCAACGCCGACATCCTCAAAGCGATGGGATTTGCGGAGCGTGCGGTCGATCGTTTCAACCGCGCCAATCAAGACCATCTCGAGCTGCAGACACGCACGAACGACATCAGTGGCACGTTCGGCGCGATATCCCGTGTGCTTCGCATGATCCTGCAGTCGGCTGTCCTCGGCCTCGGCGCGTGGCTGACGATGCAGGGCGAGCTATCGGCAGGTGCAATTATTGCTGCGTCTGTTGCCTCGGCACGTGCTCTCGCACCTGTCGATCTGGCAATCGGAAACTGGAAGGGCTTTGTCGCCGCCCGAACAGCCTTCAACAGATTGAAGGAGACGGTGATTGCCCTCTCGGGCACCGTCCCGCCAATGCAATTGCCAGCGCCCAGACACTCGCTGAAGGTCGAAAAGATAACCGTCGCGGCACCCGGCTCCGGACGGGTTCTGCTCAGCGAAGTCAGTTTCGAGATCGCAGCGGGACAGGCGCTTGGCATCATCGGTCCGAGCGGCGGCGGCAAGACGACGCTCGCACGCGCCCTGACGGGCGTCTGGCCGACCCTTCGTGGCAGCGTCAGGCTTGACGATGCCGAACTCACGCAATGGTCGGACACCGATCTTGGCCAGCATGTCGGCTACTTGCCACAGGATGTGGCGCTCCTGGATGCGACGATCGAAGAAAACATCTCGCGCCTTGAGCCGCAGGTCGATCCCCGCGCGATCGTCGAAGCCGCTCAGACGACGGGCATTCATGAAATGGTCGTGCGTATGACCGACGGCTATCGCACCGCACTCGGACCTCAAGGCATCTCGCTTTCGGCCGGGCAGCGGCAGCGCATCGGCCTTGCGAGAGCGCTCTATCGCAATCCCTTCATCGTGGTCATGGATGAGCCCAATTCGAACCTCGATGGCGAGGGCGAAATGGCGCTCACCCAGACGATCAAAGCGGTTCGGGCCAGAGGCGGCATCGCGATCGTCATCGCTCACCGGCCGAGCGCACTCGCGGCCGTCGACATGGTTGCCGTTATCCAAAATGGAAAGATGGTAGCGTTCGGACCCAAGGACGACATCCTCAAACCATCGGTAGCGGACACTGGCAGCAAACCTGCGGCCGCAACACAGGTCGGCTCGCGCATCATGGCGAGGATGTCGGAATGATCGAGGTAAAGGGAACAAAAACCGCCAAGGAGCAGGACGATCCGCACGATCGCTATGTCTTCAAGAATGAGGACAAGCTCTCGAAAGTGCCGATGTTCATGACGCTCTTTCTGACCGGATTCGCGCTCTATTTGAAGAGTGCACTGTCAAACCAGCCGGAGGGCCTTCCGCCGGGAGAGACGGGACCGAGACCGGCCCCGGATCCTCATGAGGGGCTGCTGCCGATCGATCCCATCTCCACTGGCGCTGTCGCGCCGGGAGACGTCGAAGAGCAAGAAAAGGCGCCAACTGGAAAGAAGGGTGGCGTGCAACTCTCCAATTACAGGAATGCCATAAGTCATCCGCTGGACGACTCTCCGCCTATCGAATTCAACAGGCTCAACCTGCCAAGTCTAAGCCTCCTGAAAACATCGGGTGGAGTTTCGGTGTCCTTCCACGCATCAAACGACAATGCCTGGACGGCTTCGAGGCCGATATCGACAGCTCCCTTCCGCATTTCCAAAGACAATGCTTGGACAGCCCCCAACCAGGCCTCAGAGGCATCCCCTGAACCAGACGACGTCAAGCCTCCGCCCGCGCCTGTCCAGCAGGAAAAAGCGCCCAATCGCGCGCCGCGTACCGGCAGTCCCGTCACGCTCGCCGATGTCTCGGGTTGCGCAATCGCGTTGATCGGTCTTGCCGATCTCCTGCGAGGGACCCTCGATCCTGATGGTGACGTGCTGTCCGTCAAGGATATTACTGTCTCTTCCGGCAAACTCGTACAGACCGCGGGCGGATGGACATATCAGGCCGAGGCCCTCGGCCCAGTGACCATCAATTATCAGATTACCGACGGCATGGCCTCCATCGTGCAAACCGCCAGTTTCTCCGTCGTCAAGCCCGCGCCCGTTACCGGCACGACTGGCGACGACCTGTTGGTCGGCACCAGTTGCGGCGACGACATCGACGGACTGGCCGGCAATGACAATATCGACGCCAAAGACGGCAACGATACTGTCAACGCCGGCGATGGAAATGACAACATTGTCGCGGGCAGTGGCAATGACACGGTCTTTGCGGGCGACGGCAATGACATCGTTCTCGGCGGCCTGGGCGACGACCACATCTTTGGAGGTGCCGGCAACGACCGCCTGTACGGCGAAGAGGGCCGCGACAGCATCTTCGGGGACGCCGGCGACGATCTGCTGAGTGGCGGCGGCGATAGCGACATCCTTCATGGTGGCGACGGCAATGACACCCTGAACGGGGACGCTGGGAACGACGTTCTGCAGGGTGAAGGGGGCAACGACAGCCTGTTCGGCGGCGATGGTGACGATATCCTTCTCGGTCAAACAGGCATCGACACCCTCAATGGCGGCACGGGGAACGACTTCCTCAGCGGGGGCAGCGACCAGGACACCGTCAAGGGAGATGACGGCGACGACACCGTTGCCGGTGATGCTGATGGTGTTGACGACAGCTATGACGGAGGAACCGGGACTGACACACTCGATTATTCGGCACTTGCCGAGGCGGTGGCGATCAATCTGGCTGATGGCAGTGCGTCCGGCATCGAGATCGGCAACGACACGATCTCCAATTTCGAAATCGTTCGCGCCGGTGCGAGCGATGACTCGGTGACCGGCAGTGCAGAAGCCGAGGAAATGCATGGCAACGCCGGGGATGATTGTCTCCGCGGTGGTGAGGGAGCGGACCTTGTGAACGCCGGTGATGGTGACGACGTCGTTACAGGCGACCTCGATTGTGCCGCAGACAGCTATGACGGCGGAAGCGGCATAGACACGCTCGATTATTCTGCCGCTGTCATGTCCGTTGTCGTCGATCTCAATGCTGCGAATGCAACCGGTCAGGAGATCGGCGTTGACGGGATCAGCAACTTCGAAATCATCAAGACTGGCGATGGTGACGATGTGCTGCGCGACGGAGATTCCGCCGAATGCCTCTCGGCCGGAGGCGGCGATGATATCGTCGTCGCGGCGGCCGATGCGTCGGATGACGATTTCCGCGGGGGCGATGGCTTCGACGCGATCGACTACTCGCAGGCCGCCCATGCTGTGCTCATCGACTTGAACACGGGCACGGCCACCGGCTTCGATGTGGGTCATGATGCGATCGAGGGCTTTGAAAAGGCCGTCGGTGGTGCCGGCGACGACATTATCCGCGCTGGTCCGATGGCCGCTGTCGTCGAAGGCGGTGCGGGCGAGGACACGTTCGAGTTCTGCATTCCTGCCGGCGAGAACAGCGCCGCTGTCGTCCACCAGATTCTGGATTTCATGGTGGGCGACCGCATCGACGTGTCCAAGTACAAGATCTTCGACGAGGTCATGGACGGTCTGGAGGACCGCTTCGAGGAAATCTACGGCGACAAGGCCGATGCCGAACCTTTGCCGATCCGCGTTCGTCATGAGGGAACGGACGATATGAGCCGAACCTTCATCGAAGTCGATATGGACAAGGATCAACATTACGAAATGACGATCAATCTGACGGGGCACCATCTCCTCGTTATCGTCGAAAACACCTGATGGGCGGGGAGAAGAGACATGCTTCAAAAACAGCCAAACACCCAGCCTCGGCACTCGCCCGAGACGAACAACATGTTCCCTGTCACAACGCGTGTTCTTGCCGGCGTAGCGCTTGGCTTCCTACTCTTCGCAGGCGCCGGCGGATGGGCGGCGACGACACAGTTGCGCGGCGCGGTCATCGCATCGGGTATCATCAAAGTCGATCGAAATCTGAAGTCGATCCAGCATCGGGATGGCGGCATCGTCAGCGAAATCGCCGTCAAGGAGGGTGACATCGTCACCAAAGGGCAGATCATGCTGCGCCTCGACGACGCCCAGACGCGCGCCGAACTCTCGATCGTCAAGACGCAACTCGTCGAATTGACGGGACGCCAGGCGCGGCTGATCGCCGAGCGAGACAATCAGGACGAAGTCGACTTAGCGCCGGCCTTCGTCGCCGAGTTTCCATTGATCTCAACTGGCGAGCGCCGCCTGTTCGATGGGAACCGCCGCAACAGGCAAAACCAGAAACAACAGCTCCAATACGGAATATCTCAGCTCGAAGAGGAACTGAAAGGCCTGATCGCCCAGTATGATGCAAAGGACGACGAACTCGAACTGGTGCGAACCGAACATGGCAAGATCAAAGGCCTTGCAGACAAGAAGCTCATCGATACGTCCCGCAAATACTTCATCGACCGCGAACTCGCGAAGCTGACGGGTGAAAGTGGGGAGATCCAGGCCAATATTGCACGGTCGAGAGCCCGGATGAGCGAAATCCGGGTTCAGATCATCGCCATCGATGAAGCCGCCCGCACCGAGGCTCAGCGTGAACTCAGCATTGTCGAGCCGAAATTGTCTGAATTGCGTGAACGGCGCATCGCTGTCGAGGATCGGCTGGCGCGAACCGATATCCGGGCGCCACTATCGGGAACAGTGAACGAGCTTTTCGTCCATACGCTCGGCGGAGTCATTACGCCTGCGGAGAAACTGGTGACGCTCGTGCCGGCCGATGCCGCATTGAAGATAGAGGCCAGACTGTCTCCCACCGATATCGACCAGGTATTCATCGGTCAGGATGCAAGGATGCGTTTCACCGCCTTCAACCAGCGCGCAACACCCGAGCTTGACGGTAGCATCGCCTATGTCTCCGCGGCGACAAGCACCGACCCGGCGACGGGCCAGATCTTCTATCTTGCGGACGTCGCCGTGCCTGCGAGCGAGCTTGCCAAACTCGGCAACAACAGACTTCTTCCGGGCATGCCTGTCGAAGTCTTCGTTTCGACGCAAGAGCGGACCGCGATATCGTTTTTCGCCAAGCCGCTCTCGGATCAATTCAACCGTGCTTTCCGCGAAGAGTAATTTTGCTATGATCTTCGAGCTGAATTTGCCCGAGTAGTGTCTAGATTTTTCCGGTTGATTGCCGCCGAAAGTGAGCGGCAATTCCAGTTGATGAGAAGTCATCTGAGTGGTGTGTTGGCGGGAAGGCTCACTTGGCCAACCCACTAAAGCGTTCCGCAAACGGATGCCCTGAACTTCGGCACACCCGGAGCTGAGACCGGACGGCGAAGACCTCACCGGAGGAGCCCGTCGATATCGAACTCGTCCCAGCCGCGAAGCTTCGCGGCGGGATCGTCAGAGTTTTCTTTGGACGCCCTAGACGCCTTGGCCGCCTTCTTCAGTGACCGGGTCAGCTTCGCCTTGTAGGCAGCCTGTCGCCGGTTCTCCGCAGCCGCGGTCGCGTCTTTTTCGCGCCATTCATCGACGACGGCGCGGTCCAGCAGGTCCTCCACGACACGCGGATCGAAGACGTGGAAAGTAATCTGCCTGGCGCGGCCACTCAGCCTCACCGTGCGCGTTCCTGCGCTCGGTAGACGGCCGTCCTTCAGCCAGCGATGCCTCTCACTCGCAGAAATAGCCAGGATGTCCTGGATTTCGCGCGGAATGACCGGCAGGCTTTCGATGCCCTCCAGCGCCTTGGTTATGGTCGCTGCTGTCGAAGAGAACTCATCTTCGCAGTCTTCTGCCATTCCCAAAATCAGTGCCATTCCATTCACATCGAGCGATTTCCGCACTGCTAAAGGCAGGCCCGCTCGAATTTCCAGAAGGACGCCCTTGGCGCGAACGGCCGATCCGAACGTGGCCGCAGGCGAGAGCGTCCACGTTTCGGTAAGTGCGGGTGTGTCAGTGATTTTCTGTTTCGGCATCTCGTCTAGATGGGTTTCGCGTTGTTCAGCGTCAACAACGAGGGAAGGTCATCGTTCTCTATCCCCGCGAACTCCGAGCAATAAAAAAGGCCGGGGCGAAATCGCACCGACCTTCTCAACATCGCTCTTCACACCAGTGCCAGTACATCCGTGGTCAAAAGCAGATTAGCGACTTCGGCTATCGCGAACGCTCCTGTGGAGCACTCACCAGCGATACCGATATGCCCCATATGGCCCTTGATCGTGTTCGATTCAAGTCCACGGCGTGAAGTTATTGCGGGCTAGGCGGCCACCTGCTGCCGGTTTGCAGGAGAGACATTCGCGATATCGCGATTGCTGCGTGCCGGGTTTTGAGGATCCGTGCGAATTCGCCCATGCTCACCTTGTCCGCACGCTGGAGCAGACGGATCAGCGGGTCCTTCTAAGCTTCGCTCATCGTCAGGTCGTTCATGGCGATTTCTTTCATCAAGATCGACGTCCAACACGCAAGCTGCGACATCGCCGGACGGGGCGCATCGGATTTGGTGAAGCGCCCGACCCGTCGAGGCTTACGACAGCTTCCTGATGGTGCTGTAAATGATGTTGCGGTTGGCACCGAACCAGACCGTCTTCTCAACGGTGTTTTCCGGCGCACTGCCATTGGCAATACGCCACATGTCGGCCTCGGACCGCTGGAGGAGTTCCCAGTTCATATAGGATTCCATGTATCCGTCATCGGCCATCTCATCGGAGAAGTTGGCAAATAGGAAGACGCCACCCGGTTTCAGCATTTCCATGCAAATCTGCGTTAGTCGGATTGCTACTTTATCGGTGAGGTAATCATACAATCCTGCTGCGTAGATTAGATCGAAGGTGCCAATCTGATGCTTTCGCGCGAGCAAGGCGCGTACGGATCCATTGATAGGCTCGACGGAAGTCCCATGGAATTGGCGCGAGATCGAGTCGATACTTTCAGGGTCCTGATCAAGAGCAACCCAGCGTTTAAGGCGGCCTTCTGCAAGTGCGTTTGATGCCTCCGCTTCGCGAAGGTGACCGGCGGCGACGGCCAGGACTTCGGTATCCGAACCCGTTCGCGCAGCGGTCTCATCAACATAGCGGGTCAGGATGTCGCGACGTTCCCTCACGGCTACCGGGCCGGGAGCGTTTATCGTGTATTCGAAGATATCCAGACCAAGAGGGGTGGACCTGGCCACTTCTTCGGCCACCGCCGGATGCCCATAAATAAAGTCTATAAGACTGGCATCACCGGAATAGCCGCGAGGTTTTTCAAAAGACCAGCGAGTGAACGGGCACTGCTGCAGAATCTCTGCCGAGGGATGGGCCTGAATAATCGGGATGAGCCTCTGCCACACTGCAGCGCCGAATTTTTGACGGACGTCATGGAGCTGACCAATCAACCACCTGACTGCATCAAACAGGTTTTTGCCCGCGGCAAGCCGCTGCATTGCAATGCTGACGACAATCGCAAACTCAGCCTCCGCAGTTCTCAGGAGGTCTGGTTCATTATCCTGGTTAGGTGAAGGGAAGTTATTGCTGACGGACTGCGGTGTGATCAAGCTTTGGCCATCAAGGGAGAAAAGGGGCTGAGCCACGGAACCTCACTGGTGAATAAAGATTTAAAACATCGTGTAAAATCCTCAACAGTCTGACGAAGGTCAAGCGTTAAGGTTGGCGCCAGCGGGCAAATGCACGTCTTGGCTTTAGAAATTATTAGTGAACCCGAGAGATACTCCGCCGGCTTGGGGATTGTTCGAGCGTTATCGGTTGATGTGGAGTCTGCGTAGGGCTATCCAGCGTCAGCTAGCAGTCTGCGGAGGGCACCTGCTGCAAGAAGTTTGGTGGCAGGGGCATGATGCACGTGTTTGCCGAGACCGCAGCCGCTACCGTGCAGCCGACGCTGTCGCCAGAACAGTTGCGTTGCCTTTATAAGCAGAAGAGCGAGAGCGTCCGAAAGAGCGCTACCCGCAACGGCCTCTGGATAGCGGTCGCTGTTTACCTTGCGTATTCTTTCACGGACTATCTTTTTATTGGCGATGTAGTCCAGTACACGATCGCTGGCCGGTTGGCGGTTAGCGTGAGTGCGCTATGCATGCTGGAATTCTTGCTCTACCGCAAAGCAAGAGCCGATACAGTCGACATAGCCGCGGCGGTGTCCGTGCTAGCAGCTTATTTTGTCTGGCTTCTCACCGCACAGATGACCACGGTCAGGGACGCGTTCTCATATTATATGGTTTTTGGCGCGATCTTCATGATGAGCGTCAACTTGTTCTTCAGTTTCCGGTTTCCGGTTGCTCTTGCGGCCTCCGCGACAAACGTGCTCATCTTCATCGGCGCCCTCTATCTGTTCGCGCCAATGTTGCTTCTCCACAAGCTGATCCTCGCTGCGTTCTGCATTTCTTGCTTTATTTTTACGTCTTACGTGAATCTTCAGCTCAACAGAGAGCGCTACAAAGTCTTCCTAAATGCTCTCGAAGCTAGTTTGCAGCAAGCTGCTGCCGACGAAAGGGGCAAGGCTCTCTTGCACCTCTCAAACACGGACTCGTTGACCGGCCTGGAAAATCGACGGGCAATCGATCAACGTCTGCGTGATCATTGGCAACGCTGGCAGGGCAACAGGGTGCCCTTTGCCGTCCTGCTTATCGATGTGGATTATTTCAAACGCTATAACGACTGCTACGGCCATCAAGAAGGTGACCGGTGCCTTATCGCTGTATCCGAGCTTCTCCAAAGCGTGGCCTCGTCCTGGGACTCGATCATCGGGCGATACGGGGGTGAGGAATTCATCGTCATCACACCAATGTCGTATTCGGAAAAAGCGACCGAACTCGCAGAAGCAATGTGCGCTGCCGTGCGGGCGTTGGCTTGGCCACACGAGCACAGGCGAGACGGAACCACTATTATCACCGTGAGTGTCGGCGTATCTCATACGAGGGGCCAGACCAAGCAGGTCGACAAGGTCATTCATGAAGCTGATCGGGCGCTTTACGCCGCCAAAGCAACGGGTCGCAACACCCTCGTCGTCTTCGATCCTGAAGACCCGCAGAGTAGCGATGACAGTGAGGATATTGCCGCGACCCTGAAGATCGCGCTTGAACACGGCCTTGTCTCCCTCGTCTATCAACCGATCCGCAACGTTCAGACCGGCAAGACGGACGCTGTTGAAGCTTTGATGCGTTTGAACATGTTGGACGGAACGCCCGTATCGCCTGTCAAATTTATCCCGGTTGCGGAAAGGACAGGTTCGATCATTGAACTCGGCCGGTGGGCAATTCGCACTGTTTGCCGAGACCTTTTGGCAACCGACCTCATACAGGTTGCTAGTGTCAACGTTTCGCCGATTGAACTTAAGATGCCGGGTTTCGCTACCTATGTGGCAGCAACACTCGCAGAATTCGGCGTGACGGGCGCTCGGCTTGCTTTCGAAATTACCGAAGGCATGGAGCTTGAAATCGACCAGGATGTGGTTCGCTGCATTAGCGACCTGAGAGAACTGGGTGCTCAAGTCTGGCTCGACGACTTCGGCACGGGCTTCGCGGGGCTCTCGTGGCTTCGCCTCATAGAATTCGACACCGTCAAGATCGATCGATCCTTCCTCCATGACTGCAACACGGAGAGAGGCAAGCGGATGTTGCTCGACATCATCGGCCTGTTACGCAATCGCGGCGTGAGGATCCTCATTGAAGGGGTCGAGACCATCGAACATCAGAGGCTGATGCAGCAGTACGGAATCAACCAGATCCAGGGATATTTCATTGGGCGACCCGCGCCGGCAGCTCAGCTTGAAGCTGATAACGTGCTGCCGTTCAGCATGGTCAGGAACCTCGATTCCAAACGTCTGTTTCGGAATGGGCCATAGGTTCAGGTCTCTTTTAAGAGCGTCGATTGCGCGATAGCGGCTGGGTGGTTTCATTCCCGCAGTGCGATCGGGCTTAGTCTTGGAGCGTAAACAGGACTATGGCTCCGACTGCCGGTTGAAAATCAACCCGACGTCGCAGACACCGACGACCGAACGAGCGGCATGCGATTGACATGGCCGCATTGAGAGCCGCAGCGGTGGTGTGAAATATATTTCACATCATGAATTATATTGACATGCATCTGGCGTTACGATTATCTCCACTCACCGGAATTCGAGGAGGAATTCCGGACTTCATGGGATCACAGGTCGCCCGCTAACGGCGCCAACGGATATCGGGAGGGGCTTCGGCCTCGAGGAGGAATCTTGCGCAATTTTTTAAGCACGACCGCGATGGCGGTCCTTGCATCAACACTTTTGGCCGGTGCAGCCAGCGCGGAAACGGAAAATCCGTTCCGCTGCAAGCCGGGTGAAAAATACGTGATGAACGTCATGGTTTCGGGTGTAGAATACTGGTTCCCGGTCTATGAAATGTTCAAGCAGGCAGGTCAGCAGCTCGGCTGCGAGACCGCTTATACCGGTACGCCGGAATATGACGTCAACAAGCAGATCGCGACCTTCGACCAGGCGCTTGCCCAGAACCCGGCCGGCATTCTCGTACATCCGATGAATTCGGATCCCTTCATCGAGCCGATCAACCGAGCGATCGACCAGGGCACGGCGGTCGTCACCTTTGCCGCGGACTCGCCGCTCTCCAAGCGCATATCCTTCATCACGTCGGATAATACGCGCGAAGGTACCTATGCGGCCGACGCGATTGCCGAAAAGCTCGGTGGCAAGGGCGAATACGCGGTTCTGGAAAATCCGGGGCAGGATAACCACGACAAGCGCATCGCGGCCTTCATCGCTCGCATGGAGGAAAAATATCCCGACATGAAGCTCGTCGGGCGCGCGGCGTCGAACCAGGATCCGAACAAGGCCTATCAGGGTCTCATGAGCCTGGTGCAGGCGCATCCAAACCTCAACGCCGTGTTCATGCCGGAGGCAAACTCGGCGATCGGGGCTGCACAGGCCAACAAGGAAAGCGGCGGCAAGATTCTCGTCATGTGCGCCGACGTTAATGCCAATATCCTCGACATGATCAAGGCCGGAGAAGTGTTCGGCTCGATCAATCCGAACCAGGGCATGCAGGGCTACATGGGTTTCATGATGCTGTGGCTTGCCAAGCATCCGGAGCTGATCGACCCGATGAACGATGCCAAGCGCTCGGGTTTCAATCCGATGAGCATTCCCTTCGTCGACAACGGCTTGTCCATCGTCACGGCCGCCAATGCCGACGATTTCTACTGGGACAAGTATCTGAAGCGTCGCGGTACGAAGGGTATCGAGGAATAGGGCTGCAAAACGGCTGTCCGGGATCGGGAAATCGCGGACAGCCGATGCAAGGGGAGGATGCGATGATGCCGGCGCCGGTTTTGGAGATACGCAATGTCAGCAAACGCTTCGGTGCGATCAAGGCGCTGACGGATGTGACCTTCAGCCTCGAGAAGGGCGAGGTGCACGCGCTCTGTGGCGAAAACGGCGCGGGCAAGTCGACGCTCATGAATATCATCGCTGGCGTGCTGCAGCCGAACGAAGGGGAAATCCTCGTTGATGGCGCACGCGTGGAGATTGCGTCTCCGGCCTCTGCCCAATCCCTGGGAATAGGCCTCGTCCACCAGGAAATTGCACTTTGCCCGGATGCCACGGTTGCCGAGAACATGTTCATGGCGGCGACGAACCGGCGTCGTTCGCCCTTGATGAATTTCGCGAGGCTCGAGGGGGAGGCGCAGGCGGTGATGAACCGTCTTGCTCTCATCGATGTCCGCCGGAAGGTCGGCGAGCTGCCGATCTCGAGCCAGCAGCTGGTCGAGATCGCCAAGGCGCTGACGCTCGACTGCCGCGTCCTCATCTTCGACGAGCCGACTGCCGCGCTGACCGAAGCCGAAGCGCAGGTGCTCTTCGGCATCATCAGGGATTTGAAGGCGCATGGCATATCGATCATTTACATCAGCCATCGCATGGCGGAGATCTTCAGCCTTTGTGATCGCGTCACCGTCTTCCGCGACGGACGCTATGTCTCGACCGAAAAGACATCCGACATAACAGCGGAGGGCGTGGTTCGCAGCATGGTCGGGCGCGAGATCACGCAGCTCTATCCGGAAAAGCAGCCCGTGGCAGAGCGAACCCGCGAGGCCATTCTTGCGGTCCGAAATCTTGGCGACGGCAGGCGTTTTCGTAACGTCAGCTTCGAATTGCGCAAGGGAGAGATCCTCGGCATCGGCGGTTTGATCGGCTCCGGCCGCACCGAAATCGCGGAGGGTATCTGTGGGTTGCGTCACGCAACGCAAGGCGAGGTTGTCCTCGCGGGCAGCCCGCTTCGTATGGCTTCCTATGCAGATGCAGTGCGGGCAGGGGTCGTCTACCTGTCGGAGGATCGCAAGGGGTCCGGCGTGTTCCTCGATCTGTCAATCGCGCAGAACGTTGCCGCCCTCGATCTGAAGGCACTGACCGGACGGTTCGGGCTGTTGAACACGAAAACCGAGGCGGAGCTGGCACAAAACCTTGCACGGCGCCTTGGTATTCGCATGGGCGGCATCGGCATGCCGGTCTCGTCGCTGTCTGGAGGCAATCAGCAGAAGGTCGCCATCGCCAAGCAACTGGCGGTCGATCCGAAGGTCATCCTGATGGACGAACCGACGCGCGGCATCGATGTCGGTGCAAAATCCGAGATTCATCGCCTGCTGCGCGAGCTTGCGCGCTCCGGCATCGGCATCCTGGTCATCACATCGGAACTGCCCGAACTGCTCGGCCTCTGCGACCGGGCCATCGTCATTCGCGACGGTACGGTGGCCGGCGAACTCGAAAGCGAGGCGATGACCGAAGAAGCGATCATGCGGCTCGCATCCGGGGTCGCTGCGCCTCAACACAATCCATCGAAGGCATCAGAACATGCCATCTGAAGAAGAATCGGGGACGGGAGACCTTTCAATGACAGATCACGCATTGGCAGTGACGAGGGAGCGTCCCTCCTCATGGAGACGGCTCGCGACGATGCGGGAAGCAGGGCTTATCGCGATCATTCTCGCCCTCTGCGTCCTCATGAGTTTTGCCTCTCCGCATTTTTTGACGCTTGGTAATTTCCGGGCCATGCTGATGTCGTTTTCCGTTGAGGGCATCGTCGTCGTCGGAATGACCATCCTTCTGATCGTCGGCGGTATCGATCTCTCGGTCGGGTCGGTCGTCTGCTTCTCGATGGTTCTGTCCGGATCGCTTTTTCTGATGGGACTGGATCCGTGGAGCGCGTCGCTCGTCGGCATTCTCGCCAGCGCGCTGATCGGCTGCGCCATGGGTTTCTTCGTCACGGTGATCGGGCTCAATCATTTCATCACATCACTTGCAGCGATGGTCATCGTGCGCGGTGTGTGTCTGATCATCACAAAGGGGACGCCGCTTTCGCTGTTCACGCTGCCGCCGTCGTTCAAGGCCGTCGGGCAGGGCACGTTCCATGGCGTCCCTTACGTGATCCTGATCTTCGTCGCGATCGTTGCGGTCTTCGATTTCCTGTTGCGCCGCGCGACGGCCTTCCGCAAGGTCTTCTATACCGGCAGCAATGAGAAGGCGGCGCTCTATTCCGGGATCAAGACCAACCAGGTCAAATTCTGGGTGACCGTCCTCTGCGCAACGCTGTCGGGTGTCGCCGGTGTCATCTACATGTCGCGCTTCGGCGCAGCGACCCCGACCTTCGGCGTCGGAATGGAGCTCAACATCATCGCAGCCGCCGTCATCGGCGGTGCGTCCTTGAGCGGAGGCTCTGGTACGATCCTCGGCGCCATTCTCGGCATTGCCCTTCTGTCGGTGGTGACAAGCTCGCTGATCCTGCTCGACATCTCCGTCTACTGGCAGGACATGATCAAGGGCTGTATCCTTCTCGCTGCCGTTTCCATCGACCATTTCCTGCACAAGCGGAAGGCCGTCTGACATGCCGATTGCAAAACCGAAAGCCGTCTCTGCCCCACGCGAAGAAATCGTCATTGCCCGGCAGATGCATCAGGCCCTCGTCCTGCACTTCCTGGAAGGACTGACCCAGGCGCAGATCGCCGACCGGCTCGGCATTTCACATGCAACCGTCAACCGGCTGATCAAGCGCGGCCGCCAGCTGGGCCTTGTCGAGATCAAGATCAAGTCGCCCGTCGAGCCACTCGTCGATATGGAAGAACAGTTATTGGCGCTCGGCGGCATCGGCCGTGCCGTAGTAGTGCCGACCGTCTCCGACAATCCGCAGACAGCCCTCCAGGCAGTCGGCGAGGCGGCCGCTCGCCTACTGCTCGAGGAAATTGCCGATGGGGATACGATCTGCATCACGGGCGGCAAGGGCGTCAGCGCGGTGGTTGCAGGCCTCCAGCCACAGCACCGCTTGGATGTCGAGGTCATTCCGGCAACGGGCTGTGTCCAGGGCAAGCACTACACCGACGTCAACCACGTTTCGACAATGATGGCGGACCGGTTGGGCGGACGCTCGTTCCAGATCCATGCGCCGCTCTTTGCAGACAGCGCCACCGAGCGCGGAATGCTCATCAACATGCGTTCGGTCGCCGACGTCTTCAAACGGGCACGAGAGGCGAAGGTGGCGATCGTCGGCATCGGCTCGATCCTCTCTGATGATTCCAGCTATTACGACCTGCATCCGTCCTCCAGCACCGACCGAGCGGCGATCGAGCGCTCCGGCGCCTCGTGCGAACTGCTCGCGCATCTGCTCGATGATCGGGGCAACGTCTGCGACTACAGCCTCAACCGATCGCTGGTCTCCCTGACCCTTTCCGAGTTCGCCTCCATCCCGACGAAGATCGGCGTGGCAAGCGGGCCGAACAAGGCAGGTCCGATCCTCAGCGTCATGCGCGGCAATCACCTCGATACGCTCGTGACCGACGAGGCGACCGGTGCCCGGGTTCTTGCTTTGGCGAATGGCAAGGGAGAGCGTATATGAGCGGGCAGCAATTGATGCGTGACATTGGCGGGTCCGGCGTCGCCGCTTCGGCGGTTGGCCTGGGCACCTGGGCAATCGGCGGCTGGATGTGGGGCGGCACGGACGAAGCGGAATCGATCTCCGCGATCCACGCCTCGCTCGACGCCGGCGTCACGTTGATCGACACGGCACCTGCCTATGGCCTTGGCCGATCGGAGGAGATCGTCGGCAAGGCGCTTGCGGGCCGGCGCGACAAGGCTGTCATCGCCACCAAATGCGGCCTTGTCTGGCATACGAACAAGGGCAGGCATTTCTTCGACCAGGACGGAAAGCCGGTTCACCGCTATCTGGGCCGTGATGCGATCTTCCACGAAATCGAAGAAAGCCTGCGGCGTCTGCGCACCGATTATATCGATCTCTACATCACCCATTGGCAGGATCCCACGACCCCCATCGGGGAGACGATGCGGGCACTGGAAGATCTGAAGACTTCGGGCAAGATCCGGGCGATCGGCGCCAGCAATGTGGGGACTGATGAACTTCGGGATTACATTTCGGTCGGCGGTCTGGATGCCATTCAGGAGCGCTTCAGCATGATCGACCGGGATATCGAGGCCGATCTGCTGCCCTTGACCCGGGCAAACGGCATCGCGACGTTGAGTTATTCCTCCCTGGCACTCGGCCTTCTGTCTGGTGCAATCGGCCCCGGCCGGGTCTTTTCAGGTGACGACCAGCGGCGGGACAATCCGCGCTTTTCAGCCGCCAATCGCGAGAAGACGCTGGCCTTTGCGGACGCCATCCGGCCGGTGGCCGACAGGCACAGCGCGAGCATCGCGCAGACCGTCATCGCCTGGACCCTTGCTCAACCCGGGGTCACTTTCGCGCTTTGCGGTGCGCGAAATGCCGCGCAGGCGCTTGACAATGCTCGAGCCGGAACCATTCGGCTGGATGCGGACGACCAGACAGCCATCGATACAGCCATTTCAGCGATAATGACTGACATGGACAGGTAACGGATCGCCATCATGAATCGTGAAGAGATGTTGGACGGGCTTCGCCGGAGCCCGAAGGTAGACGTGTGTGTCATCGGCGGCGGTATCAACGGCATCAGCGTCTTCCGGGAGCTGGCGCTTCAGGGCGTGCGTGTGCTCCTCGTCGAGAAACACGATTATTGCTCCGGAGCGAGCGCGGCATTGTCGCGCATGGTACACGGCGGGCTTCGTTATCTTGAAAATGGCGAGTTCAAGCTCGTCCAGGAATCTCTGGCCGAGCGAGACAGGTTGTTGCGCAACGCCCCCCACTACGTTGCGCCGCTGCCGACGACCGTTCCCGTCTTCGATATCGTCTCGGGGCTCGGCAATGGTGTCATCCGCTTCCTCGGACTGACGCGCCGTCCAAGCCGGCGCGGCGCCATTGCGATCAAGGCCGGACTCAGCATCTACGATTTTCTGACACGCAGTCGGGCAATAATGCCGCATCACCAGTTCCGCGGACGGCGTAAGACGCTCGCCAACTGGCCAGCGCTCAACCCCGACATCAAGAGTTCGGCAACCTACTACGACGCCTGGGTCAGTCACCCCGAACGTCTCGGCATCGAACTCATCGGCGACGCCCTGTCGTCCGGACCACAGGCGCTGGCGCTGAATTATGCCGAAATCGCTGCCGACGAGAACGGTCGATACGTGGTCCGCGACACGATCGGGGGCAGTTCGATAGCGATGGAACCGACGCTGATCATCAACGCAACCGGCGGATGGATCGACATTACGAACAAAACGCTGTTTACGCCGGAGGCACGACCGGCACCCCTAATGGGCGGAACCAAGGGCTCGCATCTCATCATCGACAATGCGAAACTCTACGATGCGTTAGCCGGTCACATGATCTACTACGAAAACGAGGATGGCCGTATCTGCATCCTGTTTCCCTATCTGGGGAAAGTCCTCGTCGGCTCCACCGATATCCGCGTCGAAAACCCGGAAACAGTACGCTGCGAAACCGACGAGCGCGATTACATACTGCAATCGCTGTCGTTCGTTCTGCCTGATATCGAAATCCGACCGGAAGACATTGGCTTCCAGTTCTCCGGCGTGCGGCCTTTGCCGGCCAGCACCGACAGTTTTACCGGTCGTATCCCGCGCGACCATTTTTGCACGATCGTGGACGCCGGAGACGGCGGGCCGGCGGTGCTGTGCATGATCGGCGGCAAATGGACGACCTTCCGTTCGTTCGGCGAACTCGCTGCCGATCTCGCGCTCGAGCGGCTCGACAAAGAGAGAAAAGTTTCGACCACGGACCGGGCGATCGGAGGCGGACGCCGGTTTCCGCTCGATCGTGCGGTCTGGATTGCCGAAATGGCCGCGAAAAAATCAATTCCAGCCATCCGAATGGCTGCGCTCTTTGCCCGTTACGGCACGGAGGCGGAGGCGATCGCCGATTTCATCGTCGCCGCGCCGGACATGGCCATGCCGCACCCCGACTATTCGGCGCGTGAACTGCTTTTCCTCATCCGCAACGAAGCGGTCGAGCGACTGGACGACGTGCTCCTGCGCCGCACGACACTGGCCATAACCGGCAATCTCTCGCTGCACATGATGGATGCGGTTCTCGATCTTCTTGCGACGGAAAAGGCCTGGACCCCGGCGCAACGCACTTTGGAGCGAGACCGGTTTCTGACCATGCTGCGCGACCGCCACGGCGTTGACGAAAATACCCTTTCCGCGAGGAACGAACAAAGGAGCATGCAATGCGAAACAACAGCAAAGTCCGGATGAACCGGCTATTCGGTGCCGGCCGCTGCCTGGACGTAGCGATCGATCACGGCGTCTGCAATGAGCCGTCCTTTCTCAGCGGACTGGAAGACATGCAGTCCGTCGTCGAAGCACTTGTCGATGCCGCACCCGACGCGATCCAGATGAACTACGGCCAGGCCGACCTCCTGCAGAATGTTGCCGGCAAGACCAAGCCGGCCCTGGTCATGCGCGTCGATATGGGCAATCCCTACAACCGCGAGCGCCACCGCCACATGTGGGCCGTGCTGCAGAACGAGGCCGAGCCCCTGATCGGTGCCATCGAGATGGATGCCGCCTGCGTCGTCGTCAATCTCTTCATGCTGCCTGACGAACCCGATCTTTTCCGGCAATGCGTCCAGAACATCGCCCGCGTTCGGGCCGATTGCGACAGATACGGCATGCCGCTGATGATAGAACCGTTGGTGATGCAGCCGGTCGACAAGGCCGGCGGCTACATGGTCGACGGCGATGCGGACAAGATCATCACACTAACCCGGCTCGCCCGGGAGATGGGCGCCGACATCGTCAAGGCCGATCCGACTACCAATGCCGAAGATTTCCATCGGGTCGTGGAAGCGGCCCGATGCCCGGTTCTCGTGCGCGGCGGCGGCAGGGAGGATCTGCGGGTGGTCTTCGAAAAATCGGCTGCCTTGATGCGACAGGGTGCGATGGGCATGGTCTACGGGCGCAACATCTATCAGCACGCCAATCCAGGCGCAGTGGTGCGCGGATTGATGGCGATCATTCACGACGATGCTGGCGGCGAGGATGCTTTCGCGCTTTATCAGCAGGGCTAAAGACGAAGACCAGAAACCTTGGGAGGGGTTCCGCATGGCAGACTATCTACTGGGGCTCGACGCTGGCAACACGGTCATCAAGGCCGTGATCTTCGATCGGCAGGGAAATGAAATCGCCTCCGCCTCGGCGGAGGGGCATAGCCGCATGCCTTGCCCCGGTCACGTCGAACGTGGATTGGACGAACTCTGGGCGAATGCCCGCAAAGTCATCCGTACGTGCATCGAGCAGGCGGCGATAGCGCCCCGCGACATCGTCGCCGTTGGCTGCGCCGGTCACGGAAATGGTCTTTATGCCCTGGACCTCAATGGCGAGCCGCTGCTCGGCATCCAGTCGCTGGATACGCGCGCAGCCGCGCTCGTCGAGGAATGGCAGCAGCAAGGCGTCGGCGACCGGACCTACCCGATAGGTCACCAAAAGCCCTGGCCATCGCAGACGCCGACCTTGCTCGCCTGGCTGAAACGGCACCGGCCGGAAGCCTTTTCCAGGCTCGGCACGGTTTTCCTGTGCAAGGATTTCATCGTCAACCGCCTGGCGGGAGTCCGCGTCAGTGACGTGTCGGACATGGCAGGCTGCGGATTGCTCGACGTCGCCAATCGCCGTTACGATCAAGTGCTCATGCAGGCTTATGGCCTTGGCGACTGCATGCCACTTCTGCCGCGGCTGATCGAAAGCTCTGATATTGCGGGCTATGTTACCGATGAGGCCGCAGCGCAGACGGGACTGGCAAGCGGAACCCCGGTTGTCGGCGGTCTGTTCGACGTCGTCGCATCCGCCATTGGCTCCGGCGTCACCCGGACCGGGGCGGCATCGATCATCGCCGGAACCTGGAGCATCAATCAGGTCATTATCGATACGCCACAGTTGGCGGCACCCGTCTTCATGTCCTCGACCTTCGACCGCGAGCGCTACATGGCAATCGAGTCGAGCGCCACTTCCGCCGCAAACCTCGAATGGCTGGTGCGCGAGTTCTTTGCCGATGTCCTGGCGAACGGGCGCTCTCCCTTTGATCTTTGCGGCGAGCTTGCTGCCAGCATCGAACCTGCCAGCGATGATCCGCTCTATCATCCCTTCCTTTATGGAGCCCAGCAGAACGGCAATGCCCGCGCCGGCTTCTACGGCGTCGCCGGCTGGCATACGAAGGCGCATCTCGTGCGCGCGGTTCTGGAGGGCGTGGCATTTGGTCACCGCCAGCATATCGAAACGATGCGAAGCGCTGGCGCCATCTTCAACAAAGCGGTTCTTTCCGGCGGCGGATCGCGCAGCCTGATCTGGCCGCAGATATTCTCCGACGTCCTGGGGTTGCCAGTATCGATCGCCCGCTCGCGTGAAACCGGGGCACTGGGGGCTGCAATTGCGGCCGGAACGGGTGCGGGTATCTTTTCGGACTTCGCTGCCGGCGCCGCATCCATGGTCCGCATGGAGCGCCACTATGTTCCAAATGCGGGACTCGGCGGCCACTATGAGCGGCGCTACGGTCTCTATCTGGATCTGGCCGAAGCGATGGCGCCGATCTGGCGGCGCCTGTCGACGCCACTGATGCCGGCAGCGGGAGCCGTGGTATGACCGAGCCATCCAATCAGGCGGTGATCGATGCTGGCTCCTACGACTTCATCATCGTCGGGGCGGGCTCGGCCGGATGCGTTCTTGCAAATCGCCTCTCGGCAAATCCAGCACACCGCGTCCTGCTCCTGGAGGCGGGCGGCAGCGACCGTTATCACTGGGTGCACATTCCGATCGGGTACCTTTTCTGCATGGGCAATCCTCGGACGGACTGGATGATGAAGACGGCGTCTGAGGCTGGCCTTAACGGTCGTTCACTTCCCTATCCGCGCGGAAAGCTGCTCGGCGGCTGCTCCTCGATCAACGGGATGATCTACATGCGTGGTCAGGCGGCCGACTATGATGGATGGCGGCAGGCGGGCAATGCTGGATGGGGATGGGAGGATGTGCTTCCATACTTCCTCAGGTCCGAGGACAATTATCGCGGAAAGTCCGAGATGCATGGTGCGGGCGGCGAATGGCGCGTGGAGCGCCAGCGTCTGTCCTGGCCGGTGCTCGATGCGTTTCGAGACGCGGCAGAGGAACTCGGCATCCCGAAGACGGATGATTTCAATAGCGGGGATAACGAGGGCTCCGGCTATTTCGAGGTCAATCAGCGTGGCGGATTACGCTGGAACACCACCAAGGCTTTCCTGCGACCGGCGATGAAGCGGGCCAATCTCAGGGTCCTGACCGGTGCGGAGACTGGCAAGCTCCTGCTCGATGGCTTGAAGGTCACCGGCGTCCAGTTTCGATTGAACGGAAAGATCCATGAAGCGCGTGCTCGCCGCGAAGTCATTCTTTCCGCCGGAGCGATCAATTCGCCGAAGATACTGGAGGTTTCAGGAATCGGCAGGCCCGATGTGTTGCAGGCTGCTGGCATCGAGCTCAGGCACCGCCTGAGCGGTGTCGGACAAAACCTCCAGGACCATCTGCAGATTCGCACGGTCTTTCGCATCGAAGGTGCAAAGACCCTGAACCAGCTCTATCACAACATCTTTGCCCGCGCCGGAATGGGTCTCGAATATGCCATTCGCCGCTCCGGCCCGCTATCGATGGCGCCGAGCCAGCTCGGTATTTTCGCAAAAAGCGCTCCGGCCGTGGCGACCGCCGATCTCGAATACCATGTCCAGCCACTCAGCACCGACAGGCTGGGCGAACCACTGCACCGCTATCCGGCCGTTACGGTTTCGGTCTGTAATCTGCGCCCGGAGAGCAGGGGCACGGTCCATGTGGCCGGCCCGGATGTATCGGCGGCTCCGGACATAAGGCCCAACTATCTCTCGACGACGGGCGATCGCATCGTCGCCGCGAGCTCTATACGGCATGCCCGCAGGCTGATGCAGGCCGAGGCAATATCGCGGTTTGCCCCCAAGGAGTTGCTGCCGGGTACGGAATTTCAAAGCGAAGAAGAACTGATCCGAAGGGCAGGCGACATTGCAACGACAATTTTCCATCCCGTCGGCACCTGCAGGATGGGAAGCGACGAAAGCGCGGTCGTCGATCCTCAGCTGCGCGTACACGGCATTGGCGGGCTGAGGGTCGTGGACGCTTCGATCATGCCGAACATCGTGTCAGGAAACACGAATTCGCCTGTGATCATGATCGCCGAGAAGGCTGCAGACATGATCATCGCGTAAGGACGCGCGACTGCTAAAACGACGAGGCACGTTTGTCTTGTCGGCTGAGTACATGTGGCGATTGAAGCGCAGGCAGAGCCGGTGCCGCTCGCTCGCGTCAGGTCGTCTTGGGGTCGGTTTGGTGGCTGGACGGGCCTATGCTCAGGCAAACCGCGGCTTCGAGATCAAAAGTGAAGGCGTTGCCGGTACCTCGGCTAGCCCCCCGGTTGGAATGGCCATGCCAAGGAGGTACAAAAATAAAGAAGTCGATGACTGGCGCGTTCAACGTAGGTTCATCGCCACAGATCTATTTTCAGAGAAACAAGCGCATGAACGTCACACCTAAGTGACGGCACACGCTACGTTTTTTCCTACCGACCGCAATGTGGAGCTGCCCGCTTTGAACCATGATGGTGGCGCGGCCCCAAGGGAGTTGAATGTGAGAGATACCCTTCTCAGGATCTGTGCAACCGGCCTTCTTTTGCTGTTGCCTGCGATAGCCTCTGCCGCCGAAGGCTATTCGACGGCGAACGTCAATATGCGTGCCGGTCCGAGCACGAGCTACCCCGCAGTTGCCGTTATCCCGCTCGGCGAATCTGTCGAGATCCATGGTTGCCTTGCTGACGTGCCATGGTGTGACGTCGAATTCTACGGTGGTCGCGGTTGGGTCGCCGGACGTTATGTTCAGGCGGTGTATCAAAGCCGGCGTGTTTATGTCGGACCCGAATATTATCGCCCGCTCGGAATTCCGACGGTTGTCTTCAGCGTAGGCAATTATTGGGACCGCTATTACCGCAACCGTGACTTTTATCGAGACCGCGACCGGTGGCGTCGCGGCCCGGATTTCTACCGCCCGCCGCCTCGCGACTTCAACCGTTCAGAATTCGATAGGCGGCCCGACTTCGATCGACGGCAAGACGCTGACGGACGTCGTGGATTTGATCGAAGCCCTGATCTTGGCCGCACTCCGGACGTTGATCGCCGTACCGGCTTCGATCGCGATCAGCGCCGGCAGTTTGATTTCAATCGCGACCGAGACAACCGCAGGCCCGATGCCAACGGTGACGAAAATCGCCGCCCGCCATTCGATCGCCAGCCGGACTTTCGCCGCGACGGCGATGACAACGGCTACCGTGATCGTCGGGACTTTCAACGTCGGGGAGGCGATAACAGCAACAACGGTGACATCCGTCGCAGAGGCGATAATGACGGCGCGGGGAATGATCGAAGAAGACCGCGCGGCGCGTGTGATCCGGGCGACCCTGACTGCAACAACTGATTACAGGGGCGGCGCGATGCCGCCCTTTTCGTTTGTGGACGAGACTTGAACTCACGCCTCACAACATTCCTCGGCGTGTTGTGGCTCAGCAATCATTGCATTCGTCGTCGCCGACTTTTGCGACTGTCTCAGTGGCGGTCTCGACCAGATCTAGTGGCCCGATTCCGAAATGCCTCTCGGCTCGGCAAGCGGCAGCATGCCGCGATAGATCCCTGGTTCTGAGCCTTCGATTGGAACTGCCCCGACGCTTCGACGGTAGAACTCCATTGGACCGGCGCCCCCGATTACCCCGTAGGCATAGCCTTGCGCGTACATATCGAGAAGCGTGGTCAGCAGCAGAGCGTGGCCAACTCCTTTGCCGCGGGCGGCCGTATCGACGCCGGTCGGCCCGAAGAAACCCTTGGCGGTTGCCTCGTGGCAAGCAAAGCCGATGAGTTCGTCCTTCTGGATTGCGATGAAGCAAGTGGGCGGCCGGCGCATGGTGGCAACCGTCGCTTCCGCGGCCCAGCCGGATCCGAAGCGCGGCTCGATCCAGGCCGTCAGAGCGTTCAACTCCGGCGCAAGGACACGCCGGATGGTGATGCCCTGTTCGGCAATGCGCGCATCGAGTTCAGGATCGGCCTTCAGCTCGTAGAGTTTTACCAGCATGTCCATGGTTTATTCCTTTGTCAGCCTTTGATGGCGCCTGCCGTCAGGCCGGCAACAATACGTCTCTGGAAGATCAATACGATGATGATCAGCGGCAGTGTCACGGTAACCGATGCAGCCATGATCTGACCGAACGGATATTCGTATCGGCTATTGCCGGCGATCAGGCCGATCGCCACCGGCACCGTCCGGTTCTCGTCCGTCAGGGTGAAGGTCAGCGCGAAGAGAAACTCGTTCCATGCCAGAATGAAGGCAAGAATGCCCGTGCTGGCGAGCGAGGGTCCCATCAGCGGCAGCAGGATCTTCATCAGAATTCTAAAATGTGAGCAGCCGTCGATGATCGCAGCCTCTTCCAGCTCCCGCGGAAACTCGCGGATGAAGGTGGTCAGGATCCAGGTCGTGAAGGGTACGGTCGACAGGAGATAGGTGAGGATGAGCGCGCTTGGCCGGTTGAACAGACCCATCCAGTTGATCAGCTCGAACATGCCGGAGAGAACGACGACCTGCGGGAAGATCGAGATCATCAGCACGATCAACAGGATCGTGCGCCGTTGGGGAAAGTCGATGCGCCCCAGCGCATAAGCGGCGCTGAGCCCGATGACGAGCGACAGGAAAGTGGTTGAGACCGCGACATAGGCCGAGTTCAGAAGCGAGCCCATGAAAACAGGATTGTCGATCAGCTGGCGATAGTAGGTGAAGTCGAACGCCGGCATCAGCGCGGATTGATAGAGCGCTGAACCCTGCTTCGTCGAGGAAACGAAGGCCCAGTAATAGGGAAACAGCGTGTAGAACAGGACGAGCAGAAGAGCCAGGATCTGGAGGCTTCGCACGGCGCGCCGCCGCATCCGGAAGTAGGAGGCAGGCTTGCGGACGGACTTCGAGATGATTGCATCGGCCATGTCGCTCAGGTCCCCGCGGCTCTGTCGAGGCGAAGGACCCCGATGATGATGATGGCGACAAGCGCGACGAGCAGGAAGACCCAGGTCGATGCCGCCGAGCCGATGCCGAGCTCCTGGAAGCTGATCAGCCGGTCGCGTGCGTAAATGGAGACGGTCATGACGCTTTCGTTGCTTGCCGCCATCACATAGGCAAGGTCGAACATCCTGAGTGCATCGAGGGAGCGGAAGAGGACCGCTACGCCGATTGCCGGGCGCAGCATCGGCAGGGTGATCGACCAGAAGCGCTTCCATGCCGGAATGCCATCGACCTCCGCTGCCTCGAATATTTCCGAGGATATCAGTTGCAGGCCTGCCAGAATGAGCAAAACCATGAACGGGGTTGTCATCCACACGTCGACGAAGATCACGACGCCCATCAGCAGCGATCCGCTCGCCGTCCAGGGAATGCCATGATCGATGAGGCCGAGCCCGATGAGGACCTTATTGATAACGCCGAACTGGTCGTTGAGCATCCATTCCCAGATCTTCGTCGAGACGACGACGGGGATCGCCCAGGGCACGAGGATGGCGGCGCGCGCCAGCCCGCGGCCCGGAATGGCTTCGTTGACGAGAAGCGCTATCGCGAGGCCGAGAACTGTCTCGATCGCGACCGAGATGACAGTGAAGATCAGCGTGTTCTTGACGGCAATCCACCAGCTGCGGTCGTTGATGACCTCAAGGAAGTTGTCGACCCCGGTCATTGAATAGACGGAGGGATCGTCAAGGTAGGCATCGGTGAAGGCGAAGAAGAAGGTGCGGCCGAGCGGCCAGAGGGCGACGACCAGCATGACGATGATGACCGGCAGCAGAAACAGCCATGCCGCACGATGGTCCCGGCGGGCGAGCCGGGCACTCATTGTCGCGCTCCTTCGATCACGCCGGCCTGGCGATCGAGAATGAGCCGTCTTCCGTCTGCGGCGAAGGCAAAGATCGAGGCATCCTGGAAATTCAGGCCGACCTCCTTGCCGATCAGTTCCCTCCGCGGCTCGACATTGACGCGGACGACCCAGATGACGTCGCCGTTGATGCGGCAATAGGCGAAATGCTCGTGGCCGAGGTCCTCGACACGCTCGAGCACGCAGGTCATTCGTCCGTCCCCTGCCGCCACCAGCTGGATCGCTTCCGAACGTATGCCGATTTCGGTGATGGCCGGGCCCTCGGTGTCCGCCTCGATGACGAGGCCGCCCGGTCCAGTCACATTGGCCGTTGTTGTCTGCACGGGCAGGAAGTTCATACGGGGACTGCCGATGAAGCCTGCGACAAACCGGTTATCAGGGGTGTGGTAGAGTTCCTTCGGCGTGCCGACCTGCTCGATGCGTCCGTGATTGAGAACGACGATCCGGTCGGCAAGCGTCATCGCTTCCGACTGGTCATGGGTCACATAGATCATGGTCGTCTTCAGGTCGTCGTGAAGCTTGGCGATCTCCATGCGCATCTCCATTCGCAGATCCGAGTCGAGATTGGATAGCGGCTCATCGAAGAGGAAGATTTCGGGCTGGCGCACCAAGGCGCGGCCGATCGCTACGCGCTGGCGCTGTCCGCCGGACAGCTCGCGCGGCCGGCGTTCGAGCAGATGATCGACCTTCAGCATTCGTGCGACCGACCGCACTTTCTCGCTGATAGCGACCCTGTTCAAGCCGAGGGTCTCGAGCGCGAAGCCGATATTGCGCGCAACGTTCATATGTGGATAGAGCGCGTAAGACTGGAAGACGAAGGCTACGCCTCGCTTGGAGGCCGGCACATCCGTCACGTCGTCGCCGCCGATCCTCACCACGCCCTTCGACGCGGAGATCAGGCCGGCGACGATGCGCAAAAGCGTTGACTTGCCGCAACCGGAAGGGCCGACGAAAACGACAAACTCGCCGTCGATGATCTGCAGGTCGACATTCTGGATAACAGCATGCGTACCAAAATTCTTCGAAACGGATTCGAGCGAAACCGATGCCATTTTTCACCTGAGGGTATGAGACGGCAGAGGGCTCGCCACCGTGTTTAGTGGCGAGGCAGTGACGCATTCCGGCCGCGGACCGTTCCCGCCACCGGAAATTAGGAGAGCGTCAGCGGCTTTCCTTCAGTTTCTCGAGCCGACCGGCCAGCGACGTCAGGCTGGACTTGACCTCGGCGCCACCGGAAAGCATGTCGTGAACCGAGCGGTAAAAAGCCTGCGAAACACGGTTGTAGCTGGTGCCAGTGTAGCCGGATGGGCGCACGGCGCTGTCGGCAAAGGCCTGCTGGTTGTCCTTGAGGAAGGGGATCTTCGCAAGAACTTCCGGATCGCTGTAGAGCGCCTGGATCGACGGATTGAGAGCCGCCTTCAGCGCACGCATTTTCTGCATATCGGGGCCGGTGATGAAGTTCACAAAATCGGCCGCCACCTCAGGCTTGGCGCTGTATTTATTGACGCCGTAATACATTGGGCCAAGGCATCCGCTCGACTTTTCACCTTCCTTGCCGACCGGTAGAGGCATCACGCCGACCTTGTCGACGACATTGCTCCCTTTTTCATGCGAAGTGCCCCAGACATAGGGCCAATTGCGGTGGAAGACCGCGTTGCCGGATTCGAAGACGGCGCGTGATTGCTCCTCATCATAGTTGAGGACGCCCTCGGGGCTGATCGAGCCGATCCAGCCCTTCGCCTTTTCGAGCGCCTCGGCAGCCTGTGGGCTGTCGATCGTCACCTTTCCGTCGTCAGAAATGATGGTGCCGCCACCGTTGGAAGCAACAAGCTCGATCGCGTCGCAGGTCAGGCCTTCATAGCTTTTGGCCTGCCAGGCATAACCCCACATGTCGGGCGAGCCTGCAGCCCTTTCCTTGTCCTGAATTTCCTTGGCGGTGGCAGCCAACTCGTCCCAGGTCTTGGGTGCCGGCTTCCCGTATTTTTCGAGCAGGTCTTTGCGGTAGAACATGAGCCCGACGTCCATATAGGCAGGCATGGCAACAAGATTGCCGTCGAGCTTGGCCGCATTGAGTGTCGAGGCGAAATGCTTGTCCTGGTCTGTCTGCGGGATCATTGCCTTGAGGTCGAGCAGGTTGCTCTTGAACATGCCGAGCCAGATCACATCGAGGAAAAGGACGTCGACGTCCTTGGATTTGGCGGCGAGCAATTGCTGATAGATCGGGATCGCGTCGTCCAGAAGCGCGGGCATCTTGTTGATCTTGGCCTCGTTGCCCGTCTTTTCCTTCCAGGCATTGGCAACGTTCGTGCAGAGCTCGAATTCAGTCGGCGAGCAAAACACGGAGATGGTTTCTGCATGCGCGCTGCTGCCCCAAAGGGCTGCAGATATCGCCAATGCGGCAAGGCTTTTCTTCAACATTGATTGTTCCCTTCGTTGATAACGCTTCGGCATCACGCGGAGTTCTTTGTCTCCTTGCGTCAATAGGACTGGTTATGACCAGTCATGTCAACATGGACTTTGCGGGCGGTTGCGTCGAAGATGCAAAACGGCAATAGTTGCTCCGCACAGGATCGGATTTCGAAGATGCAGCAAGCTCCGGCATCGTTCATCGCGCCACAGGACAGCATCGACCGGAACGACCCTCGCCCCCTGCACAAGCAGGTCTACGAAGCCCTTTTGGCGTCCATCCGCGACGGCAAGCTGCCGCTGCGCGGCAAGCTGCCATCAGAACGGGAACTCGTTGATCTCTACAATGTCAGCCGAATCACCGTGCGCCATGCCGTGCGAGAATTGATCCAACAGGGCGTCATACGCAGCCAGCCGGGAAAAGGACTCTACGTCGCCGAGCGTGGCGGCGGCTTCGAGCTCCAGGTTCTGAAAAGCTTCACCAGCATCGCCGCAGCGAACGGGCGAAGGCCTGGCCATAGGCTGATTGGGGCGAGCATCGTGCATGCGCCGCTCGAGGTGAGCCGACCGCTTTTCCTCGCACCCGGCGCCGAGGTGGTTCTGTTGTCGAGGCTTCGTCTTCTCGACGACATACCTGTTGTCGTCCAGACCGATTGGATACCGGTGGCCCGCGTTCCGGGCCTGCTTGATCTCGACTGGGCCATTGCCAACCGGTCGCTCTATGCCGAGCTTCGCGAGCGCTATCGCATTCATCCGAAACGTGGGCAGACGACGCTGAGCGCGCGCCTCGCGACGGATGAGGAGGCTGCGATGCTCGAGCTGCCTCCTCCAGCCGCGGTTCTCACCGTGGACCAGATCGCTTTCGACGACCGCAACCGCCCAGTCAACCTGACGGCGTTGGTTCATCATCCCGCGCGTTATCCGCTGACGCTGCTCCAGTCGGAATCGGGCGATTTTACGCAGTATTGAGCCATTCTGTCCCGCTCCGGTGATTCCATCGGATAATTCCGCGGCATGCAGTAGCCTGACACGTTCGCCAGAGCCCAGGCCGGCGCCCATCTTCGCGGCATCTTGAATGTCTCCAGCAGGAAGGGCCACCCCGGCGAAGAAGAGCGAAACGGTAAAGCCGATTGCGGCGACACACCCTAGCACGACGGGATCTGTCAAATTCATCCTCGGGCGCCTTTTCTTGTGACGAGCCACCTCAAGGCGGAACTACTGCGTCATGTGGACATTCCTTGTACATCATAGGAGGCCCATGCCATGCAGATCATCAGTACCAACGTTTCCAAACAGGACGACGGCAAGATTGCGGTTGAATTCTCAGGTGAGGGAGGGGAATCCATCACGGTCCATTTGGCAGCTGCCAATGCGCTCGAAGACGGCGCCGCCGTAATACGGGCGAGAGAAATGATGGTCCAGGTAGCGACGTTCGGCAGCCCGGACGACGTCACCGAGGGAGCGCAGGACGCGTCCGATGCGCTTCTGGGAACCCGCACCGAGGGCCCGGAGGAAACCGCTCCGGCGACGGGATCGTTTTCATCGACAAACGCGGTCGCCGGCCCCGGTGATATCTAAGTCCCGGCTATGAGCGAGGTGCCGATGATCGTCCCGCCAAGCAATCAGCCGGGCAGCCCAGGGCGCAGGGATGAGTTCGACCTGATCGTCGACTACGCGGTGCAGCTTCTTGTCGAAGAAGCTCATGTCGTCGGGCGGACACGCGTCGGTTTCCTAACCGACGCCGCAAACGACCGCCTGTCGTCAATCGAAGAGGAAACCGAACTCGAGGATGGCGGCAATTGAAGATCGCCACTTACAATGTCAACGGGGTGAACGGCCGGCTCGACATCCYTTTGCGCTGGCTGGAGGAGACAGCACCAGACGTCGTCTGCCTGCAGGAACTGAAAGCACCACAGGAAAAGTTTCCGATCAAGGCCATCGAGGCTGCGGGCTACGGTGCCGTCTGGCAGGGACAGAAATCCTGGAACGGCGTCGCGATCCTCACAAAAGGACAGCAGCCTCACCTGACGAGGAAGGGACTGCCCGGGGAGCGCGAAGATCTCCATAGCCGCTACATCGAGGCTATCGTCGACGGCCTCGTCATTGCCGGTCTCTATCTGCCGAACGGCAATCCCTATCCAGGCCCGAAGTTCGATTACAAGCTTCGCTGGTTCAAGCGGCTCCACGCCTACGCTGCCGAACTGCTGGAGCTTGAGGTACCCGTGGTACTCGCGGGCGATTTCAACGTCATGCCAACCGAGATGGACGTCTACAAGCCGGAGCGTTGGACAAACGACGCGCTCTTTCGCATCGAAGTTCGCGAGGCCTTCAAGAACCTCGTCGATCAGGGTTGGACCGACGCCTTACGCACCCTTCACCCAGACGAGCGCATCTATACGTTCTGGGACTATTTCAGGAATGCCTATGCCCGCGACGCCGGCCTTCGGATTGATCACTTCCTTCTGAGTTCGGAGGCGGCCGAGCGCCTGTCGAAAGCGGAGGTCGATAAGCGCGTGAGGGGCTGGGAACACACGAGCGACCACGCACCGGTCTGGATCGAGCTCACGGACGAACCCGGCAAGGGGAGGAGGAGGAAATCATGATCGATGATACATGGAGATCGCAGGTACGGCCGACGTTGGAAGACTTCGTGGACATGTTCGTCGTTGCGGGGGCGAGGCAGTCGGAGGGATTCAACGCGGCTGATAACGAGATGATCCTGGTTGCCGGACGATCCCGACGTATTCCGTAGGGTTGCTTAAGGAATTCGGCTACCGCCTGCTGGAAGCGATCGATCACCGCCTCACGAACGGCGCCTTTGATCCGATCTGGAATATCGCATCTGAAGCCAGCCAGTTTGGTACACCATACCTATCGCTGCCCTTGCGGCAAAATCTGGCACCTGCTCTCCCGCGGCTGAATGCCTTGCCTTCAGCCTATTGTCAGGGTTCTGTGTTACGTTTTTGTGACGCAGGGTGCGCCGGGGGAGAGGCATGCCCATTTTACATTCATTGGTCTTGGAGCGGATATGACAGAACAGTCTAACCGTCTTATATTACACACGAATTCGCGAGACGAGGTTTTCGCCGAAGAACAGAATTCCGTTGCGGATTTCTCGTTTAATTCGACCGTCGCAAATGTCTTTGACGATATGGTCAGCCGATCGGTTCCTTTTTATGGCGAAATGCAGCGAATGGTTTGCGAGCTCGCCAAGGATTTCGCGCAGCCGCAATCGAAGCTCTATGACATCGGGTGCTCCACGGCCACGACCCTTCTGGCGCTGGATCGCGAAGTTGACAGCCATATCGATTTCGTCGGAATCGATAATGCTCCGGAGATGCTGAAGAAAGCTGCCGAAAAGATCGCGGAGTCAGGAACCAATCGCTCCATCGATCTTCAAACAGCCGATCTCCATCGCGGATTCTCGATTGAGAAGGCAAGCGTCGTTACGATGGTGTTGACGCTGCAGTTCGTCCGTCCTCTTTTCCGCGAGCGCGTCATTCGGACCATCCACGACGGGCTGAACGATCAGGGGTGCCTGCTCCTCGTCGAAAAGCTGACCAGCGAAGACACGACATTCAATCGCCTTTTCATAGATCACTATTATGACTTTAAGCGGCGAAACGGTTACTCGCAGATCGAGATCTCCAACAAGCGGGAAGCGCTGGAAAACGTCCTGATTCCTTACCGTCTCGACGAGAACATTCAGCTTCTTCACGAGGTCGGCTTCAAGAGCACAGAAATCTTCTTCCGCTGGTATAATTTCTGCGGCATCGTCGCAATCAAGTGAGCGTCATGAAAGTCATCATGCTGAGGATCGGGACGTTCCTCTTCAAGTATCGTAATCAGGCTTTCCCACTGATCATCATTGCCCTCTTTGTCGCTGCACCGCCATCGACCGCGCCGTGGGGAAATCCAGCTTTGGAGCGACCGAAGGATATTGCGGCTCTGCTCATGGTGCTCAGCGGGTTGATTTTACGCACGACCGTCATTGGCTACGCCTACATCAGGCGGGGTGGCTTGAACAAACGCGTCTACGCCGACGACCTTGTTACCGAGGGTATGTTCGGTGTCTGCAGAAATCCGCTGTACGTGGGCAACATGCTGATCTACGTCGGACTATTTGTGTTCCATGGCAATCCTTTCGTGGTCTCAGCCGGATCCGCTCTCTTCGCTTTTTTCTATCAGTGCATCGTCTACGCGGAAGAAGCTTTCCTGCGCGACAAGTTCGGCGCGGCCTACCTGGACTATTGCAAAGATGTTCCGCGATGGGGATTAAAATTCAGCGCCTTTGCGGAATCGACCAAGGGGATGTCGTTCAACCTGAAGCGGGTCGTCGCGAAGGACTATTCGACAGCGTCGTCAGCCCTTATCGCACTGTTGGCAACCGAGTTTTATAGGGTCGCAGTTGGCTCCATCACGGAACAGGAACGAGCCTATGCGATAATGCTCGCTCTCCTCCTCGGGGCTGTCCTTGCTCTCACCGGGTTAGTCAGTTCGCTTAAAAAGCGCGGCGTATTTGATGAACTCAGGACCGAGAGCATCTGATGAGACTTAGATTGCATCGTTCCACCGCGCTTCTGGTGGGCATTGCGTTTTCCGCTCTTGCATCGGCGGCTGGCACGGCTTCGGCCGAAGATCTGGAATTCTCTATCTACGGCGGTTACCAGACGGCGCCGCACAGCGATGTCGACGTTTCCGACGGCACGTCCTTCAGGGCCGGCTGGGAAGGCAAGTCCTTCGGCAGCCCGCCCTATTATGGCGGCCGCGTCACCTGGTGGCTGGGCGACTTCAACCTGCCGAACTGGGGCGTGTCACTCGATTACACCCATGACAAGGTCTATGCCGACGACGAAACCATGGCCCTTTCGCCGGGCTGGACGCATTTCGAATTCACCGACGGCCTGAACCTCCTGACGCTCAACGGCCTCTACCGCTTCAAGGATCCAGCCCGTCGCTGGACACCCTATCTCGGCGCCGGTGTCGGCGTGAACATTCCGCACGTCGAAGTCACCCGTCCCCAGGGCACGACCTTCGACTACGAATTCGGCGGCGTAACCTTCCAGGCGCAGGCCGGCGTCGACTACCGTATCACCGACAACTGGTCGACCTTCGTGGAATACAAGGGCACCTATTCACGCGTCGACGTGCCGATCGACAGCGGCGACCGCCTGAAGACGAACATCGTCACAAACGCGGTCAATGTCGGTATTTCATACCACTGGTGATCCGCATGGAGCGACCAGTGGGGATATTCGCACGCTGATCGCTATTCCGCCTCAACCAAACAGTAATTTCGGGGCGACGGCTTCTCTGTCCTTCGGCCTGGAGATGGGCTTGCCTGGTTGTCCAAATATGAAGCGGCTCGTGGCTATATGGCAGCGTAGCTTTATAAGGGATTGCTCGATGCTGTCTGTCGCGTTGTCGATGAAAACGAGGTCGCCCGGGCTCGTCGGATGCGCTTGCGGGTCCTGAGCCGGTACAACGAGGCAGGCGCAGGGCGCTTGCAAGACATTGAACCAGTGGGAGTGAATGGTGCGCATACTCTTAGTCGAAGACGACGACCTCATCGGTGAGGCCGTTCGAGACCACATCAATATTGCCGGCTACGCGACTGACTGGGTCCACACGATGGCGGATGCCGAGGCTGCAAGCACATCTGTCGAGTACGGCCTCATTCTCCTTGATCTGCAGCTTCCGGACGGCAACGGGCTGGTTTTCCTCGAGGGTTTTCGAGCACAGGGAGGTCATGCCCCGGTAATCATCCTGACCGCCCGTGATCAGATTTCTGATCGCATCGCCGGTCTTAACGCAGGCGCTGACGACTATTTGATCAAACCATTCAACCTCGGCGAGCTCGAGGCAAGAATCCTCGCTGTCCGTCGCCGTTACGAGGGGCGTCCCCAAAACATCGTCCGGGTTTCCGATATCGTAATTGAACGAGCAACCCATTCTGTCACGGTTGGCGGACAGGACGTTCAGTTGACCCCACGCGAATGGGCGTTGCTCGATCTGCTCGTCCAGAGGCCTGGAAAGTTAATCACACAGAAGCGGATCGAGGAAGCCCTCTATGCGTTCGGCGAGGAGGTCGAGAGCAATACTGTGCAGGTCTACATCAGCAGGCTGCGCAAGAAGATCGGGTTGGAGAAGATCAGGACGGCGCGAGGCATCGGCTATATGCTGATGGTTGAATGAGAAAAAATCGCAGCATCATCTACCCTCTTATGACCGCGCTTTCGGGCTTACTGGTCATATTCTGGCTTGGGGCCATCGGACTGGGAATCCTTGTAATGCGCTCGGAGTTCGACGAGATCTTCGATGGTGCGCTCAAGGAAACTGGCGAACGATTGCTGGCTATCGTTGAAGAGGGTCGGGTTCCAGATATCCGGGATGGTGATCAGCAGGAGCGGACGCCGCTGGCGCCTTCCGCCCACGAATACCTAGTCTACCACGTACGCGCCGCAGACGGACGCATTCTTTTCCATTCAAAGGGCTCCCCTGTAGAGCCGTTCGATGTGCCGCTGACGGCAGGCTTTCATGATTCCGAAAAGTACCGTTTCTACACGGCCGCTAGTGCGAATGGTGCAATATTCCTGCAGGTCGCTGATCAGTTCAGCAACCGGCGCGAAGCCGTCCGCGAAAGCGCGGTGACCATGCTCATCCCGCTAGCCATCTTGCTGCCACTCAGCTTGCTCTTGATGGCGTGGATTACAAGAAGGGCAGTGGACCCTATCAATAAACTGCGCGAAGCGATCTCGGAGAAGGACGGTGGCAACCTGTCGCCGGTCGAGACGGAGACGACGCCTCGGGAACTGAAGCCAATCGCCCAGTCCGTGAACCTTTTGCTTCAGCGCGTGCGGGCGACGATCGATGCGGAAAGAGAGTTCGCCACGCACAGCGCGCATGAACTACGCACGCCTCTGGCCGGGGCGTTAGCGCAGACGCAAAGACTTCTGGCTGAACTACCGGACGACGCCTTGAAGGCGCGGGCGCGCAATATAGAGCGAGCGCTCGTCAAGCTCGGACATACGTCCGAAAAACTCTTGCAGCTCGCACGGGCAGAGGCCGGCCTCGGGCAGGCTGCGGTCATGACCGATCTCCGCTATGTGCTCGATCTGGTCATAGGGGACTACAAGCGCAATTTGGGAGCGACGCAGCGGCTGGTATATGCAAGTTCGACCAAACCACTGATGCGCATGGTCGATGTTGATGCGCTTGGCATTGTCGTAGGCAATCTCATCGAAAATGCAGTTGTTCATGGAGAGCCAGGCGGCAGGATCGTGATCTCCATCGACGATAAAGGTATCATAGGCATCGCTAGCGACGGTCCGGCACTCTCTGCGACCGATCTCAAGGGTTTGAAATTGCGGTTTCGTCGCGGGACGACTTCCGCCAAGGGTTCGGGGTTGGGCCTCGCGATTGCCGACACGATGGTCCGGCAGATGGGTGGGGTTCTCGAGCTTTTATCACCCGCAAGCGGACGCGTGGATGGTTTCGAGGCCAGAATCCTACTCCCGTGATGACGCTCCAGGTCATGTCGGCGGCGCGTCGCCATGCGGGAGCAGTTTCCTGCGATCAAACCGAGCTGATGTCGGTCACGGCACGCCCCCGAGACGTAGCGGTCGCCTACTCCAAGGGAACTCCGCTAAAGACGGCGATCGAGAGCCGCACGTCGCTTGCCCCGTAGGTTTAGCTTTCGAGGCGGTCGTCACGCATGGATCGAACGACGTCACGTTCGATCTCAAGGCATGCAGTCACGTACTCCTCGAACAGGATTTCCTCGGAAGGATTGAAGCGCATGAACTCGCGGGTCTCGACAGCGAGTTCATAGGCCTCGAACATCTGAAGCTGCCATGGGCGCCGAGCGGACATGATCCGGCTGCGCATCTGTGGCAGGCGCATGGCGAGGCGTCTGCGTCCGACTTCCTTGCGATTCACAATTCCGTGCTCCGGTCCATTGTTCGGTCCGTCGATAATAGCACGTGTGGCATCACGCGCAGCCTTCATCTTCCGTCCGGGACTTTGGTCCGGGTCACCCCCCGGACTGAGGTCGGAGGTCGGGAACAGCGAAGGATTCCTGCCGTTGGTTCAGCAGCGGTCAAAAAGGCCGCTTGAACAAAAGGAGGATCACATGCTTTCCAAACTTATCGTAGGTGCCGCCGCAGCCGCGGCACTGATGTCGGGCGTTGCGTTCGCGCAGTCTTCGACGGTTAACGGCGCTGCAGGCGGCGCAGTCACCGGCGCGATCGTCGGCGGCCCTGTTGGTGCTGCCGTCGGTGGTGTTGCCGGTGCCATTGTCGGCACGGTGATCGATCCGCCGCCGGAAAAGGTCGTCACCTATGTCCGCGAAGCGCCTGCACCCTCGACCCGCGTCGTGGTCAAGGAGAAGGTCGTCGTCGGTCAGCCGCTTCCGCAAACCGTTGTCGTCACACCGGTTCCGGACAATTCGAAATATTCATATGCAATCGTAAACAACGAGCGCGTCATCGTCGAACCGTCGTCGCGAAAGGTGATCCAGATCATCAACTGACCGGGTCCGTATGCGGCTGAGCCGCATCCGCCGATCCTCGACAGAAACGACGTCCGCCGCACGTCGACTGCCACGGCGTCGTGCGGCCTCGAAAAGCGAGTATATCATAAAAATCAAGACCCTCTCCGTCCTGATGACGGCGCTGTCGATCGGCGTGTCGCCCGTCACCCACGCCAACGGCGGGCCCCGCCAGCAAGGCAGAATTTTCGTTCAGGTGCAGCAGCCGGACGGCGCAACCAGGTGACACGCTCGGAAAGCGCCATCGTGTGTCGCCTACATTTATTTACAACCGCCTCGGAGAAGAACCATGCGTCTGCTCATCGTCGAAGACGAACCAATAATTGCTCTCGCAATCGAGGAGGTCGCGATCGCCGCGGGATTTGAAATCGCCGGCATCGCGACTAACACGTCCGAAGCCTTGGAGCTTGGACCGGAGGCGGATGTCGCGATTATCGATGTTCGGCTTGGAGACGGCCTCACTGGCCCCTCCATCGCCCGCGCGCTTTTTGCTGGATTCGGACTGGGCGTTGCCTATCTCACAGCTAATCCCGACCTCGTCGAGGACGCCGATGGACATGTCGTCATCACCAAACCGGCCAGCGCCGAAAGGATCAAGGAGGCGTTGTCCCTGGCAGCAAGAGGCGCTCGCGAACAAACGCTTCAAGATCGGTCTGGATAGACGACATAAGACGGGACGACGACGGATTTAATATTCGATTTCTTCTGCGATGCTGAGCGCCGCTGCCTGTCAATGATCGGTAAAGGGAGTCCGCAATTCACATCCCATCAAGTGTGTTACTCGCGGCCCAAGCGTATCCTCGCCGCCCTTGCCGGATCGCAAGAGGCGATCTTAGGGAGCACTGCCTGAAGAGGCTGCGTTGTTTCGTGCTGCGATCCAAGATCCTGTTTGATTCTATCTGACAAGACAGGCCGCCTGCTGTTTGCCGTCTTCGATAACGGCACGAACAAGATTCGCTGCAACCGCGACGCAAATGACAGCGCAGGCAATGGCGAGCTCGCGCTTCGCCCGATTACGCCAACCAATGGCGTTGACGACGAAACCCGCTGCGTAGATGAAAAGCGCGGGAATGGCGAAGATCGCCACATTGATCAGGCCGTCGCAGTCCAGCGCGTCGATGCCCAGTGTCGCCTGGTATTCATTTGATGGCATCAAGGCAGCAAGAAGCGCCAGGGGTATACCCAACACCAGTATGGCCCAGCCCAGCACCCTACCAAAGCGGCCGCCTTTCGGTGCTGGAGAGTAACGACCTTTGTTGCTCATGATTGCCCGGGTTGGTCAGGGATGTTCTGAAGAAAAGGTACTGACAAAATTCCTGGAACGCTCCAACACATCGGACATTCTGATGACCTCCATAATGGAGAGGCAAGAAGAGCTCCTCGCCGCTCTTCCGTTCTCTGAGATATCAGCTGTCCGCTTCATCAACGACTCGGTTGTTCATTGATGCGCTCCTCCGCTTCCGTCGCCGTGTGATGTCGGCCAAGCGCCGCCCTCACTGCGCTCGAATTGAACACCGCTCAATGCGCCGTTTTGTGATGTCGCAGGCCGAGACTTTCGCCGTGCCCATCCTTCCGAGAGATAAGAGAGGTAAATAACGCCCGTTATCAACATCAAACCGCCAATTACACCGGCCCCAATCAACATGATCGTCCAGATATCAGGCCAGGAACTGCTGATTTGCATAGCGGCTAACTCCTCACGACAGATAATGTTGAGTTAATAGAATTCCGCATTTTGGCTAGGCGTGCGTCATGCCGAAGCCATCTTTGTTCTGCTTGCCGGCATCAATCGGTATGCGGTCACCAACGGGAATGCGGCCAGCCTCAGCGTGCGGGCCCATATTGATTTCCTTGCTGACGAGCTGCAGCATCACGCTTGAATCGCCGCACCAAACCCGAGGAAGGTTCTCAGAGCATATCTCGACTGCAAAATCTGCAATAGGGAGCGTTTGGTTCGGACCGTAAATCGACCTATCTTGACTGTCTGAAGTCTCTCATCGCGTTGCTCTCGACCGCGACGCCAACTCACACGGGCACCTTCCATGACCAAAGGCTCAGATCTCCTCATTGCGGCGCTTGAAAACGAAGGTGTGGAGCGCATCTTCGGCATTCCAGGCGAAGAAAACCTCGACGTTGTCGAATCCATCCGCAAGTCGTCCATCCAGCTCGTGCTCACGCGACACGAGCAGGCGGCCGCGTTCATGGCAGCGACCTACGGGCGACTGACGGGTAAGCCTGGCGTATGCCTGACGACGCTTGGTCCAGGAGCGTTGAACCTGTCGACAGGAGCGGCCTACGCGCTTCTCGGCGCGATGCCCATGGTGATGATTACCGGCCAGAAGGGAATTCTGTCATCGCGGCAGGCTCGCTTCCAGATTGTTGACGTCATCGCATCGATGAAGCCGCTGACCAAGCTCACGCGCCAGATCGTTTCGCCGCAGATGATCCCGACCATGGTGAGGGAAGCGTTCAGGATCGCGCAGGAGGAACGGCCTGGTCCGGTTCATCTCGAACTGCCTGAAGACATCGCTGCGGAGGAATGTGAGGACATCGCGCTGATCGCCCCGCATCAGCTCGAACTGCCGACGGCAAGCGATGCTGCGCTCGATCGTGCCGCGGCCCTGATTGCATCGTCCAAGCGTCCGTTGCTCATGTTCGGAGCAGCAGCCTCTCGTCCCCGCTCCACGTCAGACCTCGCGCAGTTCGTTATTAGAACCCGCATCCCCTATTTCACGACGCAGATGGGGAAGGGGACGGTTCCAGGGGGAACCGAACTCTACATGGGCACTGCGGCCCTCTCGGAGAAAGACTATGTTCACGAGGCCATCGAGCAGGCAGATCTGATCGTCACGATCGGCCACGATACGATCGAAAAACCACCGTTCATCATGGGCAGGCGCGGTCCGAAAGTCGTTCATATCGGATATCAGCCGGCAACGGTCGAGCAGGTCTATTTTCCTCAGGCCGAGGTCATTGGCGACATGGGGCCGTCACTCAAGGCGCTCGCAGATCGTCTGGAAGGCAAGTTGCCGAACGCGCAGGCGCTTCTTCACCTGCGCGAGCGAATTCTGGACCGAATTGCAGACCGCGCAACCGAACAACGGTTTACGCCTCAGAGGCTGGTCCACGACATCCGCGAGGTCATGCCCCATGACGGCATTCTTGCTCTCGACAACGGCATGTACAAGATTTGGTTCGCTCGCAACTATCGCACCAGAATGGCGAACACGTTGCTTCTCGATAACGCGCTTGCGACGATGGGGGCTGGCCTTCCATCGGCAATGGTCGCTTCGATGCTTTATCCGGAACGACGGGTCATGGCGATTTGCGGCGACGGTGGTTTCATGATGAATTCGCAGGAGCTGGAAACYGCCGTCCGGCTCAACCTGAACCTCGTCATTCTCGTCATTGAGGACGACGCCTACGGGATGATCCGCTGGAAGCAGGCCGTGGACGAATTTCCGGACTTCGGAATGACATTCGGCAATCCGGACTTCGTCAAATATGCGGAATCCTATGGCGCCAAGGGCACAAGGGTCGATGAAATCGGCCAGTTCAAGCAGGTGCTCGAGGATGCCTTCAAGGGTGGGGGCGTGCATCTAATTAATGTCCCCATCGACTACTCGGAAAATGAACGTGTGCTGGTCAAAGAGCTGCGCGAACGGCTGCCGGCAATACTGGAGGCATGAAATGTCGCTTACCCTGACGGTTTATCAGGCATTCGATCGGGCGATCATCGCCGAGTTGCCCACAGATGACGCCGCTTCAATTGACCGCAAGCTGGATATTGCCGCGAAAGCCTTTGCCGATCGCGAGGGGTGGTTGCCTGCCCATCAGCGCATGACGATCCTCAGAAAGGCGTCAGCGCTCCTGCACGACAATCGCGACCGCTTCGCAATGATGATCGCGCGGGAAGGTGGCAAGCCGCTGGCGGACGCGATCATCGAAGTCACACGAGCGATCGACGGGCTGGTCAATGCCGCCGATGAGATCCGCAACTTCGGCGGCAAGGAAGTCCCGATGGGATTGACTGCCGCCAGTCTCAATCGGTGGGCCTTCACGACCAAGGAGCCGATTGGTGTTGTAGCGGCGATCTCGGCATTCAACCATCCACTCAATCTCATCGTCCATCAAATTGCGCCTGCCATCGCCGTCGGATGCCCCGTTATCGTAAAGCCTGCTGCAACGACGCCGATCTCGTGTATCGAAATCGTAAAGTTGCTTTGGGAGGCCGGCCTGGACGAGCGCTGGTGTCAAACCTTCGTCACCGATGACAACGCCCTTGCTGAATCGTTTGCGACCGATCCCCGCGTTGCGTTTCTGAGCTTCATCGGATCGGCGAAAGTCGGATGGTATCTCAAGAGCAAGCTGCCGCCCGGTACGAGATGTGCACTTGAACATGGCGGCGCAGCACCTGTCATCGTTGATCGAAGTGCAGATGCGGCCGCGGTCGTCGGCCCTATTATCAAAGGCGGTTACTATCATGCGGGGCAGGTCTGCGTATCGGTCCAGCGAATATTCGTGCACGAGGACATCCTGGAGCCGTTCACTGACAACCTTGCCGCCGGGGTCGCGGCTCTTCGGGTCGGCGATCCGACGTTGCCGCAAACGGAAGTGGGCCCACTCATCCTGCCACGCGAAACGGAGCGGGTGTCGAACTGGATCCGGGAAGCGGTTGATACCGGAACAAGGCAGCTCGGGGGTGGGCGTCTTTCGGACACGACGCTGCTGCCCTCGGTCCTGATCAATCCGCCGGCGGACGCAAAGGTCTCGCTGCTCGAAGTCTTCGGCCCGCTGACCTGTGTTTACGGTTACCAGAACCTCGACGATGCGGTTCGGATTGCCAACTCCTTGCCTTATGCGTTTCAGGCGAGCGTATTTTCCTCGGATATCGCCGTCGCACTCCGGGCGGCGAAACGTCTGGATGCAGCCGCCGTTCTGATCAACGACCACACTGCGTTTCGGACGGATTGGATGCCGTTCGCAGGTCGCCGCCAGTCCGGTTATGGCGTCGGCGGTATCCCCTGGACGATGCAGGAGATGGCCGATGACAAGATGGTCGTTCTGAATGGGGTAAGTTAGGCGTTGTCTCGCGCACCGAGGGTCGCTTCAATCGTTACCGGCTGCGGACCGTGAGGCCCGCCGGTCGAGAAACAGCAGCCACGCCGTCCCGGCAAGCCCCGAGAAAGCAGCGACCACCGCCGTGCCGGAATAGCTGGTGATGGCAGTCCCTGCCGCAAAGAGGACGGCGCTCAGCCCGGCGCCGAGGAAGATGTTGACGGAGATCAGCGCGCTGCCGAGACCGGGCCGATCGGCGATCAGGTCCTGAAGGTAGGTAATCGGAATGGAGATGAGCGACGCTGCGCCAATGCCGCTGATGAGGGTGAGCGCGTAGACATGCCAGGGTTGATCGGCAAAAGCCAGAAGGATCAGATAGACCGCGTAGATCAATGCCCCGAGGACAAGGGCTGCAAGCTGGCCGACAATGCGCAGCATGCGCGACCAGACGATGATGAAGACCACTTCCAGGAGTGCGACGATCCCCACCAGAATACCGATATCGGCGACCGTGCCGTGGGCGGCGCCGGTGACGACGAGGGGAAGTATCGCGTCGTTCACATGCAAGGTGCTGCTGATCAGCGCGACCGCCATCACCCGGCTGATGATCCTCGGAGAGATCACCTGGCCGAGTGCGGCAAGATAGGAGAGATGGTGCGTGGCGGCATTGTCCGTGCCGCTTTGCCGTGGCAGCAAGACGCCGACGAGCCCGAGACAGACCAGGCAGGACATGGAAGCAAAGAGATAGGCCGGTAACATGGAGGGCGAGGAGGACAGCAGAACGCCCGTTAGCCCCGGAACAAGCACCCAGGAGAGCGAGATCATCGCCCGCACACCGGAATTGACGGTCGCCACCTCGCCAGGCGCCATTCCCCTGGCTGCGGCACGCACATTGGCAAAGAGCAACGAGTTCAGCGAGCCATAGACCGGCAGCAGCAGAAGCGCGCTGAGGACAAAGATTCCCTGAGTGGGAAAAAAGTAGACGGCGCCATAGCCGACAACACCGAACGTCGCCGCGACAAGCATCATCGTGCGATATTCCCCGAGCCGGTCGGCAAGATTGCCGAAAAGAATGCTGACAATCACGTTGACGGCCGCCGCTGCAAAGATCAGCGCAGAGTAAACCTCGTTCGACAGGCCGAGTTCGAGGATACCGACCACGGATCGATAAGGGGTCGTCGTCGCGCCCGCAAATCCGAACGTGAAAATGGCAATCATGCTCACGCGGATTGCAGGATTACGGAAAACGTCGGGGATCAAGCGGTTCATGATGGTCGTCAACGGGTTGGAGCGCGCCAGGCGGGACGGGAACGTCCCGCCCTCGCCAGGACCGCCATGGATCTGGCATGCAAGTGCTTTGGAAGGCAGGCATGCGTCGTGTAGCCGAAATCCTTGCCGAAGGGAAAGGCCGCGCGCCTCGGTCTTACATTCATCAGCTATCCGATGTCCCGGCGGGTCAAACGCTTCATACCCTTGTCGGGGTCAGAAGCGGCGCAATAAGCTTCCGATTAGGGATCGCCGCACCGATTGCGGCATACGTTGCCATCTCAAAGTGTCGGGCTCAGTGGCACGATCGCCGCGAACTGGTCCCAATCCTTGGCTGCCTTCGGCGTCCAGGCAGCTTCAGCAATTGCCGGAAGACGGGGGAATACGAGACGGTTGAAATAACCGCGTGACAGGAAATGTTCCGACCAGATGCAGGCCTGGACACCCTTCAGCTTGTGCTTCAGCTCTTCGGGGAATTCGCCGGCTGCCTCATAAGCATAGGTGTGGGCTGGCGGAACGGTGCCGGCCCAGCTTGCGCCGGGTTCCTGGAAGGCCTCGGCCTGGACCATGTCGAGATAGTAGGCCTGGCCGGGGGTCATGACCACATCATAGCCTTGGCCGGCAAGTTCGATGCCGACCTGTGGATTTTCCCAGGCCATCAGCAGACTGTCTTCTGCGGCAACCCCACCGCCATGGGCGACCTCGTTCCATCCCGCGAGCTTGCGGCCGCGCTTGTCGAGCATCGTTTTGACCTGCTTCAGGAAAAAGGACTGCAGTCCGAACGTGCCGGAAATGCCTTCATCGGCCATCAGCTTCTTGGCACGGGGCGAGGCGAGCCAGGAACCGTTCGCCACTTCGTCGCCGCCGATATGGATGTAGGATGAGGGGAACAGCTCGACCATTTCGTCGAAGACCTTTTCCAGGAATTCGTAGGTCAGCGGCACGGCCGGGTTCAGCGCATTGTTGGGATAGCCCTGAACCGAATGGTAGCTTTCCGGGGCCTCCTGGCCGTCGGTCAGTTCGGGCAGGGCGATCAGTGTCGCTGCATTGTGGCCGGGAATGTCGATCTCCGGCACGACCTCGACATGGAGGGCGCCGGCATGCGCGACGATGTCTCTGACATCGTCCTGCGAATAGAAGCCGCCGGCGGGCTCTGCGCCATTGCCGAGCTGCGGCAGAAGCGGTTCGTCCGGTCCGCGCAGCACGCCCGTAGTCGTCAGCTGCGGATAGGCCTTGATCTCCAGGCGCCAGGCCTCGTCATCGGTCAGGTGCCAGTGGAAGATGTTGAATTTGAACCAGGCAAGGATGTCGATCAGCCGCTTGACGTCGACAACCGGATAGAATTGCCTGGAGACGTCCAGATGGCACCCGCGCCAGCTGTAGCGCGGCCGGTCGAAGATCGTTCCGGAAACCGGAAAGCGGAATTTGCCCTTGCTCACGCGCGCCCCGTTCAGCAATTGCGCAAGCGAAGTGAGGCCATATTGGCGGCCGGCAGCTCCCGAATAGGAAAGCGTGATGCGGTCTGCGGCAAAGCGCAGCCGGTAGGCTTCGCCATCGAGCCCGGCGTCCATCTCGAAGGCGAGTGACCGGCCCTGCGGCGAGGCCACGAGATTGAAAACCGAATGGTCGCTCTCGAAAAGGCGGTGCGTCAGGGCAATGACCTCGGAGATCGCCGCCAATTCCTCGGCGCTCGCTCCCTCGGGAAAGAGGACGACCGGAAAGTCGTCGCCCGGCTTGGCGTCGATCTCGGCCGGCCACGGCTGCAATGCGAAAGGCAGATCGAGGCGGCCCTCGGGCAGGAGCACGGGCGGAGGCTCGCTCACACGGCCCTCGAGCAGCAGATCGGAAACGGCCACCGGCAGATGCTCTCCCGATGACAGCGTCAGATAGGCGGACTTGGCTCCGTCAGTGCAGTGGCGTGCCGGACGATGCAGGCCGGCGACCGTGAAGGTCCAGCTTTCGCCGGCAGCGACAGCCAATCCGGCCGGTGGCGCAAATTCATGGAAATTGGCGTTGCGTCTGAGAAAGGTGGCGTTGGTGCAGGCGTTCGCGTCAATGACGCGGGTGAGTGACGTGTAGACGAACCTGAAACCGGAAAGCGGCTTATCGGAAAGATTGAAAAGCGTGAAAGTGAACGCGCCATTCGGTCCGCCATTAGGGTTCCAGCTGTTCTCCAGGCGGTAGCAGGCCGGTTTCATGTCTCGTTCCTCTCAATTCTCTTGGGCTGTTCAATAGTGCTCGGACTGCGAAAAGGTGCGGGCGAGCTCGGCCTGGCCGGCCGTCAGGCCACAGTCGACAGGCAGGCAGATGCCGGTGATCGCCGCTGCCTGTGGTCCAGCGAGGAAGGCGACGGCATTGGCGACGTCCTTGGGATCGACGACGCGCTGCAGGGGATACCAGCGGCGGGCATCCTCGAAGACATTGGGATTGGCGGCTGCCCGGGCTTCCCAGGCTTGCGTTTTGACCGTTCCGGGGGCGACCGCATTCGAGCGGATCCCGAATTTTCCGTATTCGACCGCGACAAGCCGGGTGAAATGCAGAAGACCGGCCTTGGCGGCGCTATAGGCCGGATGGCCGAAAACATTCATACCGTTGACCGAGGCAATATTGACCACCGAGCCTCGCGACATCTTCAGCTGATCCGCGACGGCCCTGAAGCAGAGAAAAGCCGCTTCGAGGTTGAGCGCGTTGTCGGCGCGCCAGATCTCCGGCGTCGTGTCATGCAGGCTGACGGCGCGGGCAGCCCCCGCATTGTTGACGAGCGTGCGCAGGCTGCCGAGTTCGGCAGCGCGTCCGGCAAGAGCCGTACAGCTGGTCTCGCTGGTCACATCGCATTCGACGGCAATGAAGCGGTCGGTCGGTCCAAGCCTGCCGGCCGTGGCCGCCGCAGCGCCGGCATCGATATCGGCAAGCAGGATGACGTCATGATCGTCGCTCAGCCGGCCGGCGATCGCCGCGCCGATATCGCCTGCTGCACCCGTTACGATGGCCACCGATTGCGTCATTGCCGCTTCCTTCTGTTTATCAGTCCCCGAGCAACTGCTTGTTGTCGTCGCCATCGCGGTGCGCGACCAGCTGTTGCTTGATGCGTCTGAGCGTCGTCAATGCCTTCGGCTGGATGGCATAGGCGACGAGGCTCGCCAGGATATCGACGGTCGCGATATAGGCGATGCGCGTCGATGTCGGCCGATAGATGTTGGTACCTTCCGGAAGATCGATGGGCACGACGATCTCGGCGGCGCTGGCGACAGGGCTGTCGGTCTGCGTCAGCGCGATGGTCCTGACCTTTCCCTCGCGTGCGAGCGCAAAGGCCCGCACCAGCTCGGCATTGCGTCCGGAAAAGGACGAACCGATGATCACGTCGCCCGGCTTTGCAGCCGCCGCCATCATCAGCTGCATGCTGTGGTCGGAGCTGGACGTGGCACGCAAGCCAAGCCGAAAGAGCCGGTTCTGCAGCTCGTCGGCGATCATCGAGGAATTGCCGCCCGAACCGAAGGCATAGATCATCTCCGCCCTGGCGATCTGCGCAACGGCAGCTTCGATCGCCGTCAGGTCCAGCGAGCGATGCAGCAGGAACAGTGCGTTCTGCGCCTTGGTGATGATATCCTGCGCGACGTCGGAGGGAGCGTGGCTCTTCGATTCCGGCTTCAGGTAACGCACGCCGACATGGGCGGTGCGGGCAAGCTGCACCTTGAAATCGGAAAAGCTCTCGCAGCCGAGCCGGCGACAGAAACGGGTGACCGTCGGCGGCGACACTTCCGCACGTTCGGCAAGCTCGATGATCGAGGCATTCACGGCGAATTCGAAATCATTGATGACGATTTCGGCGATGCGGCTCTCGGAGGCGGAGAGTCGGCTCTTGTCTTCCTGCAATGTCGAAAAGATATCCAAGCCGGTTCCTCCCTGCCGATCTCCTAGTCGACCTTCTTCTTGTATGCGACGCAGTCGATCTCGACCTTGCAATCCACCATCATCGACGATTGGACGCAGGCGCGGGCAGGCGGATGCGCGCCGAAATAGTCCTGGTAGATCTTGTTGAAGGTCCAGAAGTCGCGCGGATCATCCAGCCAGACACCAACGCGCACGACATCCTCGACGCCGTAACCGGCTTCATCGAGAATGGCGAGCACATTGGCGATCGTCTTGTGCGTCTGGGCAACGATATTGCCGTCGATGATCTCGCCGTTTTCCATTGCTACCTGGCCCGAAACGTAGAGCCAGCCATCGGCCTCGACAGCGCGCGCGAAAGGCAGCGCCTTGCCGCCGGCGCCCGTTTGAACAGTGCCATATCGCTTGATGGACATGCTGGGGTTCCTGCAAATTATTTTCTTGATAAGTTGACAAGGGACCATAGAAAGCGGATTTTGACCAGAGAAAAACGCCATTTATGAAAAGAATTTCAATTCGGGGCCGAGAATGCGCGATCCTTTCAAGAATCCTTTCCCGTCCTCCGATGCTGCACGGCACGCCATTTGGGAGATGCTCGTACCTCGCGATATCGACGCATTCCTGGCAGCCGACTGGTCGATGGTCGAGGATGATTTCGTCGAGGAGGGCTTCATCGGCATCGACGGCCGCAGGCAGGTCAGCCCCGACAAGTGGCGCCTGGCATTCCCGGCCCTTTCGGCCTATCGCGACGAATGGCTGAAGCAGGCAAAGGACTTTGCCACGCAGAGCTTCGCCGAGGATACCCGTACGGCGATCTTCACCACCACGACGCTCGAGGATATCGAGATCGAGGGCGACATGGCGCTTGTCCGCAAGAAGTTCGATGGAGGCCTGACAAAGAGCGATGGCACCCGCGACGTCATGCAGTGGCAGACGCTCTATTATTGCAAGCTCCACGAGCGACGGTGGAAGATTTGCGGATTTACCGGCTACCTGCCGAACCCAATGGGTTGAAGCGGGGCCGACGAAACAAGGCCAACTCACTTGCGCATTTTTACGGCAGCACTCGCGACCGAAACCAATACGTTTTCCCCGATCTGCGTGGATCGCCGCGCCTTCGAGGCCTCTCTCTATGCGCCGCCCGGCGAGCATCCGGAAACACCGACACTCTGCACCGCGCCGCTCACCGTCGGCCGTCGCGTCACCGCCCAAAAGGGCTGGCAGCTGATCGAGGGTACGGCGGCCTGGGCAGACCCTGCCGGTCTCGTCAACCGCCAGGCCTATGAAGGGCTGCGCGACGAAATCCTCGACCAGCTCCGTGCCGCAATGCCTGTCGATGCCGTGGTAATGGGCCTGCATGGGGCAATGGTGGCAGCGGGATACGAGGACACGGAAGGCGACCTGCTGACCCAAATGCGCGACATCGTCGGGCCTGATGTCCTGATCTGCGCCGAACTCGACCCGCATAGCCATCTCACCAGGAAACGCATCGAGGCGCTGAATTTCGCCGTCTATTTCAAGGAATTCCCGCATACGGATTTCGTCGATCGCGCCGAGGACCTCTGGCGCATCGCCGTCGATGCGCTGGAAGGCAGGGTCAAGCCCGTCAATTCGGTGTTCGATTGCCGGATGATCGATGTCTTTCCGACGTCGCGCGATCCAATGCGCTCCTTCGTCGACAAGATCATGCGGATCGAGAAGGAAGATCCGGAAGTCCTGTCGATCTCCGTCGTCCATGGTTTCATGGTTGGCGACGTGCCGGAGATGGGCACCAAGCTGCTTGTCGTCACCGACAACAATCCGCAAAAGGGTGCGGCTCTGGCACGCGAACTCGGGATGGCGCTCTTTTCCAAGCGCGGCACCTTCATGGTGCCGCAGATCGATGAGAAGGAAGCCGTATCCCGGGCGATGGCTGCGACAGCCTGGCCAGTCGTCATTGCCGATGTCTGGGATAATCCGGGCGGCGGTACCGCCGGAGACGCCACCGTCATTCTCGAGGAGCTTCTGGCCCGCGGCGTAACAAGTGCCGCAATTGGCACTATCTGGGATCCGATCGCCGTGCAGATCTGCTTTGCCGCAGGCGAAGGGGCCGAAATTCCGCTGCGCTTCGGCGCTAAATCGGCACCCGGGACAGGCAATCCCGTCGACGGCACGGTCAAGATCGTCAAGCTGGTGAAGAATGCCGAGATGCGGTTCGGTGAAAGCCTCGCGCCTTTCGGCGATGCGGCCCATATCGTCTTGAACGGCATCGACATCATTCTCAATTCGACCCGGGCGCAAAGCTTCGATCCGAGCCTGTTTTCGGTGATGGGCATCGATCCGACCAGGCAGAAGATCCTGGTGATCAAATCGACCAACCACTTCTTCGCCTCCTTCTCGAAGATTGCCGCCGAAATCCTGTATTGTTCGGCCGGGACACCCTATCCGAACAATCCGGCGACGACCCACTATCGCCGGGCGCCGAAGACCATCTGGCCGATCGTGGCCGATCCTCATGGAACCGAACGCGGAGCCGCCTGAGATGCATGATAACCGGTTTGCCGTCGTCGCCAGGGTTGGGGACAGGATCGCGGATCTTTCGACGCCGCGCCCGATCATCGACGAAGACAGGCTGGCTGCCAACATATCAAGGGTTCAGTCCTACATGGACGAGCACGGGCTGAATTTCCGCCCGCATATCAAGACGCACAAGATACCGGCACTTGCCGCAGCGCAGGTCGCGGCCGGCGCCAAGGGCATCAACTGTCAGAAGGTGAGCGAAGCCGAGGTTTTTGCCGAAGCCGGTTTCGAGGACATCCTGATCACCTTCAATATTCTGGGGCCACAGAAGCTCGAGCGGCTCGCCGCCCTCAATGATCGCATTTCCGGCCTCAAGGTCGTCGCCGACAGCGACATCACGGTCGATGGTCTCTCCGCATATTTTTCCGGCCGCAAGCCGCTTACTGTTCTGGTCGAATGCGATACCGGCGGCGCACGCTGCGGCGTCCAGACGCCGGAGCAGGCGGTTTCGCTCGCGAGGCGGATCGCCGCAGCCGGCGGGCTGACATTCGGCGGTATTCTCACCTATCCGAAGCCGCAGTCTGCCGAGGCCGTCGAAGCCTTCATCCAGGCGACGTTGAAACAGCTGGCCGCCGAGGGCATTGCCTGCTCGATCGTCAGCAATGGCGGCACGCCGAGCCTTTTTGATGCACATCTGGTCAGGTCGGCGACGGAGCATCGGGCCGGAACCTATATCTACAACGACCGCCAGATGATCCGGACGGGACATTGCACGCAGGACGAATGTGCAATGCATGTCGTGGCGACCGTCGTATCGCGCCCGAATGCCGACCGCGCCGTCATCGATGCGGGCTCGAAGGCGCTCACCTCCGATCTTCAGGGCTTTGCCGATTTCGGCCTCGTCGTCGGCCATCCCGAGGCGAGGATTGCCAGCCTCTCGGAAGAGCACGGCGTTATCGACCTGTCGGCCTGCAGCGGTGAACGCCCGCAGATCGGGGAAAAGCTCTTCATCATTCCGAACCACACCTGCGTGGTTTCCAACCTGTTCGACACGATGGTCTTTCATCGCAACGGCGTCGTCACGCGCGTCGAGGATGTCGTCGCGCGCGGGCTCGTCTGGTAGCCATTATCGGCCGTTCAGGCCGTTGCCGGCGCAAGCAGGTTCATGTCGATATCGGTCAGTTCGACCCGACGTTCGAAGGCGATCCCCTTATCGTCAAAGAGATGGCAATCGACGGCGTTGATGCCGACGGCGACCGGCGCGTCGGCGCGGATGCCGACACTGCCGGGCAGCATCGCGCAGAAATTTTCCGTTTCGCCGCCGAGCGCGGCGTAGGCCACCGTGTTTGCGCCAAGCCGCTCGATGACGCTCGGTGTGACCGTCAGCGAAATGTTGCCGGAACCGAGCTGGATATGTTCGGGCCGGATGCCGAGCGTCAGCGCCTTGCCGATCATGCCGTCGCGCGGTGTCACCGGAAGGGTCGCCGTCTGGCCGAGATATTCCACGGTCACGCCTGTTTCGCTTGCAGACGTGCAGGCGACGGGCAGGAAATTCATTTTCGGATTGCCGATGAAGCCGGCAACGAACTGGTTGGCCGGCTTGTGGTAAAGCTCGAGCGGTGCACCCGTCTGCGAAATATTGCCGACATCAAGCACGACGATGCGGTCGGCCATCGTCATGGCTTCAACCTGGTCATGGGTCACGTAGATCATCGTCGCTTTCAACTGCCGGTGCAGTTTGGCGAGTTCGATGCGCATGTCGGCGCGAAGCGCGGCATCGAGATTGGACAACGGTTCGTCAAACAGGAAAATCTTCGGCTCGCGAACGATGGCCCGGCCGATCGCCACGCGCTGACGCTGTCCGCCGGACAGCATGCCGGGCTTCTGCTGCAGTCTGGTGTCGAGATGCAGGATGCGTGCGGCGTTCTCGACCTTGGCCCTGAGCCTTTCTTCCTCCATCTTCTCGACGCGCAGCGGGAAGGCGATATTCTCGAAAACGGTCATATGCGGATAGAGCGCATAGGACTGGAAGACCATGGCGATGCCGCGCTTGACGGGCGGCAGGTCGTTGACCCTGACACCATCGATGATGATGTCGCCTTTGGTCGTCGCATCGAGACCTGCGATCATGCGCAGGAGGGTAGACTTGCCGCATCCGGAAGGCCCGACGAAGACGACGAACTCGCCGTTCCGGACGTCGAGCTCGACGCCTTTGAGAACTTCGTAGTCGCCATAGAATTTTTGAACCTTACTGAGCTGAAGCTGTCCCAAAAATCTGTCTCCGGTCCCGGCCTGAACGAATATGAGGTGGTCGGTGAGGATCGCAGATCTTTGACCTGCGATCCTCACCGTCGGTTTACTTGAAGGCTTCGATCTCGCCGGTAGCCTTCTTCAGAGCGGCCTCCGGTTCGGCTTTGCCGGTAACGACGGACTGGACCATCTCGATCATCGAGTTCTGGAAGCCCTTGTAGTCGGTGAAGAGCGGCTCGGGACCACCGAAGGCGATGCCGTCGATGAACGGCTTCCACGACGGGTCGGCCTTGACGAATTCGTCGACCTTGGCGGACGGACGCAGCGGGGTCAGGCCAGCACCGCCCTGGAGCTCGTATTCACCCTGAGGACCCGGCGAGGTGATGTACTTGGCGAATTCTGCCGCCTTTTCTTCGACGCCCGTGCCCTTGAATACTGCCAGGCTGTCGGTGATCAGCAGCGTGCCTTCACCCTTGGCCGAAGGGCCGAGCGGCAGCGGCGCGACGCCCCAGTTGATCTTGGTGTCCTTGAGGCGGGCAGCAGCGCCCGAACCTGCCTGTATCATGCCGACCTTGCCGTCGAGGAAGATGGCGCGGATTTCATTCTGTTCGTAGGCGGTTGCGCCTTCGACGGAGTAGGGCATGATGTCCTTGTAGGCCTGCAGGGCAGCCAGCACTTCCGGGCTGTCCATAACGATCTTGTCGCCATCGATGACCTTGCCGTTATTGGTGTAAACCCAATGCATGAACTGGTGCATGGTGTTGTCGAAAGTCTTGGCCGGAAGGCCGTAGCCTGCGATACCGGTCTTTTCCTTGATGGCCTTGGCATCGGCGATTTCTTCAGCCCAGGTCTTCGGCGGCGTTTCAGGGTCGAGCCCGGCCTGCTTGAAGAGATCCTTGTTCCAGTAGAGGGCCTTGGTCGAGAATGCGACCGGCACGCCCCACTGTGTATCGTTAAAGGTGACGGTATCGACGATGTTGGGATAATAGCTCTTCTTCTCTTCGTCGGTCATAGGCACCGGAACGATCAATTCGTTCTGGGCGAATTCCTTGAGCGTACGCGAGCCCACATAGGCCATGCCGACCGGCGTGCCTGCTGCAGCAAGCGTCGTCGCCTTGTCCTGGCACTGTTCCCAGCCGACAACTTCCGGCGTCACCTTCCAGCCGGGATTCTTGCCTTCCCATTCCTTGATGTACTTCTCATGGATGGGGTCGATCTTGTCGCCGCAATAGATCCAGCTGATTTCCTGGTCAGCGGCATGAGCAGTCATGGTACCGAGCGCGGTGGAACCGAGCAGGGCGAGGGCAATGAGCCCGGTCTTGAATTGGATTGTCACTTTTTAGCTCCCGTTTTCTCTGGTGGTTCTAGTTTTGTCTTACTGTTTCACCGCGCCAGCGGTCAGGCCGCTGACGAGATACCGTTGAAGGAAGAAAATCACGATCATCGCTGGCGCGATGCCAACGAAACTTGCCGCCATCAGCTCATTCCAAACGACTTCCTGACGACCGAAATAGGCGAAGAGCCCGACTGGCAGCGGCGCGAATTCGGTCTTGGAATTGAAGGTCAGGGCGTAGATGAACTGCTGGGCGTAGGATCCGATGAAGGTGGTGATCGCCACCACTGTAATGCCGGGCATGGCGATCGGCAGGATGACGCGCCGCAGCGTGTAGAAATGGCTGGCGCCGTCGACGAAGGCTGCTTCATCCAATTCCCTCGGAATACGCATCATATAGGTGCGCAGTAGCCAGATCGCCGAGGGGATCAGGAAGGCGATGCCCGGGACCATGATGGCGAAATAGGTATTCAACAGCCCGAACGAGCGCATCAGCCGGAAGAGTGGAATGAGCAACACGGCGCCCGAAAACATGTTGACAGCCAGGAACGCCCCAAGCAGCAGCCCGGCGCCTTTGAACTCGAAGCGCGCGAAGGCGTAGGAGGCCGGAACGACGAGGATCAGCACAGCGGTAGTGACGACGGTCGAGATGAAGAAGGAATTGAAGATATAGCGCCCAAAGCCCGGTACGCTGACCCACATCGTTCGGTAGGCCTCAAACGAGCCGTTTTCGGGAATGAACCGGTAGGGGGAGGAAAACAGCTGGCTGAGAGGCTTCAGTGAGACGAGAAAACCCTCGACGAAGGGGGCGAGAACGAAAGTGAGGAACACCAGGATACCGGCATAGATGCCGATGACTTCATACCATTTGTACCGATTGATCAGCAGATGGGGTGTCTTCATCGCTTGTCTCCGGAAGAAAGGCGGCTGGTAATGCGGAAATAGCAGACGCAGAAGATCGACAGGAAGATGCAGATCAGTACCGCGCGCGCTGCGCCTTCGCCATATTTGTTCGAACCGATCGCGGTGCGATAAGTATCGATGATCATCGTCGTGGTCTCGCCGCTCGGGCCGCCCCGCGTCAGGATCCAGATAATGTCGAAGGAGTTGAAGGTGGAGATCAGCGACAGCATCGACATGGTGATCATCGAGGGCACGATCAGCGGCAGAGTGATGCGGCGGAAACGATAGAAACGTCCGGCGCCATCCGTCCAGGCTGCCTCGTAGAGATCCTGCGGGATCGCCTGCATGGCGGCCAGCATATAGAGCGTAACCATCGGAACGCCGATCCATACATCGGTGATGATCGTTGCCCAGAAGGCAGTCGATCCTTCAGCAAGGAAGGCGACAGGGCCGGAGGCGAGGCCGAAGCGCTGAAGCATGCCGGAAATCATCCCGAACTGGCCGTTATACATCCAGCCCCACATGAAGATGCCGATTGCCATCGGAACGATCCATGGCGGCATGGTCAGCACGCGAAAGAGCGCGCGGCCGGGCACTGCGGAGTTCAGCATCGTGGCGCCGAAGATGCCGATGATCATCTTGATCGAGACCGAGAAAAACGTCCAGATGAAGGTCCGGATAATGACCTCGGCGAAGGTCGAATTGAAGATCTTGCCGTAGTTGACCCAGCCCACCCAGTTGGTGGTCTTCTTCAGCGACGCGTCGGTGAACGACAGGATGAAGGTGTCGAGTAGCGGATAGGCGACGATCACCGTGACGTAGAGGACGGCCGGAAAAAGAAGGAGCCAGGCGAAGATGACCGTGCTGCGTTGAACACCCATCTTCTTGCCTCCTCAAGCCGCCCTTGCGTGGAGCGCCTCGTCGAAGCGGTCCCATATGGGACGCAGATCGACGACCGTCTTTTTCATCCTTGCCTCGTCCATGGCGAGGGCGAGAATGCCGGCCTCCAATGCGTTCAGGGTCGAGACCGGAAGTTCTGAGCCGGTGCGCACGCTTTGCAGAATATCGGCTGCCATCTGCTCGTCGGCGCCGTAATGCTGCGACAGCTCGGTCGCAGCATATTTGTTTTCGACGATCTTGTTGCCGGTCAGCTGCTCGTGGACGTCGAGATAACCGCGGACGAAATCGCCCTCTGCCATGCCGCGCGAGCCCATGATGGCGAAGCGGCGGAACTGGTCGGGAACATTCAGATTGGTGTGGAAATTCATGCCGACGCCATTGGCATATTCGACGATCGCCACCTGGTAGTCGATGATGTCGGCGTCGCTGTCGAACACCTTGTCCGAGCCCATCCAGCCGCTCGGCTTGCGATGGAAGAGTTCCAGATCGTTGATGCCTTCGCGCGCCGGGTCGTTTGCGGGAATGAAGCTCTTGCGGCCGCCGAAGCTCGCTACCCGTTCCGGGCGGGCGCCGATCACGCCATTATAAAGGTCGAGGTCGTGGCAGCACTTTTCCAGCATGAAACTGCCGGAGTAACGCTCGTAGCGACGCCAGTCGCGCATGAAGAAGGCGCCGTGATAGGGTTCGATATGTTCGGAGGCTTCGATGGACACGATATGGCCAAGCTTGCCTTCGGCCTGGACGGCGCGCAGATCCTTGTAAAGGGGAGAGTAGCGCAGCACGAGGCCGACCATCAGCCGCTCATGGCCGAATTTTGCCATCAGATGGGCAAGTTCGATGCTCTCGGCAATCGTCGTCACGATCGGCTTTTCGCAGAAGACCTTGAGGCCAGCCTCCAGACCGAGACGGATATGATCGAGATGCAAATGGTTGGGAGAGCCGATCATCAGGAGATCAAGCTTTTCGGAGCCGAGAAGCTCCTGCGGCGAACCATAGGCCCTGCCGACAGAGACGCCCTTTTCCGTCAGCTCGGGAAGCCCCGCGGGATCCGGATCGACATAACCGACGATCTCGAAGCTGCTGTCGATAGCCTTGAAGACATAGCCAAGATAGCCAAGCCGGAATCCCAGCCCTATGATTCCCACTTTCATGCTAGTGATGTTCCCAGTTTCGTAATTTATTTTCTTCAAGTTGGGACAAAAATCAGAGCCCGTCAACCGAAAACGGGGCTGAATGCGAGTTGATGAAATTGATTTTCATCGGCCGCGATATTTGCCCGGCTCGAACCCATCGTGCCGCCGCCTTTCGTACCGCCACTCGACAACCCGCCCGGGCCTGATCTCGTACCCGGGTCAGGCCTCCCGAACCCGACCGGACGATGCTGCCAGGTCTCACAGCCGGACGTCGGCTCGCTGTCCGCGGCTGACCTTGGCGCCTCGCAAGAGCGAAACCCGCCGTGAGGGCTAGACTAGGCGAAGCATTTCACTGCGAACGAGGGCCTGCTTCGTCGTCGGGACTCTTCAATGCGTATTCAACGGTGTAAACGCGAACGCGGGGGCGGCTTTTATCAGTCTTCTCCCCGAATTTGAGTTTCTCGGTGATCACCGGAACCACCTCCTCGCCTCGTCCTTTGTCAATGAGCGAGGCTGCAACATCGCCATCGATGATAGCGGGTGGGGCTTGCAGTTCGTCAAGAAAGTCTTGGGAATCGCTCCAGCCTTCGGAACGCCAGGTTTCGATGCGTTGATCCAGATCGACAGCTCCCGCGTCATTGAGGATGTTGAACGCCAGGTCGTGACGGTCAGGCGACAGGCCGGATATCGCGAGCAGATGGCCGCCTCGCCGAATGCCCTCCCTGTATGCCGCATGGTCAGCTTGCGGGAACAGGAAATTTTCGAGTTTGTCCCAAAGGCTGTTTTGATCGTCCGGCTTTTTTGTCGGGGCCTGCATATCTGTGATCAGGTTGATGCTCCCTCGTGGAATGCCAGCCGCCTTCAGCCGTTCGGCGGCCTCTTCAGCCGCGCCTCGATCATCAAAGAGCGATGTCAAAGATAGGAAATGGCTTGCACCTTTGTCAGCGTCGCCTTGTGTCATCGTTTTCCACTCCATTGTCTCTTGCGTTAGCAGGAATTCCTGGCAGGGCCTGCGGTTCCCGATCATGGCTTCTTCGATCGGCCGCGGCCGAGAGGTCTTGGCAAGAATCGGCTCGTTGTTCAGGGAACCTCTATCAATGACCCCGCGTTACCCTGTCCCATCCTTGGGTTTCCCAGGTGTCGAGGTTATCGATGGAAAAAGCCAAATCGGAAAAGCAGGCTCGGGCGGTTCCCCTGGCCCATGGTGCTGCAGAACTCCCCGCTGTCATCATTGATGAATACAGCAGCAAATTGCGTGGCAAGAACGGCTTTCTCGGTGACGACGCCAATAAAACGACCTTCTCCCTGAAGGTCGACGAGCTCCGGAAACTTCTGCCGGCACACGGGAAGGATCCGCTCAATAAGACGCCGGCGAAAGATATCTCCAGAAAGAAAATAAACGCGCTGCTGCGCGGTGATGATGTCGAGGCCGCCGCCGTCATCATGGGCGCAATCGAAGGCTTCGCCCAGGATTTTGCAGGTGTGATCGAGAAATTTCTCAAAACCCGCATCTGGTCGAAAACCGAGAAAATTGTCATCGGCGGCGGGTTCAGGCAGGGGCGTGCCGGCGAGCTGGCGATCGCCAGGACACAGCTCCTGCTCACAGCAGCTGATCTGGATGTCAAGCTGCTACCGATCGCCCATCATCCCGACGAAGCCGGATTGATAGGCGCAGTCCATCTCATGCCGGACTGGATGCTCAATGGCCATGAAGCAATCTTGGCCGTCGATATCGGCGGCACCAACGTGCGAGCGGGCATCGTCGAGTTCGGCAAGGGGAAAAGCCTGAACCTTGACGAGACACGTGTCGTGGAGTCGATTCTCTGGCGCCACGCAGACGATGAGCCAAGCCGTACCGCAACCATCTCCAGGCTTGCCTCCATGCTCGACGAACTCATAGGAAAGGCGAAGTCGGCGCGTCTAGGGCTAGCGCCGCTGATCGGTATCGGCTGTCCCGGAGTTGTCGAAGCCGACGGATCAATCGTTCGGGGAGGCCAGAATTTGCCGGGCGGAAATTGGGAAAGCGATCATTTCAACCTTCCCTTTGAGCTCAAAAAGGCAATACCGCACATCGGCGGCCATGACACTTTCATAATGATGCATAATGACGCCGTCTTGCAGGGACTTTCTCAGCTGCCCCAAGTGAAAGACGTTTCGCGATGGGCGGTGCTCACGATTGGCACCGGCCTCGGAAACGCCCACTTCACGAACCGGGTCGTTAAAGAGAAATAGTGTGAACGGCGCGTGCTCGCGGAGCCTTCAGCGCGTCGAAGCTGATGTCCCCGGTAGTCATATTGTCTCCGGCATTGTCGACCTTGGAAATGACGTGCCAAAGGTTCATCAAGGGCACCATCCCCAAAGACGCTTGAGTGAGGTTACGGCAAAGGTCCTATTGTCATACCAAGCACCAATATTGGTGGGCGCTTGCGGTTTCCGCCTAGAGCTGTAAGCGTTATCGTGCGGCGAACCAGAGCCTCCAACAGTTTCTATTCACGTCGTCATATCCTGCGAAAATCATGGAAATTCGGATGAACCCAAAGCGTCGGAATTTGTTCGCGCTGCTTGGAAGCGCGCTTTTTGCGTGGCCGGCGTTGTCTGCTGGCTTCGGCAAAAACCCAGCCACCGCACCCACCCGGTCTACGGTGATGCCTCGTCATGTGATCTGCTTTCTCGGTGACAAGAATGGCCTTGCGTCGCTGAGAAAAACCGCTGAAACGGCCATCAGCCAATTCGCTGAGGGTTTTTCGATCGATGAAAGCTATTCCGTGGACAACGCGGACGATCGCATGAAACAATCCTTCGCCGTCTGCTGGGATCGCGTGGCAGAGAACGCTTTTAACGAGGCGGATGAAAGAGCCGTCTCAGAGCATGGGTCAGTCTTGTATGTTCTGGGGCCGCATGTGGTGGCGGAAAAGACCGTTGCGATATCTGCTATTGCATTGCGCTTCGTGCAATTCATGCTGGATAGTGGTGCGCTTGCCGCCAAGGGTGAGAGTGCCGGGGTTGCACACGGGATAGATCGATGGAAGGAACTCGCCGATCAAGCTCACGAAGCAACGATATCGAACGATACGCTGGCGCTTGCATCGACCTGTCGCCTCGCTTTCGCCCGCCGTCCCATTGGTGATCCGACTGCCGGTGAAAGCATGGAAACCGTTGGTTTTCACCTGGTCGGCTTGCCCGATGTGATAATAGACGATGTGAAACTCCCTAACCCCAAAATATATACAAACGGCGATCAGATCGAAATTGCCGACTTCATCGATGCCATTGCCACCAAGATGACTGAAAATGGCGTCCTGGAAACCATTGCACGCGACAAATACAGCTTGTCTGACGATGGGAGGTATGACGAGGATAGTTTTAAGTTCAATCCTTTCGGGATTGTAACGATTAAAACTGTCCCATTGTAGAGCATGTCGTAGCGGCCATTTGCGGACGAGTGATTGATCCGTGATATGACGCAGGCGAGTACCCAATCATCGGGCGACAAGCGACAACCATATCCTGACCTGTTCCAGCGTCCGTCTTTCCTGGTCTGCCTCCATCACGAATGGTGCCTCGATGCGTGTCTCCTTTGCATGGCTGGCCAGGACCACGGGGCTCGAACCGACGCCGTAGCCGCCGTGGGTGATGAACGGACGCAGGGTCTTGCCGGACAGATCGTGTGTCCTGAGGAAGGAGCGGATGGCGGACGGGGCTGTCTCGCCCCAGATCGGAAAGCCGAGATATACCGTATCGTAATCCCGGATATTCCGCACCTTATCGAGAAGGGGCGGCTCGACGCCGCTGTCGCGCTCCTTGCGCGCTTGCTCGACCGTCTCTTCGTAGTCGTCGGGATACGGACGGGCCGTCCGAATTTCGAACAGATCCGCATCTAGATCCCGACTGAGCGTGCCGGCGATTACCCGCGTGTTTCCCGAGCGAGTGAAATAGGCCACAAGGATTTTGGACGGCGCTATCTGAACGTCGTCCGTTTTGGTTTCCACAGCCGACGCCGCGCTGGCGACAGACAGCAACGCGGGTGCGAACAGCACGGCACGCCGGGACAGGTCATTGTTCATCATGGACCTCACGTTCGAGACATTGTCGGCTGCCGAACGCATGCTCCGGCAGCCGATGGTTGGCGTTCGCTACGACTTGGGTGGCGCTTCAACGCCGGAATATTGCAACACTGCGTCCGGCAGCCGTGCGCCTTTCACCTCGATCGCCGACACTGCGGCGTTCAGCTCTGCGATTTCGGAGCCTGAGAAGGTGACCGCCGCGGCACCGATGTTTTCCAGCATATGCGGCATCTGCGTGCTTCCCGGGATCGGCACGATCCAGGGCTTCTGGGCCATCAGCCATGCGAGGGCGATCTGCGCCGGGGTGGCCTGCTTGCGTTCCGCCCAGCCGCGCACGAGTTCGACGAGCTTGAGATTATGGGGCAGGTTTTCGGGAGAGAACCGCGACTCCACGGCCCGGATGTCGCCCTCGGCGAAACGCGTGCGCCGGTCGATCGCTCCAGTCAGGAAACCGACCCCAAGCGGGCTCCAGGGAACAAAGCCGATGCCGAGTTCCTCGCAAAGCGACAGCACCTTCTCCTCAGGTCCGTGCCAGAGCATCGAGTATTCGCTCTGCACGGCGGTGACCGGGAGCGCGGCGTGGGCACGGCGCAGTGTCGCAAGCCCCATTTCCGAAAGACCCCAGTGCAGCACCTTGCCCTGGTCCATCAGTTCCTTCAGAGCACCCGCAACATCTTCGATAGGTACCTCCGGGTCGACGCGGTGCTGGTAAAGGAGATCGATGCGGTCGGTCCTGAGGCGCTTGAGCATGCCTTCGACGGCGAGCTTGATGTGGTCCGGTCGACTGTTGAGGCCCGGCCGACGCTCGCCGGTTTCAAGATCGATGTTCCATCCGAATTTCGAGGTGATCGCCACCTTGTCGCGGAACGGCGTGACGCCCTCGCCAAGTATCCGCTCGACTTCGTGCGGGCCGTAGGCCTCCGCGGCGTCGTAGAAGGTGACGCCGTTATCGAAGGCCGCGCGGATGATGTTGATCATCTCCGGACGGCTCGGAACGGTGGTCTGATATGTCCGGCTCATGTTCTGAACCCCGATGCCGACGGCGGAGACTTCCAACGTCCCGAGTTTTCGCGAGGGCATCGCATGCGGCCGGCCAGTGGTGGTCGCCGACGATGCGGCGTTGGCGAACGTCTGCGCATTTGCGACGCTCACATGCGGAACTGCCGCGAGCACTCCGGCCGTCATCAGAAGGCCACGGCGACTGAGTTTGAACTCCGGTCTCTCTTCCATTTTCCAGTCTCCTTGTTCGAAATCGGCAAAATTCTTCCACCGCGGGCGACGGCTGTCGCCCGGCGATGATTTTAGAACCGTATGCTCTGTGGGCTGCCGCCGGTCAGAGGCCCGTCATCTTCAAGGCCGCCTCAGGAAGGCGCTCCCCCTTGATCTCGATCTTCGACGCCATGACGTCGATTTCAGCGAGGTCCGCCGCCGTCAACTCCAGGTCGGCAGCTCCGAGGTTTTCCTCCACGCGGTGGAGCTTGGTGGTCCCGGGGATCGGGACGATCCAGGGCTTCTGCGCCAAGAGCCATGCGAGCGCGACCTGAGCCGGCGTCGCTCCCTTTCGCTCGGCCACGTTTTTGACGACGTCGACAAGGGCCATGTTCGCCTTACGGGCTTCCGAGGAGAAGCGCGGAACGTGGTTGCGGAAGTCCGTCTCGTCGAACTTGGTGTTCTCGTCGATCTTGCCAGTGAGGAAACCCGCGCCGAGCGGACTGAACGGCACGAAGCCGATCCCCAGTTCTTCCACAGTGGGAAGCATCTCGGCTTCGGCTCCGCGGTAGAATAGCGAATACTCGTTCTGGACCGCCACCACCGGGTGGATGGCGTGGGCGCGCCTTAGCGTCGCGACACCGGGTTCGGACAGTCCGTAGTGCCTGAGCTTGCCTTCGGCGATCAGTTCCTTGAGCACGCCCGCGACGTCTTCGATCGGGACGGCCGGGTCGACGCGGTGCTGGTAGAAGATGTCGATGACGTCGGTCTTCAGACGGCGCAGCGAGTTCTCGGCGACGAGACGGATGTGTTCGGGACGGCTGTTCGTGCCGCCCGTCCGCGCGCCCGTCTTCTGGTCGATGTCGAAGCCGAACTTGGTGCCGATCACCACATGATCGCGGATCGGCTGCAGGGCCTCGCCCACCAGTTCCTCGTTCGCGAACGGCCCGTAAGCTTCGGCGGTGTCGAAGAACGTCACGCCGCGATCGAAGGCGGCGCGGATCAGTTTGATCATCTCCTGCTTGTCCGCGGGCGGGCCGTAGGCCGAGCTCATGCTCATGCAGCCCAGCCCGAGCGCCGAGACTGGGAGGCCGCCGATAGTTCTGGTTTTCATCGTCTTGCTCCTTCGATTGCCCCGCCTCCATGTGGCGAGGCTGTGATTGTCTGAATAGGGACGGATATGCGCATGACTTGATAAGCACGGCGAATGAGCTTCATCCTCCGCAGCCTCAAGCCGTCCTCGCACTAATCGCGGCAGAGCGGGGAGGCCCCCGCATGATGAAAGCAAGGACAAGCAGCAGCGTGATCGCGATGAACACCGTGCCCGCCTCCAACGCCATCGCAGCGCGGTGGGCGAGAAGGGCGGTCCCGGAAAGCCCATCCGTGCCGACGACGGAGAAGGCCACGAGAGCGCCCAGACCCAGGGAGCTCCCAAGTTGGTGGGCGACATTGACGACACCGGACGCGGCTCCGGCCTTGTCGGGCGGTACCCGTGCGATGCCGGACGCGGTCAGCGGTCCGAGTGCGCCGCCCTGTCCAGCACCGATCAGCATCATGGGGACGATCAACGCAGCGACGGACGAACCCTCGATGGCGAAGCTGAGCCACCCCATTCCGACCAGTCCGCAGCCAATGCTCGCCGTCAGGACCCGTGCCGAACCGAACCTGCCGATCAGGGCAGGGGCGGCCATGGCGGCGAGGAAGTTCACGACGGTCGTCGGCAGAAAAGCCACTCCCGCCGCCGCCGGGCTGAGCCCCATGACGCTTTGAAGGAACTGCGCGACGAAGAAATAGAAGCCGACATTCGCTCCGAGGAAGAGCGCCCGTCCCGCATAGGCGGCTGCCCGTTCCCGGTCGGCAAAGAGCTTGAGCGGCATGATCGGCTGGGGGGCCCGGGATTCGATGACGGCGAACAGCGCGAGCATGACGACGCCGAATACGACGGCTGTGATCGTGGGGATGTCCGCCCATCCGGTCGAAGCGGACCGGATCACGCCGTAGACGAGGGAGATCATGCCGACGGTCGACGCCGCCGCTCCAGCCAGATCGAAGCGGGCGGTGGCCCGCTCGGTTTCACTGATATAGAGCAGGGCGGCGACGATCATTCCGAGGCCGATCGGCAGGTTGACGAAAAACCCGACGCGCCAAGAAAGCCAGTCCGCAAGCAATCCCCCCACGACCAGTCCGAGGGCAGCCGAGACGCCCGCCGCGGCAGCGTAGTACGATACGGCTCTTGTGCGTTCCGGCCCGGGTTCGAAATTCGTCTGGAGCAGCGCGAGCGTCGAAGGTGCGAGGATTGCCGACCCAAGCCCCTGAACGCCGCGTGCGGCGATCATCACCGCCGGAGTCTGCGCGATGCCGATGACGAGCGACGCTAGCGAGAACACCGCGAGACCGACCAGCAGCATCCGCCGCCGACCGACGATGTCGCCCGCCCGTGCGCCGAGAAGCAGAAAACCACCGAACGCGAGCGTGTAGGCGGTCGACACCCAAGACAGTCCGGCGTCGGTGAATGCGAGCTCGGAATGGATTTTCGGAAGGCCGGTGAGCACGATCGAGATTTCGAGAACGATCATGACGTAGCTCACGAGGATGATGGCGAGGATGGCGGTTTTGCTGGAGCCGCTCTGTGTCCCGGAATGGTTTGTCATGCTGGGTTCCGATGATACGGCGGCAGTCGACCGCCTGTTTTCATTGATCCGGAATCTAGCGCTCGCGCCTGGATTAGATTAGCAGCTATAATCGGCATGAACCTATTAGTGGAGCTTATGAATGGCGCATGAGAATTTCAACGACCTCGTTGCCTTCCTCACGGTTGCTCGGGAGCAGAGCTTCACCAAGGCGGCGGCCAAGCTCGGCGTCTCCCAGTCGGCGCTGAGCCAGACCGTCCGCGCTCTCGAGGGGCGTCTGGGCATAAGGCTTCTCACAAGGACGACACGCAGCGTGTCCCCGACCGAGGCCGGGGAACGGCTCCTCCAGACGGTCGGCCCGCGTTTCGAGGAAATCGAACTGGAACTGAGCGCGCTTAGTGAGCTGAAGGACAGGCCCTCGGGCAACATCCGCATCACCGCGGGGGAACATCCGGCCGTCTTGGTCCTCGCGCCTGCGATCCGCCAGTTGGCCGTCGACTATCCAGAGATCAACGTCGAGGTGATCGTCGACTACGGTTTGACCGATATCGTTGCGGAGCGCTACGACGCAGGCATCCGGCTTGGCGAGCAGGTGGCCAAGGACATGATCGCCGTGCGGGTGAGCGGCGACATGCGCATGGCAGTTGTGGGCACGCCCGGATACTTCGAGCGGCGTGGACGCCCGGAGACGCCTCAGGACCTGACCGGGCACAACTGCATCAACATGCGTCTTCCGACGAGGGGCGGCATATTCCCATGGGAATTCGAGCGTGACGGCAGGGAGATCAAGGTGCGCGTGGACGGACAGCTCGTCTTCAACAACCTGGCAATGCGCCTGGATGCTGTGCTGTCCGGCCTTGGTCTCGCATACCTTCCGGAGGACCAGGTTGCCTCACACGTGGCGGAAGGACGGCTTGAGCGGGTACTGGACGCGTGGTGCGAGCCCTTTCCCGGTTACCATCTCTACTATCCAAACCGGAGACATGCCTCGCCCGCCTTCTCGGTCTTCGTCGAAGCGCTCAGACAGCGGGCCAGGGGTTAGATCGTCAAGGCTTAAAACTTTCCGCGATTGATAAGCCTGCCTAATAGGGCCAATCAAGTTTGATCGGCTAATGCTGCGGCGCACCATCGCGTACCCTGACCTCTTCGCATCGTCAGGGAAGACTTGCAGAATGAAGATCCTAAGAAAGAGCATTGCCTTGGCCGCGGCGATATTGGTGACGCTCACTGGATATCCGGTCCGCGCCGAGGAGAACCGCGTCCAGTTCCCGCCTGATCTCGGGGCTCTCGTCCACTACACCACGGTTCGTCGCGGCGACGTGACCGAACACATCATGACTACCCCTGATGCGCTCGAGGCGGCCAGGAAGGGGCAGCCCATTCCCGATGGTACCCATTTCGTGCTTGTCGACTACCGTGACGGCAAGGTCTACCGCTACTTTGTCATGCAGAAGGGCAAAGACTGGGGGAAGGACTACGACGAAGACCGTCGGACGGACGACTGGCAGTTCCAGTGGTTCTGGGCCGACAAGTCGGTGAACATGGACGAGAACACCGCCCGCTGTCAGTCCTGCCATTCGTCGCGATCCGACAGCAGTTTCCTCTATACCTTCGACGCGCTCGGTGCCTTCGACGGCAAGGTGTTCGAATGAGTCCGGTGTTCCTGACCCGGCTCGTTCTGGATTTTGTGGCAGTCGGGTTCTTCGTGGTGGCGATGGCCTACTGGTGGCTCGACAGCCGCACGCACGAACTTGTCGGAACAGTCATGTTTGCTCTGCTTTTCCTTCACAACGTCTTCAACCGCCATTGGTGGCGCAGGCTACCGAAGACGAGGCGCGCGTCACGGCCATGGATCACGGTGGTTCTCAATCTGACGCTCCTGGTTTCCATGGTCGCTCTCATGAGCACCAGTGTGCTCGTTTCCCAATCGCTGTTCAGGCAGGTTGCCGTCGGCGGCGCGACCGCCCGCGAAATCCATATTCTCGCGGCTTACTGGTCGCTGGTCGTCGTAGCGCTTCACCTGGGACTGCACTGGTCGATCGTCATGAACGTGGCGCGCGCCATCCTGGGCATCTCAGGGAAGAATGCCACCCGCACTCTGGCGCTCAGGCTTGCGTCCGTCGGCATTACCGTGCATGGCGTGCACAGTTCTTTCGAACTCGGGATATGGCCGCGGTTGCTCAACCTTCCAACCATGCAATTCTGGGATTTCAACGAGGACACGGTTGGCTTCTTCATTCACCTGGGGTCGCTCCTAGGTTCGTTCATCGTGCTAGGGCATTACACCATGGTTGCCATTGGCCTTCGCCCGCGGCGTACCGAGCCTGCGGTGCACCCTAACTGACATGACTGCAATCGGCGCGATGCGTATCCGGGTTCGGATCCAAATAAGCTGGCGGATGTTCGTCCGTTACAATTCGAGATCAAGCTGGGCCTGCTGCTGCGTATTGCCGGCTCCCGCGGACGTCAGCGAAGAAAGCGTCACGCCGAGCAGGCGCACAGGGCGCTTGAACGGATAGACGGTCGCAAGAAGTGCTGATGATGCGTCGAGGATTTCAGCCACGTTGGCGAACGGGACTGCCTCCGTTCGACTGCGCGTTGCCTGGGTGAAGTCCGAATATTTGATTTTCACGGTCACCGTCTTGCCGCCGATGCCCTGCGCCTCGCAGTAGCGCCAGACCTTTTCGGCAAGCGGCCTCAGTTCTGCGGTGGCAAGATCGAGATCGATGATGTCTTCGACAAAGGTGTCCTCGGCACCGACGGATTTTCTGATCCGATCGGGCTTCACCTGTCGCTCGTCGATGCCGCGGGCAATGCCATAAAAATACGGTCCTGACTTCCCGAAATGCTCCTGCAGGAAAGCAAGCGATTTCGATTTAAGATCGGCGCCGGTCTCGATCCCGTATTTCCGCATACGCTCGGCGGTGGCTGGCCCCACGCCATGGAATTTATTGATCCGGAGGGCCTCGACAAATGCTGGCCCGTTCTTGGGTGTGATGACGGCCTGACCATTAGGCTTGTTAAGGTCGCTCGCCATCTTGGCCAGGAACTTGTTGTAGGAAATCCCGGCCGACGCGTTGAGGCCGGTGACCTGCTTGATCTTTGCACGGATCTCCAGTGCAATCTCGCTGGCGATCTCCATGCCCTTGAGATTTTCGGTGACGTCGAGGTAGGCCTCGTCGAGGGATAGCGGCTCGATCAACGGCGTGTATTCCGCAAAAATCTCACGGATCTGTTGGGACACTGCCTTGTAGATGTCAAAACGCGGCGGCACGAAAATCAGATCCGGGCATTTGCGCTTGGCGGTTACCGAGGGCATCGCCGAGTGAACACCGAATTTGCGCGCTTCGTAGCTCGCCGCCGCCACCACGCCGCGGGCGGCCGATCCACCGACGGCAATCGGTTTGCCACGCAATTCCGGGTTATCGCGTTGCTCAACCGACGCATAAAACGCGTCCATGTCGACATGCACGATTTTTCGGACGGGTGATGAACTCATGTCGTTCATGGCGGCTTCAGCGATCGGAAAGGCCTTTATATTATTATGCCGAAACAAAAAGAGAACATAGCAGGCTTTGCTGCGATTTCAACGATTTCGATATGGCGGTTGCCGCGCCGCGAAGCTACCGGCCGCCGAAGGCCTTTTCGTCCTTTGAATATCATCCTCAGCAGTCGGACGTCGGCGTCGCCCTGTGGGTGCTCTAACGTTGGCGGGCCGGCAGGACAGCTGGCGCGATCACCCGATAGGGTTAGCGTGGTATGTATTGTAGAATGTGCGGATATACGCATAATTTCTGCGGCTGGCGCTGCCAGGCAAGATCGTCGAGGCTCTGGGGGATCCCATGGAAACAATCGTCGAAGACGCCCATGCCGGCGTAGTGTCGCCCGAACTCGTAGTCGACGCACTATTTGCATGCCGAAAGACTGCAGCGATCAGGGCGGCCATCGAGCTCGATCTCTTTACTCATATCGGCGAGGGCAAAACGGCAGCATTGCTGGCATCGGCAACAAGCGCCTCGGAGCGTGGGGTGCGTATCCTGTGCGACTACCTCGTGGTACATGGTTTCCTGACGAAGGAGAGCGGACAGTACCGAATGACGCCCTCGACCAGAATGTTCCTCGATCGCAATTCGCCGGCCTATATGGGCTCTGCCGTCGAGTTCGTCGCTGCACCCGAAATACTGGATAATTTTCTGCGCGATCCGGCCGCCGCCGTGCGAAACGGTGGTTCGGCCGGGCTTGCGAACATGTCCCCCGATAACTCCGTTTGGGTGAAGTTTGCGCGCGGCATGGGCTCGTTTACCGGGCTCAGCGCCAAAATACTGGCTGGCGAAATCTCCGGCTGGCCGAGCCCTCCCAAAAAGGTTTTGGACATCGCTGCAGGTCCAGGCGTTTTCGGGATCGAAATTGCGAAGGCCTTTCCATCGGCGGAGATCGTCGCCGTCGACTGGGCTGCGGTGTTGGAGCTGTCGCGGCAGAATGCGAAAAAAGCCGGTGTGGCTGACCGGTACCGGACGATCGCCGGCAGCGCCTTCGATGTGGAATGGGGCGCGGGTTATGATCTCGTCCTGCTTCCGAATTTTTTGCACCACTTCGATTTGCCGACATGTGCCCAACTGTTACGAAAGATCATCTCGAGCCTGGCAGAGGATGGTCGGATCGTTGCGGTCGATTTCGTGCCGAACGAAGACGGCGTGTCGCCGCCTTTTCCCGCGGCGTTCTCTTGGGAGATGCTTGTCGGCACGCCGGCGGGCCAGGCCTATACGCAAAGTGAGCTGACCGAAATGGCAAGACTGGCTGGCCTTGCCGGCGTCATGGTCAAACCGATGCCGCCAACTCCGGCAAGCCTCATTCTCTTCGAATAGCCGATCGACCGCCGCCTGCGTCGCCCAACCCGGCCAGTGATGCCGCTATCGGATAGGCTGCGGTCACGACCGGCAGGACGAGCCGGCTGGGATAGGAGGTCCCGGAAAAGATGCGCTGCTCGGCCGTCGCGAAATCCGATTGCCTCGCAAGAGTGGAAGCGATGCCAGACTGCGGATTGCGATCGAAACGCGGGAAGTTCGAGGAGGCGATCTGCAGCCGTAGCCGATGCCCCTTCTTCAGCAAGCGGCTCATATGTCCGAGGCGGATGGAGATCTCCTGAGGTTCGTCGCTCGCTTCGCTTCGGTTCCATCGCAGGATCCCATCGACAATGCCGACGCTTTTTCCATCCGAATCGACCTCGCACAGCTTGGCCGTCCAGTCACAGGTCATGGCCGAAGTCGTGACCCAGAGGCTCGCCGTCACCAGCCCCGTCACCTCCAGATCGTCGCGAAGTGGATGACCGGTAAAGACCAGGACGTCTTCTCGTGTCTCAATCCCCGTCTGATCGCGCGGTCCTGAATTGCGGCCAAGAAGCAGGCCGGGCAGAAATGTCGCACCGCCAATGCTCGGCACCGGGGTCGACGGATCGGACATGTAGCTGCTGGTCGCTTTCGCACCCGGTGCCGTACCCAGCGCGCCTCGGCTGCAATCGAGAAAATGCGGTACGGCGATCGTATCAGGAAGCGGCCAGTCGGGAGCAGCGTGCCAGCTGTTGGAACCCGAACGGAAATATCGGACCATCGGCGATCTCGGCTGACGGCCCTGGAGAACGCTGTCGAAAAAATCCAGGTTCTCTTCCACAAGGTCGACGCTTGATGCGGCATAGCCGAGCCACTCCTCGCCCTGCCAGTCGCTCGGATTGCCATGAGACCAAGGGCCGATGATGAGCCGGTCCGGCATCTGGCTGTTGCCCGCCCAGCGCGATTTCGCCTGTTCAAAAAGCTCGATAGAACCTTCCAGGAAGAGATCGTTCCACCCGGCGACGACGAGCATCGCGGTGTGGTTTGTTCGGGTCCAGTCGAGCCGGTCAGTTCCGGGCCTGCTGTCGACCGCCTGCGGATCGAACCAGTCGCGAACGTAGGGTGCAAGCTCTGTGATCGCTTCATCGAGGATTGGCAGCCTCGCGAATGCCGCAGCAGGATCTCGCTGCAAAAGTTCGAGCAGCGCCTGCACACGGTCGCGCATATCGGCTGGCATCGCCGCCATTCGATGCTGGATATGATCGGCCCCAAGCGACTCGATCACCCACAGCAGCAGAAATGCAAGTTCGAGGGCACCGCCGCGATACATCCATGTTTCGCCGTGGCGTGCGGTCGTCAGTTGCGGCGCAATCGCCGCCAGCCCCACGGGATCCTCTTGGAGCGCCAGCACCTGCGTTGCGCCGACATACGACGCCCCGAACATTGCGACCTTTCCGTTGCAGAAGGACTGGCGTCGCAGCCATTCGATCGTGTCGGCACTGTCACGTCCTTCGAATTTGAAGGGAACGAAATCGCCGTCCGACTGATAGCGGCCGCGCGTATCCTGGACCGCGATCGCATAACCCCGGCGTAGCGCCGTCTGGAATTCCAGGGCGGAAATATATTGCGAGCCGAAGGGCGTTTCCTTGCGATAGGGAGTGCGTTGCAGAAGCACCGGGCAGGCGCCGTCCGACGCGGGAAGCCAGATATCGGTCTTCAGGATCACGCCGTCACGCGTTGCCACATCGACATTGTCGAGCAGCCTGAACGTTGCCTGTTTCGTCATGGTTCCTCAGCGCCTTCCGACGAGTCGCTGCCGTAACTGGTCAAAGGATACTGCAAGAATGAGCAGAATGCCGGTAGCAGCTTGCTGCCAGGAAGAATTGATGTTCATCAGCGTCAGGCCATTGTTCAAGACACCGACGATCAGCAGGCCGATCACCGTGCCGAACATCGTTCCGGTGCCGCCCTTCAACGATGTTCCACCGAGAATGACGGCGGTGACGACCGCGAGTTCCAGACCGAGGCCGGTCGTGCCGGATGTTGAGCCGAGCTGCGAGGCACTCATCAGTCCGCCGAGCCCGATAAAGACGCCCGATAACAGGAAACTTGAGAAGACCACGCGCTTCGTCTTGATGCCAACCAGCCGCGCCGCATTTTCATTGGCGCCGATCGCATAGATGGACCGGCCGAACACGGTGCGCTTGAGGACGATGCCGATGACGATCGCCACGAGAATGAAGACCAGCGCCGACAGCGGGATATTGAAGAAGGGGCGCCAGATTGCCCAATCGAAATTGGCGATCAGCAGATTCTTGCCCCCGCCGATCGACTGGGTCAGTCCTCGGAAGATTGCCAGCGTCCCGAGCGTGGTGATCAGCGCATTAACGCCGATTTTTGTGACCAGAAAGCCGTTGATCACGCCGATGCCCATGCCGACGACCAGCGCGAGGGCGCTTGCCGGCACGATGCCGATACTGTTGACGGTCAGGGCCATGACAAGCGCCACGAAGGCAACACCGCTGCCGACCGACAGATCGAACTGGCCGGCAATCAGCAGCATCGTTCCGCCGGCAGCGAGCACGCCAGTTATGGACAGTGCGGTGATCACGTTGACCCAGTTGCCCCAAGTCAGGAAATAGGGCGAGCTCAACGAAAAGAAGACGATTTCCGCGAGCAGGAAGGCGAGAAGGGCCGCCGATTCCGGTGTCTTGCGAAAGAAGCTGGCCTTGTCACCATTCGCGTCAGTGTCCGCCATGGTTGTCATGGCCTCGGTTTGAAGCTTGTCATGCATGGACACCGCCTCCTGCGGCCTCTGTCAGGGTTTCGGTCGAAATACGCTCATGCGGAATTTCCGCGATCAACTGTCCGCGCACGAGCACCAGCGCGCGGCTGGCGACCGCATTGATGTCTTCATAGTCGGAGGTCGCGATGATGATGGCATGGCCCTTGACCGTAAGTTCCGCCAGCACACGATAGATCTCCTGGCGGGCGCCGACATCGACCCCGCGCGTCGGCTCCGTCAAGACAAGGATTTTCGAACCCGCCTCAAGCCAGCGGCCGAGCAACACCTTCTGCTGATTGCCGCCGGACAATTCGGTAATCGTCTGGCTGCCGGACGCGTCCGCCTTTACACGCAGCTCCCGGTGCCATCTGGAATAGGCTGCGCGTAGCCGATCGCCGCTCAGCATGCCGTAACGCGCCAGCCGCGACCAGCTCGGTGCGGACAGGTTTTCGGCGAGCGTCATGGTGCGCAGAAGCCCCTCGCTTGCCCGATCGGCCGGCAAATGGCCGATGGACGCCGCGATCGCCTCGGCGGGGTGACGAAAGCGCACCGACTTGCCGTCGACGATCAGCGTGCCTTGATCGAACGCCCGTGCACCGACCAGCGATGCGGCGAGCTCCTGAACGCCGGAGCCGACTTTGCCATACATGCCGAGGATCTCGCTGGGGCGCAGCGAGAAGGAGATATTCGAAAAGGCATCGGAGGCGAGGCGATCGGCCTCAAGCACCGGCTGTGCGACGGAGGAGGGGGCGGCAAGCGACTGGCGCGTATGGGCGACTGCCCGCCCGACCATCGCTTCAATCACCTGTTCCTGGCTGACCTCGCTGGTTGGACGATCGAGCGAAACGCGGCCGTCGCGCAGCACGCAGACACGATCGGCCAGGGCAAAGACCTCGTCGAGCCGGTGGGTGATATAGAGAATAGCGGTTCCGCGTTCGGCCAGACGCCGGATCAGCTGAAAGAGCTTACGCGCCTCAGCGTCCGATAGGGCAGCCGTCGCCTCGTCGAAGATGATGCATTTCGAGGTGCCGATCGTTGCGCGGGCGATCTCGATGATCTGCCGCTCGCCGAGCCTGAGGTTTGCCACTTTCGCCGTCAAAGGCAAGTCGGCACCGAGAAGATCGAGCGCTTCGCGTGCCATCGCCCGCATCGCGCGGCGATCAAGAAGGCCGCCCCTGGTCGGCCACGCGCCAAGCAGGATATTTTCCGCAACCGTCAGGGTCGGGGCATCGGCAATCTCCTGGGCGATCAGTCTTATGCCGGCATCCCTTGCATCGCTCACGCCATGGAAGGATGCTGCCTTGCCGTCCACGGCTATTGTGCCATCGTCCGGCCGGTGGTCACCGGCCAAAATGCGCACGAAGGTAGACTTACCGGCACCGTTTTCCCCGAGCAGGGCGGTGATCGTCCCGCCCGCAAGATCGAGGTCCACGCCATGCAGGACCTCGACCGGGCCGAACGATTTCCGGATGCCGCGCACGGCAAGGAAGTCGGTGGTCATTTGCAGGCATACTCCGGATAGACCTTGGCGATATTTTCAGGCGTGATCAGTTCGTGCGGAACCAGGATCTGGCTGTTGATCTTCCCGCCTTTGATGGCCTTGACAAGATTGGGCACGATCAGGTTCGCATAACGCTCGGGAAAATAGGCGGCTGTCGCGATGAAATGCGGAGCGGTCCAGATCTGGCAATTGTCCGGATCAAAATTCTGAACGCCGAGGTAGAGGTCCTGATTCCGTCCCTGCGTGCGCGCCGCGGCAAGAGCTGCGGTGATGACGTCTTCGTTGATGCCGACGGTGATGATCTTGCCGGCACCGGGCAAGGCAGTCAGGGTATCGGTAAACTGGCGCTGTGCAGCGTCGGCCTGGCCGCCGGCACCGGTGTCGATGATGCGCAGGTTTTGAACCGGTCCGCAGACGGCTTCGAAGGCCTTGCGGATGCCGCCCATGCGCTGGTCGTTGACGACACCGACGGCGGTCGATTCCAGCGAGACGAAAGCATCATATTCGCAATTGAAATTCTTTGCGAAATACATGCCGAGTTCATGGCCGACGATCTCGCCGGCATAGGAATTGGCAGCGCCGACGAAGGCGGTCTGGCAGGGCTTCTGTTCGATATCGATCGCGATGACCGGAACCTGCGGTCCCTCGGCACAGATGTTGGCTGCCGCTGCCGCGTCCGCTTGGAAGGTGACGAGCCCGTTGACGTTCTGCGTCTTGAATTGACGGACGCAGGACAGTGCCGTTGCTGCATCCATCTTGGAATCGCAGGTCACGAGCTTGAAGCCGGCAGTCTCCGCCGCCTTTTCCATACCGCGCTGCAGCGCATCGGTGAAGGGAACGCCGAGGATGAGTTGCGTGAAGCCGATCGTCAGATCCTTGGCGCTGCCCGGTTCAATCGGCTCGAACTTTGCCACCTCGGCCGGCGGCGTCGGTGCGGGAGCGTCGAGATGAATTTCGGCGGCATGTGCCGTCTGGCCTGCCAGAGCAAGGACGGCTGCGATCAGCAGCCCTTTGAAGCCGCGTCCGCGGACTGGGTCTTTCGAATTCCATGTTGGCATGTCAGGTCCTCCTCACCTGTTGATCTGTTGTTGACCGGGGCGACACCCAGCCTATGCACGAGACTGTTCAGCAGATCTGGACCACCTCGATATCCAGAAGCTTGCCAAATTTTTTGATTTTCGTTGCGATATGTCCGGTGCCGACAGCGCAGTGATGGGCCGGACCCTCAGCGTTCCAATCCTCGACGAAACGGCGGGCACCGATCTCGAACTTGTAACGGCTGTTCGTATTGCCGATCTCCAGGATCGGTCCTGCAACGGACTGGCCCTCGGCGCAGATCAGCACGATCCGGCCCTCACGCTCGATGACCGAGAGAAGCGTCACCGGGCCATGCCGAACGGACATTTCGACACTGACGCCGGATCCAACCTTGCCGTGATAGACCTTCAGCGGCCGGATCTTCGTCTTGCCCTCTGCGACCTTGATATGGCCCGGCCCGTCATGTCCCATGAGCACGACATCCTCGACAAAATCCATGGCGTAATATTCGGTGAAGGATCCGCCGACTCCGAATGTGTCCATGATCTTCATCGCCTGGGCGTTCTTGACCTCGTATTCGCCGGCCACCGGCACGCCTTGCGCCGTTAGCAGGGAGGAGCCGACGATGACCGAGGTGATCACGTCCTCGTATTCATGGCCGGGCGTGGATTCGTAATAATAGGCGAGCGAGCCGAGCTTCTTGTTATCGACGAACTTGCGCAGGGCCACCGCGGTAGCGGCCGCTCGGCGCAATTCGGCCGGATCGCAATCCGCATCGATGTCGAATTCGGCCTTCATCGTCGCAAGCGAGGCCGTGATCTCTTCGTCGGCCAATTCGCGCCGCAGGCGCGCCAGTTCGTCGATCTCGACGATTTCGATATGCGTGCCGAAGGCTGCGGTTTGCGCCGTCAGATCGGAATAGATGTCGAGCATGCCGTTATAGTAGTGCCCCATGACGCCAAGCCGGTTATGTGCCATCACATGGGCGACACGGGCTGCATCGATCCAGTCGGCGATTTCGCGCTCAACATGCGCGTCGCCATGCAGCATGCCCGTGACCTGGTGGAAAGCGACACCGGACCGGCGAAAGACATTGGCGAGTTCCGGGACGGGGCAGGCGCCGCAATGGGCGAGCCATTCACCGGTCATCCTCGTGCGGTCGCCGAGTGCGTTGACGCGGCGATAGTCGATCGCGGCTTCCGGCTGCAGATTGAGGATGATGACCGGAACGCGTGCCCGGCGCACAACGGGCAGGACCGTGGATGAAAGCGCGTAGGTCGTCACATGCAGGAAGATGATATCGACATCGGCTTCGCGGAAGCGATGGCCAGCCTCCAATGCCTTTTCGGGCGTATCGATCAGGCCAAGGTTGACGACGTCGATATCCGGGCGGGCAAGCTTCCCGGCCATCTGCCCGACATAGGCTGAAAGTCTTTCTTCCAGCCCCTCGAATTGGGGCCAATATGTTGCAAGGCCTATCCCGAACAGGCCAACCTTCAGCTTGCGGTCCGTCATGCGCGGTCCGACGCCGGGCAATGAACTGGGCATGGCAGCAGGCATAGCCCGGCTGCGCTCAGCAACGAAAACACTGACATTTCTCCTCCAGAGCCGCAATTGGAGTTGCGGTTCGATCATCTGCCTTCAGCGGCAACTTGCGCTGTCGGTTCCGTCCTCTTGATAAACCGTAGCATCGCCGATGCCAGTTGACATCACGCTCATTTCTTCAAAAATGATCTGAAGCATACAAAAAATGATCCTCGGAAAAGTTACATGACACAGAATTATTTCCTCTATTTACCCGATAATCGGCTGTGTTCTGCCTGGGGATGCACGGCAATCTCCAGCGGGCATACGAAAATCCTGCCTCATTCCATATATCCTCCCATTCGCCATCCAGACGATCATCATTTCGACTGGAAGAGGGGCCGTGTCCTGCAGGCCTATCAGGTCATCTTTATCGCGGAAGGACGCGGCCTGTTCGAATTCGGACGCCGCGGCAGGCGCCAGCCGGTCGAGGCCGGGTCCATTGTCCTTCTGTTTCCTGGCGTCTGGCATCGCTTCGCGCCCGATCCCGAGCTGGGCTGGACTGAAAACTGGATCGAATGTCGCAGCACGGCTTTCGATTTCGCCCGCACCGCTGGATTGATTGACCCTGCGCATTCCGTGCTGCCGTCGAGCCCGGATTTCGCGGCAGTTTTCGAAAAGATCCACAGCCTCGCGGCGGAGGAAGGGCTTGCCAACCAACCGCTTCTTTCAACCCTCGGCTTGCAGCTTCTGGCTTTGCTCTCCCAACAACGAGAGCTGGCATCGGCCGCGCCGGCGGATCGTCTCGTGGAACGGGCACGCGTCATCCTGATGGAGCGCTGCACGCAGCGAGTATCGGTCGAGGATGTCGCCCAGGAACTTGGTGTCAGCTATTCGTATTTTCGGCGCGTCTTCCGTGAGAGGACGGGCGTCTCGGCCAAACAGCACCTCGTATCCCTAAGAATACGGCGGGCCCAGGATATTTTTGCCAATACGGATAAATCTATCAAGGAAGTGGCCGGGCTTCTGGGCTTCAGTTCGGCTTTCCATCTGTCGTCACAATTTCAACTCCTCGTGGGATGCAGCCCATCCGAATACAAGCGTCGTACCAGCTGCGGTGAGTGAGATTAAATGTCGTCGAGATTCCCAAGCGTTTGCGCCCACGTCTCGCCAAATTCTGATCTGGCACGCTGTCATTGGGCCGACGGGTCATCCACGGAGCCTTCTCGCGGAAGGGAGCGGGCTTACCGATGCTGCTCGTGGTCCTTTTCGACGCTGACATTCCAACGGTCGAGCGTCCACTTCTCAAATCGGACCCGCCAGCGTCTATGACGTCATCAGGCCTAGCTCGAGCCGCCTTTTCTTCGGGAGGCCCCGCGAGACGATGAGATGCGACTCGCAGATGTAGTCGCGCAAGCTGGCGTCCGAGAGGCCGGGCTTTGCGAAGTGCTGGATCCACTTCATGCCGCGCGATGCGAGATACGGGGCGGGCCGCAAACCAGGTTGTTCCTTCAGCATCTCATAAGCAATTTCGCTGACTTTGAAGGTGAAACTTGGTTCGTCGTCGTGCCAACCGCCAATCGCGAACACCTTGCCGCCGACTTTCCAGACATGCGACCCGCCCCATTGGACGACGTAGCTCGTGGCCGGCAGCATGCCGCAAAACGCATTGTATTCCTCGTATGTCATATCTCACCCCGGCCGGCCGCCATCATCTGACTCATCATGGCATGTCGATCGCGGATCCGCACGTCGTCGAGTGCAGACTCGGTACGCCCCTCATGTTTCACTCGAATACCACCCGCCTCTGGCGCTGATCCTTGTCAAACCGAGGGGCTGACTCCATCCACTCGCAAATGCCGCTTGCCGATCCGTGGCGATAGCAGAAGACGAACCGCTGCTGAACGCTGCCGTCAGCTTCTGTTTCGTGGCACGAGCAGGGGAAGGTGTTGCTCCTCCTTGAACAAGCGAAATCTGTGCTGCGCGCGGCCGTCGCTCGCCATGGCGTTCTGCGATTGCGTTGTGGTTGCCGGAGGGTGAAGAGACGCCGAGCCGGAACTGCGCGAGGGATCGGACAATGCCGCAACTTCGGTCGCGAGCGTATGGGACGCAGCATTCGACTGCTCGACCATTTTTTAGGCTGCCGCCGACGACTTTGCTGCCGCTGAATTTCCTGATCAACCTAGAACGGATGACAGAAATTCGCGCGTCCGCTCCTCTTGCGGAGCGCCGAATATCTTTTCCGGTGCACCCTGCTCGCAAATGCGACCCCTATCGAAAAAGCAGACGCGATCGGACACTTCTCGGGCAAAGCGCATTTCATGAGTGACGAGCAGCATGGTCAGATCATGTTCATGCGCCAGTCCGCGGATGACGGAAAGCACTTCGCCCACCAGTTGCGGATCAAGTGCCGAAGTCGGTTCATCGAAAAGCAGAACCCGTGGACGCATCGCAAGCGCACGGGCAATTGCCACACGCTGCTGCTGCCCGCCGGAAAGCTGCGCCGGGTACTGGTCCTTCTTATCCGCCAGCCCCACCATCTGCAGCAGTTCAATCGCCCGCGCCTCCGCTTCCGCCCGCGCCATTCCCAGCACCCGCACCGGCGCCTCGACAACGTTGCGAAGCACCGTCATGTGAGGAAAGAGATTGAAGCTCTGGAAGACCATGCCGACGTGATTGCGGATCTGACGCAGGTGTTTTTCCGACGCTTGGAAAGGCCCTTTGCCTCCCGGCTCGTGGTAGGGCGTACCAGCAAGCGTCAGCTTGCCTTCCTGGAAGGGTTCGAGTGTCATCAGAATACGCAGGACCGTCGACTTGCCGGAGCCTGACGGTCCGATGAGCGTGACTTTCTCACCCTTCGCAACGCTGAAATTGAAGTTGTCGAGCACTGTCAGAATGCCGAAGCGCTTGGTGACATCGGAAAACTCAATGATGGGCGGATCGATGTTATTGGTCATCGCAAGGGTATTCCTGCTTTTGGAAGCGCTTTCTGCAAGCGGTGGAGGCCTGCCGAGCAGATCAGCGTCAGCAGAAGGAAGATCAGGCCGACAAGCGTCAGCGGCACGAGATATTCGAAAGTGCGTTCGCCGATCATGTTGGCAAGCCCCATCATCTCGAGAACGGTGACCACGGAGAGCACAGGCGTTTCCTTGATCATAGCCACGAGATAATTGCCCATGRCCGGCACGATGCGCGGAATTGCCTGGGGAAGGATGATGTCGCGATAGGTCTGCATACGGGTCAGATTGAGCGCGGTTGCTGCTTCCCACTGGCCACGATGCACGGCTTCAATGCCGCCGCGATAGACCTCCGACGTATAGGCCGCATATTGCAGACCGAGTGCCAGCGCACCGGTGAGGAAGGCGGGCAGCACGATGCCGAAATCGGGCAGTACGTAATAAAGGAAGAACAACTGCACCAGAAGCGGCGTATCGCGCAGGAACTCGACGATGAAGGCGGTCGTCCAGGAGATTAGCGTGACACGGCTGCGGCGCAGCAAGGCAAACACCAGGCCAAGTACCAGGGCAATCGAAAAGCCGGCGGCTGCCGCCTTCAATGTGACCGTCAGACCAATCAGGATGATGGGAAGGATCGAGGTCGTGTAGGTAACCCAGGTCGTCGTGTCCCATTCGTAACCGTACATCATAACGGTAAAGTCCTCACGAGTGGCTGCCGCGGGGGAAGACGTCGCCGCGTCGCACGAAATGCTCGATCACACGGATCGCAACCATCAAGAGGAGCGACATGGCGAAGTAGCAGACGAGCGTGATCGAATAGATGCTGGCGCTATCGAGCGTCATGTTGCGGATCGACTGGGCTGCGAAGGTGAGATCGGCGATCGAGATAAGCGAAACCAGCGAGGAAAGCTTCAACGTTTCGATCGCGAGATTGCCGAATGCCGGCATCATCTCGACGACCGCCTGCGGCAAGGAAATGCGAAACAGCGTCTGGAAACGGTTGAAATTCAGCGCGCGGGCGGCTTCCAGCTGCTGCGCTGAGACAGACGAGAGCGCGCCGCGCACGATTTCCGCGCCGTAGCCGCCGGCATGCGCGGCGAGCACCAGAATGCCTGTCGTGATCGGGTCGAAGCTCAAGCCGACAAGCGGCAGTGCATAGTAGAACCAGAAAAGCTGGACAAAGAGTGAGGTGCCCCGGAAGACCTCCGTATAACACAGCGCGATAGCCGATAGGATCGGTCCGCCCTCAACACGCAGTATGCCGAACACAAAAGCGAGCACCGCGCCGATGGCGATCGACGCCAATGTAATTGTCATCGTGACGATCGCACCTTGCCAGAGCATTGGCAGGTAGGCTGTCCAGCCCATCCGGAAATCTCCCGATTTTTACGAATGGCGCTCGATTGGGATCGAGCGCCTTCTGCCATTACTTGCCGGCGCAGAGGTCGGCGACGTTCTTTCCTGCAGCCGCGGCGATACTCTGTTCTGAGACGCCGTACTTGAGAAGGATCTTCTTGTACTCGTCCGTCTTGCGAAATTCGACAAGGGCTGCATTGAAGGCGTCGCGGAGCTCCTTGTCTTCAGGGCGGAAGGCAAAGCCGCCGTAGTTGCGCACCGGTGCACCTTTGACGATCGGATCTTCAAACGGTGCTACCTGCTCGACCTGCGCCTGGTCCTTGGCGAGTGCGGCGACTGTCAGCTCGGTCGCCGCATACGCGTCAGTCCGACTTTGAACGGTCGGGATAGCGTCGGCATTGGCTGGGATGAAGACGATCTGCTCATCCTTGACGCCAACGGCGCGCAGGAAGTCCACATTGTTGGCGCCCGAAACGACAGCCACGGTGAGCGAAGGATCCTTGGCGATGTCTGCGTAGGTTTTTAGCCCCTTAGGATTGCCCTTCTTGACCAGAAGCCCCTCGCCATAGGACGAGTTTGGCTCGGTGAAGGCCACCTGCTTGCACCGTTCCGGCGAGATGTTCTGCTCGGCGGCGGCAAAATCGAAGCGTTTTGCCTTAAGACCCGGGATGAGTGTGCCAAATGGCGTGACGGTCCAGTTGGTCTCTTCGATTCCCATCGACTTCAGCACGGCGTTCGCAACATCAGGACCGATGCCGGCGGAGGTGCCGTCGGGCTGCATGTAGGAATAGGGCACTTCGTTGGCCGTCGCGGCGCGGATATATCCCTCCTTTTTGACCTCTTCGACGGTGAGCGCGCTGGCAGACGTGATTCCAATGCCAAGAGCGAGGGCAGAGAGCCCGGCGATTTTCATGATATGCATGCGAATACTCCTCTGGTTTGGTTTTCGTGGTCCGTTTTCGGATCTCACGGGGTTTTGTGGTTGGTTTTCTCCGTGATCGTGGCGATGACGGAAAGGCAGTCTCCGGCCTTGATCAGGCCGGGTACGTGGCGCGCCGCGAGCACGCCGTCCATGGAGGCGCGGTACTCGATCGGCTTGATGCCGGTTTTTCCGATGGGATAGACGCAGGCGATGATCTCGCCGGTCCTGACGGGATCGCCGAGATCAAGTGCAAATGCGATCAATCCCTCATCCTGGGCGAAGCTGAAGCAATCGCTCGATGGCATATCCAGCCAACTGCTCGGCCGAGCGTCTGGTACCCCCTTCAGAATTCCGGCGTGACGCAGGAGGTTGAGGCTGCCCTGTCGGGCAATGCCGATGGATCTTGCGCTGGCAGTGCCCGCGCCGCCGAGCTCGGTAGTGACGAAAACCTTGCCCATCTCTTCGACCGTCGTATCGAGCATGCCGACCGCATCGATCTCCAGCATCTTCATCGAGTAGGGCGCAGCGAAAGCCGCAACGGCATCAAAACAGCGCGCTTCCTGGGCCTTGTCGGGCAGTTCGTGTGCTGCTGCATAGGGCAGAAAGTCCAGTGTCTTGCCGCCCGAATGGAAGTCGAGCACGATGTCGGCGAGTGGTATCAGATGGCGGGTGACATAATCCGCGATCTTTTCCGTCACCGTACCATCCGGGCGACCCGGAAAGCTGCGGTTCAGGTTTCCGCGATCAATCGGCGACGTGCGTGTGCCGGCGCGAAACGCGGGATAATTGAGCGCCGGGACGATGATAATACGCCCGCTCACCTGCGCCGGATCCAGCGTTTGCGCCAGTTCGAAGAGGGCCGCCGGACCTTCATACTCGTCGCCATGATTGGCACCGGTGAGAAGAGCGCTCGGGCCTTCCCCGTTGGAAATGACGCAGACCGGGATCATCACCGAGCCCCAGGCGCTGTCATCACGGCTATAGGGCAGGCGTAGATGCCCGTGCTGCACGCCCTTCGCGTCGAAATCGACGGAAGGGGTGATCGGCGAGGGGCGGGGCGTGCTGGTCAGCATCGCATCAGCCCTTCACGAACAGCTGGCGTGGCACGTTCGACAGGCATTCGACGCCGGTTTCGGTGATCGCGATGCTCTCGGTGATTTCCAGCCCCATATCTTCGAGCCAGAGACCGGTCATGAAATGGAAGGTCATACCAGGCTTCAACTCCGTGCGGTCGCCGGGGCGAAGGCTCATGGTGCGTTCGCCCCAGTCCGGCGGATAGGACAGACCGATCGGATAGCCGGTGCGGTTGTCCTTGATGATCCCGTATTTCTTCAACACGGCGAAGAAGGCATTGGCGATGTCTTCGCAGCTATTGCCCGGCCTTGCTGCGGAAAGACCGGCTTCCATGCCTTCGAGCGTCGCCTTTTCCGCGTCGAGAAAGGCCTGCGTCGGCTTGCCCAGGAATACGGTACGCGACAGCGGGCAATGGTAGCGCTTGTAGGCGCCGGCGATCTCGAAGAATGTTCCTTCGCCCAAGCGCATCGGCTTGTCATCCCAGGTCAGATGCGGGGCGGAGGCGTCCGCACCCGACGGCAGAAGCGGCACGATTGCCGGATAATCGCCGCCGAATTCCGACGTGCCGCGAATGCCGGCATCATAGATCTCGGCAACGAGATCGCATTTGCGCATGCCGGGCTCAATGACGTCGACAATGCGCTTATGCATCAGCTCGACGATCTTGCCTGCCTTGCGCATATAGTCGAGTTCAGTCGTGCTCTTGACCGCGCGCTGCCAGTTGACGAGGCTTGCCGCATCCTTGAAGCGGGCATTGGGAAGATGCTTCTGCAGGGATGCGAAGGCGGCTGCCGAGAAGTAGTAATTGTCCATCTCAACACCAACCGTGAGGTTGGCCCATTTGCGCTCATCGATGATCTGCGCCAGGAGATCCATCGGGTGGCGTTCGGTCGACTGGACGTAGTGATCCGGATAGCCGATGATATTGTCATGGTGCAGGTAAGCGGTGCGCTTTGCGCCATTGGCGTCCTGCTTGCGGCCGTACCAGATTGGTTCGCCGCTCGGCGGCACCAGAACGCACTGGTGCACATAAAAGGACCAGCCATCATAACCGGTGAGCCAGTGCATGTTGGATGGATCCGTGACGATCAGGAGGTCGATCCCCGCCTTTTCCATCGCATGACGGGTTTTGGAAAGGCGCGCGGCATATTCCTCGCGCGTAAAGTTCAGCGTCACGCTCACGCTGCATCTCCCATTTTGATGTCGTTTTCGATCGTTTGGCCGCTTCCCGCGTCTTTCGCCCGGGCAAGGGCCAGATTGGCGATGGCAGTATCCTGCACGCCGGTGCCTGTGAGGTCTGCGAAGGTTATTTCATCTGCGCTCGAGCGGCCGACTGCCTTGCCGGCGATGACAGCTCCGAGTTCGGCAAACTGCCGGTCCGGCGTGACTGCGCCGGTCTTGATGGCATGGTGCAACTCGCCGAGGATGCGGGTCTGCGAGAGCCGATCCGCGACGTAAGTCGCCCGAGCAAAGGCGGCCGGATCGATTTCGTTCTTGTGCTCTGCATCCGATCCCATGGCGGTCAGATGCTGACCAGGTTCGAGCCATTCAGCCATCAGGATCGGCTGTTCTGCGGGCGTCGTCGTGACGATAGTATCTGCACCACGGACGGCTTCGCGCGGATCGCCAATGGCGGCGACCTCGATCCCGTGGTCGCGAGCGACGTCAGTGGCAAGCTTCTGCGCCTTTGCGTGGTCGCGTGACCAGATGCGCGCCGCTGTGATCGGGCGCACAAGCAGGAGAGCCGCGAGCTGCAGCCGCGCCTGCATGCCTGCACCAAAGATCGTCGCGACGCAGGCGTCTTGGCGTGACAGGTGCCGCGCGGCGACCGCACCGGCGGCTGCCGTGCGCACATCCGTGAGATAACCGTTGTCGAGAAAAAGGGCTTCGACCAATCCAGTCTTGGCGCTCAGCAGGATCATCAGCCCGTTGAGGCTCGGCAGACCGATCTTGGGGTTGTCGAAGAATCCGGGGCTGACCTTGATGGCGAACCCGTCAAAGCCCGGCACGTAGGCCGTCTTGACGTCCACTTCACCACGAAAGTCCGGAATGTCCAGGCGCAGGATCGGAGGCATGGCAACGGCTTTGGTGGCGAGCGCAGCAAAGGCCTGCTCGACGCAATCGACGGCGGAGACGTCGAGCTTGACGATGGCGCGAAGGTCTTTCTCCATCAGGATGCTGATGCGGCTCATGGGGCGGCCCTCGCGACGATTTTCTGGTGCAGCGCCGGGTCTATGTTGCCGCCTGAGATGATGATGGCAGTGGGGCCTGACAGTTCGACCTTGTTTGCGAGGATGGCGGCAATGCCGACCGCACCGGCACCCTCGACGGTTATGTTCTCCTGGCGCGCGGCATGGCGGATGCCTTCAGCAATCTCGTCTTCGGTCAGAAGCACGATGTCGTCGAGGAGATCGCGGCAGAGGGTGAAGGTCACATGGTTCGCAAGACCGATGCCGCCACCAAGCGAGTCCGCCAGCGTCTCCTCCTCGCGGATCGCGACAGGCTTGCCGGCGGCAATCGCCGCATGCATGGCTGCCCCGCGCTCCATCGAGATGCCGATGACGCGGATCTCAGGCTTCAAAGCCTTGACGGCAACGGCAATGCCGCCCGCCAGGCCGCCGCCGGAAAGAGGCACCAACACGGTCGTAAGTTCGCGCAGATCCACTACAATTTCGAGGCCGATCGTGCCTTGACCCGCAACGACGTTCGCATCGTCGAAAGGCGGGATCGGAGTGAGGCCACGGCTTTCGATCAGGCGTTCGGCTTCGTCTTGTGCGTCGTCCTGCGATGCGCCGACAATGCGGACTTCGGCCCCGAGCGTGCGGATTGCTTCGACCTTATTGGCTGGAACGAGCGATGACATGCAGATGGTGGCCGGAACGCCCAATTCGCGTGCGGCATACGCGACGGCGCGACCGTGATTTCCTGTCGAGGCGGTGACGAGGCCGCGCTTGCGCTCAGCATCACCCAGCGACAGGATCGCACTCATCGCGCCGCGCAGCTTGAAGGCGCCGATGGGTTGGCATGTTTCGAGCTTGAGATGGACGGGTTGACCGGTGCGTTGGGAGAGCGTGCTGGAACGAACGAGTGGTGTGCGCGCCACCCTGCCGGCGATGCGGGCGGCAGCCTGCTCGATGTCCGCCAGCATGACTGGCAGCACCTTTTCTTCAGTCGATCTGGACAGGATTTCGCTCTTCATGATTGTCATGTTGAGAGCGAAGTAAAATCATGTCAATTATTATATTGTAATGATTCAATGATTGTCGTGCGGGCCTCTAGCCGATCGAGCCGATATCATAGACCGGCGGCAGTTGCTCGAAGGCTTGCCTCACGGTCGTCAGCGCCTTGGCCAGGCTTGCATGGTTCAGGCGTCCGCCCAAACAGATACGAATGCCGCCACCATGGCCCGGTCCGGCAATGAAGGGTTCGGAGGGCGTGACCGCGACGTTCTGGTTGGTCAGCGAGCGGACCAGACCGTCCTCAGTCCAGTGTGATGGGACCTTGAGCCAGGCGCAGAGCGACAGCGGGTGACTGGAGGCGATATGGTCGCCGAGGATTTCCGTTGCGATGGTCTGGCGCGCGCGCGCCTCGTCACGCTGGATTTCCAGCAATCGTTGCGCCGTGCCGTTCTCGACCCAGCGCGTGGCGATTTCGCCGGTCAGATAGGTGCCGCTCCAGCTTGATACGCGCAGGATTGAGGCGGCGCGAATGGAATAGGCGGGCGGAACGACGAGATAGCCAACGCGCAACCCTGTCAGCACCGCCTTGGTGAAGCTCGTGACGAAGAAACCGAGATCGGGCAACATCTCGGTGATCGAAGGCAGGTCCTCCTCGATCATCGGACGATAGACCTCATCTTCGATGACGAAAACACTATAACGCGCCGCAATTGTAGCAATCTCGCGTCTGCGTGCGGCGCCTGCGACATGGCTTGTCGGATTATTGAGCGTCGGAATGAGCACCAGTGCCCGGACGCCGCCTGCCGCACAGGCGGTTTCCAGCGCATCGGGCAAAATGCCCTCATCGTCCGTGGGTAAGCCCTTCAGGCTGAAGCCGAGGATATTGGAAAGCCCGATGATACCGTGATCGGTGAGATTTTCACACAAGACGACATCGCCGGAGCGGACAATGCAGGTCAAAGCGAGAAAAATACCATGGGCGGCACCGTTGGTAACTAGAATGCGGTCTGCCCCGGCCGTGACGCCGAGCGTGCGCAACCAGATGCGCGCCGTCTCCCGGTGACGATCAAGGCCGGCGATCGGGCGGCAGGGACGCATGAAGCTTGCATTGTCGCCGTCGGCCAGCTCGCGAAGGATCTCGCGCGACGCGGTTTCATGCGCATCGAGATAGACGCCGCGAATAATGGAAAGGTCGAGCACCTCGTTGGCACTATGATCCAGCATCATGCGTCCGGCACGGTCCGTCACGCGTGCCTTGACGAAGGTGCCGCGCCCAATCTCACCGCTCAGATAGCCAAGCCGCTCAGCCTCCTTGTAGGAGAGGCTGACGGTCTGCACAGAAAGGCAGAGTTCCCGCGCCAGATCGCGATGCGTCGGCATGCGATCCATCGGCTTAAGGACGCCGGCATCGATATCGGCGATAATGCGCTCGGTGAGCGCGGCATGCTTCGTCTCACCCTTTTGCTTGGCGAGGTTCGGCCGCCATGCCACCGGCTTTGTTGCCGTGATCGGATCAAGGTTGAGGGGATTGGCCTGACGTCGCATGAAATTGTCTCGTTTTAAGGACGATTATTTCATGACATTATGCACGCTTCATCGCAAAAGATGAAGCCTTATGCATCGTGAACCGTGATTGCTTCAGGAATAATCACGATCGTCGCGATTTTTACTGAGAAACGGGCGTTGCCAGGCGAGGCTTATCTCGCCCGGCAGCTGTGCTTGCCTCAGATCGTCTCGCCAGCCTGGACCAATTCGTCCATGACGGAGCGGACAGAGGATTCGGCGATGGCAACGATCTCGTCGACTTCTTCCTTTGTCGTGACGAGTGGCGGTGCAAAACCCAAGATATCGCCATGCGGCATGGCACGGGCAATGAGGCCCCGACTGCGCGCCGCCTTTGAGATCCGTGCGCCGACAGTGAGGCCGGGTGCAAAACGCACCTTCTTTTCCCGATCCGCAACGAATTCGATGGCGCCCATCAAGCCGACGCCGCGCACTTCGCCGACGATCGGAAGCTGAGCGAACCTGGCCTTCAGCTGCGCCTGGAAATAGGTGCCGACCGTGCGCGCATTCCCTGGCAGATCCTCCTTCTCGACGATGTCGAGAACGGCGTTTGCTGCTGCGGCGCCAATCGGATGGCCGGAATAGGTGTAGCCGTGCGAGAAAGCGCCGACGCGGTCGGCCCCTTCTTCCATCACCTTGTAGACCTTCTCGCCGACGATGGCCCCCGATAGCGGGAAGTAAGCCGAGGTGAGGCCTTTGGCGACGGTGATCAGATCGGGTTCGATACCGTACTGCTGCGATCCGAACATCGAGCCGGTACGACCGAAACCGGTGATGACTTCGTCGGCGATGAGCAGGATGTCGTATTTCCGGAGGACCTTTTGCACTTCGTCCCAATAGCCCTGCGGCGGCGGGGTGATGCCGCCGGTGCCGAGCACCGGTTCGGCGATGAAGGCACCGATCGTGTCCGGGTCTTCGCGCAGGATCAGGGCTTCAAGCTCGTCAGCGCGGCGCTTGGAAAATTCGACTTCCGTCTCACCTGCTTCCGCGCCCCAATAGTGATGCGGTGCGCCGGTGTGGAGAATGCCGGCACGCGGCAGGTCCATGTGGTCGTGGTAAAAACTCATGCCGGTCATCGAGCCGGAGACGACGCTGCAACCATGATAGCCCCGTTCGCGGGAGATGATCTTCTTCTTGTTCGGCTTGCCGCGCAGGTTGTTGTAGTACCAGACGAGCTTTGCTTGCGTTTCGTTGGCATCGGAACCCGACATGCCGTAGAAAACCTTGCTCATCTTGCCGGGCGCCATTTTCACCAGACGATCGGAGAGGATCGCGAGCTCATCCGTCGTGTGGGCGGCATAGGTATGGTAATAGGCCAGGCGGTAGGCTTGGCGCGAGATTGCCTCGGCGACTTCGGTGCGGCCATAGCCGACATTGACGCAGTAGAGACCGGCGAAACCGTCGATCAGCTGCTTGCCGTTCGCATCCTGAATGCGGATGCCCTTTCCGGTTTCAACGATCGTCGGATCACCCAACTTGCCGCTGGCGAAATCCTTGAGCTGCGTGAAGGGATGCAGGACCGAGTTGCGGTCCATCTCGGCGATCTGGTTGGGATTGATGGTCATAACAACGGATCCTTTCATGCAGCGAGGTTGCCGAAGCAGACATATTTTGCTTCGAGATATTCCAGGAGGCCGTGGCGCGAGCCTTCGCGACCAAGGCCGGATTGCTTCCAGCCACCGAAGGGTATCGGGGCCCCGGTGAATTTCGGCGTATTGACGGCGATCATGCCGTATTCAAGCCGATCGGTGAGGCGCATCGCTCGGCCGAGATCGTTGGTGTAGACGTAGGCTGCCAGTCCCATCTCGGTGGCATTGGCACGGGCGAGCACGTCCTGCTCGTTATCGAACGGCAGTATTGCAGCGACCGGGCCGAAGGTTTCTTCGCGCGCAATCAGCATGTCGTCGGTGACATCTGCAAGCACGGTCGGCGTGACGAAATTGCCGCCGAGCGGGCTGTCCTGCCCGCCGCAGACGAGACGTGCACCGGCAGAAAGCGCCTGCGCAATCTGCTGGCGGCATTTTTCCGCGACCGAAGGGCGCGTCATCGGCCCGATATCGGTGCCGGGTTCAAGACCATGGCCGACCTTCAGCTCTTGGGTCGCCTTGGCGAAGGCATCCACGAACCGATCGTAGTGGCCGCGCTGGACGTAAATCCTGTTGGCGGCAAGGCAATCCTGGCCCGACGTGGCGAATTTTGCGCCGACACAGCCCTTTACGGCTTTGGAAAGCTCGGTGTCGTCGAACAGGATGAAAGGTGCATGGCCGCCAAGTTCCAGCGAGGCCTTCTTCACGGTCGCCGCCGATTGTGTAAGCAGGATGCGTCCTACTTCTGTCGAGCCGGTGAAGGAAAAGGCCCGCACGTCCGTGTGCTCCAGCAGACGGCGCGCAAGCGGCGCGGCTTCGCCTGTGAGCACCTGGAAGACACCTGCGGGCATCCCGGCCTCCTGCGCAAGCTTTGCCAAGGCAAGTGCTGAAAGCGGTGTTTCCGGGGCAGGCTTGACGATCATGGTGCAGCCGGCCGCCAGTGCAGCACCCGCCTTGCGGGTAATCATGGCGGAGGGAAAGTTCCACGGCGTGATCGCGACAGTGACGCCAAGCGGAAGCATCTGTACCGAAAGGCGGCTGCCAGGCAGGTGGCTCGGAAGAGTTTCGCCATAGGCGCGCTCGCCTTCGCCGGCAAACCATTCAAGGAAACTCGCGGCGTAGGAAATCTCGCCGAGCGACTCTGCCAGCGGCTTGCCCTGTTCGGCCGTCATGATGACGGCGAGATCCTTGGCGTTATCGCGCATCAGCCTGCCCCACGCGCGCAGGACCTGACCGCGTTCGACGGGGAGCTTGTCACGCCAGTCGAGAAAGGCATTTCTTGCGGCTTCGACGGCTGCATCGGCATCTTCGAGCGAGCAGGCCGCGACATCTGCGATCTGCTCACCGGTTGCCGGATCGATGACGCTCAGGATCTCTCTGCGCACGACCCATGTGCCGTTCAGAAAGGCCCGGCCCTCGATCAGATCGGGTCGGTTCAGGTTTTTCAGCGCAGTGCTGGCGATGCCTTTCATGCGGAGCTCCAAGTGGGGTTTACAGAGAGACTAACCGCGCGCCATGATCGGATGGCTGCATTGATTTCATCCTTCATGCAGGAATTATGCTCAAACTGGACACTGACCGCAGGATTTCTGCATGACTACTCTCGACAGAGCCGACAGAGCGCTGCTCGCCGCCGTTCAGAAAAACAATCGCCTGACCTCGGAAGAGTTGGCGCAGATCGTCAATCTCTCGCCGACTGCCTGTCAGCGACGGCTGAAGCGGTTGCGTGAAGAAGGGGTGATCGAGGCAGACGTATCGATCGTCTCGCCCAAGGCTGCGGGGCGCGGTGTCACCATGATCGTTCTTGTCTCGCTGGAGCGTGAACGGGCCGATATCGTCGATCGATTCAAGGCGGCGATCCGCGCCACCAAGGAAGTGATGATCGGCTATTACGTGACGGGTGATGCCGATTTCATCCTGGTGATTACGGCGAAGGACATGGAGGACTACGAAGCCTTTACGCGTCGATTCTTCTATGAGAACCACGATATCAAAGGTTTCAAAACGATGGTTGTGATGGATCGAGTGAAAGCTGGCTTTGCCTTCCCGATAGAGGACTGATGGCACCGAGAGGTTTTCCAAAGTCCGCGTTGTTTCCGTTTTCTGGCCGATCGACGCGCATTTGGCTTTCGCGCAAAGGTATGTGAGACGTCAAGTTCCAACACTCTTGCAAAAGCTGCCGATATCGAGACGGTTACGTCCTCCTTCCCCCGCTGGGCACGCCAACATAAGACCGATCAATCTCAGAATTCCGGCGAGATGCGTTCCTGCGAAGACCCTTTGGCTGGACGCAGACGTCTGAGGTTTCATCGGATCGCTTATTGAACATCCATTCGACAAGAACGCATATGTGAAACCTTCGCATACGGTCTCTTGACAGCTCCTCTCTTGTCGTGGAGTGTAAGTAAAGCGGTTTACTAAAGCGGTTTACAAGCTCGATGGCGCAGGAACGAACCCCAGGGTTGAAGGATGTTGCGAAAGCCGCCGGTGTCTCGGTGACGACGGTGTCGCGCATGCTGAATGGTTCGCTGGATCTTCCAGCCCTCACCAGGCAGCGCATCGAGAATGCCATCGCCTCCCTCAAATATCAGCCGAATCCGCACGCGCGGCGACTGAGCCGCGGTCGCTCCGACACGATTGGCCTCGTCGTTCCCGATATCGCCAATCCGTTCTTCGCGACCATGGTGGCGGCCGTGGAGGAGGAGGCGAATGACCGCGGGCTTGCCGTTTCGCTCTATGCGACGCTCAATCGCACCGGTCGCGAGGTTGCCTATCTCAGGCTCCTTGAGCACAATCATGTCGATGGACTGGTGTTCGTCACCAACCATCCTGACAACGGCGATCTGGCGGCGCTGATCAACCGGACCGGCAAGGTCATTGTCGTCGACGAAGACGTTCCGCTTGCAGCCGTTCCCAAGCTCTTCTGTGACAACTTTCAGGGTGGGCATCTGGCGGGCCGCCATCTGGCTGAGTTTGGCCATCGCGACGTGCTCTATGTCGGCGGCCCCGATGCCATGATCAGCACGCAGCGGCGTTTCAACGGATTGCGTGAAGGGTTACGCGAGCGCTTTGGCGACGACATATCGATAAGTCGCTACAGCGGCGAATATACTGTTGGCTGCGGGCGCGACATGGCGCGCCGGTTTCTGGACGAAGGCATGCCGGCAACGGCCATCTTTGCCAGCTCCGACGAAATCGCAATCGGCATGATCGAGGTCCTGCGGGAGAGGGGGATTTCGATCCCCGAGGATCTCTCGCTCATCGGCTTTGACGACGTCAGCCCGCTGCACCTCTTTGCGCCCCCCTTGACCGCGATCCGGCAGCCGGTGCGCACGATTGGCCGCCGTGCCCTATCTCTTCTTCTCGAAACAAACTGGCAGGAGAGCAAATCGCTCGCCACCGAAGAACTCGTGCCAGTCGAAATCGTCGTGCGGAACTCCGTTGCGCCGCCGTCGACCCATAATAAGCAACGAGAACAAAACCAGAGGATGAGAACATGAAACAGATCAGACGTCGCGCGTTTACAGCCGCGCTTGCCTTCACCGCGCTTGCCGGTGCCACGCTAGGAGCCTCCCTTGCCCAGGCCGCCGGCAAAACCTATGCGCTTGTGCAGATCAATCAGCAGGCGCTTTTCTTCAACCAGATCAATGAAGGTGCCCAGAAGGCGGCTGATGCATCCGGCGACAATCTGGTCATCTTCAACGCCAACAACGAAGCTGCCGCCCAGAACAGCGCCATCGAAAACTACATCCAGCAGAAGGTCGATGGCCTGATCGTCGTTGCAATCGACGTCAACGGCATCATGCCGGCCGTCAAGCAGGCGTCGGATGCCGGCATCCCCGTCGTTGCCATCGATGCGATCCTGCCTGACGGCCCCCAGAAGTCGCAGATCGGCGTCGACAACGGCAAGGCCGGCGCCGACATGGGCGCCTATTTCCTCGACTACGTGAAGAAGAACATGGACGGCAAAGCCAAGGTTGGCGTCGTCGGCGCGCTCAACTCCTATATCCAGAACGTTCGCCAGAAGGGCTTCGAGGACGCCATCAAGAGCGACGGGATCGAGACGTCAGGGGTTGTCGACGGCCAGAATATCCAGGACAATGCGCTTGCCGCTGCTGAAAACCTCATCACCGGCAATCCCGACATGACGGCGATCTACGCAACGGGCGAGCCGGCTCTCCTTGGCGCGATCGCTGCCGTTCAAAGCCAGGGCAAGCAGGACAGCATCAAGGTCTTCGGCTGGGATCTGACTGCGCAGGCGATCTCCGGTCTTGACGATGGCTATGTCGTTGCCGTGGTCCAGCAGGATCCGGCCGGCGAGGGCAAGGCCGCGGTCGAGGCTCTCGCCAAGCTGAGCGCCGGCCAGAGCGTCGAAAAGAGCATCTCCGTTCCGATCACGATCGTGACGAAGGAAAATGTCGAGCCTTACCGGGCCGTCTTCAAATGATGAGTGACAACCGGCCTGTTTATGCCGGAGCCGGGGAGGCGCAAGCCTCCTCGCATTCCTCCGGCTCGTCTGCGCGAATGCCAGCCGTATCGTTGCGTGGCATCAAGAAGACCTTCGGTTCGCATCAGGCGCTGCGTGGCGTTGACCTCGACCTTTTTCCGGGCGAATGCCTCGGCCTCGTCGGCGACAACGCCGCCGGCAAATCGACGCTGACCAAGATCATTTCCGGGACCTATCTGCCGGATGACGGAACGATTTCACTGAACGGCGAAGAGGTTCGTCTTTCCGGGCCTGCGGATGCCCGCGACCGCCATATCGAAATGGTCTTCCAGGATCTGAGCCTGTGCGATCACATCGATGTCGTCGGCAACCTGTTTCTCGGGCGTGAGCTGACCAAAGGTCCCTTTCTCGATCGTCAGAAAATGATGAGTGAGGCGCGCAGGATGCTGGATGCGCTGGAGATTCGCATTCCGCGCCTCTCCGCCAAGGTTGAGAAGCTGTCGGGTGGCCAACGCCAGGCAATTGCGATCGCCCGAGCGGCGTCGTTCAACCCCAAGGTTCTGATCATGGACGAGCCGACCTCGGCCCTTGCTGTCGCCGAAGTCGAAGCCGTGCTTTCTCTGATCAATCGGGTCAAGGCAAAGGGCGTGTCCGTCGTCCTCATCACCCATCGCCTTCAGGACCTGTTCCGAGTCTGCGACCGGATCGCCGTCATGTACGAGGGCACGAAGGTCGCCGAGCGCGATATCGCCAAGACCAATCTCGAGGATCTCGTCAAGCTCATCGTCGGGGGAGAAAGACATTGACCGTCTACACCGAACGCGCCAAAGGCTCGCCGATGGCCGACTTCCTGAGTGAAAACGCCCAGGTCCTGTCGATCGCCTTCTTCTTTCTGGCATGCCTCGTTTTCTTTTCGCTGACGACCACCACTTTCATGACGACGGGCAACATCCTGAACATCGTGCGTCAGGCTGCACCGATCCTCGCCGTCGCGATCGCCATGACGCTCGTCATCGTGACCGGCGGCATTGATCTCTCGGTCGGCTCGATGCTGGCGCTGATCAACGCCGTCGCGGCCATTACGCTCGCCACCGGCATTCCCTGGCCGGTCGTCTGCCTCGGCATGCTCGCCCTCGGCGGTATGATCGGCCTTCTGCAGGGCTGGTTCATTGCCTATCAGAATATCCCCGCCTTCATCGTTACCCTTGCCGGGCTTTCCATCCTGCGTGGCGTGGCGCTCTACCTTACGCAGGGCTATTCCATTCCGATCAACAACGAGCCAGGCTTCTTCTACCTGGGACGCGGGGAACTTGCCGGTTTTCCCGTTCCGGCGCTGATCGCAATCCTGGTCGCGATCGTCGGATATGTCATCATGGCCGTTACCAAATACGGTCGGCAGATCGTGGCGGTCGGATCCAACATGGAGGCCGCACGCCGAGTCGGCATGCCCGCCAAATGGATCGTCGCCTCGGTCTATCTGGTATCAGGGGTCGCTTCGGCGCTGGCGGGCCTGTTGATCGCGGCCCGTCTCGGTTCCGGTTCTTCGAATGCTGCTGTCGGCTTCGAACTGCAGGTGATCGCGGCCGTCGTGCTCGGCGGCACCTCGCTGATGGGCGGACGCGGCACCATGATCGGGACCGTCCTCGGCACGATGACCATTGCCGTCATCGGTAACGGCCTGATCCTCATGCATATCTCTCCTTTCTTCACCCAGATCGTCACCGGCGCAATCATCCTGGTTGCCATCTGGCTGAATACCCGCATCTTCACCGCCAACTTCCGCTTGGCAGGCAGGAGGAAGAGCTGATGCCGACGAGCGAGCTTTCGCCGGGTCACGTGCGCTCCGGCAATGTAATGACGGTCCAGGGGCCGGTTCCGGTGTTGGACCTTGGCGTCACGCTCATGCACGAGCATATCCTCAATGATTGCCGTTGCTGGTGGCACGCGCCGAAGGAACCCGAACGGCAGTATCTTGCCGAAGGTTTCGTGTGCATGGAGATCCTCGGCGAACTCAGGCAAGATCCTTTCGTCAACAAGCACAACATCACGCTCGACGACGAGAAGCTTGCCGTCACTGAGCTCAAGGATTTTGCCTGTCTCGGTGGGCGGACTGTCGTCGAGCCGACATGCCAGGGCATCGGCCGCGATCCGCTGGCCCTGCGACGGATCTCCAAGGCGACGGGACTGAATATCGTCATGGGAGCCGGCTTCTATCTCGGCTCCTCGCACCCGGAAAAGGTTGCAGGCATGTCGGTTGGCGAGATCGCTGACGAGATTGTGTCCGAGGCGGTGATCGGGACCGACGGCTCCGATGTCAGGATCGGCCTGATCGGCGAGATCGGGGTGTCCTCGGATTTCACCACCGAAGAGGAAAAATCGCTGCGGGGGGCTGCCCAGGCACAAGTGCGCACCGGGCTGCCCCTGATGGTCCATCTTCCCGGCTGGTTCCGCCTGGGGCACAGGGTTCTGGATGTCGTCGCCTCCGAGGGCGGTGATCTCAGGCACACGGTGCTGTGCCACATGAACCCGTCGCATGACGATCTCGCCTATCAGTCGGAACTCGCCACGCGCGGCGCATTTCTCGAATATGATATGATAGGCATGGATTTCTTCTATGCGGACCAGCAGGTGCAATGCCCGAGCGATGAGGAGGCGGCGCGCGCGATCGTCAAGCTCGTCGAGATGGGACACACCGACCGTCTTCTCCTGTCCCACGACGTCTTCCTGAAAATGATGCTCAAGCATTATGGGGGCAATGGCTACGCCTATATCCTGCGTCACTTCCTGCCGCGCCTGAAGCGCCACGGTCTCGATGACGCAACGCTCGACATCTTCATGCGCGCCAACCCGCGATCGGTCTTTCAGGCAAGTGCCTGAGTACAAACATAAAAAGAAATGGAAACATCATGACAAAGAAGGTTCTTCTCGTCGGCGAAAGCTGGGTCAGTTCGGCCACGCACTACAAAGGTTTCGATCAGTTCGGCAGCGTCACCTTCCATCTGGGCGCCGAGCCGTTGGTCAAGGCGCTCAAAGGCAGCGCGTTCGAACTCACCTACATGCCGGCGCACGAAGCGGTCGAACAATTCCCCTTCGATATGGCAGGGCTCGATGCCTATGACGCGATCATCCTGTCAGATATCGGCGCCAATTCGCTGCTTCTTCCCCCGGCGGTCTGGCTGCATTCGAAGACCGTTCCAAACCGCCTGAAACTCATCAAGGCCTGGGTCGAAAAGGGCGGCGGCCTGTTGATGGTCGGCGGCTATTTTTCCTTCCAGGGCATTGATGGCAAGGCGCGCTGGCGCCGCACGCCGGTCGAGGATGTTCTGCCGGTCACCTGCCTGCCTTACGACGATCGGGTCGAAATCCCGGAGGGGACGACGCCTGTCCTCGTCAAGTCGGGTCACGAGACCGTCGCTGGTCTCCCGGGCGAATGGCCACTGCTTCTCGGCGTCAATGAGGTAGAGGTGCGTGAGCGCGACGATGTTGAGGTCATCGCCCGTTTGCCGGATACGCAGGGCGGTCACCCACTTCTGGTCACCGGCCGCTTCGGCAAAGGCAGAACGGCCGCCTGGACGTCCGATATCGGCCCACACTGGCTTTCGCCTGCCTTCTGCGAATGGGAAGGCTATGGGCGTCTCTGGAAGAACATCCTCGGCTGGCTGACGGAGGCGAAATAGGCGTCAATCGCCGGCAAGGATGCCGGCGAGTTCCGCCTTGCTCGGAAAGGCCGAGCGCGTGCCACGGCGGCCGACGGTGATGGCAGCCGCAGCGGTCGCATGATGGATGGCCTTGGCGTCGAGCATGGTGGAGCGGAGCGCGGCCGAGGCAAGTGCTACGGCCATGAAGGTGTCGCCGGCGCCGGTCGTGTCAACGACCTCGACGGCACGGGCCGGAACGGTTGCAAGCACCTGATGTCCGCTTGCAAGGATAGCGCCGCTGCCACCGAGCGTCAGGACGGTCTGTGACACTCCGGCTTCGGCAAGACGACGGATCGCGGCCTCGCCGGACGATCCGGTCAGACTTTCGGCCTCGCCTCTGTTGAGAAAGGCGATGTCGACAAGCGGCCAGAGCTCGGCGAAGTAAGGGCGGAGCGGCGAGGGGTTGAAGGCGGTCTTAAGGCCGCGGCGTCTGGCTTCGGCAAGAATGCCGCGGGTGATGTCTTCGCTGAGATTGCCCTGCAGCACGACGAGGTCGCCGCTGACGGCATCGCCAAGCGGGGCGAGCGCCTCTGACAGGGTCAAGGCTTCGGCCGATTCCGTCGTGGTGACGATGGCGTTTTCGCCGTCCGGCGTGGTGAAGATGATGGAGAAATCGCTGGTGCGATGCGGGCTGCCCAACAGACGGGCATCCAGCGCCTCGCCGGCAAGCTGGTCACGGATCGTCTGGGCGCGAAAATCCTCGCCGACAGCCGTGACGAGCGTCGTGGGAAGGCCCGTGCGGCCCATCACGACAGCCTGATTGGCGCCCTTGCCGCCAAGGTCGCGGGTCTCCTCCCGACCGAGGATCGAGGCGCCCGCTTCGGGCATGGACATTACGGAAATGGTTTCGTCGATGGCGACGTTACCGATGACATAGGCACGCATGGCTGGCTTTCAGAGAGGAAAGAAAAATGCAGCAGATATCGGATAAGGCCACAAGCGCCATACGGGAAATATTCGGCACTGACAAGGCGTTGATCGGGATGATCCATTGCCCGCCTTTCCCGGGTGCTCCACGCTATCTTAGCGCAGCGATGGAGACGATCTACGACACGTGCATGCGCGACGCAGACGCGCTCGTCAAAGGCGGCATCCACGGATTGATCGTCGAAAATCACGGCGATATTCCCTTTTCCAAGCCCGAGGATATCGGCCATGAGACCGCGGCTTTCATGTCGGTCGTGACCGACCGCATCGCGCGCGCCGCTGGCGTGCCGCTGGGCATCAACGTGCTTGCCAATGCGCCGATCCCGGCCTTCGCGATCGCGGCGGCAGGCGGGGCGCGCTTCATCCGCGTCAATCAATGGGCGAACGCCTATGTCGCCAATGAAGGTTTCATGGAAGGTCGGGCGGCTGAGGCCATGCGCTATCGCTCGGCTCTGCGCGCCGAGCATATCAAGGTGTTTGCCGACAGCCATGTGAAACATGGCGCGCACGCCATTACCGCTGATCGCACGATCGACGAACTGACCCGCGACCTCGCATTCTTCGATGCAGACGTGGTGATCGCCACCGGCCAGAGAACGGGCAATAGCGCAACGATGGAAGAGATCGAGGAAATCGGTGCCGCCACCCACCTTCCGCTGCTCGTCGGCTCGGGCGTAACCAAGGACAATATCGTCGACATCCTCAAGCGCACTGACGGAGTCATCGTCGCCTCGTCGCTCAAGGAGGGCGGCGTCTGGTGGAACCCCGTGGACCCGGCCCGCGTGGCAGCCTTCGTCGAAGCCGCAAAACCCGGCCTGGAGGCGTAGCGATCATGGGCGGCCCCCTTTCGCAACAGATGCTCGACGAGAACCGTGACGTTTTCGAAGCCATGGTGAATCATCGTTTCGTCGCGGATATCAAGGCCGACCGCCTTTCGAACGAAGCATTCGAGCGATACCTCGTCTTCGAGGGCGCTTTCGTCGACACGGCGATTGCGATCTTCTCCTATGCCACCGCCAAAGCCGAAACCATCGGCCAGAAGCGGTGGCTGATCGGCGTTCTGGATGCGCTCGCAAACCAGCAGATCGCCTATTTCGAAAAGACCTTTGCGGCACGCGGCATCGACCCTTCACGGCATGATACAGGCCGGCCCGATGTTGCGGCCTTCCGCGACGGCATGCTGGCGATTGCCCGTGACGGTGGTTTTCTCGACACGATTGCTGCCATGTTCGCGGCCGAATGGATGTACTGGACCTGGTCGACGGCGGCGAACTCGACCGCAATCAGCGATCCCTTGCTCAAGGAATGGGTCAAGCTTCACGCAGAACCGGAGTTCGAAGCGCAGGCGCGCTGGCTGAAGGCTGTTCTGGACGACGCGGGCGAAACCATGGATTCTGCCGAACGGAAGCGGTTAAGTGCGATATTCGGACATGCGCAACGTCTTGAGATCGACTTTCACGAAGCAGCCTATTCCTGAAAGGCCGTACGATGACTGCGGATATCGATATCAACGGCGCGCGCCTGCTGGGTCGCCTCGACCAGTTTGCCGAGATCGGCGCGACCGCGCGGGGTGGCGTCAACCGTCAAGCCTTGACCGAACTGGATCGCGAAGCCCGATCCTTGCTGGCCGGGCTGGCCGCTACACGCGGGTTTGCCGTGTTCCAGGATCCCGTCGCCAATCTCTTCATCCGCCGTTCTGGCAGGGACGACCGGGCGCCGCCGCTCTTAATCGGCAGTCATCTCGACAGCCAGCCAGCCGGCGGTCGTTTCGACGGCGCGCTCGGAACGCTCTCGGCCTTCGAGGTTCTCGAAAGCCTCGAGGATGCTGGTATCGAAACGGATAGGGCGATCGAGGTCGTCGCCTGGACCAATGAGGAAGGATGCCGCTTCGCACCCGGCTGCATGGGTTCGTCCGCCTTTTCGGCGGGCGCGATCCCTGCCGCATGGCCCGACCTTGTTGCGACGGACGGTGCCGTGTTCGGCGACGAATTGAGGGAAACGCTCGAGGCTCTTCCACAGGCTGCGATGCGCGATCTTGGCATGCCGGTCCATGCCTATCTCGAGGTGCACATAGAGCAAGGCCCTTCGCTGGAGAAGGACGATATCCCGATCGGTATCGTGACTGGTATTCAAGGAACGCGATGGCTGCAGGTGGACGTATCGGGTCAGACGGCCCATGCCGGCACGACGGCTCTTTCCTACCGCCGAGATCCTCTGCGCGCCATGATCTCGGCGCTGGACACGCTCTATTCCACTGTCATGCCGCAGGACGAAAGCACCCGATTTAGCATCGGGCGCATCGAGGTGGAGCCGGGCGCGATCAACGCCATTCCGGCGCTGGCGCGCTGCACTATTGATATCCGTCATCCCGATCCATTGACGATCGACCGGCTTAACGCGACGATCGAGCAATGCTTTCGCGAGCGTGCTGAGGCTCAGCGTTGCGAGGTTTTGTTCAAGCAAAGCTTTGACATGCCACCGGCAACCTTCCCCGAAAAGTTGCTGACGGTACTGGAGCGCGCCGCGGAAGGCACCGGGCTGGCGACGAAAAGGATGGTGTCGGGCGCTTTCCACGACGCTCTGTTCGTCAATCGGATCGCGCCTTCGGCGATGATCTTCGTACCCTGCCGTGACGGCCTCAGCCACAATGAAGCCGAATATACCGCGCCCGGGCATGTCGTTTCAGGCGCGAGATTATTGCTGCAGTCGACGATCGAGCTTGCCAAAGGCTGAGAGCAGAGGATCGCTGGCGCCAATGCCGTCATTAGGGCCCCGTTGCGGGCCTAGAATGATCAAGCGTCCCGCCATGCGAATAGGTTGATCCGAGCGTAGCCGGCGATCAAAAAAGGCCTGTCCCTGGAATGCAGGTCAACCTTTCCTCCTCCGGCTTTCCTCCTCCGGGCGCTTGAGACTTGGCAGCCTTGTCTCTTGTGTCAGCAGAAGCCGTTAAGCTTGAGAATCTTATGGGCGTCGATTGCAGCCCGAAGCTCGTCTTCCGAGTTCCGATCTCCGCTGTTAGCATCAGGATGATGCATCTTTAACTTCTGCTTGTAGCGGCTTCTGATCTCCGCGGGTGTTGCCTCTGGCGGAAGACCGAGTGTTTCGAAAGCTTTGGCTTCCAGCACCTTCAATTTACGTCGTTGAAGATCCGCTTTTACCGCCTGGCGTTCTGCCGCGCTTTTGCGAGCATTCGTCGCCTTTGCCGAACCAGAACGGACTGTGAAGGGGAGTGGCATCTCAGAAGGCTGGTGGATCCTCTGTCCCCAGGTCGGGCGGGCGCCGCTTGCCGCTTCTCTCTGATAGCGGGCGATGACAGGATCGGACAGATTGGTCGCGAAATTGTACCCTTTGCCATATTCCTTCACATGCTCAGAACAGAACAGCAGGTACAGTCCCTCCGCATCACGTCCGACCGGAGCGCGATGAAGGCCACCCTTGTCGCACCCGTCCCATTGGCATTTTGGAGCATCTGGGTTTCGGTCTGAAACTAACTTTTTGCGGGTCGGCCGCAAGCCAACGAAAATCTTGGAATCTGGACTCATCGCGCCTTATATGTCGATCCGACCCACGCCGACAAGTGGAGAGAACAAGGTAGGCGGTCAGTTGCCCCCAACCGCTTTTAACTGACTGCGCTCAGTGAACCCAAAACTGTCGATCCTATAAATCAATGGATAGTCGTGAAGTGAACGCATCCGACATTCAGTCAGGGGCTGAACTTTACCCTCAGGAGCAGTTGATCCTGCCAAAAGCATGTCGTCAGGTCTCGTCCGACAGGTCATGCGATTGATGGCTGGAGCGATCCACACGTCCCTGATCTTACCTGGTCGCTATGGTGCGCCAAGTTGGGGAGCAGCGTCGGAGGCGTAGCGAAACGCAATCGGATTGCTGGCGGGGCGGGCCGCACTGCCAGGGGATAGATGAACCTGTCGAGGAACTTCACAGGTGAATTTCTTGTGAGGGATCTTTTGCTGGTCGCAACCTTAAGGAGAAAATCCATCGGTGAAGAAGCTAATCGTTGACCAATCGAGCCGACCACACTATAGAGGTGTTCATCGATCTTTTGCTTGCCGAACTTTGTCTACCGCGTGAGTGGCACCGCGCTTTAAGCGAACTTCCTTTCAAAAACAGTCGTTGTCGCAGTCTGCGGAGCCTTCGCTTCGCGGTTCCTCACTCTATGCTATGAAAGGGTTCATCATGACCACTGGCACAGTTAAATGGTTTAATTCCACCAAGGGCTTCGGCTTCATTCAGCCTGATAACGGCGGCGCCGATGCGTTCGTTCACATCTCTGCCGTTGAGCGCGCCGGAATGCGCGAACTCGTCGAGGGCCAGAAGATCGGCTTCGACCTTGAGCGCGACATGAAGTCAGGTAAGATGTCGGCCTGCAATCTGCAGTCCGCTTAATCGATATCTGCTTCCCTTTGACCACGGATGTACTGGCACTGCCGGGAGCACCTATCCAATTAAAGGCCAGGCGTGTCGCCTGGCCTTTTTCGTTTCGGCTTGCCAGCCGAATTACTCAGGAACCCAATGAAACAAGCACACAGCAAATCCCGCCAGCAGGCGGAGATCGCCTTCGGCAACGTCCAGACGCAGTTTTTTGCCAAGAATAACGCGGTGGAAGAGCTCGAATCCGTCGCCCAGGCTCGGGACGCCAAGACCTTAAGGCTGCGAGAGGCACGTCTTGCCAAGGAACTGGCCGACCGGACGTCGGCAACGTCCGCCCTTCTTGCCAAACGCGCCAAGACGCGCTGATCACTGGCCAACACCGATTATCAGGATAAAAATTTGAAGAAAGCTAGAAACAGCGAGCTCTCTGACCGCCGTGCAGCATCCGCGGACGCCAAGACTGCTCTCCTCAATGCCTTCCGTGCGGCAAAAACTGCGGCCGAACCAGGTAAAATCGCAAGACAGGCAGAACGCCTTGCCATTGTCTCGGCTCGTGAGGAACGACGCCTGGAGCGCGAACGCCTGAAGGTCGAGGAGCGCAAGCGCGTTGAGACCGAGGCGGCAGAACAGCGAGCAACCGCGGAGGCCGAAGCGCTGGCCGTGACCGAAGCTCGCGAGAGCGCCCAAAACGCTCGTGTAGCGCGGGTGATCGAAGATGAGGCGGCGCGAAAGGCCGAACGCGACCGTCGCTACGCCAACCGCAAGGCAAGACAAGCCTAGCCTTCTGCCGCCACCGCGCCAGCCCCCCAGCATGACAGTGTCATGCTCAATTCAGTCGTGCCATGGAGCCTCCGAGGCACCGGCTACGAACGAACGTTAGGCGATCAACAGGTCCTGGCAAATCGCGATCCAGTAAATTCTGCTCATGATCATCCGCGACAGATACCATGCCGGAGGCGAGCCCGCATGCAAGTCATATATCAAACGCATCGAAGAGGTGCATGGGAAGCGGGCGCCTCGATAGGCCGCCCGCTTCATTTGAAAGCGTAGTCAGTTACAGCCGGTTTGCTCGGTAGCGCTGACGCTCCGCTTCGATCTGCTCCGGCGTATAGGGCTCTGCAGCTTCGTCGAAGCGCATCCAACCCTGTTCCTGATAGTTGGAGCGGCGAGAGGCGAAATCGACTGGACGCGACCGGTCGAGGATGGCCTTCGCTTCCGCAACCCTTCCATCATCGACCTTCGCAGTCACGACCGAACCGCCACGACGGATCCCTTCTGCGTAGAAGTTCGCCTCCTCTTCCGGAACACCTTCATTGACCATCGCGCCGACAATGCCGCCGACGGCGCCGCCGGCGACTGCGCCCGCGGCAGCGCCGGCAGCCGTCGCTGCCAGCCAGCCTGCTGCAACGACTGGACCGACACCAGGAATGGCGAGCAGGCCCAAGCCGGTCAAAAGGCCGCCGGCGCCGCCCGCGACCGCACCGACACCGGCGCCGGTGCCCGCACCTTCCGCAGCGTAGCTGCCCTGGCCTTCGACGTCGGTCTTACCGTTCGCCTTGTTGGTGACGATACTGATGTCGTCGGAAGGCACGCCCGAGTCTTCCAAAGCCTTCACTGCCGCACGGGCGTCGTCGTAGCTGTCATAGAGTCCAGTAACTGTTCGCATGGGTCGTCTCCTTGGATTTTTTACTTGGCCATCGTCACATTGCCCTGGAAGTCCAGGGAGACGCCGGCATCCTTGCCATCCTTCTTAGCGGCCGCGCGCCAGACTCCCTGGTCGTCGAGCTTCAATCCGGTGACGTCTGTATAGCCCGCACCTTCGATACGCTCCTTGGCCTGAGCTTCCGTGAAGCTGTTCTTGCCGGCCACCGGTGCGCCGGGGTTGTGTTCCGTGTTGACGGCAGGGGTCGTCTGTGACGTGGAAGGGGTCTCGCTCTGGGCGTAGGCTATAGTGGCCGACAGCAGCAGGGCGAACAAAATTGTCGTAATCTTGGTCATTTGTGTTTCCTCATGTGCCAATGAAAAACAAAGGAAAATGCTGTTTGTTCCGAGAGTTACGAAAACTTTTTCAAATGTGCTCAGCGATGCGGTGAAGGGAGAGAGCGAAGGTGATCGCGCTTGGATTTGACACCACCGCCAGTGTTCCACCATGCGCTTGGCAATCTCGCTGGCAATGTACAGACCGAGGCCGGAGGCCTTCCTTTCCGTTTCCCGCGGATCGGGGGAACGGCTCGAACAGTCGCTCCATTGCGACCGTCGACATCGGTCTCCTCCAGTTACACCGGGACGCCGCCGCCCAGCCTTACACGGCCGGATGTCCCCGGATCGTATTCAGCCGAGAGTACGACGCTGAGGAAGACAGCCTGCGCGCAATCTCCTTTTTCGATGCGTTAGCCTGCATGGGCGGCGATCCGGACGTGGCGAGCCTTCTCAAAGGGCGGCTTGAAACACGGGTAACGACGCCTTGCGAGCGGATGAAAGCGGTCACGATCGATGGGAAACGCCTTCGGTTCAGCCCCGAAGTGTTCGCGAAAAAAGTCGGAAGGGGAGGAGCCTGAACGATGATGGCGGCAAAGACTGACACGGCTCTTGCCGCCGCAGCTTCGCGCGCCATCTGATTGGCTCAGACACCGGTTTCGAATGGAGGAAAAGATGGGGTCGAAAGAGGATCGGATCAGGCAGCGGGCCTATGAGATATGGGAACGGGAAGGCCGGCCACAAGGCGAGGATATGAAACACTGGCTGCAGGCGTTCCAGGAGATCGCAGCGAGTGCCGAGGCGGATGGCCAGGCTGTCAAAAAGTCTCGAGGGAAGAAGCCGGCGGCCCTGGCTGCGCCGGCGAAGACGAAAGCCAAACCGAAAACCGGAAGCGGCGCGCAGAGCGTTCCGACGACAACGCCGCCTCCTAAGCCTACCAAAACACCACGGGCCGCCACCAGACACTGACATGACCTGCTTAGTCGTGAGAAGCATTCCGACCGGACGCGATTTGGCGTTACCGTAATCCCGCTCGGCGATGTCACTTGTGAAAAAGTGAGGATCTCCAGTCCGTGTCGTCGAGCGGGACCGATTGCTCGAAATGCCTCTCGCAGGCTCGTGGGACAGGTGAATGAGCGTCTGTCGCGCTCAGAGCGGTCTGACGTTTTCCGCCTTTGACTTGCCCGTCTTCCGATCCTGACCGAGATCGTAGGAAACGCTTTGGCCTTCCTTCAGGACGTCGCCGTATTGCAGGGCGGAGACGTGGACGAAGACATCAGTTCCGCCGTCTTCCGGTGTGATGAAACCAAAGCCCTTGTCCGCGTTGAAAAATTTGACCTTGCCAGTCGGCATGAAAATCCTCGTGTTTGAGAGTTGATCGCACCAGCAATTTAGCGGTCAGCAGCGGTCGGAGCAAGCCTGTCGGCCGTAGTTGTTCTCGGATTTCGCGCTGGAAGAAAAGGTCGACTTTTTTCGACCTAATCGCGGTTTACGCCTTGGAGCGGTTTAGGTCGGGAAACTGGTCTTCGTGATCGTTATGCAATTTTCGGGACTCGGCCCACTCTTGAACCCCATCGGGCCCTCAAAAGGTGTGACGGCCGAGGCCGGGATGCAAAGCGTCGCCCTAGGCTAGATGGATTAAACACAGCGTGACAATCTTGCTAGGGTCCCGAATTCACGACGACAATCCGAATTGCTGGTTGCAACCCTCGCCTGTTGCGGGCAGTTGAATGGCTTTCTGTTCACATGAACTGAACTCAACTGATATCACATCAATGCCTGCCGATAGGATGCCGCCAAGTCGGTATCCTGAGCAATCAGGGCGGGAGCGGCGCAAACCGCCTTTTCGATTACGGTCTGCGCCTTGCTGCAATCGAAGGATTGCGCGTGTCAGACCGTCGAAAAAGGCCGCAACCGAGGGCAACAAGCACACGCAGGCGGAAGACGAATGCCATGAATAACTCGTTTCTTAGGTGGCCGGCACACTAGTGAATATGAGCATCCTTGATCAAGACAAGAGCGCCTCAGCGGATGCAGCAAGCCGAGAACCGCTAACAAACAAAATGTTTGACGGTGTGGCTTCGACACCCTTTCGCCTTCCTTAAAGGCGACCTGACGCCGAGGCTTGTTTAAATGCCTGACCCGTCGAAGTTTTGGTCGTCCTCGCCTTCCCAGGGGGCGGGCATCGAGTTGCGACTGAGGTTGGCCGAGGGCATCGGCATCCAACACTTCAATTCCGGTTCGGCATATTCGATGATCTGCCCGGGCGAGGAATCAGACGCGCGCCAGCCTTCTCCCCCGAACCGATCGCCTTTCGACCAGTAAGCGAGGTCAACTTCTGCCGGGCCCTGTTCGGACTGGCGGATCGTGACCAGGATCCGACTACCGTCTTTCGGTGCGTTTGCCATATGGTGCCAATGGTCTGGGTCGTCCATCGTTTTTCCTCCTGCCTCGCTGCAGGTTGGGAATGTCGCCTCGCCATCGAAAGCGGTCAACTCAAACTTTGGACCAGCACGTGGTCGCGTCGGCAAAAAACGAAAGCAATCATCAAACTGTGCGGATAGCCCGGTCACGGACTTCAGGTGAAAACTTGTTCGTCGTCATGATCATATCGGCTCCGCTCTCTCATGAGCTGAAGCCTCCGCTGAACCGGTGCGGTTCAAATCTCTCAATTGAGAAGGATCAGGCTTGCGGCGCCGATCAAGCCGGCATGCCTTCCGAGTTGCGCGGGCACGACCGGCACATCGCGATAAGCGGGCATCGCCCGCTCCTGAATGGTGGCCTCGATCGGTTTGCGAAGGAGATCGTAGCCGTGGGAAATTCCACCGCCCACGACGATCATGTCGGGCGAGTAGAGATGGAGCAGATTGGTAAAACCGATGCCCAGCCAGCGGGCTTCCCTGTCGATCAGCGCAAGGGCTGCTTCGTCGCCGCCGCGCGCAGCCTCGACAACGTGTCGGCCCGTCACTTCACCGTCGTGGGACAGTGTTCGAAGCGCCGAACCGTCGCCAGGCTTTGTCAGAGCCGTCGCACGTCGGCCGAGTGCAGTCCCCGACGCCACCGCCTCGAAGCAGCCCACCGCCCCGCAAAGGCATCGTTCGCTCTCGCTTGTGATGGTCATATGGCCGATTTCGCCTGCGAGCCCGCGGCGCCCGTGCACGATCCGGCCATCGGAGATCACCCCACCGCCGATGCCGGTGGACACGGTGACGAACACCAGCGAGGCGGCGCCGCGGCCGGCACCGAAACGCCATTCGCCGAGAGCGGCGGCGTTCGCATCGTTCTCCAACCGGACAGGCAGGTTCAAGCGGTCCTGAAGAAGGCGCGCGAGGGGGACTTCACGCCAGCCCGAGAGCGTCGGCGGTGCAGTAAGAATGCCTGCGACCGGATCAAGCGGGCCGGGCGCTCCGATGCCGATACCGAGTGGCCTGGCGTCGGGAACTTCCGAGCAGGTTTTTTCCGCAAGCATCGTGATCTGCTCGATGACTGCATCCGGTCCATCCCTGGCGCGCGTCGGCACGGATGCGAAGGCCAGCAATTTGCCGGCGTCGCCGACCAGTGCGGCGCGCAACTCCGTTCCACCCAGATCGAATGCAAGCGCAATCCTGCTCATCAGGGCCGGGTCTCCAACGCATGCAGCCAGGCGATACGGCCCGGCAGATCCGTGTCACCGAACGCCAGTGATCCGAGCACGACCGTCTCGGCACCTGCTGCCCGCAACAGTGGAACGGTCTGTTCGCGGATGCCGCCGTCCGCTGCGAGAACAATCTCCCTTTCACGTCCGGCGCGCTTCATCAGCGACCGCGCTTCGCGCAGCCGGTCGCAAGCCTTGTCCGAAAGGCTTTGTCCCTTGACGCCGATCGAGGTCCCGAGCAGCGTGAAGAAAGCGACCTCTGCGAGGAACGGTTCTGCCTCGGCGACCGGGGTTTCCAGCCGCAGAACGACGCCGGCTTCGGCCCCAAGCTCTTTTGCGAGCGCCACCGCGCGCAAACCTGCTTCACCGTTCTCCGCATGAACACTGACGAGATCGGCGCCCGCCTCGATGAACTGGCGTGTCTGCTCCTCGACGATCTCGGCCTCGACCATCAGATGCACATGGATCGGTTTTGCCGTCAGCTTGGCGATGCGGGCGACGAAATCGGGAAAGAACAGGAAGCCGGGCGTGAAGCGCGCGTCGGCAACGTCGATATGGTGGAGATCGACATATGGTTCGATGCGGTGAAGGTCGCGCTCCATATTGGCGAGATCCGCTGACCAGAGCGAAAACTCGCCGAGCAGCCTGTGGCGGGGCAATGCGGTGATGGCGCCGCTCGCGAGAGATTTCGATGTCATGGCTGAGCGACGCTCCGATGTTTGAATTCTGTGGTGAGGAATTGCTGGATCACCGTTCGAACCGCGGCGAAATGCGCTTCGGCATCCGCCGCCTTCGCGGGCACTTCGAGGAAATGCGCATTGGGTAGCGCGTCAGCCATCGATTGTGCGACGGCGAGGGGGTGAATGGCATCCTGCCGGTTGCCGAGGACGAGCGCGGGAATAGCCAGCTTTGCCGCGTCCTCTCGCGAAACGTCGGTGCCATCTGAAGCGATGTCATCAAGCACGGCGGCAAAGGCTAAGGCATCAGGACGCTCGAAATACCCGAGCAGGGAGGCGAGATTGTCCGGCGCTTCCGCGCGCAGACGTTCCGCCGTTGCCGACCCAGCAAAAAGTGCCTGGCCTTCGGCAGGCGGATGGGATCTCAGCAAGTCCGCGATTTCGCGGATCGGTGCAAGGTTGTCAGGCGCGCGGGCAAACGACCAGGCTGGACGGACCAGAATGAGACCCGTGACCCGCTCGGGATGGGTTTTTGCCAGATGCAGCGCGATGGCCGCGCCCATGGAGATGCCGCCGGCGATGAACCGGTCTATTCCCTTTTCGTCCGCCGCGGCGATGACGTCGGCTGCAAACATCGCAATCGAGAAGGGGCGTCGCGTGCCGAGCGTTGAGCTCCCATGCCCGCGGCACTCGGTCGTGATCCGCCGCCAGTCGAGCCCTTCGGGGATGACCTGTGCGACCTGCGCCTCATTGCCTCCTAGCCCGTGTTGAAAGAGCAAGGCTTTGCCTGTTGCGCAGTCGTAAACTGAAAGGTCGGTATCGTCTCGTCTGAAGGCGACGTGCGTCTTCATCGGATCAGATCCGAAAGAAATCTGGCGACGGCGGGTGCTTCTTCTGCCGCAAGACCGTGCGTGACGAGCGTACCGTCGAAACCGGTCACGCGCAGGCCGTCGATGAAGGCAGGGAAATCGACGATACCTTGACCTGCTGTCGCGAAGCGGCCATCGGCATAACGATCTTTCGCATGGGCCATCGTCACGTACCCGGCCGAGATATCGATCGCCCTGTCGACGATGTCGGACACTTCGGCCGGTGTCGCCTGCTCGAAGAGGTTTGCCGGATCGAGCACGATGCGCAGGCGCTTCGAACCCATCTCTCGAATCAGCTGCACCGCATCGGCGGCTGAGGTGACGATATTTGCTTGTTCCGGCTCAATGCCGAGATCGATGTCGTGCCGTTCGGCAAGTTCCAGCGCTTTTTCCATTTCCATCGCCATATCGGCCCAGGCGGACGGAAGCGCATTGTCCGGATGATGCATCCATTGGTCTTGGGCATGGCGGCTGCCGGTGCAGAGCGTCACCAGCGGAATCTGCAAGGCTGCGGCTGTTTCGATCACCACCCCAAGCTGTTTGAGCCCCCTTTCCCGCACGGATTTGTCCGGATGGGCCATGTTATAGGTGCCTGAAAGTGCCGCGAGTGAAACGCCGGTCTCTTCAGATGCCGCCCGGATCGCGGTAATCGTTTCCGGCGCCACTGCGTCCGGCATCGATGGCAGACCGACGCAGGCGAAATTGAACTGAGTCGTCGCAAATCCGCTGTTACGAACGGCGGAGAGCACGCGCTCGGGGTCTGTGCCGGGGAAGGTCTTTGCAAAGATGCCAAGCTGCATCAGACCGATCCTGTGACGGTTGCGAGTTCGACGCGTTCGCTGGTTTCTACCGAGCGGGCGATGGCGACCATGGCGCGGATGGAGGCGATGCCGTCCTCTATATTGGCGCCGCGCATCGGCGCGCCGTTCAGCACGGTATCGGCAAGCCCTTCCAGTTGCCGGCGGAAGAAGTGCCCGTCGGCGCCTAGTGGCTTGCGCGTGGTCGCGTCCTTTTCGTGGAAGATCTCGACCTCGCTCGCCCTGAGGTACCAGGGATTGAAGGTCTTAGCGATCACCGAACCGTTTTCGCCATAGAGTTGGAAGCCCTCATGCCAGTCCATGCGGACCGCGACCGTCAGATCGAGATGACCGAGCGCGCCATTGGCGAACTCGGTTTCCACGAACCAGCAATAGGCGCCGGCACGCTCGAGAAGGCGGGCTCGCACCGCGACGATCTCGCCACACAGGAAACGGGCGGTATCGACGAGATGCGAGCCATGCGCCAGCATGAAATACTGGCGCAGGTCAGCCTTGGGATTTCCGGAGGGTTTTCTGGCGAATTTGCTGGTGATCGGCAGCGGCTGGACCGCGTCGGTATTGGTGTAGCGGTGGGTGGAGTCGCAGTACCAGGCTTTTAGTGCGAAGATCTCGCCGATATCGTCACGGACAAAATCCCGGGCAGCCTCCAACGCAGGGTCGAAACGCTTCATATGGCCGACCTGCAGCACTTTGCCGGAGCGCTTGACGGCGTCGGCGAGCGCCTGGCCCTCCTCGATCGTCACACCGGTAGGCTTCTCGCAGAGCACGTGCTTTCCTGCATCGAGCGCCTTGATCGACATCGGCACGTGATAGGCGTCCGACGTGGCGATGATGACGGCTTCGAGCTCGGGATCGGCGAGCATCGCGTCATAATCGGCATACATCTTCCGAGGTTCGTATGTCGCGCCCATGCGCGCAAGCAGGTCGGGTGCTGCGTCACAAATGGCATAGAGGTCGGCATTCCCGGCCTTCACGCAGGATTCGAGATGGGCGAACTGTGCGATCGGCCCGCAGCCGAGAACGCCCACACGCAGCCGCCGGTCTTCCTTACGGATCATGTCTCTTCCTCAGGCGCCGTAGCGGCGCATCGTTTCGCGGTTGGTCTTTACGGCTGCCACGGGATCGGCAGCGGCCGTGTCCGATTCTTCTTCCAAGACCAGCCAGCCATTGAAGCGCGGCGCGGCAGCGACGATGTCGATCACGGCAGGCGTATCGCAGACACCCTTGCCAAGCATGGCCCATTTGCCGTCTGCATCGACGTCCTTGAGATGCAGATAGCGGACGCGGTCCTGATAGGTTCGCAGCGTATCCAGAATATCGTCGTGGCCGCGCAGAATATGGCCGGTATCCGGCACCCAGCCGACGAGGTTCCTGTCGATCAGCGAGAAGATCCGGTCATAATCGGCACGGTCGAACAGCAGCGTATTGTGATGCGAGCTCGGATGCACAGCAATATCCACGCCCGAAGCTTTGCCCAGTTCGCCGGCCCGATTGTAGAACTCCGCGGCGATTTCGAATTTCGCCTCCCGCGGTCCTTCGGACACCACCGTCGCCGAGCCGATCGAAACGAGGGCGCCGGAAAAGGCGGCCGCGAAATCGATCCAGCGCTGTGTGGTCCTGAGGTCGGTCTCGATCTCTTGCCTGATGGTGAAGCCGCTTTTCGAGCCCATCGCAAGAGACACGAGCGTCAGGCCATGTTTCCTCAGGCTCGCGGCGAAATCATCGGGACGATCTGCGTAGTGGCCGATCATCGTGTCGGTAATCTCGATGCCCGCGTAACCGCCCTCTGCAATGGCTTCCAGCAGATCGTCCGGGCTGCCATTCCAGTTTCTCCCGAGCATTTCCCAGGTGAATGTCTGGCAGCCGACTTTCAGGTCTTTGATACTCATGCTCATTCCTTGACTTCGACCTGCCTAGGCCTTCGTTGATATGTCGCTGGACCGGTATGACCGCGCTCTTGGCATGATGGTGAAGTGGCGACGTCCCCTGGCGAGCCGCGTGCCACGATCGGATTGCTATTTCCGCATGGTTTATAAAAATTTATCGCGCGTCAAGAAATAAAATGTTCTATAGCGATTGTCGCGGCAGCGATGCCCATCGATGATGGGCGAAACATCTGAAATTGGTGGGGAGGCCAATTCATGAAAGCATATCCGGGAACCAGGCTGGGCATCGGCATTATCGGCTGCGGCAATATCTCGATGACCTACCTGCGTAACGCCGCCCTGTTTGCCGGCGTCGAATTGAGGGCCTGTGCCGACATCTCATCCGACATGTCGGCGCTGAGGGCGAAGGAATATGGCATCCGGGCGATGGAGGTCGATGCGCTCCTGGCCGACCCCGAAATCGACCTTGTCCTGAACCTCACCATCCCGGCCGTCCATTTCGACGTGACGATGTCGGCGCTTTCTGCGGGCAAGCACGTCTTCACTGAAAAGCCGCTCGCGACGTCGGCCGCCGAGGGCCGCAAGCTAGTGGCGGAAGCCGGAGGTCGCGGTCTTCTGTTGGGTTCGGCTCCCGATACATTTCTCGGCGCCGCCGGCCGGCGTGCACGAGGCCTGATGGATGCAGGTGCGATCGGCCGCCCGGTCAGCGGCACTGCCTTCATGTTTGGCCGTGGCATGGAGCATTGGCACCCCAATCCGCAATTCTACTATCAACTTGGTGGTGGCCCACTCTTTGACATGGGGCCCTACTATCTGACGATGCTCGTCAATCTGCTCGGCCCGGTGAAAAGCGTCATGGCGATGGCGACGAAAGGCCAGGAAGAACGGCTGATTACGGCTGATGGCCCCTTCAAGAACACGACGTTCAAGGTGGGGACGCCGACCAACGTGCTCTCGCTTCTTGAGTTTCAGTCGGGCGCGACGGTGAATTTCGGTGCGTCGTGGGACGTCTTCCGGCACTCCAATCATCCGATCGAGTTGCACGGCACAGAAGGTTCGTTGCGCTTGCCCGATCCCGATACGTTCGGCGGAACGGTCTCGCTTTCCGAGCGCGGCGCCGAATGGAGGAATTTCGAAAGTGAAGGCGAGCTGTATGGCGCGCCGAACTGGCCGTATAGCGCTCCCGACCGCGCCAACTATCGTATGCTGGGCGTTGCCGATCTCGTCCGCGCGCTTGGCGAGGGCAGGGCGCCGCGCGCTTCCGGCGATTTGGCGCTTCACGTGCTCGAGATCATGGAAGCGACCCTGGCATCCAGCGAGATCAGGAGCGCGGTTACGATTGCGGGCACAGTTGCGCAACCGCCGCTGCTCGGCGAAGATGAAGCCCGCAGCCTGCTTGCTTGAGGTGAAGCGATGAAAGATCGATTGGATCCCGGCGCCGCGCATGTCCTGGCGCTCGGTCGCGCCGCAAAGCAGCCACCCTTTGAGCGCGGCACAGCAGACGAGGCGCGCGCTGCCTATGACGCGGGTTGCCCGACATTGCAGGGTGATCGCGAGCCGGTCGCTGCCATCGAGGACAGAACGATCGCCGGGGCAGGCGGCCCGATCCCGCTCAGGATCTATCGCGGTGTGGGTGCTCCAGACGCGGATGCGCCGGCACTTCTCTACCTTCACGGCGGCGGCTGGGTCGTCGGCACGCTTGAATCCCACGACGAGATCTGCCGGTGGTTTGCAAATATCGGCGCCTGTATCGTATTTTGCCCCGACTATCGGCTGGCCCCCGAGCACAAGTTCCCGGCGGGTTTGGAAGATTGCGTATCGGCCCTTGCCTATGTGGTGGAGCAGGCACGCGCGTTCGGTATCGATCCGGATCGGATCGCGGTCGCGGGCGATAGCGCCGGCGGCAATCTGGCCGCTGTCCTGTCACTTCTCTCGCGGGATGGCGTCGCGCGGAAAATTTCTGCGCAGCTTCTGCTCTATCCCAACACCGATGCCGGACAGACGGCCGACAGCTATGTCAGGTTTTCCGAAGGATACGGGTTGACGACCTCGACGATGCGCTGGTTCCGGGATCATTACGTCCGCGATGCGGCTGATATCGCTGATTGGCGCGTTTCCCCCCTGCGCGTCGGAAATATCGCGGGTGTGCCACCGGCCTTCGTCGCGATTGCCGGCCATGATATCCTCGCAGACGAGGGCGACGCCTATGCCCGCCGGCTTGCAGAGGCGGGTGTCCCTGTAATCCCTCGGCGTTGGCAGGACCAGATCCATGGTTTCGTTTCCATGGGGCGGCACATTCCGGCGGCGCGGCGGGCGGTGGAAGAGGCGGTTGCCGGATGGCGCAGCCTCCTCAATCACGCCGACTGACGCATCACCAATGTACCGTCGAGGATGATCCTTCGTGCAACGACCTGCGTGGTGTCATTGTCTTCGTCCAGCATCGAAAGCAGTGTGTCGACACTGCTGCGTGCCATGGCGGTGAAGTCTTGCGCCATCGTCGTCAGTGGCGGGCAGGTATAGCGGCTGAGGGGATGGTCGTCATGGGCGGCGATGCGAAGATCGCTATCGCTCCTGCGGCCGACGCGAAGGCCGCGAGAATGGGCGGCGGCCATCGCGCCGAAGGCGAGGCGATCGTTCGCGCAGAGGATTGTCCTGCCCCGCAGCGTTCCAGCCGCGATCATTGCATCGGTCTGCTCATATCCCATACGTTCGAAATCCCAGCCGTAGCTCTCGGTGGCGCCAAACACGACCGGTTCGAAACCGAGCGACTCCATCGTGGCGATATAGCTTGCCAGCCGCTCCCCGGAATTGTGATTGACATGCGGAATGTCGAAATATGCAGGCGGCTCGCCCGATCGGCACAGATAGTCGACGATCGTCGCAACGCTTTGGGCGTTGTTGTTGCCAATGAAGGGCGTGTCGCCTTCGATGAACGTATCGAAGTAGACAATGGGAATGCTCTCTCGGAGTTTTTCGAAGATGCCCGGCTCGGAAGTGAGACCCAGCGGGGCGATGATCGCGCCGGCTGCCTTCAGGGACAAGAGTGTGTTGACAGCCTCGGCTTCGAGATCCGGCAAGCCGTGGGACGAGATGACGATTGGCCAGTAACCCTCATCACGGACGCGCAACTCGAGACGATTGACCATTTCGGCATAGAATGGATCTGTAATGACGGGCACGAGAATGCCGACGTTACGTGTCCTCTTGCGATTAAGGTTGCGCGCATAGAGATTGGGACGGTAGTCCGATGCCGACAGCGCGTCCTCGATGCGTTTGCGCGTCCCCGGCTTTACACTGCTCGGGCTATCGAAATACCGCGAAAGCGTTGGACGGGAAACGCCGCAGGACCGGGCGAAATCGTCCATGGTTTTGATCGTCATCTTGTCCATTGGCAATTCTGGTTGCACTGCGCCAAGGCTCGTCTGCGTCAGCCGATATCGCAAAGGCGGTCAGTGTGAGGGCTTTCGAATTGCGTTTCTAGCCTGACAATGTCGCATGCGCAAAATTTTTTGTTACACAAGCACAAACAGCGGCGCAACCGCCGCCGCCCTACACGTAGCGCACCTCGACCCCCAGCTTGTCCAGCCGACTGCGAATCCCATGCGGCATGCCAGTGTCGGTGATGATCAGATCGACCCGTGAAAGCGAAAATGCCTTGGACGAGGCACCAATATCCCACTTGCTGGAATCCGCCACGAGGATCACGCGTCTCGCCATGCGGACCAGATTACGTTTTGTGCGCGCAATGTCTTCCGAGACGTCGACGACGTCGAATGCGTGATCGATGGCATGAGCGCTGAGGAACGCCTGATGGGCGACGAGACCGCCCACGGCCTTGTCGGAATCCGACACGATCGTGCTGACGGTGCTCGGAAAGACCCGGCCGCCTATCATATGCACGTCCAGCCCCGGCCGATACATCAGATGCTGCGCGATGTTCATGGCGGTTGTGGCCACCACGACGTTATTGACCGGGGGCATTTGCATGGCGACCTGTAGCAGCGTGGAGCCGCTGTCGAACACAACGGATTGGTTGTCGATGATCTGGCGTGCCGCCATCTGCGCGATGCGTCGTTTGGCGTCGAAATTGCGGTTCATCCGTTCTTCGAAGGCTGCTGCGGGAGAGCTGGCCGGCAATGCGATCGCGCCACCATGCGTCTTGATGAGCTGCTTCTTGGCATCCAGAATTTCCAGGTCGGATCGGATGGTCACCTCGGAGACGCCGAAGTTTTCCGCCAGCTGGCTGGTGCGCGCCTGGCCGGTCCGCTGAAGTTCCAGCATGATCTGATGTCGCCGTTGTTCCGCCAGCATGTGTGACCTCGAATTCCTTTCATATAAGCGAGGGTGCCGAGGTTTCGAAATTCGAAAATACGCGACAACCACTTTAAGTCAAAAAGCGCGAGGAAAGGCAGTGCCGATGGGAACCTACCGCGCGTTGCAGCCATCTTAAATCAAAACGAAAGAAATCGAAATATTGAACATTCGTTTATTTTCGAGTTAGTGTTTCTCAACACGAAATCAAACTTGTAAAGGGACAGCATCGATATGGGCCTTGGAACCAAAATTCGCCTGTCACGGCTGTTTTCACATCCGTCAGGGCATTTGTTCGGTGGCGCCGTCGACCACTTCGTTGGCTATGGCAATGTCCGTGAGGGTGGTCTCGCGGATCTGCCGGGCGCTCTAAAGCGGGTGATGGCCGGAGAGCCGGACTATATCAGCATTCAGCCTGGTGCTGCGCGCCACTTGTGGCCCGCCTATGCAGGCAAGGCCGCATTGGTCATTCAAGCCGGTTGCTTTACGCCCGACGACCGAATTCGTCAGTTGATCGCGACCCCTGAGGATGCGGTACGATACGGTGCAGATGCTCTTGCCGTTGCCATTCCGGTGCGCGGCAATACCGAAGGCGAATACATTCGCTGGCTCACCGATACCGTCAACGCCGCCGCTCGCTTTGAAATGCCGGTCGTTGCGCATGTCTATCCCCGCGACTATTCAAACGGCGGCAAGATCGTCTTCACCCCCGACGAAATCGCCTATGCCGTGCGGATCGGGTTCGAGACCGGCGTTGACGTGATCAAGGTCGGGTACACCGGAGACTTCGACTCTTTCCGGGAAACCGTCGCCACCTGCCCGGTTCCCGTCGTTATCGCGGGCGGTCCGAAAACGGAAAATCTGCTCGGTGCTCTGACACAGACCGCCGATGCCTTGCGTGCGGGGGCGAAGGGTGCCGTGGTGGGGCGAAACCTTTGGGGTCACGGCGATACGACGATGGCGGCGCGCGCCTTCAAGCTTGTCATTCACAGCGGTATGGCGCCGCAAGAGGCGCTCGCTGCCGCGGGCGGTTGACAGGTGATAAATAACCTTCAGGTTCTGGGCTTCGGGGCTCTCGCGATCGACGATATCATCTATGTCGACCGACCGCTGAGTGCCGGTAAGGGAAAGGTGACAAATCGCACCCAGGACCACGGCGGCAATGTCGCGACAGCCCTTGTTGCGGTCGCAAGGCTGGGGGGACGGGCCGGTTTCATCGGCTGGCTGAGCGATCATCCTCTCACCGATGTCAGCGCCCGCGAACTTGAACGGCACGGGGTCGATATATCCTTTGCGCCGCGCCGTCCCGACGCTAGGCCAATACGGTCGGTGATCACGGTCGGACCCGAAGGCGACAGGTTTATTGCCTATGACGATGATGTGCCGCACGGAACCTCAGACGCGCTGACCGACAGAACTCTTGCACAAGCCCAGGTGCTGTTGATCGACGGCTATGCCACTCACGCAGATACGATCGTTGCGCGCGCCCGCATGCTGGGCCTGGCAGTGGTGGCAGACATTGAATGGACGATCGGGCCTGCGACCGGACGATTGATGAGCCTGTCCAACCATCTGGTATTGCCGTTGAAATTCGCACAGACTTATTCTGGCGAAACCGATCCGACGGTGATCCTGCACAAGCTTTGGTCTGACGACCGCACCGCAGTCGTTCTGACCGACGGTGAGCGAGGGTCTTATATCAGGCAGACGGGAGATGCCGTTTTGTGGCATGTTCCGGCCTACGAGGTCAAAGCGGTCGACACGACAGGCGCCGGAGATTGCTTCCACGGCGCTTATGCCTTTGCGCTGACACAGGGAAAGCAGCCTGTCGCCTGCGCCGTCTACGCAACTGCGGCAGCCGCGATCTCTGTGACCGGCCCGGGCGGCCGCATGGCTCTGCCGGATCAAAGCACCTGTCTCGCCTGGATGGCTGAGGAAAATGCGCCCGTGCCCAGACCGATTGCGTCACCGGACTGAGAGTTCATCACTCTGGTGCCCTGGACGATCGGATTGGCGCTGCGCAAATGACTGTTTGAGTTCGATCTGAAGGCGGCGCCGGGAGGGCTGTCCCCCTGAGGATTGGATGACAATGATACGAGGGAGGAAGTGCAGTGGCTGTTGTTGTGCTGGACAAGATTTGCAAGACCTTTGGAACCAAATTCCACGCGATCAAAGATCTTAGCCTGACGATAAATGATGGCGAGTTCCTCATCCTTGTCGGCCCTTCGGGATGCGGAAAATCGACGGCATTACGCATGATTGCCGGGCTGGAGGAGATCAGCAGCGGGACCCTGAGCATCGGTGGAGAGAATGTCGAGGATCTCGCGCCGAAGGACCGGGACATAGCGATGGTGTTTCAGAGCTATGCGCTCTATCCGCATATGACGGTGTTCGACAACATTGCCTTCTCGATGAAACTTGCGGGGAAGAGCAAGGCCGAACGCACGAAGCGGGTCCACGAAATAGCCAAGACCCTTCAGCTGCATACGCTGCTCGACAGCAAACCGGCAGCGCTCTCCGGCGGCCAACGTCAGCGGGTCGCCATGGGACGCGCCATGGTGCGCGAACCGGCGGCATTTCTCATGGACGAGCCCCTGTCTAACCTCGATGCCAAGCTGCGCGTGCAAATGCGCGCCGAAATCGTCAGCCTGCAGAGACAGCTGGGCGTGACGACGATTTATGTGACGCACGATCAGACCGAAGCCTTGACCATGGGTGACCGGGTTGCGGTCTTGAAGGGCGGCGTCCTTCAACAGGTCGACACGCCAAAGATATTGTACAGCCGACCGGTCAATGCCTTCGTTGCGGGTTTCATCGGGTCGCCGTCCATGAACCTGTTCGAAGGCCGCCTGCAGAACGGCAGGATCGATCTGCCCACCTTTTCCATACCGGTCGCGGCGACCGCATTCGAGCAGTCTCCCGGTCTGGCGGCGTTCGAAGGCAAGACGATCATCTTCGGCATTCGCCCGGAAGACCTTTACGACAGCGGTCTGGAATCGGGATCGCGCTACGCGACGATCCCGGGTCTTGTAAAATCGATCGAGGAACTGGGCTCCGAACTGATCGTCCATCTGAAGATCGAAGCGGTGCGGATCGATTCCGGTGACCCCGATGCCGTCGAGGATCTGAGCGGCGCGGCAAACGCCGTGGCGAAGTTCGAATCCATCAGTACAGCCCAGCCGGGCGCAATGATCAACCTGGCGATCGATGTGGCCAAGTTGCACTTCTTCGATCCCCAGACGCATCTGGCAATCTAGCATGATCCGCAAATAGCGGAGCTGGTTGGTGGGATCAGGCTCTTAGCTTTCCCTTCCATCCTTACGGTCGACCTGCGTAGCGCAAAGGGATGCTTGTTCCGTTGCTCAGAAGCGTTCGCCGATAAGTTCATCGCGCGAGAGCGTGGGATGTCACACCGTCCCGCAGCCTTTAAGCTCGCTGCGGAGGTGGGTCCTTCCGGTGTTCGTTGATAATCCGAGCACACCTGGCCGTTGGTTGAACGCATTTTAGGTGCGATATCGACAGGCGCCACGACCGATCTGAACCCCGCTTTTCTTCGATCCGCAAGCCTTTCATTTGTTTTCCTTTGAGCGGAATGGCTTTCATTTGTTTACGAAAGTAAAGAAAAAATGCGACACGAGAAATATGCGGAGTAGAAAAAAGCAGCTCGAAATCCATGGATAAAACCGCAATTAATCAATGGCTTACGTTGATTTTTCCGGTCTTTGCCGCCTGCTTGCTTTTGCCGATTGCAGTTCTTCATTGACAGCCAGACCCCTAAAGGAACCTACTTTGGTCTCGATCGGGAGGATCGAACGAAATATCGTTTTCAGGGAGGGAAACATGAACGTCAGAAGATTTATCGTGGCGGCTCAGTCGGCCGTGGCCGCCTGGGCACTATGCGCCACCTGCGCCTTTGCTCAGACCAATCTCGAGTTCATCCAGTGGTGGGAGCCAGAAATGCCCGCCGGTGCTCTGCGAAGCATCATGGATGACTTTGAAGCCAAAAACCCCGGCATCAAGGTGACGCTCGTCAGCGGTCCCTATTCCGCTACCCATGATCAGATTGTTGTCGGCGCTGCGTCGGGGACACTCAGCGATGTGGTCGGCCTGGACGGCGCATGGGTCAACGGCTTGGCGAAGCAGGGAGCAATCGCCTCGATGGACAGCCTGATGGCTGACGCCAAATATGATCAGAGCCAGATCGCCGACATCATCAAGGTCAACGGGCAAAGCGTCATGTTCCCGCTTGCCTCGTTCGTCTACCCGGTCTTCGTAAACCTCGATCTGGCAAAGGCGGCCGGCGTCGAAAAGCTGCCGACAAACCGCACCGAATTCGCCGCTGCCGCCAAGAAGATGACCAATGCGGACAAGAACCAATACGGTTGGGTGCTACCGCTTTCGCTGCAAAATCCCGGTGGCATCCAGAATGACGTGATGTCCTGGGTTTGGGCATCCGGAGCATCCATGCTCAAGGATGGCAAGCCCGATCTGGAAAACGCCTCCGTCGTCGGCACGCTTGAATACATCAAGTCGCTGCAGGATGCCGGCGTCATCTCACCTGGTATTTTTGCCAAGAAGGAGCAGGACAAGGTCGAAGAATTCGTCAACGGGCGTGTCGGCATGATGATCGACTCGTTGGCCCACATCAATCTCATTCGCCAGCGAAACCCCAATCTCAAGTTCGGTATCTCCGCCCTTCCAGCCGTCGACGGCTATACCGGCAAGCGCGGGCTTCCCTATGCTTCCTGGGGTATCGGCATCAGCGACAAAAGCGAGCACAAGGCGGAAGCCTGGAAGCTCGTCGAATATCTGATGAGCCCGGAAGTGAACAGCCGCCTCGTGTCGATCGCCAATGCCTTCCCGGGCAATATCAACGCAAAACCGGATTTCTCCAAGTCCGACCCGCTGTTTGAAGAAGCCTTCAAGATATTCCAAAGCGGGAAGCTCGCCAACGAATTCGTCGGACTGCCGGTGGCCGAAGATCTCATGCGCCAGATGAACGTCGAAGTTCAAAAGATGTTCGACGGTCAGCAAACCGCAAAGGACGCGGCTGCCAATACGCAGAAGCAATGGTTGGTCGAGTTCAACAAGTAAGCACCCCACCGACCAATCGTCGGCAGCGCGATAGAGTTTATTGCGCTGCCACTACATCAGGACGAATTGATAGATTTCACGACCAGGCGGAAAATCACATCTCATGAGCCTCGCCACAGAAACTATGATCCGGACGCAAGCGAAAATACGCAAGCGTGGCATGCTGTCTTACAAAACAAGAAAGAGGCTGGTTCCCTACTTCTATGTTGCCCCAGCGACGTTTCTGTTCTGTCTCCTGATGCTGTTTCCCATGATCACTGTCCTGCGCTATTCGCTCATGGACGGTGCGATCACGAAAAAGGACGCGTCCTTCGTCGGTTTGCAGAACTATGTGACGATCTTCAGAGATCCGGTTTTCTGGCAGTCGGTCGGGCAGACACTCTATTTCACGGTGATGAGCGTCATCTTCCATCTCCTGATCGGTCTGGCCTTCGCCCTTCTGCTCAACAGCCAGCGTGTCGATCCGTTGATCAGAAGCATCCTGCGGGTTCTCTACATTTTGCCCTGGCTCTTCACGGCGGTGATCATCGCCATCATCTGGCGGCTGCTCCTGGACCCAAATGGCGTGGTCAACAGCATCCTGATGACGCTCCATATCATTGACTTCAAGGTCGAGTGGTTTTCTTCGACGAAAACCGCGCTGCATGCGCTGACCTTTGCGAATATCTGGGCGGGATATCCGCTCTATATGGTCAGCCTTCTCGCTGGCCTTCAGGGCATACCCAAGGATCTCTACGAGGCAGCTGGCATTGACGGCGCCAATGAGTTCCAGAAATTCCGCTACATCACGATCCCGCAACTGATGCCGATCATCATCAGCATTGCCTTGCTTGATTTCATCTGGACGATGCAGGTCTTCCCCCTTGTGTGGATGACGACGGGAGGCGGTCCGATCTACGCGACCGAGGTGCTCAGCACCTACACCTACAAGCTTGCGTTTTCGAGTTATGAATTTTCGCGCGCGTCGGCGAGCGCAATCTTCATTCTGATCATCTCGATGGGCGCCACGTACTTCTACATCAAACATCAGAAGGCCAGGTGACCGGCAATGGCAAAACGCTCTCTCAGTCGCACCATAGTACCGACCCTTCTCACCTATCTCGGGCTCGCGGTCGGTCTGGTCTTCGCGGGCTTTCCGATCCTGTGGATGTTCTTCACATCCTTGAAGTCAAACACCGAGATCTTTGCCCTGCCGCCGCGGCTGCTGCCCGAGCAATTCACCAACGTCGCCTATCTTTCGATCTTCAACGACCCGACGAAAGTTCGCTTCTTTCTCAACAGCTATCTCGTCGCGGGAGTGGTAACGGTTCTGACGGTGCTGATCGCCATCCTGACGGCCTATGCTTTCAGCCGGTATTCATTCCGGCTCAAGAAAACGCTGAACGTGTTCATCATCAGTACACAGACCGTTCCGCCGATCACGCTTTTGATCCCCTATTTCGGCATGGTCGTCGCCTTCGGTATTTTCAACACCTATTTTGCGCTGATTTTGACCTACATGGTCTTCACCCTGCCTTATGCGATCCTTCTGATGACCGGCTATCTCAATACCCTGCCGAGGGAGCTCGATGAGGCCGTACTTGTCGATGGCGGGTCAAGCTGGACGGCGCTGTGGCGTGTGATCATCCCGCTGTCGGTGCCCGGTATCGTCGCGACCGCGGTCTACACATTTCTGCTGGCATGGAACGAATTCCTCTTTGCGCTGACTTTGACGAAGTCGATGGACATGCGGACTGTTCCCATCGGTATCGAGTTGCTGATGGGCCAGCATGCGTTCGAATGGAACGAGATGATGGCGATGAGCGTGCTGGGATCGCTCCCGCTTCTGATCCTGTATCTGATTGCTCAACGCTACTTCCTCGCAGGCATGGCAGCCGGGTCGGTGAAGAGCTGAGCAGGCGAATGATCGTTTAGCGGGCGGCGGCGTTTGCGTTTTGGAAAATAGAGCCGCTCGCGGGTGAAGCCGGATATGCGAGACCCGTTCCGTGTTCACTTGATTATCGCGGCCACTCTATGGCCTCGCGCCCGGTCGACGCGTGAGAAGCCTATCCGCGTGTCGCGCTCGGGGACTTTCGGGCGGCCCAGTTTTGGAGAACTGGTGACACGCGCAGGCGAGCCACAAGAAACTCGACATCAAGATGGGACGAGGGCAGCATCTCGCTGACCTTCAAAGAGGCAGGGTTGAGACGAAGGCGGGGCTGCCTCGCGCGTCTGGCGTTCCTCATCCCGTCCCCATGACGCCGCCGCGGCAGGTGCCCGCCACCGCAGGTCGCCCCCGGGCGGCGTAGCAATTGGAATAGCCTCAAAGGTGGTCACATTTCCATCGGTGGTGCTTCGCACCTGGCCTTGCTCCACTGCAATATCCCCAAGGCATGACGATTTCTCAAAAAAAGCTTCACAAAAATTTTAGAAGCACTAATATTTCAGTTGTGGTGCTGCTCGTTTTAGGGCCGAGCCCGTCGCCGCGGGGCATGACAAGTCGAGCTCCGGACGGTGAAGACGGAAACTGGATCGCATGAACCCACATGGGTTTCACTCGGGAGGAGTGGCATGAAAAGTTTCATCGGCAAGCGGGCGATCGCCAGTGGCGTATCGCTCGTGGTGCTTATCGTCATCGTATTCTTCTTGTCCCGGCTGACGGGCGATCCGACTGATCTCTACCTGCCAATCGACGCAACCTCGGAAATGCGCCAGCAATTCCGTGAGATGAACGGTTTCAACGATCCGTTGATCGTGCAATTCGGCCGTTACGTTTCCGATCTCGCACAGGGCAATTTCGGTCAGTCACTGCGACAGGCCCGTCCGGCCGTAGATGTCGTGCTGGAGGCCTTCGTCTGGACCTTCTGGCTGGCTGTCATCACCATGGCGCTGGTCACGGTCGCAGCGATCGTCATTGGTTCGCTAGCGGCGTTTCGCGTCGGCGGTGTATTCGACCGTCTCGCCACTTTCTTCTCGCTGATCGGCGCTGCGGCGCCGGATTTCTGGCTGGCCATCGTGGCGATCGTCATTTTCGCCGTTAAACTGCATGTGCTGCCGACATCGGGAACGGGAAGCGTCTGGCACTGGGTCTTGCCGGTCAGCGTGCTGTTCATCAGGCCCTTTGGTCTGATCCTGCAGGTGGTCCGCGGCTCGATGATCAGTGTTCTTTCTTCCGCCTATGTGAAGACGGCCCGTGCCAAGGGTGTCCGCTCGAACTCGATCATCTTCATTCACGGACTGCGCAACGCCATGCTTCCGGTGATCACAGTCATAGGCGACCAGGCGGCTGCCATCTTGAACGGTGCCGTTGTCGTCGAGACGGTGTTTGGCTTTCCGGGCATCGGCAAGCTGATGATCGATTCCATCCTACTTCGCGATTTCGCCGTCGTGCTGGCCGTCATCATGGTTTCGGCACTGGCGATCTTCATCATGAACCTGTTGATCGACCTCGCCTATGTGCTGCTCGATCCACGTATCCGGTATTGAGCGATGACGATGACCGACACACAAATCCTCGCCGGGAAAAAACCGAACGGCCCGATCGGACGTTGGCTGACTATGCTGTGGGCGGACAAGCTCGCTTTCTTCGCTGCTGTTTTTCTGTTGATCGTTCTTCTCTGTGCGCTGTTTGGTCCGTTCTTGCTGGAGGGCATTGCCACCAAGCAGAATCTGCGGGGCCGCAACGCGCCGCCGTTCGATATTACACGCGGATTGCTTTATGTCCTGGGCGCCGACGCTCTGGGCAGACCGCTTCTTGCCCGCGTCGTCGTGGCGGCGCAAAACACCATCCTCGTGGCCGCGGCAGCGGTGCTCGCATCATCGATCGTTGGGACGACGCTTGGTCTGGTGGCGGGTTACAGCCGCTCTTCCGCCGCTCAATGGATCATGCGCCTCGGCGACGTGATCATGTCCTTTCCGTCGCTGCTTCTGGCGGTGATCGTGCTCTATATGCTCGAACCTTCGGTCGCCAATATCGTCCTGGTATTGGCGATCACCCGCATTCCCATCTATCTGCGCACCACACGCGCCGAAGTGCTTGAGGTGCGCGAGCGGATGTTCGTGCAGGCGGCGAAGGTCATGGGAGCATCGCACTGGCGCATTGTCTTTTGTCACATCTTGCCGGTGATCCTGCCCACGCTGGTTACGATCGCGACGCTTGATTTCGCCTTCGTCATGCTGGCCGAGTCCTCGCTGTCGTTCCTTGGGATCGGCATTCAGGCGCCGGAGATCACCTGGGGCCTCATGGTTGCCCAAGGGCGGCCTTATCTCACCAATGCCTGGTGGCTTTCCTTCTGGCCGGGCCTTGCAATCATCCTGACGACGCTGTCGCTCAACCTTCTGTCGAACTGGCTGCGGATCGCGCTCGATCCGATACAACGCTGGCGCCTTGAAATAGGAGGCAGGAAGAATGGCTGAACATCTTTTGGAAGTGCGCGACCTCTCGGTCGAGTTCCACACAGTGACCGGCACCGTCAAGGCGGTACAAGATGTTCGCTGGTATCTCGATCGTGGTGAGACGCTGGCGATCCTTGGGGAAAGCGGCTCGGGCAAGTCCGTGTCTGCCTCGGCGATCATGAATCTGATCGATACGCCGCCCGGTAAGATCACCAGCGGTGCCATTCTCCTCAATGGGCGCGACATGCTGAAAATGACGCCCGAGGAGCGGCGTTCGATCAATGGCGCGAAGATCGCCATGATTTTTCAGGACCCGCTGGCGCATCTCAATCCGGTTTATACCGTCGGCTGGCAAATTACCGAAATGATGACCACGCATGGTCAGTCCGCGGAGCGCGCCGGTGTGAGAGCGCTCGAATTGCTTGGGCGCGTCGGCATAGCCGATCCGCAAGCGGCGATGCACAAGTATCCGTTCCAGTTTTCTGGTGGACAGCGGCAGCGTCTGATGATCGCTATGGCGATCGCCTGCAAGCCCGACATATTGATTGCGGATGAACCCACCACGGCGCTGGACGTTACGGTGCAGGCGCAGGTGCTCGAACTTCTGCAGGAGTTGCAGCGGGAAACCGGCATGGGCATGTTGCTGATCACGCACGATCTCGGCGTCGTTGCTGAAATCGCCGACCGGGTCGTGGTGATGAATTCCGGGTGCATCGTCGAAACGGGCGATGCGGCCGAAGTCTACCGCAACCCGCAGAACCCCTATACGAAGAAGCTGATTGCCGCCGCACCCGGGAAGGGCGCGATGCCGCAAGAGCGTGACCGGCAGGGCGAGCCGCTGCTGCGCGCAATTGGCTTGAAGAAGAGCTATGGCCTATTCCAGGCTCTCAAAGGCGTGGATTTCGTCATCATGCCGGGCGAGACGGTTGCCGTTGTCGGCGAGAGCGGCTCCGGCAAGTCGACGCTTGCTCGGGCGATCGTTCGCCTCGATGATCCGCAGGAGGGCCAGGTCCTCTATCGCGGCAACGATCTGCTTGCGATGACCCCGAGGGAAATATTCGGGCTGCGTCGCGATCTGCAGATGGTCTTTCAAGATCCGACACAGTCACTCAACCCGCGGATGAGCGTGTTCCGGTTGATTTCCGAGGCCTGGGTCATTCACCCGGATATCCTGCCGAAAGCGAGGTGGAAGGAAAAGGTAGCCGAATTGCTGGTCAAGGTTGGCCTAAAACCGGATATGGCGGATCGATATCCACATCAGTTCTCCGGCGGCCAGCGCCAGCGCATCGCGATTGCCCGTGCGCTCGCCATGGAGCCGAAACTGATTATCTGCGACGAGGCGGTGTCGGCGCTCGACGTGTCGGTCCAGGCACAGGTGATCGCGTTACTCGAGGGCCTGCGTCGCGAATTTGGCCTATCCTATCTTTTCATTGCACACGACCTGCCGGTGGTGCGCGATTTTGCCGATCGTGTCATCGTCATGAAGGCTGGCAAGATTGTCGAGGAGGGGCCGGTTCGCCAGATCTTCGACGCGCCCTCCCACCCCTACACTCAGGCGCTGCTTGCCGCCAGCCTCGATCCCGATCCGGAGGTTCAGGCCGCCCGCCGCGCCGCACGTCACAGACAGGAAGGACTCGTTCCCGCATGAAGCCCGATGTAATCATTGCCTACCCGCTCCGGCCCCGTCAGATGGCGATGCTGGAGGAGAGCTACACGCTGCACCGGCTGGATCTTGTAAGAGGCGAAGAACGGGATACCCTCTTGCGGAAAGCCGGCCCGATCTGCACGGCTCTGGTCTGCAACGGCCATGTGACTATTGACGATGCACTGCTTTCAAAATTGCCGGCGTTGAAGCTGGCAGCCTGTTCCTCGGCCGGCTACGACCAGATGGATGTCGAGGCGATGACACGGCGCGGCATCAGGCTTACCAACACATCCGAGGTGCTTTGCGACGACGTTGCCGACATGGCGTTGCTTCTGATGCTGGCGGCGCGTCGGCGCCTGCCGCAAGGCGATCGCTATGTGCGCTCCGGCGACTGGGCGCTGAAAGGCATGATGCCGCTGACCACATCGACATCGGGCAAGAGGGCCGGGATCGTCGGCCTCGGCCGGATAGGGTTGGCGATTGCCAAGCGATGCGAAGCTGTCGGGCTGACCGTCGGCTATTATGGGCGGACGAAGAAATCCGACAATGATTTTGCCTATTTCGACAACCCGGTAAAACTGGCGGAATGGGCCGATATCCTGATTGCGGCGACACCGGGCGGCCCCTCGACCGAGGGGTTGATTTCGGCGGACGTGCTGAATGCGCTTGGACCAACGGGCAGCTTCATCAACATTGCTCGGGGCACCGTGGTTGATGAGCCTGCCCTGATCGGGGCCTTGCAGGAAAGGCGTATCGCTTCGGCCGGCATCGATGTCTACCTCAACGAACCCAATCCCGATCCGCGCTTCGCAACGCTAGATAACGTTGTGCTATATCCTCATCACGCCAGCGGTACCGAGGAAACGCGCGACAGGATGGCGCAATTGACGGTCGACAACCTTGCTGCCTTCTTCGCGGGCAGGCCGCTGCTAACCCCGGTCAATTGAGACCGGCGGCAACCCACGGCACAGCAGCATCAGACGAAATAATTCGGAAATTCCTTCCGCAGGTCTTCGACTTTTGCGACGGTCTGGCTCAGATGGTCACGGATCGCATCGACGGCACCCTGTTCGTTGCGAGCGGCAATCGCGTCGATGATGGCGTGGTGCCCCTCGAGAATGGTCATGATCTTGCCCTTTTCGGGTAGATGCAAACGACGAATGCGCTCGAGATGGCCGGACCGCTCGCGAACCAGTTGGTGAAGGCTGCTACGCTTCACGCCAGCGAACAATGTCTGGTGAAAGAGCTCGTCGAGCTCTTGGAAGATCGCGATCTGATCGGCGTCATCGGAGACTGCCGACTGCATCTTGATGATCGAGCGGGCTCGCGTGATAACGCTCGGATCCAGATCCGGATCGGTCGCCAGGCGGCGGCAGACTTCCGTTTCCAGTGCGATGCGAAGGAAATGCGCCTCGTAAATTTGCAGGACGTCGATCCGGGTCACCACAGTGCGGGACTGCGGATGAATGCGAACCAGCCCCTCCTGTTTGAGAAGCTGCAATGCGTCACGAATCGGAGTCTGGCTGACTTCATAGGTCTCGGTAAGCTCGGTGCGCGACAGCGTGGTGTCTGGCGGCAGCTGAATGGTGATGATGCGCTTTCGCAGATCATCATAGACCCGTTGGACGGTACCGGCGGCGGCGACTGGAAAACCGGGTGCGGTGAGACCGAATGTGGAGGCGAACTGGGAATTCATGTGAGGCAATCCTTTTCACTCCATTCATAGCTGCGTGCCGCCTAATGCACAAGAATGCAAAAATGTGATTGATATATGTGTTGAACTAAAATATCAGTTAGAGCGAACGTGCAGGTGGACGAGTGGACAGGTGGGAGAAAGCCGTGACCGCGAAGAAAACTTACGAGCAATTGCGGTCTGCCCGATGGATGCTGCCGGACGATCAACGCTCATTCGGTCACCGGTCGCGGACGATGCAGATGGGCTATGCGCCGGAGGATTGGCAGGGAAGGCCGATCATTGCCGTCATCAATACCTGGTCCGAAGCCCAGCCGTGCCACATGCATTTCCGTGAACGCGCCGACTGGGTGAAGCGGGGAATCCTACAGTCGGGCGGTTTCCCCATGGAACTCCCTGCGCTTTCTCTCTCCGAAAACTTCGTCAAGCCGACCACTATGCTCTATCGCAATATGCTGGCGATGGAGACCGAGGAGCTGCTGCGGAGCCATCCGATCGATGGCGCCGTTCTGATGGGCGGCTGCGACAAGACGACACCGGGCTTGGTCATGGGTGCAGTCAGCATGGGCATTCCCTTCGTTTACCTTCCCGCGGGCCCGATGCTTCGCGGCAACTATGCCGGCAAGACGCTCGGCTCCGGTACCGACGGCTTCAAGTACTGGGACGAGCGCCGCGCCGGCACGATCACCAAGGAGGAGTGGCAGGGCATCGAAGGTGGGATCGCCCGCAGCTACGGCCATTGCATGACCATGGGCACGGCGTCGACGATGACGGCGATCGCAGAGGCTATGGGATTGACGCTGCCGGGCGCTTCGTCGATCCCGGCAGCCGACGCCAACCACCAGCGCATGTCAGCAGCCTGTGGCCGGCGCATTGTCGATATGGTGTGGGAAGATCTGACGCCAGACAAGATCATCACTCCGGCGGCCGTCGACAATGCCGTTACGGTCGCCATGGCGACCGGCTGCTCCACCAATGCGATCATCCACCTGATCGCCATGGCCCGACGCGCCGGCGTTCCGCTGGAGCTGGACGATCTCGATCGCATCGGTCGCACAACGCCGGTTCTCGCCAACATACGGCCTTCCGGTTCGACCTACCTGATGGAGGATTTCTTCTATGCGGGTGGCTTGCGCGCACTGATGAAGCAACTCGGGGACAAGTTGGATCCAACCGCGATTACCGTCACCGGCAAGCCCTTGATGGATGGTCTCGACGAAGTGAAGGTCTACAATGACGACGTTATCCGGCCATTGTCGAACCCGGTCTATCACGAGGGTTCGCTCGCCGTGCTCAAGGGGAACCTGTGTCCCGATGGTGCGGTCATCAAACCAGCGGCCTGCGACCCAAAATTCCATCGCCATCGCGGCCCGGCGCTGGTCGCCGACAGCTATGCGGACATGAAGAAGATCATCGACGATCCCGACTATCCGCTGACGCCGGACACCGTGCTCGTGCTGCGCAACGCCGGCCCGCAAGGCGGGCCGGGCATGCCGGAATGGGGCATGATCCCGATGCCGAAGGCGCTGTTGAAGCTTGGCCTGCGCGACATGGTGCGCATCTCGGATGCCCGCATGTCGGGAACCAGCTTTGGTGCCTGCGTGCTGCATGTCGCACCGGAATCCTATGTTGGAGGGCCTCTGGCACTGTTGAGAACGGGGGACATGGTCGAGCTCGATATTCCGGCACGCAGCCTCAATATGCTGATTTCCGAAGAAGAAATCGCAGCGCGGCGCGCCGCCTGGCTTGCGCCGACCAGGCGTTACGAGCGCGGTTACGGCTTCATGTTCTCCAGCCATATCGAGCAGGCGGACAAAGGCTGCGACTTTGATTTCCTGAAGACGGAATTCGGCGGCAAGACACCTGAACCGGCTATCAATTGAGGCACCACAATGTCTGATCCCCAAAGACGCATGATCCCTGCACAGCCTCCCAAGGCTGGCTTTGCTGCCGGTCCGTCCAAGCTGGACGCCATCCGCTCGGTCACCCTGTCGCTCGCTTACCTGCCGTTGGCGCGGCCGATCAGCGATGCCAAGGTTTTGACGGGCCGGCAGAAGCCGCTGACGCAGGTGGCCTTTCTGTTTTGCGAGATCGTGTCGGAGGCAGGGCATAGTGGTCTCGGCTTCAGTTACTCGAAGCGGGCAGGCGGGCCCGGCCTCTATGCACATGCCTGCGAGATCGCCGACAACCTGATTGGCGAAGATCCCAACGATACCGCGCGGATATGGGACAAGCTCTGCTGGGCAGGGGCCTCGGTCGGCCGCTCCGGCATTGCCACGCAAGCAATTGCGGCCATCGACATCTGCCTCTGGGACCTGAAGGCGAAACGTGCCGGTCTGCCGCTTGCAAAATTGCTTGGCGCCCATCGCGACAGCGTCGCCTGCTACAACACCTCCGGCGGCTTCCTGTCATCGAGCATCGAGGAAATCCGCGATGCCATCGATCACTCGATCGCCTCCGGTATCGGCGGCATCAAGATCAAGGTGGGACAGCCCGACCCGATGGCCGACCTTCGTCGGCTCGATGCCGTGACCAGCCACATCGATGGTCGTGTACCGCTGATGGTCGATGCAAACCAGCAATGGGACCGCACGACGGCCTTGCGCTTCGGCCGCCTGGTCGAGCCGCTCAATCTTGAATGGATCGAAGAGCCGCTTGACGCCTATGATGCCGAGGGCCACGCGGCATTGGCGCGGGAACTCGCCACACCGATCGCGACCGGCGAGATGCTGGCAAGTGCCGAGGAGCATATGGCGCTCATTCGGGCCGATGCCGTCGACTTCATTCAGCCGGATGCGCCGCGGGTCGGCGGCATTACGCCCTTTCTGCGCATCTGCACGCAGGCCGAGGCGAAACGCATGCGCCTGGCGCCGCATTTCGCCATGGAAATCCATCTGCACCTGGCGGCCGCCTATGCGCATGAGCCGTGGGTGGAGCATTTCGATTGGCTGGCGCCATTGTTCAACGAACAACTCGACATCAAGGACGGCCGGATGATCGTGCCCGCACGTCCGGGGCTCGGTTGCAGCCTGACGGGCAAGGCCCGCGACTGGACTGTGGAAACGCAAAGCTTCGGCGCCTGAACGAGGAGGAGAGAAGGACACATGAACCCTGCAACCCGTGAAAAGCTGATGGGTGTCTCCGTCGCAACGCTCTGTTCGGCACTCTACAAGCGCGGTCTGAAAAACCAGACGGTCCAGGACGTTCGGCCCGTGCAGCCGAAGGGACGCAACATGGTGGGGCCGGCCTTCACATTGCGCTATATGCCGGCGCGCGAGGACCGCAACACAATGAACGTCTTTCGCAACCCGAAACACCCGCAACGGCTTGCCATCGAGACCTGCCCGGAAGGCCATGTTCTGGTGATGGACAGTCGCAAGGATCCGCGAGCCGCCTCCGCCGGCGACATCCTGATTACCCGCCTGATGATGCGCGGCGGCGGCGGCGTCGTCACCGATGGCGGTTTTCGGGACGCCATGACAATCGGTGGCCTTGATATTCCCGCCTATCACAATCGCCCCTCCAGCCCGACAAACCTCACGCTGCACGAGGCGATCGACATCAATGTGCCGATCGGTTGTGGCGATGTGCCGGTCTTCCCGGGAGACGTTATCGTCGGCGACGACGAGAGCGTAATCGTCATCCCGGCTGAGATCGCCGACGAGATCGCTGACGAAGCGGTAGAGATGACCGCCTACGAGGATTTCGTCACCGAGCGCGTCAAGCAAGGTCATACGATCATCGGCCTCTACCCGGCCACCGACGAAAACAATCTGACGCTCTTTGCCGATTGGCGGAAGACGAACGGCCGATAGGGCGACATGTCCTCAGCAACAGATCGTCATGCATAAGCAGGGAGCAAGGCTCCGCCGAGGAGGATAACAATGACCTGGACCCCTTCAGGCAGGCATCTCATTGCCGGCGAATGGATTGCCGGAACGGCGACATTTCGTTCCGAGCCGGCCCATGGGCAGGCTCATGATTTTGCCGTCGGTACGACGGAACTGGTCGACCGCGCCTGCCGCGCGGCCGAAGCTGCCTTTGCGGCGTTTTCGGCAACGACACGCGAGGAGCGCGCCATCTTCCTTCAGGCAATCGCCGAGGAGATCGACAAGCGCGGTGAGGCGGTCACCCTCATCGGAACGCAGGAAACCGGACTTCCAGAAGGCCGCCTCGACGGCGAACGCGGTCGCACCACCGGCCAGCTCAAACTGTTCGCCGACCATATCCGCAAGGGTGCGCATCTCGACGCTCGCCTCGATGCGGCCCAACCCGATCGGCAACCGGCGCCGCGGCCCGAGATCCGTCTGGTGCAACGGCCGATCGGCCCGGTCGCCGTCTTCGGCGCCTCGAATTTTCCGCTCGCATTCTCGACGGCCGGCGGCGACACGGCAGCCGCGCTTGCCGCGGGATGCCCGGTCGTGGTGAAGGGACATTCCGCTCATCCCGGCACAGGCGAGATCATTGCGGAGGCCATTGCAGCTGCTGTCGAGCGCACCCGCATGCCGGCCGGCGTGTTCAGCCTGATCCAGGGCGGCCGCCGTGATGTCGGAACGGCTCTGGTGACCCATCCGGCCATCAAGGCCGTTGGATTTACCGGCTCGCTCGGCGGCGGCCGTGCGCTCTTTGACCTTTGTGCCCAGCGACCTGAACCGATCCCCTTTTTCGGCGAACTCGGCAGTGTTAATCCGATGTTCCTGCTGCCGGCCGCTACCGCTGCCCGGGCAGAGGCGCTCGGTTCAGGCTGGGCCGGTTCGCTGACGCTCGGTGCCGGCCAGTTCTGCACCAATCCCGGTCTTGCTGTCGTCGTTGACGGGCCGGAGGCGGACAAGTTCACCGGCGCTGCCAAGGCCGCTCTTGAAAAAGTGGTGCCTCAGACCATGCTGACCAAAGGTATCGCCACCGCTTATCGCGAAGGTGTCGAACGCATGCGGGCAAGCAACGCGGTCGCGCCGGTTCTGACGACAGAGAGTGCTGAGCGTGCTGCAGGCCCGAACCTGTTCGAGACGAATGGCTCGGCCTGGCTTGCCGATCATTCGCTCGGCGAGGAGGTGTTCGGTCCTCTCGGCCTCATCGTGCGCGTCGGCTCGCCTGAAGAAATGGTCGCCCTTGCTGAAAGCTTCCAGGGGCAACTGACCGCGACGATCCATATGGACGACGCAGATATTGGCATTGCCCGCGACCTGCTGCCGATCCTCGAAAGGAAGGCGGGCAGGGTGCTCGTCAATGGCTTCCCGACCGGCGTCGAGGTCGTCGATTCCATGGTGCATGGCGGACCCTACCCGGCCTCGACCAATTTCGGCGCAACCAGCGTCGGGACCATGTCGATCCGCAGGTTCCTGCGCCCCGTGGCCTACCAGAATTTCCCCGCCGCGCTGTTGCCCGCAGACCTGCGGAACTGAAACGAGGAGTAGCACGATGATCGCCCCGACCGAACTTCGCGAGATCATTCGAAACGGCCTTCTGTCTTTTCCCGTCACGCCTTTCGATGCGGAGGATCGATTTGCAACCAAGCCGTTTTCAGCGCATTTGGAATGGCTGTCATCTTATCCCGTCGCCGGCCTGATCGTTGCCGGCGGCACGGGTGAGCTGTTCTCGCTGACGCCGGGCGAGGTGGTTGAGGTGGTGAAGGCCGCCCGTGCCGTGTCTGGCGACGCGCCGGTGATTGCCGGATGCGGCTACGGCACGCGCATTGCCTGCGACATGGCCCGCGAGATCGAGGCGGCAGGTGGCGACGGCATTCTTCTGCTGCCGCATTACCTGACCGAGGCGCCGGCGGACGGCATCGCGGCGCGTGTCCGGGCCGTCTGCAAGGCCACCAATATGGGCGTTATCGTCTATAATCGTGGCCAGGCACGGGTTTCGGCCGAGCAGCTTGCCCAGCTTGCCGACGAATGCCCCAATCTGATCGGTTTCAAGGATGGTACCGGTGACATCGATACGGTGCGCCGTGTCACGATCGCCCTCGGTGACCGTCTTTCCTATATCGGTGGCATGCCGACGCACGAACTGTTCGCCCAGGCTTATCGCGGCGCCGGCATGTCGACCTATTCCTCGGCGGTCTTCAATTTTGTGCCTGAAACGGCATTGAGATTCCACAAGGCATTCCTTGCCGGCGATGACGCGACCTGTGAACAGATGCTACGCGACTTCTATTATCCTTTTGCCCGCATCCGCGATCGCAAAACGGGTTATGCGGTATCCGCCGTCAAGGCAGGCGTGCGTTTGCGCGGCTTTGAGACGGGACCGGTACGTGCGCCGCTGACAGATCTTACCGACGAGGAAGTCGGGATGATGCGCGCACTGATTGCTTCGGCCAAGTGAAGTTTCAGCGTCCCGGACAGGGTTGCAAGCTCGTGCGTCGGGTGACGCGTTTGATCGAGTATATCAACTAAAATATTAGTGCTTTTGTGTATCAGTTGATCCGCATGCCGGGAGAAAATGGTGCCGGATCCCAGAAAGTAGACGAGGAAATTTTATGTGAGGAGCGCCGAAGGCGCATGGGAGGAGAACGGAATGAAACTGCATATCAGAGCTGCCTGCCTATCCACCACGATGATCGCGCTGAGCTTCGGCTCGGTTCAGGCTGAAGATGCCAAACGCAACGTAAGTGTTGTGCTTGCCGAAACCGTCGATGTCGTCGAGCCTTGTATGGCTGCCCGCCAGGACGTCGGCCGGGTCATTTCTGAAAACGTCAACGAGATGCTGGTCGAATTTGACTACGTCAACGGCGGCCTCAAGCCCCGCCTGGCGACGGAGTGGTCGAAGATCGACGACGACACCTGGGAGTTCAAGCTGCGCCCGAATGTCAAATGGCACGATGGCAAGCCGTTCACCTCCAAAGATGTCCAGTTCACGATCGAGCGCAACAAGAACAAGAAGCTCAGTTGCGAGACCGGCGGCAAATATTTCGGCGGCACGGAATTCAGCTTCGAAACGCCGGACGCCAACACGATCCGCATTACGACAAAGCCGGCGCAGCCGATTCTTCCGCTTTTAATGACCGTGATGGCTGTGGAATCGGCCGAGGCGACCCCAGCTGACGAGTTTACCCGCAAGCCGATTGGAACCGGCCCTTACACGTTCGACAAATGGGATATCGGCCAGTCCATCGTGCTGAAGCGCAATCCGGACTATTGGGGTGAGAAGCCGCAGGTGGAGCAAGCCACCTATCTCTTCCGTTCTGACAGTGCGGTCGCCGCCGCCATGGTCGATGCAGGCGAAGCAGATGTCGTTCCCGCCGTATCCGTGCAGGATGCCACCAACAAGGAAACCGATTTCGCCTATCCGAATTCGGAGACGACATCGCTGCGCATTGATACGCGCGAGGCGCCGCTTAACGACCGACGCATACGCGAAGCTATGAACCTCGCCATCGATCGTCAGGCGATGCTCGGAACGCTGTTCCCAGAACAGGCGAAGATCGCAACACAGCTCGTCGTGCCGACCACCATCGGATACAATGCCGATATCCCCGTCTGGTCCTATGATCCGGAAAAAGCAAAGGAACTGGTGGAAGCGGCGAAAGCTGATGGTGTCCCGGTCGATCGTGAGATTCGCATCATCGGTCGCAACGGGCAATATCCCAATGCGACCGAAGCGATGGAAGCGATAATGGCAATGCTTCAGGAAATAGGTTTGAACGTAAAGCTCGACATGTATGACGTTTCCGTGTGGAACGGATACTTCGTTGCACCTTTCGTAGCCAATTCAGGCCCGACGCTGACCCAGTCGCAGCACGATAATGCGACCGGCGATCCCGTCTTCACCGCTTTTGTAAAATACGCGACCGACGGCTCCCACTCCATGGTTCGGGATCCGGCTGTCGACGCACTAATTGCCAAGGCGACTGCCGCCACCGGCGACGATCGCACGAAACTCTGGAAGGAGCTTTTCGCCAAGGTGAACACCGAGATCATTGCCGACATCCCGATGCTTCACATGGTGGGCTTCACGCGTGTCTCGCCGCGTCTCGACTTCAAGCCGACGATTGCGACGAATTCCGAGCTGCAGTTGTCGCAGATCCACTTCAAGTGACCTCGTGAGCCGATTCAGGCACGGGCTGCCCGCTCATGGCGGCCCGTACTTTCTCGGATATGACGGATGGATGCCCATGCCTCTGATCGACCGTATTGCCCTAACCCAATTCGCCGAGCAAATACTGACCTGCGCGGGCATGGAGGCCGACAAGGCCGAAATGACAGCCGCCATCCTGGTGGAAGGCGACATGATCGGCCATGAAACGCATGGCGTCAGCCTTCTGAACTGGTATGTCGAGGCGTTGGAAGACGGTTCGCTGGCAAAGTCGGGCAGCTATGAGGTCGTCAACGACCGTGGCGCAGCCTTTGTTTGGGACGGCAAATCGCTACCAGGCGCATGGCTGCTGACTATGGCGATCAACCAGGCCTGCGAACGCGTACGCGATCATGGCGTCGTCACCGCCGCAATCCGCAATTGTCATCATACCTGTGCTCTTTCAGCCTTCATGCGAAAGGTCACCGAACAGGGCCTCATCGTACAGTTGTCGGTGTCGCACCCGGCCGCAAGCCGTGTTGCGCCTTATGGAGGCACTAAGCCGCTACTGACGCCCAACCCGATGGCCGCCGGCTTTCCGACGTCCACGGATCCGATCCTGATCGACGTTTCGGCATCGATTACCACCACGACCATGACGCAAAATTTGGCCAAGGCCGGCAAGAGATTTCCCGAGGCCTGGGCTTTCACCGCCGCAGGCGAGCCGACCGACGATCCGCGCGAGGTGACCGAACGTGGCGGGACGATGATGCCTCTCGGCGGTCAGCTGAAGGGACACAAGGGGTTTGGTCTCAGCCTGATAGTCGAACTGCTGGGGCAGGGGCTTTCCGGCAAGGGGCGGGCGAATGCGCCATCCGGTGTCTTTTCGCAAAGCGCTTTTGTGCAAGTCATTGATCCCGCTTTTTTCGCCGGGCTGGACGCTTTTACAGTGCAGTCTGACTTTCTTGCGACCGCATGCCGCAATAATCCTCCGGCGCCCTGGAACAATGGCCCCGTCCGTATGCCGGGTGACAGCGCAGCGCGCCGGCGCCGTTTGGCGTTGGAAGAGGGTGTGCCGGTCGGCGATGTGCCCTGGGAGAAGCTCTGTAAACATGCCGAGATACTCGGCGTGCCTGTTCCTGACGTCGCCGCGTAAAGAAAGCACCGGGACCTTTTTGTCGGCCGTCATGGCGTAGTGGATGACGCAGGACCTTCCCTGCGGAACGGGTCGTTTGGAGAGAGGTGACAGGGCGTGTCGAGCCGCATCCACTCGACGCTGCCCCGCGATGCGAAGACCTCGCTGCCGATCGCAGTGCAGCCCGCGGTTAGAGTGGTTCATGGTTTTGCGGAACCGGCGCCGGATTCCCAAATCATCTGCGTTGCAAGTCGGATCTATTTTTGCGTCAGCCAGGCTTTTACCTTGCGGCTGAAGGCATCCGACAGTCTCTGCGCGAGAGCGTCCTCTGTCTGGGAAGACTGCGCGGCATTGATCGCCATGGCTATGACGATCCCGATCTCCCCGTCACCTCGAATTCCCTTGTCTTCGCCGCGAATGTTTTGGGCCTCAGCAATCAGTCGGCCCGTCTTTGTGTCCTCCAAGCGAACCGTTCCGGAGATATAGCTGTCATTGCCGGCAATGATGCGTCCGGCTTTACTGGAAAGATCGACGATGTGCAGGGTGACGATCAGTCTGCCCGCTGTCTTGCCGTCCGGCACTCCCTTAACGTCACGGTTCAGCGAACTATCGAGCGCGCGAACGACTGCTGGTAGTTGTGGATCGGCTCGCGTGCGGTCGAAGCCTCCCATGTTGATATCGGGCGCCGTCTCCACACGGATTTGGGTGACAGAGGTCTCCCGAAGCACCGACGCAAGCCTCGGATCCGTGGTTACGCAAGAGGTGAGGAGGACAAAAAGAGGAAAGGCCACGAGAAGCCGTGATAGGCGCATGATAACTCTCTGAGGACGTTGAAGTGATAAGTCTGGGAGATCGCCAGCCRGCTCTTGCAGCCTGCCAATTTCTCTACCGACAATAATTTTATCCTTTATAAACAATATCTTGTATGAAAGTGGCGGCGCCTGGCCTACATTGGAAAGAGATGGGTCAAAGGGGAACCTGTCGGTTTTGAAAGAGGGGAAAGATGTTGAATGAAAGAATCCGCGGGACATGAATGAAATGCAACTTGAGGAAATATTCCTGACGAATCCTCTTCAGGCGCCCCGCTGTTGATGTCAACGTATGATTGTACAGGATAGTGAATTGTTTTTTATCGATAAGTACTTCATTCTAGCGAAAGTTGATTTTGCCAATAAGCGATGGCAAGAGCTGGACGGTGGGCTCGAACGCCTGCAGATACAGCCGTATCCTTCGCCCCGCTCCCTCATTTAGAGGTTAGTTTCGCCCGTTCGATGTCTTCGCCAGCATCTCGCTGAGCGTTGCCGCCGAGAGCATGGCCTCGGCCAAAAGCTTCTTGAGCTTCTGGTTCTCTTCCTCCAGTGCTCTCACCCTTTTGGCTTCGAGACCGACATTTCGGAACTGCAGGGATTGCCACCGGTAGAAGGTCGGCTCGCTGATACCGTGTCTGTGGCAAACATCTGCCACCGTCACTCCGGCCTGGTGCTCCTTCAGAATGCCGGTAATCTGGTCGTCGTCGAATTTTCTCTTGCCCATCACCGTGTCAGTCCTCGCGAAATGCTCTGTTGAAACTGTCGAGGAGTGGTCTAACGGCATAGAGCGCCACGCTGCTTTTGCCCGTTTCGATCAGTGTCTGTGCGGGCATGCCCGCGACCAGTTCGACATCATTCATTTTCGCCAACCGCTCGTCCGTGACACGGATTGTCGCGGCAAAGTAGGGCTGGCCGTTCTGCGTATCGGTGAGACGGTCCGCTGAAACATACTCGACACGACCTTTCAGGAGTGGAACGCGCCGCTGATTGTATGGAAGGAGATGAACCTGTGCCTCGAGCCCCACACGGACGAGATTGATGTCTTCTGGTCTCACGTGGACAGACACGATAAGGCGATCGGAGCGTGGCAAGAGATCGACGAGCGGCTCGCCCGCGCCGATCACTCCACCTGATGTGTGGATGCGCAGATTCATGATTGTTCCGTCTTCGGGAGCTCGGATATCGGTCCTTGAAAGCTGGTCGTCGATCGCCCGCAAGCGCTCGCGCAGTTGCATGATCCGACTTTCCATATCGCGCATACCTTGGGCGACTTCGCTCAACCGGTCGCTCTCAAGCTTTGCGAGATCGGCCTGTGATTCGCTGATCACCTGGTAGGCGCGAGAGATCTGTGCCTCTACTTCACCCTGCTGGCCGTCAAGGTCTGCTTTTTCCCGCTCGAGGTTGAGAAGCCGGCTCTTTTTTTCCAGTCCTTTGGCGTTGAGGACCGCAACCTGTTCCATTTCCTGCTGCGAGATTGTGACTCTGTCGGCCAGTGCCGCCTTCTGCGCGCCAAGCCCGACGATTTCCTGCCGCACCTGCGCGATTTTCTCATTGGTGATCCTGATTTCCGCCTGCATGACCCGGCGGCGGGCTTCGAAAATTTTCTGTTGCCCGGTCAGAATCGCGCTGACCGCAGGATATTTGTCCATTGCTGCCCTGAGATCCTGGGGATAGGCGACATTGTCGCGGCCCGTCTGCTCCGCAAGCAGGCGGGCGCGGCTTCCTTCGGCGTCCCAAAGTTGCCCTTGAATGCTGTCGCGCTCCGAGCGAGATTTTGTATCGTCGAGTTCTATCACGACTTCCCCGGCCGTGACCGCATCGCCGTTTTTGACGAGTATCCGTCGCACGATCCCGCCTTCCAGATGTTGAATGGTCTTGCGGCTGGATTCCGGCTCGATGACGCCCGATGCGATCGCAGCGCTTTTAAGCGGCGCCAGAACCGACCAGATCCCCAATCCGACGATGAAGACCAGGATCAACAGGTTACCCGTCCAAACAACGCCTCTGAGCCCCGGCATGGGTGAAGGGGGGGCGAGCCCGCGCTGTTGCGATCCGATATCAGACGAATAGGCCGTCTGTTGCCTGGTTGCCGCTGTCGATCGTCGAGCGAACCGCTGGACCGTCTTTGACCAATTTGAAGATCTCGCCGGCTTTGCGTCCAGTTGAACAAGGGTCATGGCAGCGTCCTTCCCTATGTTCTTGTTCGAGACGGTGGTTGAAGATAAGTTTCATAAATCCGCTCACTGTCGCCGAAGGCAGCCACGGTCCCGTTACGCATGACGGCAATCTTGTTGGTGACCGGCAGGATCCCCATCCGGTGCGTTATGATGACGATGGTCATGCCCCTGGATTTCATGCGCTCGATTGCCATGAACAGCATTCGTTCGCCGTCATAATCCAGGCTCGAATTCGGATCGTCGAGAACGATAAGAGATGGATTTCCATAGGCCGCCCGTGCCAGTCCCAGCTGCTGGCGCTGAGCTCGAAGGAGCAGGTTTCCCCCTTCACCGATATCGGTCTCATAGCCTCGCGGGAGCCGCATGATCGCTTCGTGCAATCCGACCAGCTTTGCGGCGTCGATCGCCTTGCCGGGATCTCCTCCGTCCAGCCGGCCGATCACATCCTTGATCGCTCCGCCAAAGAGTTCGATGTCCTGCGGCAGGTATCCGACGTGGCGGGTCCCGCCGCAAAGGCGTAGAGCCGAGATATCGACCCCACCGAGAAGAGCACATCCGCTCGTCGCCTGCACAACGCCTGCTATGACGCGTCCAAGTGTCGATTTTCCCGATCCGGACGGACCGATAAGCGCTACGCAATCGCCAGGTGCCAGGCGCAAGGTGATATCCGTCAATATTGGCTGATTGGCGAATGGCTTGATATAGCTGACGTTATCGAGAACGAGGCCACCGGGTTCCGGTACCGGCACCATTCGGGCATCGGATCCCGATGCAACTGTTATCAGCATATTGTTCAGACGATTGAAGGCATTGCGAGCATACGTGAAGGCGCGCCATGCCCCTATTGCGCCCTCGATCGGCGCGAGCCCGCGTCCGAGCAACAGGCTGGCAACGAAGATGATTCCGGGGCTGCCATTGTTGGCGAGCACCAGCCATGTCGCCGATCCCATCATGAGGATCTGCGCGAGTGTGCGGATCGATTTGGAGAAACCAAGAATGATCTCCGTGCGATGCATCGCGATGTCCTGCGACCTTCTTGCCATTTCCGCATCGCGATAGACGATCTGCGCTGCGCCATCCTGCATGCCCATCGCCCTGATAACCTCGATGTTTTTGAGGGCGGTCGCAAATCGCAGATAGCTCCTCGAAAGGGCAAGATTGGCCTGGCCAAGCGGCTCTCGCGTCGCCAGTTCCGTCAGGAATGCAAACAGCAGAAGTGCAAATGCGCTCAGAAGACCGATGGTCCCGAGCAGCGGATGAACAAGAAAGAGCAGGAGCAGGAATAGCGGCGCCCAGGGAACGTCAAAAAACAGCGAGCTGGCCGGTGAATCGAGGAACTGGCGCAATGCGGCCAGATCCCTGTAGCATTCCGTGGCGGCTCCCGTATCGGCGCGAGCGGCATATTCGAATGATGCGGTCAGCACCACGGGCCGCAGCCTGTGGTCCAGCCAGCTCCCGATGCGCGAAAGAGCTGCCCTGCGCACGATATCGAGCATGGACCCGACCAGCACCGCGACGGCGATGATCAACGTCAGCATCAGGAGCGTGTCAGAGCTTCGGCTCGACAGGACCCTGTCATAGATCTGCAGGAGGTAGATGGAAGGCGCCAGAAGAAAGAGATTGTAGCCGCAGCTATAGAGGAAGACCAACCCGAAGGCTCCGGTGCAAGCTCGGAGCGCAACAACGAGGTGTGTCTGCGGGCGCGATGGTTTTATGGAAATCGTTGCCATTATCAGATCTCGCTGCATTTGATACTGACAAGAACAGGGCGCTTGCTGGTTCAGCAATATAGGAGGGTCGCCAGCCGAAACCGGCGACCCTCAGGGCTAGAGCGCCGCGCGTCTTTTCAGACGCGCTGAGGGCTCTATCACTTTGAATTTGCGCATAATCCTTTCCGAAAATCGATTCCGATTTTCGGGGTTATGCGCTGGGGTTCATGAGCCGAGATGGCTGACGTCGATATGGCCGAAGGCGTTTATGAAATGATCGAGGGTATTGGTCACCGTGGTCGTTTCGGGATCCGTGTGAACCAATGCTGACCCGATATCGCCGCCGCGAGCCATGTTCCCGTCACCGCCGTTGCCGCCGACGCCTGCGAGGATGGTGGCCTTCTGATCAGCCACGAGCTGCGTATATTGTGTCGCGGTCGTAGCCGCAGCCACCGCAGCCGTGTCGCCGCCGCTCGAGTTTCCTTGACTGCCGTTGGAGTGGGAATCTCCCCCCGCGCCGCCGTCGCCGCTGTTCGTGACCGCCGCCAGGAAGCCGTTCTTGGCCTGGGCAAAGCCACCGTCTCCGGCATTGCCGGCGTCCCAATCTGCCTTCTGCCAAACGTGGTCGCCGTTGTGCAGATCGGTATCTGCCCCGTAGACCTTTTGCGTAGGTTCAACATACGCAACCGGGTGGAAGTCGATGTTGCCATGGTTGTTGCCATCGCCGCCGTTGCCGGCATTCGCGTCACCCGCATCCGGGTTGTGGAGATAGATCGTGTCAGACATTTGTGGAATAGGCATTGATGTCACTCCTTCTACTTCGTTTCGTCCGGGTTTCTTCGACGGCGTCCCCCCCTACGGTGTGGGTATTCAGGATGTCACCGCCAGACAATACAACCGCGGGCGAATAATGCCTGCGATTTAATCTGTGAACTATCTAGATATTCGGTGACGTTCTTTCGGGTGTATACTTGGAGTGGCGGAGCGTTATTTTGGATCGGTACCTGGTGATTTGGCGCCGGATAGCATTGTTATGATCATGTCTGAGACATCGTAGAAGCGACGTCGTTTTTCGAAGCAACGGCCGCCCAAGCAAACCGGCTCTATTGCGGGGTTCTGATCAGGTTGCGCCTGGAAAAGAAGATCCTGTTCTGGGCTGAAAAACTCTCATGACACGCCGCGAGAACGGGGGGTGCAAGATGCGGGGCCTCTAACCCAAAGGCGGATTGAGTGCTCTCAAACTCGCACAACGGGCGCTGCGCGCCATGACAGCCAAATGGCTACAGAACTAGCCGACGGGATGTAGACGAATTGCAGGCTCTGCTTTTCGTCCGTTCAGATGCACAATGGCTGAACAATTCAGGCTGCATACCGCCGCATGCATCGGTGGACGTGCGGTTGACCGCGGAATGGAGACGGTAATGACGGAAACTCGTCCCTTACTGGAAGACTTGCCCAAGGCAGGCACCGATCAACACCTCGTCTCCGCCTTGGCCGCGGGGCATCTGGCATTGGTGCCGACCTGGCTTCCATTGGATATCGCTTCCGGTCCAAGCCACAATTCAGCCGGCAGCGGCGGTGATGGAATAAGCGAAGGCGTGATTAGCAGCAACGCATTGGCCGTCTTCATGCCGTCCAATGCCGCTATTGCAGGACCGCATTCGGCTGCCAACGCCTTCCAGGGCAACGATGCGCTCATCAATCAGCATCCCACCGAAATGGCCGGGATAGGCGGGAATGGCGGAAGCGGCAATGTTGCCATCGGCAGCGGCGAGGGCGGCAATCATGCCGGCAGCGGGGGCGATGGGCTTTTCTACGGTGGACTCGTCAGCACCGCAGTCGCGGTGTTTGCCCCTGTCAATACTGCCGTGGCTGCAGGCCCTGGCGCGGAGGCTCACGCCGATCAATCGAACAACGCATTGTTCCTGCAGGGCGCAACCCAGATCGGCGGCATGGGCGGCTCGGGCGGAGACCATAACGTCGCGGGCCACGGCCCGTCGATGAGCCCGGGAACTGCGCTCACGTTGACGGGCGACTTTTATGCGGGCCACGGCGGCAATGGATATTTCGTCGGCAGCATGGTCGACATTAGTATTGCCATCTTCTCACCGATCAACATCGCCATCGGCGCCGCAGGCGGCTCGGCGGAGGCTCATCAGACAAACAATGTCATTTTCGATCAGCGCACTATGCAGATCGCGGGCATGGGCGGCGATGGCGGTGGCTTCAACCTGTCGTCAGACACGATTTTCACCGGCAGCCATGCGGGCGGCGGTGGCGGTGACGGATCGTCGACCGGCAGCATGGTCGACGTCAATCTCGCCTATTTCCATCCCATCAACATTGCCGTTCCCGCCGGTGGCACGGCAGACGCCCAACAGATCGATCACGTTCTCTATGATCAGGATGCGCTTCAGCTGGCCGGTATCGGGGGCCATGGCGGCGGGGGCAACCTCACGGACGCCCATTCGGCTCTCGTAGACGACATTCTGGGCTTCATGCATAGCTAGCGCAATTCCAGCAAAAGCGTGCAGCGGTTTGCGTTCGGAATCGCGTGAAAACAATACTCTAGCGGATGGACTCCCCACTTGCTTTACGGAGGCTCAATTGCACGAGACTGTTCTTCGTGCCATTTCAAGCCTTATGTTGAATTGCTTCCTCCGCCCGGCTTCCGTCTCCCGGGCCGACATGGCCACGGCCGGCTCATTGAGACGCCGAACATTCCACCATGACCTATCCGCATTGCCTTAAGGCGTGTCACAATCTTTGAGATTCGCTTGCCACACTTTAGAACGCTGAGCGTCCATTCGGACGCGCTAAGGAACCCTCTGACTCTTTTAATCTACGCATCGGCCCGCAAATCGATTCCGATTTGCGGGCCGATGCGTAGGCCTTTGTTTTCGCATGTCGTCGTCGCAAAACCGCTGTACACTTTTGGGTGACATGCTTTGGATGTCGGCGGCGAGGCAGTTGCCTCCGGCCTGCATCTGCGGGTACCGGCGGAGTGCTGCCTGAGTGAAAACGATGCTAACTGGTATTTATGCGTCGCCAGAGCCGAGTTTTTCAATAATCATAACGGGTTATCCGCGATCTCACGCTTGTGTCACTTTTCGCGTTAGTCGCTTTCACTGTCGAGGTCTGCACCTGCTTTGAATTGAGAAATGGAAACAAAGCCGAGCTGATCGGCAGCTCGTTATATCCAACGGCTCTTTCCGGAAAGGGTCTGTAGTAGATCGGCTACCTTTTCAGTGCCTTTGAAAGCTTTGTTGACTTGCTTGCCGTACGTCAATTAGGCGAAGACTGGAAAGTCTGCAGCGACAAGTCGATTCAGCAGATCCTCGAAATAAGCTTTTCAACATGCTCTGCAAGCCCATTTATCTCTCGATGAAGCTTTATAGACTATAAGAATTATCATGAGAGATCAGACTATTGATATCGAAAATACACTCGCTTTTTATCATGACATGAAGCGAGAACAGGAATATTATCCAAAACTGTTGGGTTGCAAATATTCCGGGGAGCACGCAAGTGTCCGACAGTGTTAAACCTAAGCGCCGTATGGGGCGCAATGCACCAACTGTGATCGTTATTGAGCATTCTACACTGGCGCGCACCACCGTGGTGAAGCTTCTCGAGCGTGAACTCGCCGGTTGGAGTTTTATCGATCTGGTCTCGACCGAGAGCCTCGACCGAGCTCTTGGAGCTGAGGTGCGCTTGATTGCACTAGATCTCGCCGGCAGAGGTGTTGAGAGCACCAGCCTGCGGGATGACCTCGCGGCAATTGCTGCACGTTTTCCCGAGGCTTCTATCACGTTGCTCTCAGGTACCGACGACGTCGACATAGCCCGTCAGGCGCTCAAGATGGGTATCCGCGGCTTTTTCTCGACTTCACTGCCGATTGACATTGCCCTTGCCGGTCTTCGTCTCGTTCTGGCAGGAGGAACATTCTTCCCGCAGCTGTTGGGAGCTGGCACAAACGGCTCAAACGAGCATGGTCCGGCCAGAAGCGAGGCCGAAAAAAGCTTGGATGACAGGATGCAGCATCTGGCGATTGCCGATTTCACTCCCCGGGAAGCGGATGTCCTCGCAGAGTTGCAATCCGGCTGCTCAAACAAGGTGATTGCCGGAAAACTGAATTTATCGGGACATACGGTGAAGATGCATTTGCAACACATAATGCGCAAGTTGCAGGCGCAGAACCGCACTGAAGTTGTTGCCCGCTTAGGTCAAAGAGCCGCCGGCGGTCATGACGCCTGGCCGAGTTAGGCGGCGGCGAAGCGAAGACCTTACGAACCAAACGAAATCACCACAAATTTTGCTTTTCACGCGCCTTGGCACATTCGGACGACGGGGTCGTTGGTTCACGTCCTTCCAAGGCGGAAGCCGATCCTGCGACGCCCGAAAAGTTCAAACTGAACGGTTGTGTGCCACAAGCGAGCGGATCAAAGCCGTTCGAAGCGGAAATTGCGGACGCGACCGCTGTTCATCAGCACGCCGGTGACCCGGCCGTCTCCGTCGCGGGTGAAGGTGAACCGGTCGCCATCACCGAGAAAATGATCCGGAGCGACCGCAGTCAGCGAGATTTCTCGGGACTTCAAAGATCTGAACACCAGGCCCGCCTCCCTGACCTTCACTTCATAGGGCATGTCGTTTTCGACCGGACGATAGGAGCCGGCCAGATCGGCAAGCTCCATTGGTGAAGGCGTATATGCAGGCAATCGCCGGTATTGGTAGCCGCGCTTGCCGTCGACATAGGACGTTAGCTCGGTCGCCGGCTGACCTTCTTGTTGCTCCAGCTCGATCTCACTGTTTGGGAAATCGCTGAAACGGAAGCGACGATCATCCACTGCTTCAAGGGCATAGCCATCATACTCGATGTCGTAGCCGCCCAGCAACTTCCCATCATGCGTCGCGAGGCGGGCGACCCGGCCGGCTAGCCGCGCCTCGGCGTAATAGCCGGTGAGCAGTTCCAATGCATCCGCGTCGGGCTGTGGAAACCTGCTCGGCGCAGGTTCCGGTACCGGCTGCAACACATCCGCGAGGTAGATATCGGCGATCCGTCGGACGAGGGCGCTGGGCACGATCGACCCGAAATTGGCGAGGATCGCCACGGAGAAATGCTGCTCGGGAAAACGGATGAGATCGGAGCGGAAGCCGGCATCGCCGCCGGTATGTTCGACGATCGTTATGCCGCGATAGGTACCGATGCCGAGGCCCGCGGCATAGCCGATTTCACTGCCATCGTTCAGCCGTCCGCGTTCGAGCATCTTTGTGATGACGTCTGGCCCTCCTACGCGCCGATGGTAAAAATTTTCGTCCCAAAGCGCGAGATCTTCGACTGTCGTCAGCAGGCTGGTCGCGCCTACCGTGTCGAAATTGGTGTTCGAGATCTCCACCCCGGATTCCGTCTCCACATAACCGTCGGCGACATTCCTGACGACCTCGGCATAGTTGTCGCGAAAGAACGTATTGCGCATCCCGAGGGGTTCGAAAATCCGGGCCGAGGTAAAGGCACGTAGGGACTGGCCGCTGACCGTCTTCACGACTTGCGCCAGTAAGGCATAACCCGTGTTGCAATAGAGATGTTCGTCGCCCGGCTGGAAATTCAGATCCTGCTGGCGGGAGACGACGGCAAGGATGTCGTCGTCGGTGATCAAGTCCTTGGAGTAACGCCAGCCTGCGAGGGCCAGCAATTCCCAATGATCGCGGATGCCGCTGGTATGGTGGAGCAGATGTCGCAGGGTGATCGGCGCGCCGAAATCAGGCAGGTCGGGCACGTATTTCCGCACGGCATCATCAAGCGACAGTTTTCCTTCGGCTGACAGCAGCAGGATTGAAAATGCCGCGAACTGTTTGGAGACGGATGCCGAATGAAAGACAGTGGACGGCCCGATCGCGATGCCATGGGCCAGATTGGCCATGCCGAAGCCGCGCTTATAGACAGCATCGCCATCGCGTATGACCGCAACCGCGCAGCCGGGCGACTCTTGATTGTTCCAGGCCTCGAACAGTTGATCGACGCGTTCGGCTTCCCTCATCCGTGCCTCCCAAAACATTTTCGTACAGCAAGGAAGCGGAGAGCTGACGCAATTGCAAGGCGCGGAAAATGAAAAGCTGCGGACTGAGAGAGGAATCTTCCGGGACGGCGGCCCTTGCGCTAGCGGAAGAGCTGGCTGACATGGATACCGGCCGCTTTGGCTGCGCTCTCGCGCTTATGTCAACGACGATACCGTCCTCGGCCTTCGCTCCGATCTGCGCGCTCTGGTCAGGCCTGGCAATGAGAGAACCGGAAGGCGCCTGACGACTGTCGAGACCGGCGACGCCGAGATCCCTATGACTGCTTCGTCAACGAAGCTTGAGGCGCGTGACCAAAGTCTTCGAGCGGCGGATCGTTGTAAGGACTGCTCCCAGCATTATTATCCAGAGTCCTATCGCCAGGATCTGGTTCTGCCCGCCCCACAATGGCTCAGGAAGGGATACCAATCCCGCCGCCGTGACCGCCGCCATCCGATGCTGCTTTGCCATCGGGCCAGAGAAGTCGCTGGGATTGCCGGTGGCGCGACCGAGTTCGCGGACATAGGCTGTCAACACGGCGAAGGCGCCGGCCGCCCAGCCCAGTCCCGGCATGCCGATTCCATATCCAACGCCGGCGAATATCATCAGATCGGCGATGCGATCCGGAAACTCGTTCCAGAATGGACCGTCAGCCTCTCCCTTTCCGCCTTCGACGGCGACCATGCCGTCGAAAAGATTGCAAAGGAGGCGTGCCTGGCAGAATAGAACGGCCAGCAGCAGGTAGCAGGCACGTGGCAGGTCTGTTGTCTGTCCCGCCAGATAGAAAGCGCCGCCGGCGATTGCTGCCGCCAGCATGCTGGCTTGCGAAATCTGGTTCGGCGTGATGGCCCGCGCGGCCATCCATCTGGCAATCGCGCCCGCCCAGCGGGTATTGCGGCTCGCCAGAGGTCTCCTGTCTCCTGTCTCCATCATGTGTCGAAACCTCGTCTTGTGGAGATCGAATAGTTGTAGATTGCGGCATAGGTCGTCGACACTAGCAGCGGCAGCGTGATGGTCCTAAGTATCTCGGGGGTGCCGCTTGCCGCATGGATCGTCACGAGAATGCCGGCCGAGCCAAGGCAGGCGATCAGCGGTGGCGCCCAAAATCGTGTTGAACCGCTGAAGCGGCTGGAAAGCCAGTCGATCACCGATTTCAGGAAAAGCGTCAGGCAGGCGGATATCGTCCCCTGCACAAGACCGGCATAGAGCGGCGCTGGCATGGTATGAACGCGATTGGCGAAGACGGCCCAGCTGCCCATCGCCAGAAAAGCGAACAGGACGTGTACCACACCGCTGCGCAACAGACGTTGCAGGACAACAGGCATCAGAGCGACCACCAGTAACGGGTAAGATGGAAGAAGATGGGTGCCGAGAAGACGACGGAATCCAGTCTGTCGATCAATCCGCCATGGCCCTCGATGAGATTGCCCCAGTCCTTGACACCGCGGTCGCGTTTGATCGCCGACATGACCAGGCCACCGAAGAAGCCCATCAGGGTGATGACCAAGGCGAGCAGCCCCGCCTGAAGCGGGGCAAATGGTGTAATCCACCAAAGGCCTGTCCCAATCAGCGTCGCGCTTATGATCCCACCGACAAAGCCCTCGACTGTTTTCGATGGCGACAGTCTTGGCGCAATCTTCGTGCGTCCGAACAGTTTGCCCCAGACATATTGCAGGACATCGCTAAGCTGGACGACGATGACCAGAAAGGCGATCAGCAGCACATTGCGCCCCTCATATCCCGGTATCTTCAAGGTCAGCAGTGCAGGTACATGGGAAGCGCAGAAGACACAGATCATCAGGGCCCACTGTACCTCCGCGATGCGAACGAGAAAACGCTCCGTGTCGCCTCTCAATACCGAGATGATCGGCATCAGCAGGAAGGCATAGACCGGGATGAAGATCGAAAAGATGCCGTATTGTTCAGCCCAGAGCAGAAAATACTGGATTGGAACGACGATGAAGAAGGCTGCAGCAAGCGCCCAATGATCCGCCCTTCTTGTATTGATGAGGGTTACGAATTCGCGAAGTGCTGCGAATGAACAGAAGCCAAACAGGATCAAGACGCCGATACGGCCCGCTATGAAAGCGATGCCGATCAGGATGACCATGACCCACCAGGCCTTGATCCGCGCGTTGAGGTTTTCGACAGCTGCGTTCGAACCGTTCGGCGAGAGGCGTTGCTGCAATATGTAACCGATGACTGACGCAACGATGAGCACGCCGAAGATCCCGGCTACGAGCGTCATAAGATCGGAATTCGCGCCACTCATTCCCCACCGCCTACAATGTTCGGAGACAGCGCCAGGAGAGCGGCCTGCATCCGTTCGAGAAAAACATCCTTGTCTTCGCCCGGCGCGATCTGCAAAGCGCTGCCGAAGGTCACTGTGCAGATCAGCGGTATCGGAACGATCTCACCCTTTGGCATGACGCGGTTCAGATTGCTGATCCAGACCGGCACTAGATCGACATCAGGGCGCGCCACGGCCAGATGGAAAATGCCGCTTTTGAACGGAAGGAGCCGGGCATCGGACTGGTTTCGCGTGCCCTCAGGGAAGAGAATGAGGGACGAACCGTCATCGATGGCCGAGGCCATCTGCGTAACGGGATCTTCCGTCCGCTTGTCCCGATCCCTCGCGATCAGCACCGCATTGAAGACATCGCTGCCGATGAAGCGATTGAGCCAGGATTTCAGCCAATATTCGGCCCCTGCCACCGGACGAGCCCGATGACGCAGTCTTGGCGGCAATACCGTCCAGACCAGAACGAAATCGCCGTGACTGGAGTGGTTGGCATAATAAACGCAGGGGCGGGAAGGCAGCCCTCCCTCGGGCCACACGGCGCGGACCGCCGTGACCGCGCGGGCGAACAGTACGATGACCGTCGCCGCGGCTTTTGTAAGCAATGCCTTCATTCACCACTCTGTCGATGTTAGCCGGATCACTAGTCGAAACTCTAGCATCGTCATCGGCGGAAGGAAGGAGCTTTGCAGGTTTTCAACCGAAAGGAGTAGTCGGGTCGTCGGGCTCCGGCCGAAGCCGGTGGAGATCGAGAAGGCCACTCAGTTGCCGCTGCTCAGACCCGAGGCGTCGTGTACATAATCATGAACTGATGAAACGACCGTAAATTGCGCGATTGGTTGTTGAAACTCATTTATCACTGGATATTCAACTGAGACCAAACTGCGTTTGAGCACCCAGTCTGCGATAAGGGGCGACATGACCGTCAAGAGTGCTTTGACGACATTCCACATGCCATCGCAGCTCTCGAACGGTGAGACCAATCCAAGCTCTGCCGAGCCGGGAACAGTCGCTCTACTCCGGAGGCGTGTCTTCGACATGCTGAGTTGTCCCGTTTAGCGGCTGCAGCCAAGGTTCGCGCCTCTTCGTCCAGACCTCAATTTCCGGAAAGAGTCGGGCAGGCGCAGCGTCAAGGGAGCCCAAGCGTATCTCGACGTCGTTATCGTTCAGGCAGAACAGCCTGCTGCCGCATCGAGGGCAGAAGCTGCGCCCCTTGTAGGTCTCGATGTGGCCGGAAAATAAGAATGCGTCGCGTGACCAGTGGGCGAAGGATGTGAAGGACGATCCGCTTTCTTTCCGACAATCAGCGCAGTGGCAAAGACCGATGCGATATGGCTCTCCCGCCACCTGATATCGAACCGCGCCACACAGGCAGCCGCCATGACGAGCCATGGTTTCCTCCATCGTCGTTTTCCGTCTGTAATTAATAGAACCGATTTCGCCGAAGGAAGGTTCACTTGGCGCTCGATGCGAATGCTTAAAGACGCCTTTGAGGTACCGTCCGTGTGCAGATCAGGCCCTGCCTTGGTCCACGTCGACTTTGCGGCGGAAGCAGATCACTCGAGTTGTCTCGCCGGGCTGTCCATCTATGACACGCTAAGGACCATCAGCTAATTTCAAGGCTTGCTCTGCTTCGGCCCCGTAGGAAACAACGCAGTTCCTTCCTCTTTTCTTGGCAAGGTAGAGAGCCGCGTCAGCCTGGCGTTGAAGGTCTTCCGCCGACGCCCCGGCACCGTCTCGCGTCGCTGTCGCTACTCCAATGCTCACGGTGATATAAGGGATGACGTGAGATGTCGGATTCGGAAGAGAGGCAGCTTCCACACGTCCTCGGATTGTCTCAGCGACTGCCCTGGCAGCCTCTTCATAGGCGCCTGGAAGAAGAACAAGAAATTCCTCACCTCCGTAGCGAGCGACCTGATCCCGCTCATCTCTCATGCTGCTCTGAATAATGCCGGCAACCTTGACCAGGCAGCGGTCGCCCTCGGAATGACCGAGATTATCGTTGAGCTTCTTGAAGTCGTCGATATCGCACATCAGCATCGCGACACCGTTGTTTGGGCTATGATCGTCGTTCCAGCAACGCTGCAGCGCGTCCATCATCGAACGTCTGTTCGCGACACCTGTCAACGGATCTGTTCGCGCAAGCAGTTCGAGGCGGGCATTTGCATCAGTCAGGTCCGCGAGGCGATTTCGATCCCGCAGCTCGAGCAGGAAAGTCTTCTGGGCAAGGATTGTTGCTGTGCGGCGCGCCACCACGGTTGCAGCCACGCCGCTTGTGAAAAACAGTGTTCCCGCAATTGCACTACCCACGCCGATGTTCGGATTTCGCAGCTGAAACACGAGGTAGATGCCCAAGGCGTAGGCACCAATCGTGATGCTCCAGCTTAATGGGACAGGGAATATAACGATGGCGGTGACGGCCACAAACAGCATGATCGTGAGGTGCCGTTCATAAAACTCGCCACCAGTGTTGACGCCTACCAACGCCACGGACAGTAGAATCAGGAAAACCCCAGAAATAAGGAAAGCGCCCTGTTGCCACGGGGACAGCGGCTTTCGAAAAGCTATCGCCGTGACGATCGCAGCGGGGGGAAGGATAGATGCTGGAAGCAGCATTGGCTCAACAGTCTCGATCGAAAGCAGGACGGCGTTGAGGCTCAAGGTCAGGACATCGAGCACGATAACCCAGACCATCCATGCGCGGATGATTTTTGAAGCCTGCGGCCAGGAGCGCTCGCGAAAAAGATAAGCTAGCTCACCATCGAGGTGGATATCACGCGTGCGCCCACCCAATTGGCGCTCGACTTCCTGCACAACGGTTGCGTTCAGCCTTTGCAGAGGCTTGCGTGGGGCTGCTCCGACCGATCTGCCATCGACTGTTGTTTGCGCCGCGTCCATATCGCAGATCTAGGGAGGAGGTGACCGCCGACAAGGCGACGTGCGCCTTCGGCCGGCAGGAGGGCGTCCGTCGTCTAAAGAAGTCTCCTCACGATCTGCAAACCTGTATCAGATCGGGTGACGCGCTCTCGCCAGTCCGCCAGCCAAATTGTGTCGTTTTCGCATCACTTTCGATAAGGTTGTAAAAAACCGGTTGGCAATGGCGAATTGGTTCGGTACAAAACGCTCACCGCTTTAGATCGAACATAAGGGAGGCGTTGCATGACACCAGCAATCATCGAAACCTTCCCGAGTGGGATGTCCCGACACTAGGCCATTTCCATTCGCGGCCCGCCTCGAGGGCGCGACATGCGGTTTTCTCTTCCTTCATAGCCCGATTGATCYGACGGGATCATTTCGTCTCCCGTTCGGGCTGTGCCATCTAACTCTCGATTTTGAGGACCGGTTGCCGAAACACGGGGCCGGGCTGGTTAAAATGACTCGCAAGAAGCTCGATTTCCGCGCCGATGCCTATCGCCACGTGCTCGGCTTTGTTTTTCATCATTGGAGCAATCGGCCGGCATTGGTCGGCATCATCATTGTGCTGGTGATTGCCAGTACGTTGGCCGAAGTCATGGTGCCGGTGTTTTCCGGCAGGATCGTCGATGCCATTGCCGGCAGCAATGCAGCTGATAGTGCGTTCCGCGCCTTTGTCATCGTCGTCGTTCTGGGCCTGACCAGTGTGGTACTGCGTTGGTTCATTTTCAATGGCATCATCCGGCTGACACTGCGCATCATGGCGGATGTGGTCAATAACGGCTTCCACAAGGTGCAGCGGTTCTCGACCGACTGGCACGCCAATAGCTTTGCCGGATCGACTGTGCGCAAGATCACCCGCGGCATGTGGGCGCTCGACTCGCTCAACGACCTGCTGCTGGTAGCCCTGTTGCCGTCCATCGTCATGCTCGTGGGCGCCAGTATCGTGCTGGGCAGTTACTGGCCGATCATGGGTCTGATCGTTGGGGCGGGGTCGCTGATTTATATCGGCGTGACCGTGGCGCTTTCAATGGGCTTCGTGTCACCGGCGGCGAGGCTTGCCAATGCCTGGGACACCAAGCTGGGTGGTGCGCTGGCGGATGCCATAAGCTGCAACGCGGTGGTCAAAGCCTTCGGCGCTGAAAGCCGCGAAGAGGCCCGCTTGCGCCACGTGCTGGCCAAATGGGACAGCCGCACGCGACGGACCTGGAAGCGCGGCACATCGAGCGGCACGATCCAGGGCTTCATGATGGTTTCCATGCAGGCAGGTATTCTGGGCACGGGCCTGATCATGTGGCAGCAGGGGCTGGCGACGGCTGGCGACATCACATTCGTGCTGGCAATGTTCTTCGTTCTGCAAGGCTATCTGCGCAATGTAGGCCAGGACATCCGCAATCTGCAACGTGCCGTCAACGACATGGAAGAACTGGTACTGCTCGACAAGATGCCGCTGGGCATCGAGGACAAGCCGCACGCCACGTCTATCAAGATTGGCGAGGGCGAGATTGTCTTCGATCGCGTCACCTTCCAATATGGCGCGCATCCCACCCCGCTTTATGAGGACTTTTCGGTCACCATCAAGCCGGGCGAGCGCGTGGGCCTGGTGGGGCATTCGGGCTCGGGCAAGACGACATTCGTCAAGCTCATCCAGCGCCTCCACGACGTGACGTCGGGCTCGATCCGCATCGACGGACAGGATATCGCAGGGGTCAAGCAATCAAGCCTGCGCGGCCAGATCGCCATCGTGCAGCAGGAACCCATCCTGTTTCACCGCACGCTGGCGGAAAACATCGCCTATGGTCGACCGGCCGCCTCGCGCCGCGAGATCGAGTACGCGGCGAAACAGGCCAGTGCGCACGACTTCATTATGAACCTTCCCAAGGGTTATGAGACGATGGTGGGGGAACGCGGCGTCAAGTTGTCAGGCGGCGAGCGGCAGCGTGTCGCCATTGCCCGTGCCTTCCTGGCTAATGCGCCGGTGCTTATCCTGGACGAGGCGACGTCGAGCCTCGACAGCGAGAGCGAAGTGCAGATTCAGCAGGCCATGGAACGCCTGATGGACGGCCGCACGACGCTGGTGATCGCGCATCGGCTGTCCACGGTGCGGGCGCTGGACCGGCTGCTGGTCTTCGACAAAGGGAAGATTGTTGAAGAGGGCGACCATCAAGCGCTGATCCGGCTTAAGGAAGGCATCTATCGCCGGTTGTTCGAGCGGCAGGCGCTGGAGTTGACCAAGGGTCTGGTGGCTTGATGACCCACCACTGAACTTTCATCCGGAGGCGATTGGAGCCCAGGCCCTTTTTGAGCCGCTCCAGGTTTCTGGACCGGCGAAGGCTGGAGTTTTCCGGGGGGGTGAGGTGCTCATGACGCATCTACCCCCGATATGATTTGGTCCTCCAATGTGTCCAAACGCATTTGCGGGATCCGCGGGTCATCATGCCCGACCGCTCGGCCGATACCGGGCAGACGGGTGGAAACGTTGTTCGGCCGCCGAATGGTCTTCAGAGAGTAAGCCGTGTCTGCGTTCAGTTGCCAGACGAATGAGGATGTCAGCGACGAGCGACACATCACGCTCGAACATGTCCTTCAGGTCGGCCACGCGCCTCTTCGACCGTCATTCGCCCCGAGGAAAACGCTGGTTCTCCTCCAGCACGTTGAGGTCCATATGATTGCGCATGTATCGCTCGGCGGCTTTCTGTAGCGGTTGATAGTCCCAGGGATAGTAAGACCCCTGCCGCAACGCGGGATAGACGACCCAGCGACGCGCCTGGCTTTCTCGAACCGCCGCATCGAAACCTGCAAGGTCCCAGCGTAGCTTTACTTGACTGAGAAGCGCTTCCAGCGTCTGCGCATAGGCCGGATCGCCGGCTAGATCGACCAGTTCGTGCGGATCGGCCTGAAGATCGTATAGCAAAGGCGGATCCTTCTCGCAGACCGTGAGTTTGAAGCGCCCGTCGCGAATTCCCACAAGCGGTGCAATCGATCCTTCGGCTGCATATTCCATCAAAACCGGACCGCGGGCGCTCGCGCCGTTCACCAGTTGTGCCAGATCTTCGCCATCCGTCCATTTCGCAATCGCCGAGATATCAAGACCGGCAAGACCGGCAAGAGTCGGCGTGACGTCGAGCGTCGAAACCGCCTGATCGACCAAGGCGGGCTGCCAGCCGGGCGCCGAAATCATCAGCGGCACACGCGCGGAGCCGTCGAAGAAGCACATCTTGAACCACAGTCCGCGCTCGCCCAGCATGTCGCCGTGGTCAGAGACGAACAGGATGACGGTATTGTCGCGCATCCGCGTGCGCTCCAGCACGTCGAGGATTTCTCCGACCTTCTCGTCGACATAGGAGATATTGGCGAAGTAACCGCGCCTCGCCCGCCGGACCTGTTCGGCGGTGATATCGAAGGCCCCGTTGTCGCAGGCCTCGAGCAAGCGTTTCGAATGCGGATCCATCTCGTCGAACGGCAGTGCCGAAACCGTTGGGTCGAGAGCCGGGCAGTCCTCGTAGAGATCCCAGAATTTGCGCCTGGCCACATAGGGATCGTGAGGATGGGTGAAGCTGACGGTCAGGCACCAGGGACGCTCGTCTTGGCGGCGCGACAGGTCGTAGAGCTTTCGGCTGGCGTTGTAGGCGACCTCGTCGTCATATTCCAACTGGTTGGTGATTTCCGCAACGCCAGCGCCGGTGACCGAGCCGAGATTATGATACCACCAGTCGATACGCTCTCCAGGCTTGCGGTAATCGGGCGTCCAGCCGAAATCTGCCGGGTAGATATCGGTCGTCAGGCGTTCCTCGAAGCCGTGCAGCTGGTCGGGGCCAACGAAATGCATCTTGCCCGACAGGCTGGTGTGATAGCCGGCGGATCTGAGATGATGCGCATAAGTCGGAATGTCGGAGGCAAATTCAGCCGCGTTGTCGTAGACACGCGTTCGGCTCGGCAGCTGGCCCGACATGAAGGAGGCGCGCGCCGGAGCACAAAGAGGGCTTGCCGTATAGCTATTGGCAAAGCGGACCGAACGTGCCGCGAGTGCCTTGAGATGCGGCGCATGCAGGAAGTCGGCCGGCCCGTCCGGAAACAGCGTGCCGTTGAGCTGATCGACCATGATGATGAGAATATTGGGACGCGCCATGATGTAATCGCTGTTGCTTGTGTTCGTTGGCTTTAAGGGGGAAAGGCCTACGGATGCATCCGCTACCGGTCGACGACCGCCTGACGGAACTGCTTGTAGGCGGCGGGTGCCGGTCTGCTTCGGCTAGCGCCAATCAGATCCATTATCCTCTTCAGAAACGGCACTGGTCGTCGCATGAGTGATCCTCTCGGCGGCGTGGGTCGCAATTGGCACTTTAACGATAGCCGACCGAGTGACTGCGCACTATCGCCTCGCCGACATCGGTTGTTCCGGACAAGCGCGCGGGTCTGTTTTCCAGCGACAGACTTGCCGGCGACACCAAGGGTCGCGGCAAGACAGGTGTCGTGGCGGAGCGCGTGCATGATGAGGTATTGGCTGGCCGCCGCCTCGACAGCATCTTGCGAGCACGTGGAAGGATCTTCATGTCGACCGCCCGACCGATGCCCACCGAAGAGGGTATTCTGGAGTTTCTGGAGATTTGCGAAGGCTTTTATCCGCCGGACGCGGTCGAAGCATCGATCCAGCAGCAACGGCAATGGTACGATGCGCTCTGCGCGCGGTTTGACCACCTTCTGCCGCAGGGGCTGGTCTATGCCGATGGCATGGTGCTGCGTATACCGATCCGCCGGTATCGGCCGCGGACAATCACGACATCAACCGTTCTCCTTTATCTTCACGGTGGCGGCTTCGTTGTCGGCTCGCTCGAAAGCCATCACTCGATCTGTGCTGAAATCGCAGATTTTGCTGGCGCCGAACTCGTTTCCGTCGATTACCGACTGGCACCCGAATACCGCTGGCCGGCGCAGAGCGAGGATTGCTTCCTCGTGTTGAAACACCTTCTGTCGTCTACCGGCGCCAAGGTCGTCCTGATCGGTGACAGCGCAGGCGCCAATCTCGCGGCGGGGCTGGCCGTACGGGCTTTGCAAGAGGATCTGCCCGGCGTCGCCGGCCAGGTGCTGATCTACCCCGCGCTGGGTGGCGACCTGCAAACGGGTTCCTATGTCGAGATGGCGAATGCGCCGGGCCTGACCACGGCCGACGTCGCTTATTACCGTGACGTCGTAGAAGCTCCGCCGCGTGACCCGGTGGCCGAGCCGCTTCACGCAGCCTCGATCAACGGACTTGCGCCCGCCTTCATCACCGTTGCTCACTTCGATCCCCTGAGAGATGACGGCCGCACCTATGCTGCCCGGCTTGCGGCCGCAGGCATCGAGGTCTGGTTTCGGGAGGAGCCGCAGATGGTGCACGCCTGGTTGCGTGCCCGTCACATGAGTGAGGGCGCCCGGGAGGGATTCCGGGCGGTGCGCGAGGCAGTACGGCTATTTGCCTCGCGCTGAGGGCTACATCAGGTCGCGGGCTATCTGCCTTTCGCCAAAGTCCTTCTCGAAGACTTTTAAACCACCTTCATAGGCAGTGACGGTGGCCGCGATGATCCAGTGTGTTGCCGTGCAGCCGATCGAGGCGGTGGCGACCGTGGTGACGGCCCAGCCGGGGCGCTGCATGTCGCAGGTCCAGGTGGACCGCCCCGTCATCGAGAGCGTGTCGTCTGATGCAATCGACCAAATCTCGTCTCGCAGCTGGCGCGTGCTGAGCCCGGTGTCGGGATGCTCGAAGAGGCCGGTATCCTCGCGAATAGCGTATTCGGTCCGGTTGGCCGACAGTTCGTGCGTGACCCGCCTTCTCGTCTCTCCCGGCGCATGCTCGATATATTTCGGCAGCGGATCGGGATTTTCCGGTTCCTTCACGGCAAAAAGCTGATGGTCGCCCAGAAGCGGCAGGGCGAACTCGACCGAAGCGGTGTCGATGACAAGTCCCGGATCGGTCGGCGGTGGCAGGATCATTGGCCAATAGGCCGTCGAAAGCGAAAGGCGGATGCGGTGACCCGCACGAAACCGATAGCCGAAGGCATCCAGAAGCAGCCGCACTGTCGTCTGTTTCCCGCGCTCCATGGGCTCCGGTTCGGCATTGCCATTGCGATGGGCAAGATTGAGGACACCGAATGCAACACGCGTTGCCGTACCGTCAGGATGCACGTCCACAAGCCGTGCGCAGATATTGGCGTTTTCGCCCTCGCAACGCAGCGCAAGAGTGAGGACGGGCCGGCCAAGATAGTCCTGATCGTCAGAAAGCGGTGCGGTTTCGAAAACCAGCGAGCCGGCATCATCCCCACGTTGATCCATCGCCATTTCGGCATCCGGTTTCAGCGTGAAATATTCCCCGGAGGCGGTTCCGGTATCGAGCGGCGAACGCAGATAGACGTCATTCGACAATGCCTGCGGGTCCGCCACACCTTCCTCGAGCCTGCCTGACGGTCCGACGTGCAGTGAATGCATCCTGGGTGCATGCCATGCATCCTTCGCGATCCAAAAACCTGGGTCGGCATCGCGGCGTAGTGCAGGCCGTACGGCATCGAGGACATAGGCGCGAAGCTGCGGCGTCTTCTCCGCACCGTTTTCCTCGCCGCGAAGCCAGCGGTTCCACCAGGCGATCGCCTCGCCGTGGAAGTCCGCGCGCGGCTTCGGCCAGGCGAAATGCGGATACTTGTGCACCCAAGGGCCAATCAACGCTTTCGCATCGGTCCCCAACCCCTCGATCGCCATCAATGGCGTATTGCGATAGCCGTCGGCCCAACCGGCAATCACAAGTGCCGGGATCCGGACACTCGAAAAATCTTCGCAAATCGAACCGTGCTGCCAGAAAGCGTCGCGCCGCTGGTGGGTGAGCCACTCCTCCATGAAGAAGGGCTCCTCCCTGAGGCGTTCCAGCCACATGTCCTTCCAGCGATCGCCGACGACGGCAGGATCTGGCGGGCGGGACTGGTAGCCGAGCATGGTCGCGGCCCAGGAGAGTTGCGCAGAAAGGTGACAGCCGTTCTTGTAATGGATGTCGTCATTATAGCGGTCGACGGTCGAGGCGATCGAAATGACGGCCTTCAGAGCCGGGGGACGAAGCGCTGCGACCTGCAGGCTGTTGAAACCGCCCCAGGAAATGCCCATCATGCCGACCGACCCGTTGCACCACGGCTGGGCGGCGATCCAGGCGATCAGTTCGCAGGCATTGGCAAGCTCAAGCTCGGTATATTCGCCGTCGATCACCCCCTCGGATTCGCCCGAGCCGCGGATATCGACGCGCACTCCGGCAATACCTGCGGCGGCAAAGACCGGATAGGTCGATTCATCGCGCAGGCTCGTGCCATCGCGCTTGCGATAAGGCAAGAATTCGAAGACGGCCGGCACCGGATCGGCGTCTGCTCCATCCGGCATCCAGATGCGCGCGGCAAGGCGCGTTCCGTCCTCAAGTGTGATCCACTGGTTCTCGATCGTCGTGAAGGAGCGTTGGCTCATGGTTCTCCCCGGAAGCAATTGTTCGGGCAGCCAACTGGGATTGGCCGCCTCAATGGTTCAGTTTCCGGCACTTTCCATCCGGCGGGTGGCGAGCACCTTTTCCAGCCAACCGATCTCCATTTCGGGAACGGATTTCAACAGCAGGTCGGTATAGTCGTCGAAGGGCGGCGAGAGCGCCTTCGCCTTCGGGCCGAAGCGCACGAGCCTGCCGCGATGCATCACAGCGACACTATCTGCAATGGCGCGCACGATGGCGATGTCGTGGGTGATGAAGACATAGGAGAGCTTTTCCTCCTCCTGCAGGCGCAGCAGCAGCTTCAGGATACCTTCGGCCACCAGCGGGTCGAGCGCTGAGGTCGGCTCGTCGCAGAGGATGAGCTCGGGTCTCGCGGCAAGGGCGCGTGCGATCGCCACGCGTTGCTTCTGCCCGCCGGAAAGTTCGGCCGGGTAGCGGTTCATGAAGCCGTTGCCCATCTCGATCTGGTCGAGCAGTTCCTTCACCCGGGCAGTCTTCCTGGTGCCGCGCAGGCCGTAGTAGAAGGTCAGCGGCCGGCCGATGATGTCGCGCACGGTCTGGCGCGGGTTCATCGCCGTGTCGGCCATCTGATAGATGAGCTGGATGCGGCGCAGGTCGTCGCGTGGCCGATGCCGGACTTCAGGCGTCAGTGGTTTTCCGGCAAAGGATATCGTACCGGCGGTCGGTGCCAAGAGCCCGGTGATGGCGCGGGCAAGCGTCGACTTTCCCGAGCCAGATTCGCCGACGATTGCCAGCGTCTGTCCCTTTGGGACATGCAGGCTGATGTCGTTTAGCACCCTGAAGCCATTGGAATATTCCGCGCTGACGTTTTCGACCTTCAACAGTGTGTCGGACTGGTCAATCGCCTCCTGTCGCAGCGTTTGCCGGACATTGACGAGGGCGCGCGTATAATCCTCCCGCGGTTCTTCGATGATCTGCTTGACGCTGCCATATTCCACGGTTCTGCCGTGCCGCAGCACCATAATGTCATCGGAGATCTGCGCGACGACAGCCAGATCATGGGTGATGTAGAGAGCAGCGGTATGGGTCTCTTCGATCGCATGCTTGATCGCCGCCAGCACGTCGATCTGGGTGGTGACGTCAAGCGCCGTGGTTGGCTCGTCGAAGACGATCAGTTCGGGATTGGAGCAGAGCGCCATCGCCGTCATGGCCCGCTGCAGCTGGCCGCCCGAGACCTGGTGGGGGAAGCGTTCGCCGAAGCTTTCGGGATGGGGAAGACCAAGCACCTGAAACAAGTAGAGCGCCCGTTTCTTCGCCTCCTGCTTATTCATCAGCCCGTGCTTGACCGAGGCCTCGATCACCTGGTCGCCGAGCCGGTGGGCGGGATTGAAGGCGGCCGCGGCCGACTGTGCGACGTAGCAGACGCGGGCGCCACGGATCTGCCGGATGCCGCCCCTGCCGAGGGTGAGTATATCGCTGCCGTCAAGCAGCACCTGGCCACCGGTAATCTCCGCGCCGCCGCGACCATAGGCAAGTGCAGAGAGCCCGATCGTCGACTTTCCGGCGCCGGATTCGCCGATCAGGCCGAGCACCCGGCCTTTCTGCACATCAAAGGAAACGCCGTCGACGATGGTCACACGCTTCGGCGCTTCGCCCGGTGGATAGCTGGTGGCTTCGATCTTGAGATTGCGCACGGAAAGAAGATCAGGCATCGCCGCGCCCTCCCTTGAGGCTCGAGGTTCGTTTCAAAAGCCAGTCGACAACAAGGTTGACACAGACGGCAAGCACGGCGATCGCCGTCCCCGGCACGAGGGCGGCCGAAATGCCGAAGATGATGCCGTCCTTGTTGTCTTTGACCATCCCGCCCCAGTCGGCCGAAGGCGGCTGGATGCCGAGACCGAGGAAGGACAATGTCGACAGGAACAGGATCGAGAAGGCAAAACGCAGGCCGAACTCGGCAAGCAGCGGCGTCATGGTATTCGGCAGAATCTCCCGGAAGATGATCCAGAGCTTTCCTTCGCCGCGCAGCTTGGCCGCCTCGACGAATTCCATGACCGCGACATCGAGCGCCACGGCACGGCCGAGACGATAGACACGGGTGGAATCGAGGATAGCCATGACGAGGATCAGCACGATGATGTTCTGTGGCAGGACAGCAAGTACCACGAGCGCGAAGATCAGCGTCGGGATCGACATCATCAAGTCGTTGAAACGGGAGAAGATCATGTCGATCATCCCGCGCGAGACGGCTGCCGTGAAGCTCAAGATGACGCCTAGCGAAAAGGAGATGATGGTGGCGGCGAGTGCCACGAAGAGTGTTGTGCGCGCGCCGTAGATCAGACGAGAGAGGATGTCACGGCCGAGATTGTCGAGGCCGAAGATATATTGCGCGTCCGGTATCTGCCAGACGCTGCCGACGACCTCGGTCTCGCCGTGGGGAGCGATGAAGGGCGCAAAGAGCGCGAAGATGAAAGCGACGGCGATGCCGATCATGCCGATCCAGGCGGTGATGGGGATGTCTCTCAATCTCATCTTGGATGCCTCAGCCTGGGATTGGCGATGATGGCGAGGATGTCAGCCAGCATGTTGAGGAAAATGTAGACGGAAGCAAAGATCAGGCCGCAGGCCTGCACCACCGGCATGTCGCGCACGGTGACGGCATCGACCATATACTGGCCCATACCCGGGTAGACGAAGACCACCTCGACCACGACCACGCCCACCACAAGATAGGCAAGGTTCAGCGCCACGACGTTGATGATCGGTGCAAGTGCGTTCGGCGCGGCATGCTTGACGATCGAGCGGAATGCAGAAAGCCCCTTCAATTCTGCCGTTTCCATATAGGCCGACGACATGACGGAGAGAATTGCAGCGCGTGTCATGCGCATCATGTGGGCAAGCACGACGAGCACGAGGGTCGCCGTCGGCAGGGCGATGGCCTTCAGCCGGTCGACGAAGCCCATGCTCTCGTAGACCGTGGCGGGAAAGGTGGCGACGCCGAATTTCACGGCGAAAAACATGATGAGCAGGTAGCCGATGAAGAATTCCGGCAACGAGATTGCCGCAAGCGAAATGATGTTGATGATCTTGTCCGGCAGGCGGTTTCGGAAGTGTACCGAGACCATGCCGAGACCGACGGCAAGCGGAACGGAGATCAACGCGGCAAATCCCGCAAGGAAGAGCGAGTTGCCGAGCCGCTTGCCTATCTGCTCGCTGACGGAATTCTTGCTGGCCCAGGAGGTGCCGAAATCCCCCTTTACGGCATTTCCGAGCCATTCGACGTAGCGTGTCGTCACCGGCCGGTCGAGCCCGAGATCTTTGCGGATATTGGCAACCGCCTGCGGCGTTGCCGACTGGCCGAGATAGGTCGTGGCGAAATCGCCAGGCAGGGCTTCAAGGCCGCCGAAGATCAGGATGGAGACGGCAAAGAGCAGGATGATGCTGAGCACGAAGCGCTCGAGAATGAGGGCAAGCAGCGGAAAACGCTGCCGGAACCTAAGGCCGGGCAGGATATTGCCTGGGATCGGATTGGACATGATGAAGGCCTCGCGCTGAAACGTCAGGAGGACCGCGGGGGGTATCCCACGGTCCTGGCTTCGGTGGAGATCGGAGGGCAGACGCCCTTCGTCAGGCCTCCAGCCAGACGCGTGTCGCGACGTATCCATTCGACATGTCGTTGCCGATGTCGTGGACATAGCCTTTCACCTGTTTGGTGGAGGCGTTCACGAAGTCGTTGAACATCGGCAGGATGACGCCACCTTCGTCGCGGACCATCATCGCCATGGCGCGATAGAGCTCCTTGCGCTTGGCCTCGTCGAGTTCGGAACGGGCCTGAAGCAAAAGCTTGTCGAAATCCGGACGCTTGAAGCGGGTGTCGTTCCAGTCGGCCGTCGAAAGGTAGGCGGTGGAATACATCTGGTCCTGCGTCGGACGCCCGCCCCAGTAGGATGTGGAGAAGGGCTGGACGTTCCAGACGTTCGACCAGTAGCCGTCGCCGGGCTCGCGCTTGACCTCTATCTCGATGCCGGCTTTCTTGCAGCTTTCCTGATAGAGGACGGCAGCATCGACGCCACCCGGGAAGGCGACTTCCGATGTGCGCAGCAGAACCGAGCCGCTATGGCCCGACTTCTTGTAGTGGAAGGCCGCCTTGTCCGGATCATAGGCGCGCTGTTCGATGCCCTCTGGGAACAGCGCGTAGGTGCTATTGATCGGGAAATCGTTGCCGACTTTGCCGTAACCGCCGAGGATCTTCTGCACCATGGTTTCACGATCCATGGCGTATTTGAGCGCGAGGCGCAGGTCGTTATTGTCGAACGGTGCCTTGTCGCAATGCATGATGAAGACGTAGTGGCCACGTCCGGCAGTCGAAAGGATTTCGACAGTCGGAGCGCGCTTCAGGAGATCGACAGTCTTCGGATCGACGCGGTTGATGTAGTGCACCTGGCCGGACGAAAGTGCGGCGATGCGCGCCGTGGCATCGTTCATCCCGATGATTTCGACGGAATCGACATAGCCACGATCGGTGCGCCAGTCGTCGGCGTTTTTCTCGAAGGTGGCGCGCACGCCCGCCTCGAAGCTCGTCAGTTTGTAGGGGCCGGTGCCGATCGAGGCGAGCGGATCGTCCACACCGCCGTTCGGCTGGATGACCAGATGATAGTCGGTCAAAAGCAGCGGCATGTCGGCATTGCCTTCAGACAGCGTCAGAACAAGGTCGGCGCCGTCCGCCTTGATTTCCTTGATCGAGCCGAGAACGCCGAGCGCGCCGGATTCCGATGCCTTGTCAGTATGACGCTTGAGGGTCGCGACCACATCATCGATCGTCAGTTCCTTGCCATTGTGGAACTTGACGCCCTTGCGGATCTTGAAGGTCCAGATCGCCGCATCCTTCGACGGCTCCCAGGATTCGGCAAGCGCCGGCACCGCGGCACCCGTCAGCGGGTCGGATTCAACCAGCATGTCGCCCCAGCAGCGACCGACGCAGAACATGAACTGTGACAGGAATTTCGCCGGATCCTTGGAGTCGGTTGCAGCTCCGCCCTCCAGGCCAAGCTTCAGATGACCGCCGCGCTTCGGTTCGGCGGCTTCGGCACTTTCGGTAAAGAGCTTGTCGGCAACAGCAAGCGTCAGGCCGGCTGCCATGGCACGTCCCAGGAATTCGCGGCGGCTGAGGCCGCCGGCGGTCACCCGGCTTGCGAGATATTTCGTGTAGTCGTTCATTCCCCTTCTCCTTCTTATGGTGCGTTGACTTCGATTTTGGGCATGATCCACGCGCGGTTTCCTCTTCCGTTCGTGGTGCCCGTACGCTTGCGGGAAGACGATGCGGTTGCCGCCGCCTTGTTAGCGTCCTTTCCAGTTAGGGCTTCGTTTCTCGGCGAAAGCCCGTGCGCCCTCCAATTGGTCCTCGCTCGAATAGAGCCTGTCGACCGTTGCAAACTGCCGTTTGGTGATTTTGTTCATGGCAGTCTGGAAGGTCGAGCCCTCCGATTCACGCACGATTTCCTTGATTGCCGCATAGACGAGCGGCGGTCCGCTTTCGAGCAGGCGGGCAAGATCCCAGGCCCGCTCCATCAGCTTGTCCGTTGGCAGGATTTCGTTGACGAAACCCCAGCGATGCGCCTCCTGGACGTCAAGCCAGCGGCCGGTCAAAAGCATGTCCATGGCGATATGATAGGGAATGCGCTTCGGCAGCTTCACCGAAGCGGCGTCGGCAACCGTGCCGGAGCGGATTTCCGGAAGGGCGAAGGTCGCATGCTCGGCTGCTAGGATCAGGTCGGCCGAGAGCGCGATCTCCAGCCCGCCGCCGCAACAGATGCCGTTGACAGCACAGATGACCGGCTTGTTGAGATCGCGCAGTTCCTGCAGCCCGCCGAAACCGCCGACACCATAATCGCCGTCGACCGCGTCGCCTGCAGCGGCTGCCTTCAGGTCCCATCCGGCACAGAAGAATTTCTCGCCCGCGCCGGAGATGATCGCCACGCGCAGCGTAGGGTCGTCGCGGAAATCACGGAATATCAGTCCCATGGCGCGGCTGGTGGCAAGGTCGATGGCATTTGCCTTCGGCCGATCGATGATGACTTCCAGCACTGCGCCAACCTGTCGGGTGCGAATGGGGTCGCTCAACCTATGCTACCTCCTTCGCCGGATCAGGGCATCGACTGCGGCAACGCCGCGACTTTCGGGAAGAACCAACAATGGATTAATGTCCAGTTCCTCCAGCCGTGCCGCATTCATTACGACATAATCTGCCGCCCGTGCGACAGCCGTTACGGTCGCCTCGAGGTCGCCTCTCGGGCGTCCACGATAGCCATCGATCAGTTTTGCGATCTTCAGGCGTGTAATTGCCTCGGAAATCTCCGCTCTCGTCGTCGGCAACGGCAAAATGACGGAATCCTCCAGCAATTCGACGAAAATCCCGCCGGCGCCAAGCGTCAGTGATAATCCGAAAACCGGGTCGCGGGAGGCGCCGATAATCAGCTCGGCGACGGGACGGTCGATCATCTGCTCGACCAGAAAACCGCTTGTCGCAGCCATCTTTGATGCGGCATCCGATACGGCCTTCGCATCCTTCAGGTTGAGTGCGACTGCGCCAGCCTCTGTCTTGTGGGCGATGCCCAGAGCTTTCAGGACGACGGGGAAACCGATCCGCTCAGCGCAGTCTGCCGCCTGAAGGGGCGAGCTTGCAATCAGGCCTTTGGGTATTCGAAGGCCGGCGAGGTTGAGTTCGGCCTTGGCATCGGCCTCCGTCAGCGTTTCGATTGCACCTTCAACGGGCGACACATCGAGAAGCGGCAGAGGAGGTGGTTTGCGCCAAGCACGGCCGATACCGGCTGCGACTTCCGCAGCAATCAGGACTTCATCTATGCCGCAGAAGGGAACGACGCCTTCGGCGATCAGGCGGCTGGCAACGGCTTCCGGCATGGTCTCGGGCAGGGTCGCCAGGATCCCGGCGAGTGCGCCTGTCGCAGCGGCTGCGGCAATGACGGCATCCGCCGTCGTCACCCAGTCGGCTGTACTGCACCGGTCGGTGCGGGGAAAATCGAGCACGACGAGATTAAGGGCGTAGCTGCCCTCGAACATGGCAGTGAAAGCCTCTTTCTGGCGCGCAAGATCACCCCACACAAACGTGTGGTAGTCGAGCGGATTGGAGAGTGTCACCATATCGCCAAGTATGCGTCTCAGACGCGGCAATTGCTCGGGTTCGAGGTCCCGGAACGTGACGGCGCGCCCGATTGCGGCATCCGCCATCAACGAGGCCTCGCCACCCGAACAGCTCATCGAGGAGATTGAAGGGCCTGGCAGCGGGCCGGCGACATGCAGGAGCTTGAGTGTTTCAAGCAGCGCCGGCAGCGTTTCGACGCGACCCAGGCCTAGGCGGGCAAGCACCGCATCGGCCAGTGCATCGCCACCGGCAAGCGATGCGGTGTGGGAGAGCGTTGCCTGCCTTGCCTGTTCGGACTTGCCGACTTTCAGCACGACGACAGGCTTTCGCGTCAGGCGGGCGGTAGTGGCGAGCCGTTCGAGCGCTGCTGGATCTCCAAAGCCTTCGATATGCAGGCCAAGCGCCGTCACGCGGGGGTCGGAAAGCAGGCCACAGGCGACGTCGGACAGCGAAGTTTGCGCCTGGTTGCCTGCCGTTACGACATAGGCGATCGGCAGACCACGTGTCTGCATGGTCAGGTTGAGCGCTATATTCGACGATTGGGTCAGGATCGCCACGCCGCGATCGACACGCGCCATGCCGTGCTGGTCGGGCCAGAGCAGCGCGCCGTCGAGGCCGTTGATGAAGCCGTAGCAGTTCGGCCCAAGGATCGGCATATCGCCTGCAGCGGCAATCAGCGCCTTTTGCAGGTCGGCGCCATCGGCAAGTTCCGCCACGGCCTCGCTGAAGCCCGAGGCATAACAGACTGCGCCGCCGGCGCCAGCCGCCGACAGGCTGCGGACGATCTCGATGGTCAATGTTCTGTTGACGCCGACGAAGGCCGCGTCTGGCGGAGAGGGCAGTTCGGAAACGTTCTTGTAACAGCGCCGTCCGAGGACCTCGTCGAGCGTCGGATGAACGGGCCAGATCTCACCCGCAAACCCCATCCGGTCGCACTGTTCGATCACCCGGCGCGCCTCACGGCCACCGAAGACGGCGATCGTTTGTGGTCTGAACAGGCGCTCGAGCGGGCGGGACGTCATCGGCTACGCTCCCAGAGGCCGCAGGAGATCGCGGCTGATGATATGCCGCTGGATCTCCGATGTGCCGTCCCAGATGCGCTCGACACGTGCATCACGCCAGAAGCGGGCGAGCGGCAGGTCGTCCATCAGGCCCATGCCGCCATAGATCTGGATCGTCTCATCCGTGACGCGGGCAAGCATTTCAGAGGCGTAGAGCTTGGCCGACGCGATTTCGCGATCGGAGGACAGGCCGGCATCCAGGCGCCATGCCGCCGAAAGCGTCAGCCAGTCGGCTGCGTCGATCTCCGTGATCATGTCGGCAAGCTTGAAGGAGACGCCCTGGTTGGCGCCGATCGGCCTGCCGAACTGCTTGCGCTCGGCGGCATAGGACAAAGCCATGTCGAAGACGCGGCGCGCCCGGCCGACGCAGGTGGCGGCGACCGTCAGCCGCGTGCCATAGAGCCACTGGTTGGCAAGCTCGAAACCGCGATGGAGTTCGCCAAGCACCTGGGACTGCGGAATACGGCAGTCGGCAAAGCTCAGGGTACAATTTTGATAGCCGCGGTGGGAGACAGAATCATAGCCTTTGAGAATTTCGAAGCCCGGCGTGCCGCGGTCGACCAGAAATGCGGTGATCTTCTTCTTAAGGCCCTTTGGCGTTTCCTCCTCGCCGGTTGCGGCAAAGACGATGATGAAATCGGCGGCATCGGCATGCGAAATGAAATGCTTGGTGCCATTGAGCACGAAATCGCTGCCGTTGCTGCGAGCGGTGCATTTCATGCCGCGCATGTCGGAGCCGGCATCGGGCTCGGTGATCGCCAACGCGTCGATCTTCTCGCCGCGGACGGCAGGCAGGAGATAGCGTTCGCGCTGCTCCTTATTGCAGGCCATCAGGATGCCAGAGGGACGGCCGAAAAAGACCGTCAGCGCCATTGAGCCGCGGCCAAGCTCACGCTCGACCAGCGTGAAGGTGACATGGTCGAGGCCGGCGCCGCCAGCCTCTTCGGGGAAATTGCAGGCATAGAAACCGAGATCGATGCACTTGCGCCGGATCTCAACGGCGAGATCCGGCGGGACGATGCCGGTGCGCTCGACTTCGTTTTCATACGGATAGATTTCGGTTTCGACGAAGCCGCGGACCGTCTCGACGATCATTTCCTGTTCTTCGCTGAGGCCGAAATCCATGCTGATCTCCTTACCGTTTCGGACCGACATGGCGGCCGGCGCCTTCCGGGGGAGGCAGCGTTGAGTGAGCCGCCGCAATAGCATTCGCCTTGTCGAGCACGTGTGATGGCGCTGGGGTCGCCTTGCCGGCGCCGGTATCGACATGCAGCAGCATCTGCTCGGCAGAGGCGAGCACGGCGCCGCTCTCGGTGTCGCAGATCGTGTGGAAGAGGTGCAGCCGCTTCTCATCGACTGCGAGGATCTGGCATGTCGAATGGATGGCCTGCCCGAGCTTTGCCTCGCCGAGATGGCGGATATGGGTCTCGACCGTATAGTAGCTCTGCCCGGCCTCGACATAGGCAAGATCGACCCCGATCAGGCGCAAGAGCGCGTCGGAGGTGTCGCCAAAGACCTGCAGGTAGCGATGCTCCGTCATATGGCCATTATAGTCGACCCAGGCGGGGCTTACCTTCGTCTCGACGAGCTTCAGGGGCTCTGTAGGATCGGCAGCAGTGGTTTTCCCGCCGCCTGCGGCCCAGAGGGCACGTTCGAAATCCTTCAGCAACTCGCCAGCGCCCCAACCCTTGCCGTCGTTTCCAGCCTTCAGCGCCTGCAGGATGCCGACGAGGTTTTCGTCGCGGATGCGCTCCAGTGCGCGGATTGAAAGGCCGGCAGCCTGTTCGTCGGACTGTTTTCCGATCTTCTCGATCAGCGCTTCGTCGAGATCGACGACGTCGGTAAGCTTCGTCCAAGGCCAGGCAAGGCATGGCCCGAACTGGGCGAGGAAATGGCGCATGCCAGCCTCGCCGCCGGCGATGCGATAGGTCTGGAACAGGCCCATCTGCGCCCAGCGCAGTCCGAAGGAATAGCGGATGACGTCGTCGAGCGTCTCGACGGTGCAGATATCGTCATGGATGAGCCAGAGCGCTTCGCGCCAGAGCGCCTCCAGCAGCCGGTCGCCGACGAAGGCTTCGATCTCCTTTGCGATGTGGACCCCCTTCATGCCGATCGGAGCCAGGCGCTCCATCGCTGCCTCGATGGTCGCTTTCGAGGTCTTCTCGCCGCCGACGATCTCCACCAGCGGCAGCAGATAGACGGGATTATAGGGATGGGCGACGAAGAGGCGTTCGGGATGCTTCATGTCGCGCTGCAGGTCGCTCGGCAGCAGGCCGGAGGTAGACGAGCCGATCAGGGCATCCGGGCGTGCGGCAGCATCGATCTCGCTCAAGACGCGGCGCTTCAAATCGAGCCGTTCCGGCACGCTTTCCTGGATCCAGTCGGCACCGGAGACGGCCTCTTGCAGGGATTTTTCGAAGGTGAGCCTGCCGCGTGGCGGTAGCGGTGCGCCAGTCAGCATCCCATAGGCCTTTTCCGCATTGGCAAGGACCTCGCCGACGATGCGGCTTGCTTCCGGATGCGGGTCGAAGACGCTGACATCAATGCCGGCAAGCAGAAAACGTGCAATCCATCCGCCGCCGATGACGCCGCCGCCGATACAGGCCGCTTTGCTAATCCCTGTCATGTCGTCCTCAGCGCTTCGTCAAATTCAGTTTCTTGCGGACGTCCTCAGGACCGATGATCCGGGCGCCCATGCCTTCGACCACCTGCACGGCCTTTTCGACGAGCTGCGCATTGGTGGCGAGCGCGCCCTTGCCGACATAAAGATTGTCCTCCAGCCCGACCCGGACATTGCCGCCCGCCAGAACCGCGGCGGCCGGATAGGCCATGGCGTTGCGGCCGATCGAAAAGGCCGAGAAAGTCCAGCTGTCGGGCACGTTGTTGACCATTGCCATGAACGTGTTGAGATCGTCAGGAGCACCCCACGGAATGCCCATGCAGAGCTGGATCAATACCGGATCCTCGATCAGGCCCTCTTCGGCGAGCTGCTTTGCAAACCACAGATGGCCGGTGTCGAAGGCTTCGATCTCGGGGCGCACGCCGAGATCGGTCATCTTCTGCGCCATTGCCCGCAGCATGGCGGGCGTGTTGGTCATGACGTAGTCGCCGAGACTGAAGTTCATCGTGCCGCAGTCGAGCGTGCAGATCTCCGGCAGGCATTCGGCGACATGGCTGACGCGCTCGGTTGCCCCTGCCATATCGGTCCCCTCTGTCTTCAGGGGGAGGGGGCTTTCAACGTCTCCGAAAATCAGGTCTCCGCCCATGCCGGCCGTCAGATTGAGGACCACGTCGATATCGGCCGAACGGATGCGGTCGGTAACCTCCTTGTAGAGGTCGTTGCGACGGCTCGCGGCACCGGTTTCCGGATCGCGAACATGGCAGTGAACGACTGCCGCCCCAGCCTTGGCGGCGTCGATCGCGGAATCCGCGATCTGCTTGGGAGTAATGGGAACGTGGCTGGATTTCGAAACCGTATCGCCGGCACCGGTGACGGCGCAGGTGATGAAAACATCGCGGTTCATCGCAAGAGGCATGTTTGTTGTTCTCCCTCGTCTTGAGGGCATTACGCGCCAGGATGGGAGAGGATGCTTTGCATTTTCGGAATCGATCGATACATTATCGGAACACCAGGGAGGGGAGTTTGCTGGAGCGATCGACGGAACGGCTCGACATCGATCTTCTCGTCCTGCCGGACACCAATTTGATCCTGATTGCCTCAGTGATCGAGCCGCTGCGGGGAGCAAACCGCATCTCCGGCAGCGAGCTCTATAGCTGGCGCATTTTCACCCCTGACGGAGCGGCTGTGCCGACAACCAGCCACATTGCCATACCGGCGCAGGGAACGTTCCAGACCACGGCATCAGATACTCCGCTCTTCGTGTTGGCGAGCTACAACTGGCGTCAAAGCGCGACAGCAGGCCTGAAGATGCAGCTATCGCAGGCGGCACGCCACCGGACGATGATCGCCGGCATTGAGTCCGGCACCTGGCTGCTTGCTGAAGCCTGCCTGCTCGACGGCTTGTCAGCCACTGTCCATTGGGAGGATTACGAGGATTTCGCGCTTGCCTATCCGCAGGTATTGGCTGTCAAGGACCGGTTCGTCATCGACGGCAAGCGGCTGACGACATCAGGCTCGCTGCCGACCGTGGACCTGATGCTGGAGGTGATCCGGCGACGCCAGAGCTATTCGCTGGCGCTCGAGGTCAGCCGGCTGTTCCGCTACGAGCAGCCATCCTTTCACGCCGACGAGGCGCTCTCGGCAGGCTTGCGCGTGGACGATCCGCGCGTGGCCCAGGCGGTGCGGTTGATGGAGGACAATATCGAGCAGCCAATCGTGCTGGCGCGGCTTGCACGCAGGGTCGGCATCAGTGCCCGGCACCTGCAGGATCTCTTCCAGGCGTCGATCGGTGCGCCGCCTCATATCCATTATCTTGCCCTGAGACTGAACGCAGCGCGGCGCAGGGTGATCGAGACGACGGCGTCCTTTGCCGACATCGCAGCCTCAACCGGCTTCAATTCGGCCTCCGCCTTTGCGCGAAGCTATCGGGCAAGCTATACCGAAAGCCCCTCGGAAACGAGGCGACGGCTGAGGCGCCCCGTCAGGCAATCGGAGGCGCGGCCATAGGCTGGAAGGCGTCGCGGATCATCTCGGCAAGCTCGCGAACCGCTTCGCTCGACCGGAACGTGTTGCGACGAAGCACGACCTTGGAGGAATCGATCGGCGGGAAGCCGTCCTCCGTCGTCAGTTCCCGGCAGCCGGGCGGGATATTGCTGCGTGACAGCGTGGTGACGGCCAGACCGGCCGTCACTGCATTCTTCAGCCCGGAACTGGTATCGGCAATGAAAGCGACCCGGTAGTTGCGTCCGAGCTGGTGCAGCGACTTCAATGCAAACTCGCGACACCAGCTTGAGTCTCTGTAGGTGGCGATCGGCAGCGGGTTGATGTCATGCAGCCGGTGGACGATCGAGGTCACCCAGACGGTCGGATCGATGCAGAGTACTTCGCCACTCATCTGATCGCTCCAGTCGAAAACGACGGCGAGATCGAGTTCGTCGCGTTCCAGGGCGGCGATGTTGCGGACGGTATAATCGCAGGAGATCGTGACCTCGACGGCGGGATGGCGCACCGCAAAGGCCGCAAGTGCGGCGGGCAGCACCGTCTGGCTATATTCCTCGGGGATGCCGATGCGGACCGGGCCTCCGAGCGGCTTGCTCCGGATCGTGGCTGCAGCCTCGCTCAAGAGATCGATGACACGTCGGGCATAGGGGACGAGCTGGACACCTTGACGCGTCAGCACGACGCCTCGGGCGCCACGCTCGAACAGCGTCTCACCGATCGTCTCCTCCAGCTTCTTGATTGCCGCGCTGATTGCGGACTGCGTCCTGCCGACGCGCTGCGCCGCAGCCGAGAAATTGGCAGTCTCGACGACGACGAGGAAAGTTCTGAGAAGATCGCTTTCGACGGGTTCGCGCATGGGCAGCCATAGAAAAATTCGATGGTATTCATCTCTACTATTCGTTTGTCTGATGTCAATGGCCGGTGCAGAAAGGATATGCGTTGACTTTCCTCCTTCGAGACTAACCTGCGTGACCATTGAACATCCGGCCAGGCACCTCAGTGCCGGCGAGCGCGAGAAGGGTATCCTTCTCGTCATCGGGGCGACACTTGCCTGGAGCGCCAGTGGAGTTTACTCGCGGCTCCTGACGACCGACGTCTGGACGGCAATCGCCTGGCGATCGCTATTTGGCGGGCTGTTCCTGCTGATCCCCTGCCTATTCCTCGAAGGCGGGATCTCGCGGCGCCAATGGCGTTCGGTCTTGCATCCGTCCGGTCTGGCGATGATTGTCTGCCAGACTGTCAGCCAGGGCTGCTTCATCGGGGCCCTCTACATGACCAGCGTTGCGAATGTGACGATGATCTATTCGACAGCGCCCTTCATCGCTGCCCTGTTCGGATGGATCATCCTCAAGGAGCGGGTTGCTCGGCGAACGATGATCGCCGGTGGCATTTCGCTATTGGGTGTTGCTGTTATCGTCGCGTCGTCGATCGGTGGCGGCACCGGGGTCGGCGACCTCTTGGCGCTCGGCATGACCGTTTCCTTTGCGCTCGTCATCATCATTCCGCGCATCAATCCCGACGTGCCGAGCCTGCCGCCGACCGTTGTCAGTGCCTTTCTGACCCTCGTCATCTTCGCTCCTTTCGGCTCGGTCGGCTCGCTCGACCTTCACAACTGGATCGTGCTGGCAGCATTCGGCGCCACCAACTTCTCACTCGCGCTTGTCCTCTTTTTGGCCGGGGCAAGACGTATGCCGCCGGCGGAAGCCGCGCTGATCGGAACGATGGAGATTGTATTGACCCCGTTCTGGGTCTGGCTCATGTTTTCCGAACAGCCGCCGGTTGCCACCTTCTTTGGCGGCGCCGTCATCCTTGGCGCCGTGCTCTGGCACACCGCAATCGATTTCGGCCGCAGCCGGCGGGCGCAGGCAGGCTAGAATGCGACGCCTGCCGGATCGTCATTTTTTGCGACATCGGTCAGGATGGCGGTTCGATGGGCCACGTTCATCTAAATGACGAGAGCGGCAATGATCTCCAGAGACCCCCTCCTGCAGCCTTTTCAACTCAAACATCTGACGCTGAAAAACCGCGTCATGTCTACGGCTCACGAGCCGGCTTACTCTGAAAACGGCATGCCGACGGATCGCTATCGGCTTTATCACAGGGAAAAAGCCAGGGGCGGTATTGCGCTCACCATGACGGCGGGATCGGCTATCGTCTCGCAAGATTCACCGGCCTCCTTCGGTAATCTCCATGCCTATCGTGATGAGATCGTGCCCTGGCTGAAGGCGCTCGCCGACGACTGTCATGAATATGGGGCAGCGGTCATGATCCAGCTGACCCATCTGGGCCGCCGCACAGGCTGGAACAAGGGTGACTGGCTGCCGGTGCTGTCTGCCTCGCCGATCCGTGAGCCGGCGCACCGGGCCTTTCCGAAGGAGGCGGAAGACTGGGACATCGAACGCATCGTCGAAGACTATGCCACAGCCGCGCAGCGCATGCAGGAAGCCGGCCTCGACGGCATCGAGATCGAGGCCTATGGCCACCTGCTGGACGGCTTCTGGTCGCCGGCGACCAATCGGCGTGGGGACGAATTCGGCGGTTCGCTTGATAACCGCATGCGTTTTTCTGTCATGGTCACGCAGGCAATCCGCAAGGCGGTTGGCCCGGATTTCATCGTCGGCATGCGTCTCGTCGCAGACGAGGACTGGCAGAAGGGACTGTCACGCGACGAGGGCGTCGAGATCGCCTCCCGATTTGCGCGATCCGGTGACATCGATTTTCTAAACATCATCCGCGGTCATATCGACAGCGATGTCGCGCTTAACGAGGTTATCCCGATTCAGGGCATGGCGTCTGCGCCGCATCTGGATTTTGCCGGCGAGGTGAGGGCGATAACCAAGTTCCCTGTCTTTCATGCCGCGCGTATCGCCGACGTGGCAACAGCCCGTCATGCGATTGCCGAGGGAAAGCTCGACATGGTCGGGATGACGCGCGCCCATATCGCCGACCCCCATATCGTGCGCAAGATCGCGGATGGTGAGGAGGCACGCATCCGGCCCTGCGTCGGCGCCACCTACTGTCTTGACCGGATATATGAAGGCGGCGAAGCGCTCTGTATCCACAATGCAGCGACCGGTCGTGAAGGGCAGATCCCGCATGAGATCGCCAAGGCGGAGATCCGCCGCAAAGCCGTCGTGGTCGGTGCTGGACCGGCCGGTCTTGAGGCTGCCCGTGTGCTTGCCGAGCGTGGACATGCGGTGGACGTTCTGGAAGCGACGGGAAAGGCCGGCGGACAGGTCAATCTTCTCATTCGAAATCCCCGACGCAAGGAGATGATAGGCATTATCGACTGGCGGCTGGCGGAACTGGAGCGGCTGGGTGTTCGCATACACTATGATGTCTACGCAGAGGCAACTGACGTTCTGGATCTTGAGCCCGACCTCGTTGTCATTGCGACCGGTGGTATCGCGCAACAGCCCGAACTCGATGCCGGCGATGAACTTGTAACCTCCTCCTGGGATATCCTTGCCGGCAGCGTCAAGGCGGCCGACTCTGTACTCCTCTTCGACGACAATGGCGGACATCCGGGCATGTCGGCAGCTGAAGTGATCGCCAGAAGCGGTGCTGAGCTGGAACTCGTTTCGCCCGAACGCTTTTTCGCCCCGGAGATGGGTGGCATGAACCACGTGCCCTATGCACGGACCTTCGCGGAAAGGAACGTCAGGGTGACCATCAACACGCGTCTCAAATCCGTCCGGCGCGACGGCAACTCCCTCGTCGCGGTGCTCGGATCGGATTTTGACGACGGTGCACAATGGCAGCGGCGCGTCTCCCAGGTCGTTGTCGAACATGGCACGCTGGCCAATGACGGGCTCTATCTCGAGATGAAGCCGCTTTCGCGGAATCTCGGTGCGGTGGACTATTCCGCTCTGATCGATCGTCAGCCACCGCTGCCGCAGCGCAACCGCGAGGGGCGTTTCGACCTCGTGCGGATCGGCGACGCGGTTTCCAGCCGCAACATCCATGCCGCCATCTATGATGCTCTGAGGTTATGTTCGTTGTTTTGAGCCTTAGCGACTGGCCTGCTTCCGGCTTTGTTGCCATGTCGAACAAGGGCCGGAACGACGGCAGGCTCTCGGCTCCGATTTTCAGTGCTCGCGAAATTTTAGGGCACGAACGCACCTGGAGCGGATATCGGAAGAACGAATAGCGGCCGGTTCACTGCGTTCCAGCAGCGTGGCGGGAGACATCCAATCGCCTTTCGGCAGCCATCGTCCTCCGCGGGCTCTTCCGGATCTTCAGTTGGCGGAATTCAAACTCGGTTCCGCTGCTTAGTGGGGGTTTATGTCGGAGGAGGTGATCCATACCCGTCCGTCATATGCCAGTTCGCCTTCGGCGAACTTGCGATCGGCGATACTCTCATAAAGATGAAGAGACTGAAGGAGCCCTTGCATAACGTCGCCACCAGCAGGCATGGCATCGTCCGTGATGCATACGGCCTGATGTAGGTTTCCTTCCGTCATGATCAGGACTGCGTGACCGCCATAAAGGCGAATTTTACCGGGCACGGTTACGAGCGACATGGCACCCTCCTCGAAAATAGCCGGACAGTATTGCTTCGCTTCCGGAAAGCTAGGGAGCTATGGTTAACGAAAGGTTAACGCTTATCAATTCAGCAATCAGGAGACGCTGCCACGGTAAAAGGTTGTAACTCAGTTCGCCGGAGGCTCCTTTCGTTTGATCCTCGTGTTTGCTGAAGGTTGAAAATGGAATGATAAAGGTCGCAAATGCCCGGCTACTGGAGGAAAGGAAGGATTTTCAGAGACATATCGCTCGTGTCCGTGGGGCCGTAGAGGCGCCCGGACTGTAGCTACTTTATCGACGCCGGATCTGAACAGACCTTAAACAATCCCGCTCCAGCGAGGTGCGAAATCATCTGGAGAAATCCCTTCCGCCGTCATCACTGAAACACCTGGCGCGTCTCGACGGGCACGAGGCCGTTGGCGTCGAGATAGAGCACGCGATCGGCCGAAGCCACGGTTTCCAGCCGGTGGGCAACGATGATGCGGGTAATGCCGAGGGCCTTGACCGAGGCGTTGACGCGTGCCTCGTTGGCGACATCCATGTGCGAGGTGCCTTCGTCGAGGAACAGCATCTTCGGCTGGCGGTAGAGGGCACGCGCCAGAAGCACGCGCTGCTTCTGGCCGCCTGACAGGCTGGAACCCATGTCGCCGACCAGTGTCTCGTATTGCATGGGTGTTGCCATGATCTCGTCGTGGATCGCGGCTGCCTTGGCGGCGGCAATGATGGCGTCCTGGTCCGGGCGCTCGTCGAAGAGGGCGATGTTGTCGGCAATCGAGCCGGCGAAGAGATTGTCGTCCTGCAGTACGGCGGCGATCTGGTTGTGGAAGGATTTGTAGCCGAACTGGCTGAGCGGTATGCCATCGATCAGCACGTCGCCGCTCATCGGTTCCAGAAGCCCGATCATCAGCTTCAACAGCGTGGATTTGCCCGAGCCAGAGGGACCGGTGATGGCGATGTGCTCGCCGGCGCCGATCGTCAGGCCGACATCGCAGAGCACCAGCGGATCGGTTGGTGAATAGCGGTAGGAGAGATTCTTAAGCTCGATCGAACCCTTCAGCTCCGTCATCGTGTCCTGGGTCGAGCCGAAGCTGCGGTCGTCCGGTTCCAGTGCGATGTCCGACAGGCGTTCCAGATGCAGGCGTAGCATGAAGAAGGCCGTTGCCTGGTCCACGAGGTTGCCGGTCTTTTCCAGGAACTGGCCCTTGTAGGCGAGATAGGCAAAGACCATGCCGACGCTGAAGCCGCCCTGCATCACAAAGCCTATCGCAAGCCAGATCGTCACGATGTTTTCCAGCCCGAAGATCAGGGCATTTGCGGTGTTCTGCCAGATGCCGACGCGCGAGACGCGGATATTGGCGTTGACGGCATCGGTTAGCAGCGTCTGCCACATGCTGTGACGCATGCTTTCCCGGTTATAGAGTCGGAAGGTTTGGATGCCTCGGATCGTCTCGATCAGGGCCGTTTGTTCCTTGCCGTGGGCGATGATGCTGCCTTCCTGCGCGCGGCGCTCCAGTGAGAAGGAAACGAGGCGCACGACGAAATAGAGGAAGAAGGCGGTAATTGCGACCAGCGCCAGCTGGGCGCTGTAGAAGAACATGATGACCAGTGTCGTCAGCGCTAGCACGCCATCGACCAGTGTCGCGGCAATGCCTTCGCTCAGCATTTTCTGGATCGGCGTCACCGATTGAAAGCGCGAAAGGATATCGCCGACCTCACGCTTCTGGAACCAATCGAGCGGCAGGCGAAAGAGCTTGCGGGCAATATTGGCGGCAATGCCGAAGCCGAGGGCGGCACCTGCGGCCAGGATAACGAAGGAGCGCAGAAAGGTTGCGGCGGCATTGAAGATCGTGAAAAGCCCGAAGCCCAACGCCAGCACGCTCAGCAGATCGTGATCGAGCGCCGGTAGCGCCGTGTCGATGCCAATCTGCAGGTAATAAGGCAGTGCCAGCACATAGACCTGGAGCACGAGGCTCAAGACCAGCACCTGCACGAAGGCGCCGGCAAGCCCGGTGATGCGGCTCCAGAGCTGCGACCAGCGCAGCGTCTCGCGCTCGCTCTTCTTCTCAAAGGTTTCGTTGGGCCTGAGCTCCAGTGCCACGCCGGTAAAGCGGCCCGACACTTCCGAGATCTTGAGCCATTCGCTGCGGCCTGCCGGATCGTGGATCAGCACCTTGCCGGCCGAAACCCGTTCGGCCACGACGTAATGGTTCATGTCCCAATGGAGGATGGCGGGAAGCGCCAGATTGGGGATCTGCTCCAGCGGCAGTTTGACGGCGCGCGGCGACAAGCCGATCTGGTCTGCGATCCTGATGAGGCTGGAGAGCGGCGCGCCGCGCAGCGAGGGTGTGAAGTGCTGGCGCATGGTCGCCAGATCGGTGCTGCGGCCGTAGAAACCGGCGATCATCGCAAGGCAGGCAAGGCCGCATTCGCTGACCTCCGTCTGGCGGATCAGCCGCACGCGGGCGCTGGAGAGAAAGCCTGATTGAAGGACGGCAGTGTTCACAAGGCCTCCCCTAGCGCCGCTGCAGGGCGTAGAGTGGCTCGAACAGCCATTCCAGCAGAGATTGGCGAGCCGTCGCGATGCGGGCCGACAGCGTCATGCCGGGAAACAGCGCCTGCGGCTTGCCGTAGGCCAGGATATCCTGCCGCTCGAGCTCGATCCTGACGAGATAATTGAGGCTGGCACTGTCAGCGCCGCTGCGCGAAACCGGGCTTTTCGACAGGCTGCTGACATGGCCTCCCACTGTGCCGAAACTCTGGTAGGGGAAGGCGTCGATGGCAAGCCGTACATCCTGCCCAACCTCGACGAAGCCGATGGCGGCATTGGGCACGTCCAGCTGCGCATGCAATACCGCCTGTTCCGGCACGATGCTCATCAGCGGCTGCTGCGGATTGACGGCCTCCCCGATCTTGGCCGTCAGCCCCGATATGGTGCCGGGCACGGCGGCGCGGATGATATAGGCGCGCGACTGCTCGTTGGTCGCCATGCCGCGGTTCACGTCTTCGCGCTGCGCCTCAAGCGACGCCGTCTTCTCATTGGCGCGCGCCTTCACCTGGTCGAGCATGCGCTGAGCGTCGGAGAGATCGGAACGGCGCTCGGACAGCGTGCTTTCGATGACCGACATCTGCTGGCGGCGCTCGGTCAGCGAGTCCTCGCGCAGCAGTACGTCGCGCTGCGCCACGATGCCCTTGCTGACAAGGCCGCGGATGCGCTCCACATCGGCCTCGATCGACTTGATGAGGTCTTGCTGCAGTTCGATCTGGCCGTCGAGCTTGGCAATCTGCGTCTCGAAGCCGGCGATCTGGGCGGAAAACTGCGCCGTCTGCGCTGCCTCGTCGTTCTTCACTTCCTGCAGTTGCTCGTCGATGCTGGCATTCTGGCGCTGCAGCATCTCAGCGACTTTTTTCGAGGCGGATTCGCCGCTGACGAGATAGTCCTCGGAACGCACTGCGATCAGTTCCTGACCCTCGTTCACAGGGTCGCCATCGGCCACCATCATTTGCATGATGACACCGGCGCGGGGTGGGATAACCACTGCAATTCCCTTGTCCGGCAGGATGACGCCGGTGGCCTGGACAATGCGCGAATAGCTTGCCGTCGAGAGGAAGATCACGACGGCAGCAAGCACAACGGCCATCAGATAGCCGGTCAGATGCCAGCCCATCGGTACGGCCATGGAGACCGTTCCCGCCAGCCGCTGGGATTGTCTTTCCAGAGCTTCTCGGCGAAACAGGTTCATCTCAGCGAGACAGGATCTCTATGGTCGGGTAAGGGCGGAGCAGGATGGCCTGTATGGACATTCACTTGGATTTTCCTCCTCTGACGTCCTTAAGGGAGCTAGGCGAAAAGGAATTTTCGTCAACCTTGAGAGGAAAAATGAAGCTTCCGACGGAAGGAACACCCCTTGGGTGATGAGAATGAGGCCGGTGACCCGGCCCCATGATCTTGTCAAATTCGAAAGCTCAGGTTTGCCGGGTGAGAAGTTCGTACCCTGTGAAGGCAAAGGAGCATGCCAGAAACACGATGACGGCCAGCGGATAATTTACCGCCGCTGCCGGATCGCTGAGCTTCGGCAATCCGATCACAGAGGCCGCCGCAATGACTGCGGAAAGACCGACTTCGCTGATGATGATGCGTAGGACTGGGCTCACGGCGACACCTCAACCTTTACTGGTTTCGGTCCAAAGCGGCGCAAAGTCTTTTTGCTTCACCATGGAGCCGATCAAGTAGCAGATCGGCTCGCCTATCAGGCGGACGATCTTGCCGGAAAACGATCCTTTGACGCGACGGCCTGCTTGGAATGCGATTTCCTCAGCACGGGCTTTTGCCAGTGGATACATGATCCGCTCTGCGAGCGGGCTGCGCCGCATCAGGCGCACATAGGGGATCGCCCAGTAATGATAGCCGCGAATGGTGGTTTCCGACAGGTTCTCGAAAGTGAACTCGAGGTCCGCCCGCCAAAGATCGCGGTCTAGCTTTCCACGCCGATAGAAATGCGTGCAGATCACGCGGCCGCTCGAGTTGCCGCTCCCGGATAATCCGCCGTTGTAGACGCTGTTCCCGGCGCCTGCGGCAAATCCGAATCCGCTGGCTATCCCGGCCTTGCCGAGGCTGCCTGTTGTCGAAAAGGTAGCGCCGGCCGCAGCCGTGCCGCCGATCATGCCGCGATCGACGTGGCCGACCCAGGAGCCGGCGCCGTTGACAGCATCTATTTCAAAGTCTTCGAGGGGAAGGATGTAGTAGTCGTTCGAATTTGCGTTAACGCTCTGAACGTCAGCCATAGGTGCCTCCGAGGTGAACAGAAATCCGCCGTTTCTAGCGAACGAGAACAAGTTTAGAGCAATCACTGCGAGCATCAACCCTTCGTGATCAATGAAATCGACGCGCGCAGCGTGTGGAAATCGTCCTTGATGCGCAATTTTTTCCTATTTCCAATGCCTTGCCAGGGCTGTCCGCCAATCGAATTTTTTTGCCCTTCCCCCAATGCAACCGGCAAGAAAGAGCTCTATTGCACGGGCTCTGGCCAGTTTCGTCTGCCATTTCGCGTAGCCGTGTGCTTCGCCGGAGAAGTAGAGAGCGCTCACCGTGCGACCGGCTTTGCGGAGCGCCATTTCGTAGCGCCTGGTCTGCTCGGCGCCGACGATCGGATCGGCTTCGCCTGCCGTCAGCAGGAAGGCGCCCTGGGCACGCTCGACCTGGTTGATCGGCGAAAATTCGTGGAGCGCGCGGGCATCCGCCTCGTTGACGGGCGTGCCGAAATATCGCTCCACCTGGTCGGTGAAAAGCGCCCAGGTGGCGGGGTTGTGTTCCATCTGGAAGGGCAGATCGACGACCGGATAATCGATGATGGCGGCGGCGAAAAGCCCAGGGTCCCGGCTCATGGAGAGCGCGGCGATCATGCCGCCGAAACTTTCGCCCTGGATGGCGATGCGGTCGGGCACGGCAATGTCCTTGTCGATCAGCCATCGTGCGGCATCGGCGAGGTCGTCCTGCATGGTGCGGCCAAACTGGCGGAATCCAAGCGCCTGGAAGCGCTTTCCGAAACCGGTCGAGCCGCGATAATTGACCGAGAGCACGGCATAGCCTCTGCTTGCCAGGAAGGCCTTGTCGCGGTGGTAGCCCCAGTTCTCATGCCGCGCCGGGCCGCCATGGGCGGTGATGACGGCTGGCAACGGTGTTGCGGCCTTTTCCGGCAATGTGAGAATGGCGCTCAACTGCTCGCCATCGCGTGTGGCGATCTCAACAGGTGTGGTTGCCGTTGTGGGCAGCGCCCGTGGCTTGGGCCCGAGCGGCTGAGTGGTTTTCGCCGCGAGATCGAAGAGCATGGGCCGCGGTTGCTGCGCGTCGAAGGAGACGGAGGCGCCGATGATCCTGCCACTCTTCGACGCGCCGGTAATTTCAAAATCGGCATGCCGGCCAGCGCTGGACAGGAGTTCGGCGAAGGCTTCGCCGCGTTTGGAGATCGGTACGAGCCGTGGAAAGCCGTTGCGGATGACGATAAGGTCGGTCGGCTCTGCAGGGTTGAGACGGATCGCATCGAGGATATCGACAGCGTCGCTGCCGGCGATTGCGGTTTCCCGCCCGGTTGCGGGATCGATGTCGACGAGGGTGATCTTGTCGCGGCCGCGGTTCGACAGCGCCTCGTAGCGGAGGCCATGCGGATCGACATTCCAGATGATCAGCGTTTCCTCGGGTTTCAGTGCCGCAATCTCTTTCCAGCTGTCGTCGGCAAGCCTTGCGATATAGCGCCTGACGCCATCCTCGCCGCGCTCGACGCGCAGGCAGGGCAAAAGATCGGCATCGAGCAGCCAGCTTTCCGTGCGCCCGGAATTTTCCTCGAGCAATTGCCGTGCCGTGCCGTCGGCAAGCGTCGTGTAAAGATCGGTGAAGGCGGGACTGCGGTCGTGCGAGATGACGGCCTGTCTTGCACCGGCGGCGGACGGCTCCGCGATGATCTGCCAGGTTTGGAAACCCTGCGGCGTGACGTCGATGCGTTCGTTCGGATGTCTGGGGTCCACCTCGAACAGCCGGTCCCCCTCCGTCAGCAACAGCCGGTTGGTGTAGCTGCGCCAGGAGAAATGCAGCAGGGGTCCGGAAAAGCTGGCAAAGGCCTTGGGCGGTTTTGCTGTAATCTCGCCGATGAAAACCGTCGGGTGTCCGCCCTTCGTGCCCCACCAGGCCAGCAGCGTTTCATCGAAGCTTGGTTCATATCCCCAGCTTGCCCCGGGATCGGCGTAAAAGCGGCTGGCTGAAATCAAACGATCACGCTTTCTGACGATGGAGCCAATCGGCCACTTGTGGGTGCGGACCGATCTCTGGTGGCTCCTCGCCTCACGGCGAAGAGCCCGAGTGATCTGAAAAAGGAACTGTCTCAGGCTGTTGCGAGCCTGTAGATGCCGTAGGCTCCGAGGCCTGCCGCTCCGACGGCAAGAGCGCCGACCCCGAAGGTCGATAGACCGACCCCGGCACCGATTGCCGCGGCATAACCCATCGCCCCGCCGCCGGCCAATGCGGCCGCGCCGTCGATATAGCTTCTGACGAAGCCAGTAACGGAAGCGCCGTCGGAGACATGATCGATTTCGCTGTGCGAAAGTTCTTTGATTCCCTTCACTTAACTCACCATTCGTTTGTTTCAGCAAGGTAGTCGAAAGCACAACTGCGCGTAGGAAAAGCTAGTGGCCGGTGGGGGAGAGTCAACCTTCAATGGTTGGTTTTGCCCCACCGCACCGCGGCGGGGGCGAGAGGAATTGCCGGCAAGACGACTCCCGATCGTTTCCGTCCGGTGCGATATCGCAGTCCGGTCAAACGGCGGATAGGAAGACCATCATTGGTGGTCCGCTTGCGGATGTGCAGCCACGCCCGAGAGGTTAGCGGCGCGAAGCTGCTGATTGGACGATTGATCGGGTGAGAGGTTGAGCCATCGTCCTACCCGTCATCCGCAGCGTTGCAGATTGGCTGGATGCGGCATCATCGAGCTTGCTGGTGAGACCACTGCTTGCCCGTTATTCCAGCGGGACGAACAGGCCGAGCTTGACGTCCCGCAGCACGACATTCGTGTGCATGCGGCGGATCTGCGGGTTTTCCGCCATGATCAGCGCCGCGATGTCGTCATAATGCTCGACGTCGCGGGCGGTGACGATCGCGATCAGATCGACCGCGCCTGTGACGTAATAGACCTGCTGTATGTGATCCTGCTTTTCTGCCCAGAGGCGGAACTTCGCCAAAGCGTCGTAATTGTCCCGCTCGATTTCCATCCCGACGATGAACACCATCGATGTCCCCGTCGCCTTGCGGTCGACGACGGCCACCTCCGCCTTGATCACCCCGTCCTCGCGCAGCCGCTTCAATCGCCTTTGCACGGCCGAGACAGACAGTCCAACCCGTTCGGCGATCGTTTCGGCTTTCAGCTGGCAGTCGCGCTGAACGATATCGAGAATGTCACGGTCAAAGCGATCCAGTTGTACCATTGTCCAGTCCAATTGTTGCTGCGGCACTTCATGGTTTCTGCCGTATTTGCCGCACGGGGAAGATTATTTTGCACAAAATATGCAGAATGGATGAAAATTGCGCGAAAAAGCCGCGTTATTTTATCATTATCCTTCGCAAATTCAGTTCAACCGGAACCATGCATGTCGGATCAACCCTTTCCTGCTCTTCGTGTCGAAGATCTCCATAAAAGCTTCGGCGCGCAACAGGTTCTCAAGGGCATTTCGACTGAGGCCCACAAGTCCGATGTGATTTCGATCATCGGTTCCTCGGGCTCCGGCAAGAGCACCTTCCTCAGATGCATCAATTTCCTGGAAATGCCGGATCGCGGCCGGATTGCGGTCAACGGCGAGGAGATTTCGCTGAAGATCGGTCGGGGCGGACGGCTGCAGCCGCGCAACTGGCGGCAGATCGAGCGGCTGCGAACCGGGCTGGGGATGGTCTTCCAGAGTTTCAATCTCTGGGCGCATCGGACGGTGCTGGAAAACGTCATCGAGGCGCCGGTGCACGTGATGGGCATTTCGCGGCGCGAGGCTGTCGAAAAGGCCGAGGCTCTGCTCGATAAGGTCGGGCTTTTCGATAAACGCGACGCCTATCCCGCTTTCTTATCCGGTGGTCAGCAACAGCGCGCGGCGATTGCAAGAGCGCTCTGCGTGGACCCTGACGTCATGCTGTTTGACGAGCCGACATCGGCGCTTGATCCGGAGCTGGTCGGCGAGGTTCTCAAGGTCATCCGTGATCTCGCGGAAGAAGGCCGGACCATGCTGATCGTCACGCATGAAATGCGCTTCGCCCGGGATGTTTCGAGCCGTGTTCTCTTCCTGCATCAGGGACGGATAGAGGAGGAAGGCCCGCCTGAGCAGGTATTCGGGGCGCCGGTGAGCGCCCGTTGCCGGGAATTTACCGGTCTGCGCGCCCACTGATGCGCGAACTCTCATCGATAACACAAACCAGGAGAATCCTGCGAATGAAGCTGATCCCCACCCTTTTTGCCGGCGTTGCACTTGCGCTTTCCGCCGTCGCCGCGCAGGCCGAAGTCCGCTTCGGCGTCATGAACGAATCCTATCCGCCCTTCTTCGCCAAGGATGCCTCCGGCCAATGGCAGGGATGGGAGATCGACCTCATGAATGCTGTCTGCGAGGAGATGAAGGAGAAATGCTCGATCGTCGACATTTCCTGGGATGGCCTTATTCCGGCTCTGCAGAGCAAGAAGTTCGACGTGATCTGGTCGTCGATGTCGAACACCGCGGAACGCTCGAAGGTGATCGACTTCACCGACAAGTACTATAACACGCCGAGCACCCTGATCGGTCCCAAGGACCAGAAGCCGGGCGCCACCGCCGAGGACGTAAAGGGCAAGACCATCGGCATCCAGGTGTCGACGATCCAGTCCGAATATTACAAGAAGTATTTCGCCGAAGCTGCGGAGGAGAAAACCTACCAGACGCTCGACGAGGCTTTTCAGGACCTCGCTTCTGGCCGTATCGACTATGTTTTCGGCGATTCACTGGCGCTTGACGCTTTCCTGAAAAGCGATGGCGGCAAGGATTGCTGCGCCAAGATGGGTGACGTCGCCGACGACAGGGAAATTCTCGGAGCTGGCGTTTCGGGCGGCCTGCGCAAGGAAGACACGGAGCTGAAAGCCAAGCTGAACGCGGCGATATCAGCGGTCCGGACCAGCGGCCAGTATGACGCCATTACCAAGAAATACTTCGATTTCGACATCTACGGCGCAAAGTAAGCAGTCCTGATAATGGCGACTGCGCAACAAGGTATTCTGGACCTGCTGTCTCCCTATCCTCCGGGATGGGGCGGCGTTCTCTTGGCAGGTGCGGTCTCCACAGTCGCCATCTCGGCTTGCGCCTTCGCGATCGGCCTGCTGCTTGGCATGGGCGGCGCGCTTGGAAAGCTCTCGGGCAACCGCGTGCTCCGCTTGCTGCTCGATTTCTATACCACGGTGATCCGCGCCGTTCCGGAGCTGATCCTGATCGTCGGGCTTTACTATGCCGGCACCGATGGCCTCAACCGGCTCCTGGCCGCGTTGGATCTGCCGCCCGTCAATGTGAACGGCTTCGTCGCGGCCGTCGCGGTGCTGGGCTTCGTGCAGGGCGCCTATATGACGGAGGTGCTGCGCGGCGCGATCCTCGCCATTCCCATTGGCCAGATCGAGGCCGCCAAGGCCTTCGGCATGGGGCCGGTGCTGAGGTTCCGCCGGGTCCTGCTGCCGGCGCTCTTGCCGAACGCCCTGCCGGGTCTTGCCAATCTGTGGATGTCGGTCACCAAGGACAGCGCGCTGGTTGCGGTCGTCGGCTATCAGGAACTGGCGCTCGCCACCCGCCTTGCCGGGGCAAGCACCAAGCACTACTTCGTCTTTTTCCTCGCTTCGGCCCTTCTCTACCTCGCCATCACGCTCGTTTCCAACGTCGTCGTCAAACTGATCGAGGCGCGGGTACGACGGGGACAGCCGCGCCTTGCCTGAAGAAAGCGCCCCATGAGTTTCACCTGGATCTCTTCCTATTGGCCGCTGCTTCTGACGGGCGCCTGGCAGACGGTTTGCCTGCTGGTGATTTCCGTCATATTCGGCTTCGTCATCGCCATTGGTCTTGCCTTCGCGCAGGTCAGCGGCGGCAGGCTGACGCGGCTGCTCGCCCGCGGCTACTGCACCTTCTTCCGCGGCACACCGCTGCTGATACAGATGTGGCTTCTCTACTATGGGGTGGGATCGCTGCTCCCCATGATCCCCGGCATCCGCCAGAGCCTGTTCTGGCCCGTCTTGCGCGAGGGCTTCTTCTTCGCCGCCGTCAGTTTCACGCTGAACTATGCGGCCTATGAGGCGGAGGTGTTGCGCGGCGCGCTGCTTGCCGTTCCCAAGGGGGAGCTCGAAGCCGGCCGGGCCTTCGGCCTGTCGCCCTGGAAGCTGACCCGGCGCATCTGGCTGCCGCGCGCCATTCGCATCGCCCTGCCGACGATTGCGGGAGAGATCGTCATGCAGCTCAAGGCGACGCCGCTCGCCTTCACGGTGACGGTGATGGACCTCTATGCCGTGGCAAACAAGGTCCGGCAGGACACCCTGCTCGTCTACGAACCGCTGCTGGTAGTCACCCTCTTCTATCTCGCCCTGACCGCAATAATCGCCCGCGTTTTTCGAGGTCTCGAAGCGCAGGTGCCGGTTCGCCGCTAGGCCGGCGGAATAGGATCGGCCATGAACGACTGCGCGCACGAACCACGCACACCCAGCCCAATTTATTTTGAAAAGCCCGCAGCCGGTGACGGCGCGACCGCCTGAATGGAGAACCCTTCATGAGCACGACCCGAATTCTCGATGGCGGTATGAGCCGCGAGCTGCTGCGACTGGGCGCGGAATTGAAACAGCCGGAATGGTCGGCACTGGCGCTGATCAACGCGCCGGATATCGTGCGTGAGGTCCATAAGGAATTCATCGCCGCAGGCTCGCAGATCATTACGACGAACAGCTATGCGCTCGTGCCCTTCCATATCGGTGAGGACCGGTTCCAGAGAGAGGGCGCGGCATTGATCCGCCTCGCCGGTCGCCTGGCGCGCGAGGCGGCCGATACCGTCGCGGATCGGAAGGTGCTGGTCGCCGGTTCGCTGCCGCCGATCTTCGGTTCCTATGAGCCGCAGAATTTTCAGCCTTCGCGCGTGCAGGATTATCTCAAAGTGCTCGTCGAAAACCTCAATCCTTTCGTCGATGTATGGCTCGGCGAGACGCTAAGCCTGATCGCCGAGGGCGAGGCCGTCCGCAAGGCGGTGGCGGCAACAGGCAAACCGTTCTGGATCGCATTCACATTGGCGGATGATGAGGCAGACATCGAAAGTGGCGAGCGGAAGCTTCGCTCCGGCGAAAGCGTCGAGGACGCAACATCCTGGGCAGTGTCATCGGGTGCCGAAGCCTTCCTGTTCAATTGCAGCAAGCCCGAGGTCATGCAGGCGGCCGTAGAGACGGCGGCGCGCGTGTTCCGGAAGGCGGACGTTCACCTCGAAATCGGCGTCTACGCCAATGCCTTCGAAGGGGAGCAGGGCGACGCAGCCGCCAATGAAGGCCTGCACGACACCCGCAACGATCTGAATGACGATGCCTATTCGCGTTATGCCTGTTCCTGGGCCGAAGCGGGTGCGACAATAATCGGCGGCTGCTGCGGCATCGGCGCTGCTCATATTCATCGCTTGAGGAAGACGTTTTTGGACTGAGGCATCTGCCGACGATATTCGTATTTCCTGGGCAAGGAGCGCGAAGGAGGGATCTGCGGCAAACCGTCAGCGGCCGGAGATCGGGAATAGGCTGACCCCCGTCAGTTCCGCCAGTTTGTCCATCAAGATGTCCTGATAGGCGAGGTCGGTGACCTGTCGCGCTGGTTGGCGTCGCTGGCGGTGATGCCAGTATCCGCCAGTGACCTGAGCCTCCTCATCCTGGCTAGTTGCGAGCCAAGTCTGCGTTTCATGCCCCATCTCCAGACTGTCCGGCGCTCCGGCCCCGCCCATTTTCGTCGGCACCCAGCCTGGATCGACGGCATTGCTGAGCACATCAGGCCAATGTCGCGCGACTGCCGCGGCGAGTGCCGCTACGTGAAGCTTGCTTTCGGAATAGGCCCGGCTTGCGTTCCAGGTGCGGGCTGTCCAGTCGATATCCTCAAGGGAGCCGTCGCTATTCTGGTGCATGCCGCTCGTCAGGTACACAAGGCGAGCCGGTCGATCGATCAAGGCGGTCAGCAGATAGGGTGCCAAGGTGTTGACGGCCAGGATTCTAGCGTGACCTTCCGGCGTATTCCCGCGGCCTCTCTCCGCGTAGATACCGGCATTGTGAATTACGGCGTCCATAGGCCCGATCCGGTTGACCTGATCTGCGATGGATCTAGTCTCGGCATCGCTGGCAAGGTCGCCGATAGCGACGGAGACAGACTTGCCCATGAGATCGCCGACGGTTCGAGCGCGTTCCTTTGATCGCGCGTGCAGGACGACCTCATGGCCATTTTCGATAAGGACGCGGGCTGCAGCTAACCCAAGGCCATCTGTTGATCCTGTGATGAAGATTCGGCTCATGGTTCACCTTTCGATTGGGTTCGCTGATCTCGGTCGTCGCAGAGATGTGTCGCCCGCCGCACCCATCGATATCGCTTCATATGTGCAAAGAACAATCCCGGCTCGCGAACAGGCCAATGTTCCCGCAAGGCTGACGACACCACTGGATTGCCATCGGACAGGTCGCCTCGTGATGCATCTCGTCTCTGCTGGAACGAAGAACTGACGGCTGGTTAGAACCGAGCCCGGCGAGGCCCGAACCATTTGGCTGCTGGACTGTTTCAACCTTGGAGCACAAACGTCAACCGACAGTTTGCCTCTTCCGGCCTCGACGGACGTCAGCACCCGACGAGAGCCGCAAAACTGATTTCTACCGCCCGTCAGGGGCCTCAGGGGAGGCACGACGATGCTTGTGCGATGGCAAACCTTGCCCGACGGCGCGAAAACGCCGGCGATAAAAGGATCGGTCATGAACAATAGCGACGACGCCCCGCCAGATGTGGCCGCGACAGATCCCGGCGAAGCGGTGTCCTTTCCGTTTGACAGGATGACGGTCCAGCGATTTCGGGAAACATTCCCCCGCGCACGATGGAGCGAGGAGAAAAATGCCTGGCTCGTTCCCGGAACCACAGCCCGACGCCGCATTGATCGCTGGCTTGCGCGCGAGGCCTCCCGAAGAGACCTCTTTGCCGACGAAAGAGGACGCGACGCCTATGCGTTCGAACCGATCCTCAGCCCCTATCTGAAGGTTGGCGATACGGGTTTCCTCATCCGCACGCCCTATTCCCGTACAGCGGTGAGCGAACTTCGGCAGATCCCTTTTGCCCGCTGGGATGGAGAGCGCCATATCTGGATAGTGCCTTTCGGCTCATACGACGATCTGCAGCATCGCTGGCAGAGGATCGAGGAAGCCGCCAGGCGCAACGAGCCTGATGAACGGCGAAGGCGCGCTGCGGAGCGAAAAGGCACCGAGCAAGACCGTGCAGCCCGACGTCGTTCGGCCGAACGACGACGTCGTCGTCTCCCTCTGCCTGCCCATGACCTGCCGCCATCTCAGCGTCCCATCGCAACCTCGTTCTATGGGATCGTGGTGATCGTTGACGTGACTGGTGAACTGGTTGCGCCTGACATTGCAGACGAATTCTACCCGGAAGCGGCTCACGATCGGGTCTGGGCCGCGTGGCGCGTCGCTACTCTGGAAGAACTCGTGCATGCATGGCCGGCGAGAGCCGTACCAGGTGACTACGAGAGGCATCGCGGCTGGTGGCAGCCGACAATCCATGAACTGCGCGATGCGCGCAAGACGGCCCGATCACGCGAGCGGCGGGCAGCGAGACAGGAGAGGACATAAACCGTTTGACCATGATGTGGGCCGGGACCCGCGGAAAGCGGGCGGGTCGCGCGTACCCGAAAAGCCCGGCAGCATCGCCGGGCTTCGAATTTTCGCTTGTTACGGATTGCCACTCGCTGGCGGTGCCGCGGGGGCGGGGGCTCCGTTGTTTGCAGCCGGCGCAGACGGTGCTGCCGGGGCGACAGGGGCTGGAGCAGGCTGCAGCTCGCCCTGGGTGGTTGCGGCTGTCGTCTGCGGATCAGTCGTCGGGGCCATGTAGTTGTAGTAGGCGAATCCTGCGATGGCCACGACTGCGATCACGAGGATAAGGCCCCATGATGAGCGGCGCCGGTGGATTGGCGTCGTTCGCAGGTCGGGATTGCGGCCGGGGCCGCCGAGGGGGTCGTTCGGTGTGAATACCATGGTGTTTTCCTCCATTAGCCTGCAGAGAAAAGCATCTTAGCGGCCCTTTTGTTCCAAAACGCGCGAAAGTCGCGCGCAAGAACGGTCCGAACCGCCGGACCCGAAGGTCTACGGAGGACGAAATCTCCGGCGGCGACAGGCCGCTCGCCTCAATCAGGGAACCCGCGGACGCATTGCCGTGGAACCTATTTCGTGCGCGGCAAGTTCATCGGTCATGAAAACGCTCGTGTTTCTATCGATGGTCGCAATCCTTGGTATCGGCAATGCCGAGGCGGCGGAAATTTCGCCTGATGCCATCAATGCCGCATCACTTTCCGCCGTAGCGCAGGGTCGGTCGTCCGCGCCGGTAACCGATCCGGATCCCGCGATTGTGCGCCTTCAGGTGCTTCTCGACCGTGCCGGTGCATCGCCGGGCGTGATCGACGGGGTTTACGGAGAAAACGTGATCAAGGCTCTGGCCGGTTTCGAGACCATGATCGGACTGCCATCCGATGGGAAAATCGACCCCGCGGTCATCGGTCAGCTGGAAGCCGGTGGGCCGATCATCGGACGCTATACGGTTACGGTCGAGGACGCTCAGGGTCTGGTAGACCATATTCCCGAAGACTATGGCGAGAAGGCCGAAATGGCCAGCATGGGCTATACGAGCGTCGCCGAAAAACTCGCCGAGCGATTTCATATGGATGTCGATCTTTTGAACGCGCTCAATCGCGGCTCCGATTTTGCAACCGGCGCAACGATTTACGTGGCGATGCCGGGTGCTCGACGAGAGGCAAGGATTGATCATATCGAGGCCGACAAGAAACGAGGACAGTTGGCCGCGTATGGCGAGGACGGAGTGCTACTCGCCATCTATCCGGCGACCGTCGGCAGCGACGACAATCCGTCACCAAAAGGGACGCACAAGGTCAAGGGCGTGGCCAGGATGCCTGTCTACCGCTATGATCCGAAGGTCAATTTCAAGCAGGGCAGGAATACCAAAGTCCTGACGATACCCAAGGGGCCGAACGGGCCGGTCGGAAGCGTGTGGATTGATCTCACCGAACCGACTTACGGCATCCATGGCACACCCGATCCCGAACTCATTGGCAAGGTTGGATCGCACGGCTGCGTGCGCTTGACGAATTGGGATGCCGAGGAGCTCGCGGGAATGGTCAAGCCGGGTGTCATTGTCAAATTCATCGACTGACGCGACATCCCCATGGCTGAATTTGCAAAAACCCAGCTGGTCTCGAACAGGATGACCGAGCCGCCTTCTTGTACGATCACAGGATGTGCCTGGCGTTTTGGGACGCCGCGGTCATGTTGATGGGCGAAAACGTTGGGGACTTCGTCGGGCGATCTTCAGCGCGTCCGTTGAAGCGCCTAGACGCGATTGTCAGCGCGCGGCCAGTGGTCTCTGGCAGATACTCGGATGAACCGGTCGAGCGTCGCCCGCAATTCAGGGAGCGTCGTCAATGCGACCGCAATGAGCGGGGATCGCGGACGTGTGGTTCCGGGCCGAAGTCTGAGCTTTTGCCGCACTTTTGGATCGTGCCATCTCCGCTCGCCGCTAGTTGAGCGACCGCGAGACGGCCCGTAGATAGGTTTCGGCGAGCTGGACCCGTTCCTCGGCGACCCTCAGCAGGGTTTGCTCAAGCCGACGGGCATGAACCTTGGACATTGTCGGCTCGGAGCGCCAGCGCGGTGAACCGGGCGTAACTCTGATCCGTGGGCCGAGGCCCGGCCGGTACTGTGCGAGCGTAATGCCCGCCTTGATCAGGAGGCTTCTGATATCCAGACGCCGTTCGGCAGCGATCACGACACAAAACGCCGACACCAAGAGCGATTTTGGAGCAGGTAGTTCGATCTCGTCAATCACGTCGTGACGGACGTCGTTCGCCTTTACGAAGACGAGGAATTCATCGATGAACTGCTGTGCCCTCTCGAGGGCGTCACGCCCAAGATTCCCCCCTGAAACGAGCTCATAATCGCTTTCGATGACCAGACGCATTGCGATCTCCTTTGCGCAAGTAACGCGGCAGCGGTTTCTTGGTTCGGGAGCGGGCGGAAAAAGCCCGCGAGGCGTTCTTTAGCCATCGGTTACGAAACCTATCGCACGCACCATCATTGTTCACCTGACCAGCCAATCCAACGCGGAAAGAGGCGCTGTCCGGGCGGGATCTGCAGACAGACGCCTATCCATTCCGATGCCGCAGTTCCCGTTGTGTCGCCGCTCCCAACCGGGTAGCGGAGGATGAGAGGGGCGGCTGCAACCTATCCTTGACTCCGATAGCCTGCTATCCGACAGTGCTGCCTGTTAGATCCATGGGGATTCAATGGGCCTCACGAAAGGCTTCACGATTGTCGGCAGGGCTGCAATTGCCGCCATCGTTTCAATGTTCCTTGCGCTCTCGCTTGTCTTGGGCTTCTGGCTGCATTCGAGCTACATGTCCGCCGTCAGGCGTGGGGAAGATCAGGTTACAGCCACCGCCAAGATCGTCGCCGCCAACGCGATCTGGATCAATTCGCTGGCGCGCCAGACCCTTCACCGCATGGACGATGCCTTCGGAACGGTGGAGACCTTGCCGGACGAGGAGCGCGTTAGAAGGTTCAACGCCGCGACGGCCGAATTGCCGACCACGGCAACCGCCTATGTGGTCGCTGCGGACGGGACCCTTCTTTATTCGACGGACCGGGAAAGCAGCCCCGCCGACATCGTCGACCAGACCTATTTCCGCCGGCTGGCCAATGGTGCAGAGGACCATACGTCGGCGATGACTGTCATGCGCAACACGGATCGCCACGTCTTCCTCTCGGCAGCGCGTATCGAGCGCAACGACAAGTTCGAAGCTGTCGCGATCCTGGCCTTTGATGTCGGGATGCTGCGATCGATCTGGGACGCTGCGTCGCTTGGGCCGGGCTCGACGGTGAGCTTCCTCAGGCGCGACGGAAAGTTGATCGCAAGGTATCCCGAGCCGAAAGAAGTCGTCGATCTCGGCAACTACATCCTGTTTACCGACTATATGCGCAAGGCAACATCGGACTCTTATGTGTCCGTGTCCCCCGTCGACGGGGTCGAAAGGTTGGTGGCATACCGCATCGTCGAGCGGACGCCCTTCGTCGCCATTGCATCGGCCGACACAGTGGCAATCCTCAAGCCCTTCTGGACCGATGTTTCGATTGCCGCGCTGATCGTTCTTCTGGCCCTTTGTGCGGCCGTGGTCGGCGGATTGAAGATCCTGAGCCTCGCGCATGCGGACGCGCACCACACCGCAGAGCTTGCCGAGGCGCTTCGGACCAACCAGGTGCTGATGCGGGAAATACATCACCGGGTGAAAAACAATCTGCAGACCGTGATGGCGCTTATCAGGCTGCAGGGCTTGCGGCCGGAGACCGTCCAGAGGGTGAACGAGCGGATCGTCGCCATGTCGGCGGTGCACGAACAGATGTACGGCTTCGATCAGTTCAGCAGCGTCACTGCACGGCAGTTCGTCCCAAACCTGGTTCGCACGTTGGTCGGGCTGCATGATCGCGAAATCCAGCTGACCTTCGAGATCGACGATATCAGGATCGATGCAGACAAGGCCACGCCATTTGCATTGCTGCTGAACGAGCTTCTGACAAACAGCATGAAATACGCCTTTGACGGTCGTGACGACGGACACATCCGCATCAGGCTGCTTGATCGCCCCGACGGCAAGGTCCTGCTTGAAGTGGCGGACGATGGCGTTGGATATGAGCCGGTTGCAGCGAAAACCGGCATGGGAAGCAGGTTGATCAAATCCTTCGTCAGCCAGATGGATGGGACCTACACCACTGAGCAGGCTCAGGGTACCGTCTTCACTGCACTATTGTCGATTGCCGTACGATGATGCGGGCGGTCTGGGACCAAAAGCCACGAGCGCCGGACATCCGGAGCGGCAAAATGCAGGACGGTCCGGTGCCACACGTCCTTTGACCTTCTGGCCAAAGTCGGAAGAAGGGCGCTTTCTGACAGTGCTTCCGTTGACAGCCGGAACTCGGCCGCGATCCGTGAGTTGATCTTCGGACAGAACAGAGGCGCGCGGATGCACGATCCTGATCACATCCTGAGCGAGGTTAGGCCCAGGCTTGCCGCACTTCGCAATGAACTCTCCCGTTCGAGACGATACATCGTGTCCGTTGTCAGGGATGAACCGTCAAACGACTGGCCGGCAGCAGACATGCGAACATGCGGGAACGTCGATGTTTGAAGGGTTCGAGCTTCAATATGTCGAGATTGCCGAAGGGTCGATCCGTCTGCGCATCGGCGGCAGTGGACCACCGGTGCTTCTCCTACACGGACACCCCAGAACGCACATGACATGGGGGAAGGTGGCCGACCTTCTGTCGCCATCCTTTACGGTCATCTGTCCGGATCTGCCGGGCTTTGGGCGATCCTATATTCCTGCCGACACCCACGACAGCCGCTATTCGTCGAAGCGGGCCAAGGCTGCTGCGCTCGTCGTCATGATGAAGAGACTCGGCTTTCACACGTTTGCCGTGGTTGGCCATGATCGCGGCAGCCTGAGTGCCTTTCGCATGGCGATGGATCATGCAGACCACGTCGAAAGATTGGTGATCATTGACGGGCTCCCCGTGCTCGAGCATCTGGAGCGGGCGAACTGGGAATTTTCCCGTGATTGGTATCATTGGTTTTTCTTTGCCCAGCCCGAAAAGCCCGAACGCGCAATCTCGGCCGATCCGCTCGCCTGGTACTACACGTTGCGCCCGGACGCGATGGGACGGCAAGCCTATGATGATGTCCTCGAGGCAATCTCCAAACCGCTCGTCGTCCATGGCATGATCGAAGATTACCGCGCCGGCATCCGCATCGACCATATCCACGACCGGCAAGACCGCGACGCCGGTCGCAGGATCGCCTGCCCGGTGCTATGTCTGTGGTCGCTGCGCGACGACCTTGAGCAGATCTACGGTGATCCGCGGGCGATCTGGAAGACGTGGGCAGATGACGTGCGCGGTTTCGGCATCGACAGCGGTCATCACGTAGCAGAAGAAAATCCGTCAGCGCTGGCGCAGGCGATTTCGGCCTTCCTGGGGCAAGAAATGTGAGGCAGGAGCGCGCCGCGAAACAGACGCGCGCTGGGTTTGTCTTTCTCCCGGAAGGATGGGAAACGATGTCTCCAACACGATCCCTACGGGGCGATCGAGAGGCAAACCGCCTGTGATGCCAAGGAATGTCCAGGCTCAAGCTGAAGCCCTCCTCGTCCGGTTGGGCAACAAGCGGGGCATCTCGCATATCAGCCAGAAGAAACCGATCGAGGCCACCTACCTGCCGATGCGAGACACCATCTGGAGGTCGAGTAGCGATACCGGCTATGCTTTCGCCGCTTATCCGGGGGAAAGGTCAGTCTCATTCCAACTTGGCATTGCAAGTTTCCTACCCTGGATTATTTGATAGGGTTCGAAAGAACACACCGGAGTGTCCGTTGAACAAAACCCGGCCAGCGCTCCTTCTCATTACGGCATCGCTCATTCCGGTCATCATACTGGCGGCGTTGATGGGAAGGTTCTTCATCAAGGAGCAGCAAGCCTCTCTCGACGACGACATTCGTGGTCGGGCAGCGACGCTGGCCGCCACGCTTCAACGTGAACTCAAGAGCCAGGTCCAACTGCTCTCGATCGTCGCCGATTCCCCCCGCCTCGACCCCCCGATTCCGCGCGCCGCATTTGTCGAGACTGCGCGGCGCCTGCGCGATCGGGTGCCTGAATGGGAGCAAATCCGGATCTCGAACGAGAAGGGCGAAGTGGTTCTGTCGTTTCCGCCGCTCGATCCGTCAGCCGACACGCGCGTTGTGGATATGGAAAGCCACGACGCCCTGGTTCGCACAGGTGCCGCAGTGGTCGGCAATATCGCCATCGGGCCGAAAGGCCAGGCGGCCTTTGCGCTGCGCGCTCCGATCCAGAGGAACGATCGTTTGAGGGCCGTTCTGTCGGTGGTGATCCGGCCGACGATCGTGACCAAACTGCTTTATGCCAACGGACTTCCGGGGTCCTGGTCGGCCTGGATCGTCGATGGACAGGACCGTCTGGTGGCGTCGACCGGCGCTCCCGCACTTGCCGGTAATCCTGCCACCAAATTCGCAAGCTTTTCCGGCCAGGACTTCGGCGCGGCGACTCTCAACGACGGGATGGAGCTTCGGGTCGCCGAGGTCGCGCTCGCTGACACGCCCTGGCGGGTAAGAGTTGGCCTGCCGGTCGCCGATTATGAGCGGCTGGCGCGCAACGCTACCATGCTGCTTGCCGCGGCGAGCTGTTTCACGCTCCTGCTGTCGGGCTCGGCTGTATTTCTCTTTTATAGGGAGGTGCGCGCCAGAAGCCGGGAGTGGGAAAGCGTGGCCAATTGGCAGCGGATGGATGCGCTGGGAAAACTGACGGGGCAGGCGGCCCACGATTTCAACAATCTGCTGATGGTTTTCCAGTCCGGGGTGGAGGGCATCAAGAGACGGCGAAACGACGAACAGCGCGTGACGCAGCTTCTGGCGCATATGAGCGATGGCGTGGCTCGGGGAAAGGCGATCACGCAAAGGCTACTGTCGTTTTCGAGACGTTCCAACCAAGGCGCCTCCCAGGTCGAGCTCGACGGCAGGCTTGCCGAACTGTCTCCGCTGCTGCGCCAAGCCGTCAACGACACGATCCTGATGGAGATCAGGGTGCCGGAGGATACCTGGCCGGTTCACGTCGATCCTGCTGGGCTTGAAATTGCTCTGATCAACGTCCTCACGAATGCACGCGAGGCCATGACGGGAGGTGGAAAAGTGACAATTTCCGCCCGCAATGTGCTCGACGCCGCCACGGAGGATGCCGGGCTGAAAGGACCATTCGTCGCGCTGACGATTTCCGACACCGGAACGGGTGTCGCCCCGGAAAACCTTGCACGGGTGTTCGAGCCGTTCTTTTCTACCAAGAAGAATGGCGGCCCAGGCCTTGGGCTGACGCAGGTCCACAGTTTCGCCAGCGGCAGCGGCGGTGCAGTCAAGGTCGCAAGCCTTTCAGGCCACGGCACCGCCTTTACCTTGCTTCTGCCGCGATCAAACGAGCCGCGGGCGGTGCGTGCGGATTCAGCCCCTTCGGCAAACCTTCCCCGTACGATCATGATCGTCGACGACACGCCGGCATCCCTGGAATCCGTGCGAATGGCGCTCGACGAAATCGTACCGACGATCTTCGTAGCCGCAGGCGGCCCCGAGGCGATCGAGATCCTGGACCGTCATCCGGAAATCGAGGCGGTCGTCAGCGACATCATGATGCCGGGCATGTCGGGGATCGAGCTTGCCGAGGAGATCCGCCGCAAAAACGCGTCTCTGCCCGTCGTGCTGATGACCGGCTATAGCGACAGGCTGGAGGCCGGTACGGAAGTCGGACGGCCAGTCGTCCCCAAGCCTTTCAAGATCGAGGATCTGGCCGCCTGCCTCGAGAAGGCGAAAACTTCGGTGACCCAATCGGCAAACGTCGTGCGTCTGGAAATTCCAACGAAGGGCTGATCAGCGTCTATCTCCGTGCGGGTTCGATGCCGTCTTCACTAGGCTCGGCACACGCTCGTGGCTGTTTCCCGTTCCCGTGCCGGCGGCGATCACGGCCCCCTACGGTTGTGGTGAGAAGATGTGACAACATGTGAGCAAAATCCCTGAATTGTGGCGAGTGTTCGCCAATTTCGATGAACATATGCTCATGGCGGCTACACAGAGCCGCTTAATAGGAAAACTACCATGTCTATGCTTCGTAAGATCGCCGCAACGGGCCTGATCTCTCTGACCCTTGCAGTTGGCTCCATCGCAACAGTAACGCCCGCACTTGCTCATGGCGGGGGAGGAGGTCACGGAGGGGGAAGTCATGGGGAAGGGGGGCACATGGGAGGATTTGGTATGGGCCATTTCGACAGGGAGGGAAACCGAGGTGCGTTTTTTGCCCACGACCGCTTCGATGGACGGTTCAGGGACCGCAGTCCTATCTTCCTGGGTAGCAACGATGACTATGATCGCTGCTATTGGCAATGGAACGATGAGCGCTCCGGGCATCCAGTCAGAACCGAGGCATGTTACTAGTCGATGCGAAACATAAGGTCGTTCTGACGAGACGGTGACTGGCACGAACCAAAAACCAGCAGTCGACCGAACGTGACCTTCTGGTTCAAACGCCGCCGCAGCTTTCTTCGTGCAACGCTGCGGCACCGGCGATCGCTGGAGTTTAGGCCAAGGTAACGTCTGGAATGCGAGCGAAGCTTCGATGGCTTGAAGAGCTCGATGTCCTTCACAAATCAGCGACGTTGCGTCCACAACTCCCCAAACTCAATCCATTTGCCTGGCGCGGTTCGAATACGACCGTGCTTCCAAGCGATATAAGGCCCAATCAATGTCAACGCGAAATACCCTCAGCTCCGGACATCATGTCGTCGATATCGACGGAATTCAGCAAAGCTTTCATGTCGCGGGTCAAGGGCCGGTTATAGTAGTTCACCCCGGCGGCCCGGGCATCCACTGGCAATATCTCCGCATGGGTTTTTTGGAGCGTCATTTTACCATGCTGTATCTCGAACCAATCGGCACAGGTGGTTCAGGCCGGCTTGCTGAGCACCCCCATGGCTATACCGTCGAACGCTTCGCGAAACAGCTTGGCAGCTTCCTCGAAACACTCGACCTGTCCAAAGTCGTTCTTCTCGGTCATTCTCACGGAGGATTCGTCATCCAGCAACATACGATCGAGCACCCGGATCGCGTATCGGCAATGATCTTGTACTCGTCGTCGGCTGTGACGGGGAGTGACTTCATGACGGCGGCTGCAAACGGGGTCCAGAGCTTTGCCGATCGCTATCAGGCCGAGGGGCCTGCAGTACTGCGAGCCTGGCAGTCGGTTCCGAACATGTCGAGCGACGACGACTATACCAAGATCATGCGCGACCTGCTTCCCGCTTACTTTGCCGACGGTGTTCGTGAGAAGCTTGATCTTGAAGCACTGCGCTCACGGATAAAGGCGACACTTCTCATAGGTGACAACGAGCCGTTTGATGTTCGATCGAAACTTCAGAGCCTTTCCGTGCCGGCGCTTGTTCTCGTCGGAGATCACGATTTCATATGCGGTTCGAAATGGGGGGAGAACCTGCATGACAGCTGTTCGAATTCGGAGTTGGTACATTTCGCCCAAAGCGGCCATTTCGCGCACCTAGAACAGCCGGAAGAGTTTTTAGGCGCGGTGCTTGCATTTCTCGATACTCATAAGCTGATCCCGTGATGACGTCGTAATCTACCGCTCAGCGAGGTCATCGCCCCTGCGCAACATTGCAGCGCCGGTCGAGGCCACGGCTGCCGATCCTCTTTTGTCGGCAAGGCAGCCGGCAAAGGAAGCTGCAAGACACCACCGCGCTGACGAGATCGATCAATCCAACGGGAGTGGCTCCAAGTGGTAGGGCTCTTGGCCGAGGAGCAGTGCCCGATTTGACCAGAAAATGCGAGAAACGCTGTGAAAATTGCTGCTTGGATACACACCGCGTGACACTGAATGTTCAGCGATACGGGAAATTTGCAATCACAAGTACCTAGTTCCATTCCAAGCACAAATCCAGTTGCAAACTACATAGGATTGAAATACCGTCGCTCACACCTGATACTTATACAGTCAGCAGTGCATTTCGGTTTCTTCTCCTTTTCTCTCGTTGCCACGGCACGTTACTTTGGATGAGCCCCGCATGCAGCCGGACAGTCAGTATACACATGCCGATAACGCGGCGGTTATCTTTAACGAACTGACGTTCCGTTCCCTGCGCGTCAAGAATCGTCTGTTTCGATCGAATATTTCCGGCCAGTTCGACGACTATAATGGTCACGGCGGGAATGCCCGACTGAACTGGGAGGAGAAGTTCGCGCGCGGCGGGATCGGCTGCATCATTTCCTCCTTTACGCCGGTGTCGGTGCGCGGCCGCATCCTCGTGCGTTACGCAATGATCGACGACGACGACAAGATTCCCTTCTGGCGGGAAGTTGGCCACCGTGTCCACGGCCATGACTGTCGGTTCATCATGCAGCTCAGCCATTCCGGCCGCCAGCAGGACATGGGCGGCGTCGAGAACCTGTTCAACAAGGGCCTGAGTTCGACCGATAAGAGTGACTACTTCCATGGCCTGCTAGCCCAGGCGATGACGAAGCCCGAAATCGCAGAAGTGGTGGAGCAGTTCGCGCAAGGGGCGCGCCGCGCCCGTGAGGCGGGGCTCGACGGTGTCGAGCTTCACGGCGCCAACGGCTATCTGCTCACACAGTTCCTGAGCTCCGGCATCAACGACCGGACGGACGAATATGGCGGCGGCTGGGAGGGCAGGGCGCGCTTCGTGCTCGAGATCGTCAGGGCGATCCGACGCGAGGTCGGCCAGGACTTCCATCTGCAGATGAAGATCAACGGCGTCGACCACAATGACTGGCTCTACCCTTGGATCAAGAAGGGCAACACGCTCGACGAGACCGTGAAGATCTGCACGATGCTGCTCGACGGCGGCAAGGGCGTCGACTCCTTCCACATTTCGAGTGGCTCGACTTTTCCGCACCCGCGCAATCCGGCCGGCGACCTGCCGCTGAACGATCTTCACCGCTGGTACGACGGCATGCTCTCGCAGGGCACGCGGGCGCCGATGAACTATGCGATCTTTTCCAATCCGATCCTGGGGCGTGCCTTCCAGGCGCTGTGGCGCTGGCGCAGGGGCAAGGTCATCGAAGGCATCAATCTCGATTATGCGCGCTCGGTTTCCGAAGCGATCAGCAAGATCGATCCCGATATCAAGGTGCTCTGTACGGGCGGCTTCCAGCACGCCGACAGGATCGCCGAGGCCATCCGCTCGAAAGCTTGCGACGGCGTCACCATGGCCCGTCCGCTGATCGCCAACAACGACCTGCCGAAGATCCTCGCCGGTGACAACGGCCCCGAGAAGGAATGCACCTACTGCAACAAGTGTCTGCTCAACGATCTCGAAAACCCGCTCGGCTGCTACGACCTCAGCCGCTTTGACGGGACGAACCTCGAGGATCGCTACGGCAAGATGATCAAGCAGGTCATGTCGGTCTTCGAGCCGCCGACCTTCCATTGAGACGCGCCATCGCCCGCGCATTCGGAGTGGACTCATGAGCAGCGACAACGACCGCAAAACGCCCGTCGAGATCGCAGTCGCCCGGCGTCGGCGCTGGTGGTTGGCGATCGTCGTGCTGCTGTTGCTTGCGGTCGTCTACTACCTGGTTTTCGTCAATCAGTATGTCGTCGCCTTCCGCGACCAAGCCGACCATTTCATGCATGGCTCGATCGGCAGCGAGACGGCGACAGGACCACCCTACTGGGTCTTCAAGGCATTGCCGGTCATGTATGCCGACAAGCTCGGGCCGGAGGGCTGGGGCCGCTTCGGCTTCCTCTACGAAAAGCCCGGCGACGACCTTCCGATCGGGGTATCGCGCCGCGTGGTCTCAGGCATCGAGCGGGTCTGGCTTAACTGTTCCGTCTGCCATGTCGGCACCTATCATCTGGCCGGCGATCCGGTTCGCCACCTCATTCCCGGCGCGCCATCCAATAATTTGCGCCTGCAGGAATTCATTCGCTTCTTCATCGATGTCGGCCGTGATCCCGGCTTTACCGCGGACGCGCTGATTGCGACGATCGACGACCCCAAGGTCGGCGGCGATCTCAATATTTTCGAGCGGCTGGTCTATCGCCACGTGGTCTTCCCCAGGGTCAAGAATGCGTTCCTCGATCTCGGCACCCAGCTTGATTTCGTCAAGCGCCAGGAGGATTGGGGGCCGGGCCGGGTGGACACGTTCAACCCCTACAAGGCACTGCAGTTCAACTTTCCGATGGACGAGGCCCATATCAGCGGCGCGGCGCTGAACGGCTCTTCCGACTATCCCGCCATCTGGCGCCAGCGCCCGCGTGAAGGCATGAACCTCCATTGGGACGGAAACAATGACTCCGTGGCCGAACGAAACCTGAGCGCCGCACTTGGCGCCGGTGTGACGCCCGTGACGGTCGACCGGGCATCGATTGCGCGCATCGAGGACTGGATGTGGGATCTGCCTTCGCCGCCGTTCCCCGTCGCAGCCGGCATCGATCAGGCGAAGGCGGGAGAGGGCAAGACCCTGTTCCTGCATTATTGCGCCGATTGCCACGGCTTCAGGGATGCGAAGGACTACAGCTATGACAGGCAGCGCTTCACGCGCCTTGGCAAGACGGTTCCGCTTGCCGATATCGGCACCGACGCGGGGCGCTGGACCTCCTATACCGAAAATTTCGCCGCCGAGCAGAACCTGCTCTATGCCGGCTATCCCTGGCGCTTCAGCCGCTTCCACAAGACGGACGGTTATGCCAACCACCCGCTTGACGGCATCTGGGCGCGCTCGCCCTATCTGCACAACGGCTCGGTGCCGACATTGCGCGATTTGCTTGAGCCGAGCGCCAGGCGGCCATCCGTCTGGTTGCGCGGCAGCGACGAGTTCGATCTCGCCAGGGTGGGCTATCGTTCGGATCAGTCGGCGGGCGGCGATCTCTTTCGCTATGACACGACGCGGCCCGGCAATGGCAATGCCGGCCACGAAGGATATCGCTACGGTACGGAGCTGCCGGATACGGCAAAAGACGCCCTCGTCGAATATATGAAGACGCTATGATCCAGTCGCGATCGCTCAGCAAATGGAAGGCACGGCATGCGGTCCTCGTCTGGATCGGCATCCTTTTGAACTTCGCCTTCGTCCTGCCGCTCATCTTCTGTCCGGAATGGATCCTCGGTCTCTTCGGCATCACCGTCAACCAGCTGATCTGGCCGCGATTTGCAGGACTGCTGCTCGGAATCCTGTCGATCTTCTACATTCCGGCGACGCTCGATATCGACCGCTACCGCGTTTTCGCCTGGCTCGCGGTCTTCCCCTCCCGCACGCTCGGCACTGTTTTCTTCTTTCTCGCCGTCTTCGTCTTCGGCCAGCCGATCGGCTATCTCGCCGGCGTCTTCCTCGACGGGTCGATCGGCATTGCGACGCTCTTCTGTCTCCTGCGCATCCTGAAGCTTGAGCAGAACATCGCCGAAGGGAGACAGGCATGAGGCGTGCCTTCTGGAAATGGCTTTTCGCCGTTCTGGTTCTGCTCGTCGTCGGCGCCTTCGCGCTGTTTTTCCTCCTCTTCCGGCCCGTCGCCCAGCCGAGGACCAATGATCTCGCAGAAGTCTTCAATCACGGTTCGATCGGCAACGAAGAGGCGCAGGGAATTCCCTACTGGATCTGGCGGGTCCTGCCGCAGCTCTTTCCCGAACATCTGCCGGCCAGCGCGGACGGCTACGGCGCCTTCGGCCTCTACTGGCGCGCCGGCGATGAGGTTCCGGTCGGCCTGTCGGTGAAAACGCTCGGCGTCATAGAGCGCGTCGCTCCGAACTGCGCCTTCTGTCACCAAGGCAGCTACCGGCTCCATGCCGACCAGCCGGCACGGCTGGTCGAGGCGGGTCCAGGGACCAGGGTCAACCCGCAGGCCTATATCCGCTTCCTGATCGATGTCGGCGCCGATCCGCGCTTCACCGCCGACCGGGTGATGGCGGAGATCGGCAGGATCTACGACATGCCGGTCTGGGAGCGGGCGCTCTACCGCTTCGTTCTGATCCCCGCGACGCGGTCGGCCCTTCAGGAACAGGGGCGGAGCTTCGCCTGGATGAAGGATAGGCCGGACTGGGGTCCCGGCCGGATCGATCCCTTCAACCCGGTCAAGTTCCAGAACCTCCGGCTTGCCGACGACGGCACGGTCGGCAATTCCGACATGATGCCCCTGTGGTCGCTTGCCGATGTCGCCGCCACCAATACGCGCCGCTTTTCACTCCACTGGGACGGATTGCAGACTGATCTCTACGAGACGGTGGTCTCCGGCGCGATCGGCGACGGCATGACCTATAAATCCTACGGGGGGGCCGAAGAGGGTCTGCGCCGCATCATGGATTTCATCCGTCTGCAGGGTCCACCGCCGTCACCGTTTTCTCCCCTCAAGCCGGCAGGCGACCCTTATCATGTCGATGCGGCGGCGGTCGACGCCGGCCGTGCGATCTATACCGCGCAATGCGCCGTCTGCCACGATGCCAAGGGCGCCCGCTACCGGACGCCGATCTCGATCGTCGAGCTCGGTACGGACCGCCATCGCCTGGACATGTGGACCCCCGCAGCCCGCGACCGCTATGCGGCCTATGAACCGCGTTATGCTTGGGGTTTTGCCAATTTCCAGAAGACCGACGGTTATGTCGCCACAGGTCTTGGCGGCCTGTGGCTGCGCGGTCCCTACCTGCATAACGGCAGCGTTCCGACATTGCGTGCCCTGCTTCTTCCGCCTGCCGAGCGGCCGAAGCACTTCTATCGCGGCTACGATCTGGTGGATGCCGAGAATGGCGGCTTCCTGAGTGCAGCAGGTACGCCGGGGGAACGGCACGGCACACTCTACGATACGAACCTTAAGGGCAACGGGAATGGCGGTCATCTCTGGGGCACGGATTTGCCTTCGGAGGCGAAGGAGCAGCTGCTTTCCTATCTGAAGACACTTTGACCATCAGGAGGGGTCGATGGCAAACGTCAGACAGCGCATCGTGCGGTTTCTCGCCTGGACGGCAGCAGCCGTCGTCACCCTCGCGGTCGTCGCCATTGCTGCGGTTGCGCTCATCGTCTGGTGGCTGATCGAACCGGATTCCAGCCAGTTCGGCCATGTCGAAGATGAGGCGAAGACAGCGCATCGCACTGTCGCGGAATTTCCCGGGGCGGGCGAGCCGTACTTCGCGGCAATGGACAAGGGCCTTCTGCTGTCGCCGGCAGCCGGCGCCGATTATCCCGCCGAGATCAAGGAGGTCGCCGCCGCCACCGGGCTCGATCCGGAAGCCGTCCGCCAGGCGGCGATCCGCGGGCAGAATGCCTGGATCGTCTGGACCGGCGGCAACGACCGCTTTTGGGATTTCGCCGCCCGCTCGACGATCGGCTCCTTCGATCTGCTGAAGACCATCTCGTCCCATCCGACGATGGCCTATGGCCGCGACAACCGCTTCCGTTATCTCGGACTGGTCAACGAACCCTGCTACAATACCCCTGAGAGAGCGGATCCCGATCATTGGGGGCTGTGGCTCGATCAGCGCAAGAAAGACTGCGCTGCCGACAGTTTCGGCGGCAATGCCGAGGCGGACACCCGCTATCCCGGCGTGCAGATCGGCTCGCGCGGCACAACGGTCAAGGTGAAGGGCGAAGAGAAGAAGATCCCGGTCGGCTCCTACTACGGCGAGCCGACGGGCGTGATGGGCCTGCGCCTCTTCCCCAATCCCGATTTCGACAGCAAGGCCGCCGAACATTGGGATCCGCTGCGCTACTACACCGATCCTTCATATTACAACGACAAGGATCTCGTGCGACCCTATCGTGTCGGCATGTCCTGCGCCTTCTGCCATGTTGGTCCCAATCCGATCAATTCGCCGAAGAACGTCGAGAGCCCGGAATTCTCTGAAATCTCCTCCAATCCCGGCGCCCAGTATTTCTGGGTCGACCGCATCTTCTTCTGGAATACCAAACCGCGCGCGGCGGCGGGGCAACCAGCTGAGAACGAGAGGAATTTCCTCTTCCAGCTGTTCCATACGAACCCGCCGGGCTCCCTCGATACCTCGCTGGTGTCGAGCGATTACATGAATAACCCCCGCACGATGAATGCTGTCTACGACGTCCTGGAGCGATTGCGCATCGGGGCGAAGACGGGCAAGGAAATCATCAAGGGAGACGAGAAGGACAACAAGCAGGCGCAAGACTATCCGCAGACCGCAGCCTTCGGTTCCCTCTACGACAAGGCAACGGGCACCGTCGCCTCGATGCGCGTCCTGAAGGACGGTGCCGATTCCGTCGGCACGCTCGGCGCCCTCAATCGCGTCTATCTCAATATCGGCCTCTTCAGCGAAGAATGGCTCCTGCATTTTCGCCCCTTCCTCGGCGGGCAGAAGATCTCGCCGATCCGCATCGCCGACGCCCAGAAGAACTCGGTCTACTGGCAGGCGACCGAAGCAATGACGCCTGATATGGCGATATTCTTCCTGGTCGCCGCCCGAGCCGATCACCTGAAGGACACGCCGGTCGGAGAAAAAGTGCTCGAAACGCGTGATCCGGCCGAGGTCGAGCGCGGGAAGATCGTCTTTGCCGAAAATTGCGCAGCCTGCCATTCGAGCAAGCAGCCGGTGCCGGCGCCCGACCTCGGCGTCGATCAGGGCATATGTGCCGGCGGCGGATCCGGCCCGCATTATCGCGAATGCTGGGACCGCTATTGGGCCTGGGCGCAGTCGGATGCCTTCAAGCGCGGCATGGTCAAACTCGTCACCGAAAAGGATGCGGACGGAAAGGATTTCCTCGACGGCAATTACCTCTCGACCGAACGGCGCGTGCCGATGGATGTCGTGCGCACCAATGCCTGCAGTGCGATCGCGACCAACGGGCTTTCGGGTGATATCTGGGACAATTTCACCTCCTCCACCTACAAGTCGCTGCCGCCACCGCATGAGGTTACGGTCAATCATCCGGTTTCGGGCGCGGCAACGCCGCTGCAGGCGGCTGGCAACGGGCGCGGCTATCTGAGGCCGCCCTCGCTGGTCAGCCTCTGGTCGACCGCACCCTTCCTGCTCAACAATTCGGTCGGCCACGAGGACAGCTATTACGGCACCGACTACTATAATCAGGACCATGCCGGCGGCTACGGCACCGGTCGCGGCACCGCCTGCCCGGCGGCGGACGCCGGCGATCCCTATCTGCCATGCGTCGAAAACAGGCTGGGGGTCTTCGACCGGTCGATCCGCCAGATGCTTTCGCCGCAGACGCGCCGCATGGACAAAGTGACGGAAGCGCCGGTGCCGGGCTATATCTACCGCACCAGCGCTCCCTCCTGCCTCATCGTGCCGGCGGGCTTCGTGCCCGACAAGGTGCGGCCCTTCACCGGCCTGCTGAACAAGGTCGCCGGCTGGGCCTTCAAGAAGGACGGTTCGATCACCATCGGCCCGTTCCCGGCCGGCTTCCCGGTCAATGCGCTGACCAATACCGAGCTGCTGCCGGACAATGACGAGGAGGACAAGTTTGCCAATTACAAGCGTCTGATCGCTAACGGTCCGGCGCTCATCGGCGCCTTCGCCGAGCTCGGCGGGCAATGCACGCCGGAGGAGCTTGCCGATCCCGCCGTGCTCGCCAATGCCGAGAAGGTGGTGCGCGACACCAAGCTCGTCGACCGCCTGGTGGGCTTGAGCAAATGCCCTGACTATGTGGTCAATGGCGGGCATGCATTCGGCGCCGATCTGCCGCAGCCGGACAAGAATGCTCTGATCTCCTATCTGAAGCAGTTCTGACGATGTCCGGCCGGCCGACCCAAGATTATATCGTCATCGGCAGCGGGGCAGGCGGTGCCGTCCTCGCTGCACGGCTTGCCGAAGAGGGCCGGACGGTGCTCGTCATCGAAGCCGGCGGCGATCCCAGGGCGAAGACGGACGACAGCTCCGACATGCCGCTTGCCGATGCCTGTCGCGTGCCGGCCTTTCATGCCTTTGCCTCGGAACATCCCGGCATGGCTGAGAACCATTGGGTGCGCCACTACGAAAATCAGGAGATGCAGGAGCGCGACTGGCGCTACTCCAAGGAAAAGGACGGCGTGCTTTATCCGCGTGTGCGCGGGCTCGGCGGCTGCACTGCCCATCATGCGATGATCATCGTCCGGCCCAATCATTGCGACTGGAACCACATCTTTGCGATCACCGGCGACGAAAGCTGGAAGGCCTCGCATATGCAGGGCTATTTTGAGCGTATCGAGCGCTGCCGATACCGCTTCTTCCTGTGGCGATGGCTTGCCGCCGCAACGGGTCTCAACCCGACGGGCCACGGATGGTGGGGGTGGATGACGACGGAACGAGCGCTGCCGCTGCGGGCCTTGCGCGACTGGCCGCTGTGGCGGGCGCTCTTGCGCTGCGTCGGTGCGGCCGCCGATGCCTTCGGCAAGCGGGGGTCCGATTGGGAGACGACCGAGATCGACCCGAACGATAACCGCAACTGGAACGTCGGCGCCTGTGGCGTGCGCGTCACCCCGCTTGCAACGCGCCGCCACACAAGGCACGGGCCGCGCGAGCGGCTGCTCGATGTGATGAAGCGACACCCCGACCGCCTGACACTCCGCCTGAACACCACGGTCACGCGCATCGAATTTGACGGCAAGCGGGCGGTGGCAATTCGCTGCGTTGATGGGGATGGGCGGGAGGAGGTCCTTCGGGCCGGCCGCGAGATCATCCTGTCAGGCGGCGCCTTTGCCTCGCCCCAACTTCTGATGCTTTCTGGCATCGGCGATCCCGGCCATCTCAACGAACACAAGATTTCCGTCGTCGAGGCGCTTCCGGGTGTCGGGCGAAACCTGCAGGACCGTTACGAAGTCGGCGTCGTCAGCCGGGTGAACGAGCCCTGGTCGGCGCTAAAGGGCGTCACCTATACGACCCGCGACGCCCATTACCGACGGTGGCGCAGATTTCGTATCGGCAACTATACGAGCAACGGCGTCATGTTTTCCCTGACGCTGAAATCCCGCGACACGCTGAGCGAACCGGACCTGCATTGCTTCTCGCTGCTTGCCGATTTCCGCGGCTATTATCCTGACTATTCCGAGCGCATCCGGAAGTCGGATTACATGACCTGGGCGATCCTCAAGGCCTATACCGAAAATCAGGGCGGAACGGTGCGGCTGAGAAGTGCCGATCCCGCGGCCCTGCCTGCTGTCGTATTTCATTCCTTCTTCGAGGGAACCGGCAATTACGACCTCGACCTTGATGCCGTCGTCCATGCCATCCGCTTTGTCAGGAAGGTCAACGATGCTATGGACGATCTCATCGCAAGCGAAGAAGAGCCTGGCCGGCAGAACGAGAGTGACGAGGCGCTTCGCGGCTATGTCGCGGAAAACGCCTGGGGCCATCATGCCTGCGGCACCTGCGCCATCGGCCCCCGCGACAAAGGGGGCGTGATCGACAGCAGATTCAGGGTGCACGGCGTCGAAGGCCTGCGCGTGGTCGATGCTTCCGTCTTCCCGCGGATCCCAGGCTATTTTCTGGCCACGGCCGTCTACATGATCGCCGAGAAGGCGGCCGATGTCATTCTCTCCGAGCGATATTCGTGACTGGAACCACGCCGATGGATGAACAAGAGAGCAAGTCGGAATCCAGTGCATACAACTGGCTGGGCGAACGAGTAAGGGCTTTCGTTCGCTTGTGGCGACGGTTCGATGCCTGGCTCAATCAGCCGTTGCCAGCGGGGCGCCGCCTCGCCTGGCGATGGCTGGCGCCGGACGGCTATGCCTGGTTCGTTCCCGTACTTGCCGGCGTTCTTGTGCTCGCGATGGCGCTTGGTCCGACGATCGAGACGCGTTGGGGCAATCTCGGGCTGCTTGCCATCGGCTTCCTGTCTCTCTTTGCATTGAATCTGGCTTGCGCCCGACATCTGGTGTTTAACCAGTATCTGCTTGCCGGGCAGCTCGTCATCCTTGTCACAGTGGCCGCACTCGTCATTGTCAGTTCGCATCCGGAGGCCTATGGCACGATGACGGTGCGGCCGCGCCTGCATATCGGTGTCGCGATTGCCTTTGCGCTGATCATTGCCCTGAGCATTGCCTGGTTGATCTCGTTGACCTTATTCCGCGCCAACGCGGGAGGTGGTCTCGCCGACAGTCTTGCAAGGGTGGAGCTTTTCCTACCGAAGAACCGTTACGATTTCATGGGACGTGGTCCGCTTGCCGCTCTGGCATCAGCCTTCACCATTGCTCCAATCCGCTATCCCATCGAGATCCTTCTGCCTGGATCACTGCTGACATTGTTCGTGCCGGACCATTATCTCTGGTACGCCTTCTTCCTGACGGCGATTGCCTGCTGGTTCGCGATTTTTCTGGGCATCCTCTTCGAGCGATTGATGGAGATCCTGCTGACCATCGGGCGCCTTTTCTTCATAGGTCCGCAACGGGCCATCAGCGTCCTGGTCATCGTCGTCGCGGTCCTTCGCCTCGCGGACGTTCACTACATCACCTATCTCTTCAACGCCGGCTCTGGAGGCTACGGTAACACGACGATCATGCGCTATATCGCGCTCGCCTATGCGCTTGCCTGGTATTACGCCTTCTGGTGCGACCACTTCGTCGCGCGCCGGGTCATCCGCCTGATGGACAAGGACCGGCGCGCCATTACCCCGGTCGAGATCGACTATGACTATGAAGGGCCCGAGACCCTGAGCACGGTGCGGAACCGTGGTCGCAAAATCGCGCTGCATGGCGCCGGACGGCTGAAGATCGAAGGCCTCTATGAGGATCGGTACGAGAAGCAGACGAAAGCCACATCCAACAGGGCGATTCAGTTCATGACGCCTGCGGAAGTTCTCACGCAATTTCGCACCCAGCTGGAACGTCTGCCCGCGGATCAGGCCCCGGCCGGCGATCTGCTGGCGAGCCTGCGCAATTTCCAGCGGTCGACGCTCGTCTATCCCGTGCTTGTCGGCGCCCTGGCTTATGGTCTTCTGGGTGGCCCCCTTTACTTCACCTTCAAACGGGCGGTGCAGCCTGCGGAACTGGCGATCCGCTCCGACAGGCACGTAAGCAAGCAGCCGGCAGCTCTGTTGTTTGAAAGCGGCCAACCGAACGGCAGCTGCAATCCGCTCTTGCCCACCACGCCGAGAATTGCCCTTGTCGCTTCCGGCGGCGGCACGCGTGCGGCGATCTATACCGCCTCGCTTCTGCGCGGCCTTGCCGAGCACGACCAGATCTGCAACGTCGTGCTGGTCAGCGGCGTGTCAGGTGGCAGTGCTGCGCTTGGCTATTTTGCGCTCCACGAGCAGGAACTGCGGCGACCGCTTGCAAACATGGACAAGGACGCTTGGGACGATTTTTCGCAGGCCATGGCGTTGCCTTTCATCGAATATGCCATCGACGGCGCAAGCGATATGCGCATCGCCCTTGGACGCTGGCACTGGGCTCAGTCGACCTGCGATGAAGCCAAGATGCCGGACCAAAGTGTCCAGGGCTGGATGCCTGCACGGTCGCGACTGGGTGCCATTCTCGCTGAATCCTTCGTCTGCCATATGGGGGCGGCGACGATGGAGGAGCCGTCTTTCGGCCTCATGCTCAATACGGCGATCGTCGGATCTTTTCCCGACCCGCGCCGTCCGTGCAAGGAGGGGGTGGGACTGTCCCTCGCCAGGGGAGCAACGGCATGCCGAGACTTTCTCGATGCGGCCGGGGCGGGTGGCCGGCTGGTGCTGACCAATCTTGCAGCGCCTGCATCGGTGGTATCGGATGGGTCACTGCGCATGCAGATCGTTACGCTCGACAATGCTGATATATCGATCGCGCGTGCGGCGGCATTGAGTGCCAACTTTCCGCCGGTGTTTCCGGACGCTGCAATCGATGTTGAAGCTCCGGGCCAACCGCAAACCCGATATTGGGTCACTGATGGTGGAGCCGTCGAGAACCGCGGCGCCATGACACTCTACTATGCCATCCGAGGCGCGCTTCAAACCTCCCTGCAGCCATCGCAGACATTGCCGCCCTTGCATGTCGTCATCGCCGATGTTTCGGCTTCGGCCGGTCGCTACAGCGAGAGCTTCGGGTTTGGTTCGGTTCTCGGCGCCGGCGGCCAACTGGGCCTGGGTCTCGAGACGGAACTCCGCTCGGCAATCGAGAAACTGTATTGCGACCATCAGTCCGAGGCCAACATACACGAGATCGCCATGCCACCTGTTTTCCGGGACGGGGGGATCGGGACGCACTGGCTTCTTCCCAATTCGCTATCGTTCGCCAATCCGTCCAACCAGTCAGAAACCAGCGTCCTCTCTGCTAAGGACGTAGAAACGCTCGTTCTGACGCTACACAACGAAATAACAGAGGCATACCAGGACGAGGTCGCGGCCGAGAGGGTCAAGGTTTGGGCTCGAGACGACAACGTTTCGAAGCATGATGCAAACTGGAAATCGCTGCTCGCCGCCCTTGCGGCAACTCAAAGCGGACAAGGTTGCCAAACATTCAAAGAGAAATGAAGGAAGAACAGAAGGTCAAGCGGCCCAAGCCGGCGGGTATGCGACCCGTTGGGTCGCGACACCAAACTGCCAACGACAGGCTTTCGAGCTGAAACACGTGTTGTGTCGTCGGATCGCTATCGACCCAGGCAGACATATCCGCGGGCGCCATGGAAGCATACGCTGCCGCGTCCTCCGCCGGGATACCCGAAACGCGATCGAGAAACCGGGAGTTGACCCAGCCGTTGCGCGAATGCCGTGATTGTATGTGGCACCACCTGCGCGCCGACGAGCAGCGGGTGACGTTCACCCTGTCTCCTTTGCGCACCTGGCCGACCGCACGATAGGAGGTGCCGGGTCCCGATCGCACCTGACTGGCCGCAGTCACGCGGGCGGTGGCGGCTCCGGCGGGAGGGGCTCCGGTCAAGGCGACGACTCCTGCGAGGAAGCCGGTTGCAGCTAACTGAACTATATTCACAGTTGTCTCCCTCGCCACACATCCGGCGCGACATCAGGCGTTCTGCCTCACGCGTCACCACCAAGGATGACGCGCTCGTGCGCATTCCAGCCCCGAGGAAGAGGGACCGGTCTATTCGTCGCCACGTCCTCGATAACCAAGCCGGACACATTGTGCGCAAAGAACCCCGGCATGCCTCCCGGGTAGTCGACCAGGCCGATGATCTTTCCGTCTGTCCCTCGCAGCCAGGCATTGCCGCGCCCCTCGACGTCCTTGGGCGGGGAGAGGTCGATGCTGGTGGGACGCAGGTCATATTGCTGGGCAGTTCCCAGCGGGCCTTCCTGCATCGTCAATTGAATATTGCATAGCGTGATCCCTGCAATCCCGCCACTTGCCTCTGCGAAGAGATTGATGGGGCCGTGGCAGCGGCCTCTGACGTTCTCAACGCGCACATTGCTGACGGCCCCAGCCGGCAGTTCGGGCCGGCGATCGAGTTGCGTAATTGTCAGCGGCTCACCCGAGCCCCAGAAACCATCGGGCGTTTCGTGGCAGTCAATCTCTATATCCGAGAAGACAATGCTGTCGATCGTTCCGCCATCACGGGAAAAAATGCCGAGGCCGCGGTTCGAATCCTGGATTCTGCAATGAACGAAACGAACGTCGCGGATGTCGCCGAAACTTTCCGTGCCGATCTTCAATGCGCAACTGTTGCTCTCGACAACGCAATCCGAGACACTGATCTTCTCGCAGCGTCCAATGCCCTTTTCGCTCCGACTGGTCTTGAGGCAGATGCCGTCATCAGCCGTGTTGATGACGACCTGACTCACGGCAACGTTCACGCAGCTATCTATGACAATCCCATCCGTATTCGGGAGCTGTCGATTGTTGAACACTTTCATGCTGTTGACGATCACATCGCGGCAGCGGACGAGGTGGACCGTCCACATCGGGGAATCCTCGATGACGAAACCTTCGAGCCTGACATTGCTGCAGTCTTCGAGCACCAGAACCCTCGGGCGCTTTTCGCTCGGCGTGTAGGTGCCGACTGTCTCATCGAAGCCGGTGTTGAAAGCGCCACCTGAGGCAACGATCGTACCGTTGCCCAATATCGCGACATCATGGGCGCCATGCGCCACAATGTAGGCACGGTCCGATCCCTCAGCGATCACACTCACCGAATTTTCGGCGTAAAGCTCGTAGTCGGCAACGAACTCGAGTGTCGCGCCCACCTCAAACGACAGCGTTATGCCGCTGCCAAGACGGATTGGTCCCGTGAGGTGCCGCCCGCTTCGCAGCAGAAGAGTTCCCCCACCGACGGCGGTCAGCCTGTCGATGAGTTGCTGCAGATCAGCGCCATTTGCTTCGACGGAAATATCCATTGGGTCTCCTCTCGCTTTCGAAACAACTAAGCTGTCGCAATTTATTCGTCAACAGGACGAACTAAATGGACGCGCTCGATGTTGTTGTATTGACACCGCCGAGAACTCGTATTTAATTCGTCATGGTTACGAACAAAAGAATGATCTGAAGGGAGTGGATACAGATCGATCGTTTGCAGAGTTTCTAGGAATGAGGAGCCAAAAGGGGAACCATATGAAACCGCTCAAGACATTGATGATGACTGCGACTGCCATGGCGATGACGATTTCGCTTGCGGCGGCATCAGAGCTAAAGCTCGTCTGGTACGTGGACAACGATCAGGAAGAGGCGAACACGCGCGCCCTGCTCGATCAGTACACGAAACAGCATCCAGACACGACCTTCGACCTTGAAATCACGCCGTATGACGGCATGGTTCAGAAATTCCAGCAGTATGCGGCCTCCGGCATTATGCCGGATTTATCGCTCACGTCTTCAATGGAGCCGGTCATTCGTCCGTTCCTCGTCGATCTCAACAAAGAGATCGGCCCCGAATGGATCAATGATTTCGTCAAGGGCTGGGGGGATGGTGCCAGACTCGGCGACAAGGTCATCGCCGCACCGCTCCGAGTGACCTCGACCGGCATCTTTCTGAACGCCGATGCCTTCAAGAAGGCCGGCGTTGCTATTCCGGATCAGGGGACCGGCTGGACCTGGGATGAATTCGTTCCGAAGATCAAGGAAGTCGCCGAAAAGTCCGGCACCCGCTATCCGCTGGTTTGGGACGTTTCGGCAAGCCGCTGGATCGTTCACGAGTATCAATACGGCAACCACATCTACAGCGAGAAAGAGCCTGTAAAGGTCATTATGGACGAGGCGGCGTGGACGAGCGCGCTCGACAAGTTCGTCGACATCACCAAGGCTGCCATGCCGCCCGGCCTGTGGTCCGGTGCAAGCTCGGACAACCCGAAGGAGCTTTTCACCGCCGGTCAGGCTGTAGCCTATATGTCAGGAAGCTGGCAGATCGCCGGATTGGCGGAGAATGCACATTTTGCATGGCAGGCAGGGCCGACACCGCGCGGCACCGTGGCCTCGTCGATCTATGGTGGCGACTATATCGTCGCCTTCAATACCAGCCAGCATCTCCCGGAAGCTCTTGAATTCATAAAGTGGATCACCTCTCCGGAAATTCAGGCGCAGTACGCCAAAACCTTCGGCATGATACCAGCAAATCTGAAAGCACCGGCTGTCAAATATGACAATCCGGCAGCGACCGAAGCGATCAAGGCAATGCAGAACGAGCTGAACGCCAGCCCGGCTTATGCGGCGACCGACCAGGCTTGGCCACAGATGCAAGCGGTCTGGGGCACCGTAAAGACGGCTGTCACCCAGGCCGTCGCCGGACAGATCTCCTCGGCGGAGGCCATTTCACAGATCAAGAAGGCGGCCGACGCCTCACTTGAGGCTAGCAAGTGACTGCGGTCATAATCGAAAAAGGCAGTTCGGCGCTGGGTCCCCACCCAGTGCCGAAGGGCCGTCGGGTCGGCTTGGCAAACCTCGGTTGGCCTTATTTGCTCATGCTGCCGACGATGGCGCTGCTCATCACTTTTACGCTCTATCCGCTGGTCCAGGGCCTGCTCATGGCCTTTTTCAAGCGCGGTGTGGTGGTCGTTCCGCAGGTGCCAAACACCCTGCCTCAGTATGTCGGTCTGGAAAACTTCATTGGCCTCCTGAGCAATGCCGATTTCCAGAATTCGCTGCTTAAGACGGTCCTCTTCGTTGTTATCGCGGTTCCGCTGAACATCGTCGTGTCGTTGGCACTGGCTCTTTTGCTGGCGCCACAGACCAAACTGTTTGCCGTCGTGCGCACCGTCGTCTTCTTTCCGTCGATGATCAGCCTGCTGATTATCGGCGTTGCCTGGAGGTGGCTCTTCGGCCTCAATAATGGCCTCGTCAATTACCTGCTTTCGCTGATTGGCATCGCTCCGATCCCATGGCTGGAACAGGACACGATGGCTCAAGTGGCGATGGTCATTGCCTGGGTATGGGCGCAAGCCGGCTTCAACATGATGATTTTCATCGCAGGTCTGACCGCAATTTCCACTGACTACTACGAGGCCGCGTCAATCGACGGCACCAGCAAGTGGCGGCAATTCACCCATATCACCTTACCGCTCCTCAAGCCCACGATGGCGGTCGTTCTGGTCCTGTCCTCGATCGAGGCCTTCAAGGTCTACGAACTCGTCGTGTCCTTGACCGGCGGCGGTCCAGGCAAGGCGACGGTCTACCTTATTCAGACGATTTATGACACAGCGTTCCAGCAGCCGATGCAGGCCGGCGTCGCTGCCGCTCAATCGACGGTTCTGTTCATCATCCTCCTGCTTCTGACCGTCTTCCAGCTGCGTATGTCGCGGGGTGAAAAATGACGCGGATCTACTCTCCCTGGCGACTGGCCTTCGTCGCACTGACCCTCTTTGTCTTTCTGATGCCGCCGGTATGGCTCTTTCTCTCGTCGCTGAAATCACAGCAGGAGATTTTCCAGTGGCCGCCGTCCATTTTTCCGGTGCAGCCGACGCTTCAGAACTTCATTGATACCGTATCGCGCGCGAAGTTCCTGATCTTCTTCCGTAACTCGGCCATCGTATCCGTACTCTCGGCGCTTCTTTCCGTCACGATCAGCGTCATGGCCGGTTATGCCCTGGCGAAATTCAGGTTCAAGGGCGATACGCTCTTCTTCCTGCTCATCATGTCGTCGCTCATGGTGCCGCTGCAGATCGTCATGATCCCCGTCTTTCTGGTCCTGCGCGATCTCCATCTTCTCGATACGCTCGCAGGTATCATCATCGCGCCGGCAGCGACGCCCACCGGTGTCTTCCTGATGCGGCAATACATCACCAACATTCCCGACAGCCTTCTTGAGGCAGCACGCCTCGACGGGACGCCGGAATGGCGCATTCTCTGGCGGATCATCGTGCCGCTTGCCATACCGGCGATCGGTACACTGCTGGCCTTCAATCTCGTATGGCGCTGGAACGACTATCTCTGGCCGTTTCTGATCATCAGCGATCAGGATAAATGGACTGTCCAGGTCGCGCTTGCAAATACTGTAGGGCGCTTTGGCATCAACTGGCCACGGCTTTTGTCCATGTCGGTGCTTTCCGTGCTGCCGGTCCTTGTAATGTTCGCCGCTCTGCAACGTATGTTGATGAACGGTTTGATGGCAGGCGCGACGAAGGAATAGGGCAGGGCCCTGGATTGAACTGAAAAAGCCGCCTTTGAGGCGGCTTTTTTGCATCGACAATTCTGCAGGTGACAAAAGGAGGCCGCATGATGGCGGCCGATGGGAGTTCAGCAGATCGTCGCCCCCAGCTTGTCCTTATAGGCAAGAGCGGCGAAGGCCGGCATACTGCTCCAACCCTGAAGCAGCGAACCGCGTCCCCAAGGTGGCGAGAAGTATTCAACCGCTCCCATCCAGCCGTTCTCGAGGCAGGTCTTCCACCAGCGCAATAGCGGGTAGTCCGCGTCGCCCAGCCCATAAGCGAGGCGCTGCTCCGCGTAGAGGCCCGACAGGTAAGGCCAGTCCGAACCATTGTGGTAGCGGTAGGCGAAGTAGGATTTTTCGCGCGTGTCCTTTGGGCGCTTGAAGGGCGGAAAGGCGCAAAGCACTCCCCAATCGCCATAGGGCTGCTCGCTGTTGTTGCGGCTTTCCAGGGTCTCCTGCATCCGGGCGAGCACCGCTCTTGCCCTCTCCGGGGCGACCGCCTGAAAGCGAAGGAGCGTGAGGCTATCCAGCGTCAGGTGATCTTCGACGAAATCCGCCTTGGTTCCGTAGTCAGCGTAGGTGCCGCTCGGTTGCAGCAGCGCCGCATCCAGCGAAGCGCGCGCCTTTTTCGCCACGGCGGCCGCCTCGGAGGCGACCGATGGCTCAACCAAGCCGCCATGCTGCGCGATGACGTCGAGCGCTCCGATCCACAAGCCGAGGTCATAGGCAACGTAGCCATGACGGTAAACGTTGTCGGCCCAGTCGCGATCGTGCCGGGGCTTCATCGGCAAGCCGTTTCCTGCTTCGTCGAAGCTGCAATACCGATTGAAGATCGCCACTACCTTGTCCCAGTATTGGGAAAGGGGAGAGCTGTCACCGGTTGTCCTGACGTAGTCGCCGATCGTCAGGATAAAGAAGAGCGGGCTGTCGAAGTGATCGCTCCACCAGTCGCCAGGCCGAAGGTGCTCCTCCTTGATCCTTGGATGCGTCCGCCGCACGCTTTCCCATTCCTCGGCCTGTCCGGGTCCTGTCAGGATGACGCCGCTCGGTGCTTCTCCGTTTTGCTGCACGCCCCGTGCGAGAAGGTCTATCTGCGCGCGGACTGCCTCGGGCTCCCGGTCGAGGAGAGCCTGGAGCGTCCAATAGCCGTCACGATAGTAGGTACGGGCCGGCGCGCTATAGGCCTGGCCGGCCGCAAGGCCGGCAAAGGCGCCACGCTCGTCCTGCCGTATGCTGGAAAGCGCGGCATGCAGGCTCTGAGAGATCATGCTGCGCATCAAGGGATCCGCTTCCGGCATTGCATCACAGCGCTCTACATAGGCGTTCGCCTCGGCCATTACTTGCGCCTGGTCGAGATCAAGAGCTGCCTGTGCTTCCTTGATCGTTGCGCCCGCGGCGACGAATATCCCATCTGACCTCTGCTCGGCGATAACGACACCCCAGCCGGTACGGGCAATGCGGCGGCTGTCTTGCCGCTCCACCGGCTCACGCTTTGCCGCGCTGCCCCACCAGGCGCAACGGCGGGCGGGAATAAAGGTCCGCAGCGTTGCGCCCTTCAAGAAGAGCGCCGGCGCCGATTGCGCCACATAGAGTCCCCCGCCATGCGCTTCCACGCGGTTCGGGGCATAGATGAACGGAGCACTCCAACCCTTGAAAGTCAGATTTGCAAGCTTGCCGGCGCCCCACAATGATAGCTCGATCTTGCCTTCCGGGTGGCAATCGCCCTGCAGGCGCGGAGCCATGAAAGGAATGAGCAAGGGTGTCGTGGAACGAAGCTGTCCATCAGCGAGCGGTGTCAGAACTTCTGGTTTCGCTTGCGGTGTGCTCATTGTACGGCCTCCTGTGGCGCTATATTCCCGATGGTTGCAAGGTCGCTCAGGCCGAGCATGAGCGCGCCCAGCATGCCGGCTTCCGGGCCGATCCCAGTTGCCTCTATCGGCGTCGCAAACGGCAGCAATACAGACACATGCCGTGCCACGGCATCGACAAATTCGGGGCGCGAGCCAATGCCGCCTCCCAGCACGATCAGGTCGGGATCAAGGAGCGCCTGCACGGAGGCGATGCCAACCGAAGCCGATTTCGCGAGCGTCTCGATAACAGCGGCCGCTTGCTCATCCCCGGCCGAAGCACGCGCGAAGATCTCGCTGACCGGCAGGGTGCCGTCGCCATAAAGGCTTCGCACTGCAGGTGAATCGACCTGGTCCTCAAAGAGGCCGGCGCGGGCTTGAGATGCGGCCTGATGGGGGTCAGCGCCCAGCGGCAGCAAGCCAAGCTCACCTGCCCGCCCATGCTGGCCACGGAAAAGCGCTCCGCCGACAACCAAGCCCATGCCGACACCGGTTCCGAAAGCCACGAATGCGAGGGAGTGCCGATCGCGCCCCTTGCCAAGTGTAGCCTCTGCGTAAGCTGCGAGGTTTACGTCGTTATCTACCACGACGGGGCAGGGCAGGGCTTTTGCGAGTAACACGGCAAGCGGCTGATCGGCTGGAATTGCCAAATGAGGGGAAAGCGATGCGAGCCCAGTGGTGGGCGATACGGCGCTTGGCACGCCGACGACAGCCCTGTGCAAAGGCCCGAGATCCCGATGCCGCTGCAGCAGCGACAAAACCATCCGTGGAATTTGCTGCAGTACGGGTGCGCCCGCACCGTGTTCGGTCGGCTCTTCGGCCTTTGCCAGGATGCGCCCCTGAAGATCGGCAAGGCCCACAAGGATCTTTGTACCGCCCAGGTCGACGCCCGCGACGAGACCTTGATATGCGCCCGCTCCATCTGCTCGATAGATGCGATCGGGCTGTCGCAAAGCTGACGCAATGGTTGAAATATTTGACAAACCCAATCCTTTGCGATATTTGTTCGGCAGGTTGACGAATTTATTATTGCCGCTCCTGTGAACTGTCAACAAGCCGTTTGAAATCGGCGGGCTTTCATGGAAAAAGCAAGCACCGGTGCAACGATGAAGACGGATCTGGCGAGATAGCTCGAATATGGCATTAACCGAAAACGCGCCTCCCGTATTGCGGCAGATCTCCGTTCGCGCTGTCATGGATGTTCTGCTTCACGCCGGCCCCACTTCGCGTGCAGAGCTTTCCAAGATTACCGGCCTTTCCAAGCAGACGATGTCCGAGGTCATTCGGACCCTGGAAGAGGGTGGGTGGGTTCGAGAAAAAGGGGTCACCAGCGGCCGCATTGGCCGCACCGCCATTACCTATGAGGTGAATGGCGACGCCGGCTACGCCATCGGTGTCGACATGGGCGCCACGACGACGCGCATCGTTCTCGGCAATATTGTGGGAAATGTCGTTGGTGAAATGGACTATCCCTCGGACCGCCGCGGTGGCTATCACTTGATCGATCAGGTTCAAGCGATGCTTTCGAAAATGCTTGCGGATATGGGTATCGCCAGGGACCGTGTCCTCGTGACGGCAATAGCGACACCCGGCGTGGTTGATCCTGTTACCGGCGCGCTCTCCATGGCGCCAAATCTGGCCGATATTGAGGGCATCGACATCGGCAGGACGCTGAGTGACAGGCTTGGCTGTCCGGTCGTGCTTGAAAACGACGTTAATGCGGCGGTTATTGGCGAGTCCTGGCAGGGATGCGCGACCGCGATCGATACCGTCGCTTTCATATCGCTGGGGACGGGTATCGGACTGGGCGTGCTGCAGGATGGCAAGCTGATGCGCGGCGCAAGCGGAGCCGCCGGTGAAATCTCTTATATTCCGTTCGGCGCGGACCCCTATGCCGAGGACAGCCTTGAACGCGGCGCCTTGGAATGCGCGATTGCGGCCCGTGGAATCAGCGAGCTCTATGCTCACTCAGGAGGCGCCAAGGATACGTCAGTCCGGGACATCTTGGCACTCGCCGAAAACAGCGACCCGATTGCTGTCGAGGTGATCGGCAAAGTATCTGATATCGCCGCGCTCCTTGTCGTTTCCGTCAATGCGATCGTCGATCCGAAGACAGTCGTCCTCGGCGGCAGTATCGGTCGCCACCCGCTGATTACAGAACGTGTCCGGCAAGGCATTGCGAAGGCAAGCCGTCGTGCCATCGATGTGAAGGCCAGTGTTCTTGGTGGGCGCGCAACGCTGCTAGGCGCGCTTGCGATTGGCCTCAACCATGTCCACAATCTGCTTTTCTCTCCCCAGACCTTGCCGGAGCAACGGCGCCTCCCGCCACCGCCGCTATGACTGGCAGGCAGATCTCGCCGCCAAGAAATTTACGTTCGTCATCTTGACGAACTAATTAGTTCCACGCAAACTGAAGCCAACTAAAGGACGCCAACCGACGGATCGGCGTGCCTGTGCGCCTCCAGATATAGCGTCAAAGGAATGGATTCATGGCCGGTCTCAAGTTGAACGATGTCAAGAAGAGCTTCGGCCATCATGCGATTCTTCATGGCGTCGATCTCGACGTAGGCGAGGGGGAATTCGTTGTGCTGGTCGGCCCTTCCGGCTGTGGCAAGTCGACATTGCTTCGCCTCGTCGCAGGCCTTGAAAGCGTAAGCGCCGGCCAGATTATCATTGGCGACAATGATGTGACGACGGCACCCCCTGGGGATCGCGGGATCGCGATGGTATTTCAGTCCTACGCGCTATATCCCCATATGACCGTTGCCCAAAATCTTTCCTTTGGCCTCGAAAACCTCAAAATGAGTAGAGCCGAAATCGATCAGCGCGTGATGGAGGCGGCAAGAATGCTTGCGATCGAGCCTCTCCTCGACCGACGGCCGAAGCAGCTCTCAGGCGGCCAGCGGCAACGTGTGGCAATCGGTCGGGCGATTGTCAGGAACCCCAAGCTATTTCTGTTCGATGAGCCGCTATCCAACCTGGATGCCGCACTGCGCGTGCAGACACGCGGCGAGATCAGCCGCCTGCACAAAAGGCTGGGCGCGACCATGGTCTATGTGACACATGATCAAGTCGAAGCAATGACGATGGCAGATCGTATTGTCGTCCTCAATGCAGGCCGCATCGAACAGGTCGGCACGCCATTGGAACTATTCGAGACGCCGGCCAATAGATTCGTCGCGGGCTTCATTGGCTCGCCGCAGATGAACTTTTTTGAGGGCAGTGTGCTTTCCTCCGGGCCGGGTGGCGTCGCGCTGGAGGTGCCGGGCTTCGGGCCGGTATATCTGCCGATCGAAGGCGCAGCCACGGTGGCCGGCCAGACCGTTATCCTCGGCGTGCGGCCGAACCATTTTGAACTTGCCAAGGGTGCGGCGGCAAGCAGCGTCACCGTCCGTCTAAACGTCGATTACGCGGAAAGCATTGGCACGGATACTTATGCCTACGGAAGATTGGAAGGAAGCGAGACTGCAACGATCGCGCATCTGCCGGATCACGTAGAAATCGAGGATCATTCCTCTCTGGCACTGATTGTCCAGCCTCAGCGCCTCCATCTCTTCGATTCAGAGAGCGGCGCAAATCTCAAGAGCGCAACCGGAAAAGAGAGATCCAAGGAAACCTCTTACGGTCGCAGGATTGCGTCAAATCGTGCTTCCGGGCAGATCCATGGAGATGTCGTGGCGGACCGTCATGAATAACTAGTCCTGCTTGCCACCGGCAACGCAAGCCGCCCGCTTTGGCGTGGGCACTGAGCGTCTACGGTTTGGCTACAATCGGTGGCCGCGTTGCATTGAGGCGCGTGATTGGCTGAAAAGATCTTGCCCGTCTCTGCGCCGACACTTGTGGCAAACTGACAGCCGGTCGCCCGATCCGCGACATTCTCTGCGATGAGGAGAACCGCATCTTGAGTGCGGTGATCGAGCGGGTCTGTGGGAAACAATACCGGTTCAGGGTCGAACTGAACCGACCGCACCTGCATTCACCGATGTTGGGTCCTCCCTGACCGTTCTCTTGGGAATCCCGCATCCGCTCCACCGTCGCAGCATAGCGTCCTTAAGGGAGGTAGTGGATGTGCGGCCTTGTATGATGCGGCGACGTCTCCACTCGCGCATCGACCGAAAACACATCCCGCAGAAGTTCCTGGGTCAGCACGTCTTCCGGCATGCCGGCCGCGACGATTCTGCCGCTCTGCATGACGATCAATTCGTCGCAGAACATGGCCGCGTGGTTGAGGTCGTGCATTGCGACGATGCTCGTCACCGGCAGACCGGAAACCAGCCGCATCAGCCCGATCTGATGCTGGATGTCGAGATGGTTGGTCGGTTCGTCGAGGATCAGTTCTTTCGGCGACTGCGCCAGGGCTCTTGCGATATGGGTGCGCTGCTTCTCCCCACCAGACAGGCTCTGCCAGCGTTCGTTTCGCTTGCCGGTCATGCCCGCCCGCTCGAGTGCTTGCTCGACAATCTGGTCGTCGGCGAGTGTCCAGCCGGAAAACATCGACCGATGCGGAAAGCGTCCGAGCTTGACAACGTCGATAACCCTAAGATTGGCGTTGGTCGTCGCGTGCTGTTCGACGAAGGCGACGCGTTGCGCGATCGTGCGGCGTCCGATGGTCCTGATGTTCTTCCGATCGAGCGTGATCTGGCCGGCATGCGGCTGCTTCAGGCCGGCCAGAAGCCGCAGGAGAGATGTCTTGCCGGAGCCGTTCGGTCCGAGGAGGCCAAGCATCTTGCCTGACGGTGCTTCGAAGGAGACGCCATCAAGTATGGTCTTCCTGCCAATTTTCCAGACGAGGTTTTCGGTTTTGATGCTCATGATGTGCGCTGGAACCGATAGAGAATGACAGAGAAGAAAGGGACGCCGACCAGTGCCGTGACCACGCCGATCGGCAGAACCTGCTGCGGGATCAGGACGCGCGATGCGATATCGGCGAGCACCATGAAGATCGCACCGACGATGGCGCAGGCCGGAAGCAGCCGGACATGCAGCGGCCCGACGACGAAGCGTGCCGCATGCGGCACGACAAGACCGACGAAGCCGATCGAGCCGACCATGCTGACGATCGTCGCCGTCATCATTGCCGTTAGCGCAAACAGCACGATGCGGACCCTGATGATGTTGATACCGAGAGATGCGGCCGCTTCATCACCAAAGGCAAAGGCATCGAGGACCCTGGCATAGAGCAGGCAGACGACAAGCCCGAAACCGACGATGACCGAGACCAGCATGAATTCCGGCCACCGCACTCCCCCGAAGCTGCCCAGCAGCCAGAACATGACGTCACGGGCCTGTTGTGCGTTGCCTGACGTCGTGACCACGTAGGATGTGGCGGCATTGAAGAGCTGCGAAGCGGCGACGCCGGCGAGAATTGTCCGGTCAGCGCCGCCGCGCGTGCCGTTCGACAGTAGCGCTACGAAGAAGAAAGCCGCGAAGGCGCCGGCAAAAGCCCCTGCCGACAACGAGATCGCACCTGCGCCGACACCGAGGATGACGATGGCGACCGCGCCGGTCGACGCGCCGGCGGAGATACCGAGAACATAAGGCTCTGCCAACGGATTGCGCAGCAGCGACTGCATGATTGCACCCGACAGGGCCAGCCCAGCGCCGCAGAAGGCAGCAACGAGCGCGCGGCTGAGACGGTAGTCCCAGATCACAGTTTCGTAGATGCGGTTGAGTTCCACGGCCGTCCATCCCAGCCTGTTGGTGACGGCGGCAAACGTCGTGGCGAGCGGGATCGGCAGATCGCCAATCCCGACACTGACGCCGACGACGAGGCCGACCGCCACGAGGGAGGCCAACAGGATGACGCCGAAAGCGGCAACCTGCCGGAGGGAGCGGTTCGAGGCGGTCACTTGATCAGGCCAAGGGCCTTCAGCTGTTCGGCCACCTGTTCCGCACCATAGATCGTGCGGATTGTCGGGTTCATGGCTTGACCGTCCATGACGACGATGGCCTTGTTTTTGACGGCTGGCATTTGGCTGACGGCCGGGTCGGTGTTCAGGAAGTTGATCTTGGCCTCCGGCTTGTCGAGTTCCCAGCGATTTCGGTCGAGATTGGCAACGACGATGACGTCCGGATTGATGGCGATGATGCTTTCCCAACCGAGCGTCGGCCATTCGGCTTCCGCAGTGACGGCATTCCTGCCGCCGAGCAGATCGGCGATGAAGCCGGATGCAGCGTTCTTGCCGCCGACATAGGCGTCGGCGGAAGGCGACTGGCTGGAGAACCAGAAAACATAGGAAAGCTGCTTGCCGTCCCTGGAAACGCCGGCGCGCAAATCCGCCTCGCGCTTCTTGAAATCGGCGATCAGCGCCTGGCCGCGATCGGAGACGTCAAAAATCTGCGAGAGCTCGTCGATCTCCTTGTAGAGCAGGTCCATATTCCAGAGCTGGTCGCGGCTGCCATACTCGTTCTTGACCTTTTCAGTGCTGAGGCAGGTGCTGGGTGAAACGTAGCTCGGCACGCCGACTTTGTCGAAGTCCTCGCGCTTGGCGACCTTGCTGGTCGCTCCAATCAGACTCGGCAGCGCTGCTGCAACGAAATCCGGGTTCTGCGCCAAGATCGACTCGAATGTGGGGAACTCGACAGTCAGAAGCTTGACCTTCGCATTGGCTTCGGCCAGCTGAGGCAGAACCTTGCTCGGCCAGAATGCCGTACCGGCCATTTTATCCTCAAGGCCGAGAAGCAGCATGATCTCCGCGCTGTTCTGGCCAAGTCCGATTGCGCGCTGCGGAGCCTTCTGAAGGGTGACCTTCGCACCGCAATTGTCCAGCGTCAGTGGATACCCGGTCGGCGCTGACAGTGCCGGTGTCGCGATCAGGCCGAATACGGCGACGAAAGCGGGAACCGCAAGGGACTTCAAAACGCTCATGAGAACTTCCTGTTCTTCTGGTCCCAACAAGGGGATTTTAAGGGCGCGGGCGGTATAACCCGCTTACCAAAGGAAAAACAAGAGTATTGTGGTCACCTTTTATGGCGACAGGCTCTCGATTCCGTTCTCCAAGCGGCAGAGCAGGCCGGGCGTTGCGATCGAGTCGACAGCGAGGCCTGGATACAGAGCATAAAGACGTGACACATTTCAGAACCGCGGCCGCACCATTGCGCTATGGGGCCGAATTGAAATCGGCGATCAGCACGGCATCTCGCCGTCCACTCCGCTGGGATCTTGTTCCGAGCGATCCCGTAGCCTGCAATCGTAGCCGCGCTGGCTTCATATCCTCCGAAACAGAGGATTGAATACGTGCTTGCTGTGCTTGCGGCTGAAGTGGACAGCGTCGCTACGCCGGGCGCCAGCGAAGTCTTGGTGTACTATTTTCGTCGCTTCTAAGTCTTCTTCAGCAGGTCAGGACTTCACAAGCGATGACGAGATGGGCTTCATGAAGGTTCTCGTGAGTGCCGATGACGATCGCATCCGTGGCTTAACCATGATCGGCTCGGAGGCCGGCGACGTCGTGGCGGTGGTGCAAACCGCGATGCTGGCGGACCTGGCCTACACGCACCTTCGCGACGCCATCATCGTCCACCTGACGATTGCCGAAGGTCTCGGACCGCTCTTTGCAAACGTAGGGTCTCGATCCTGATCGCCATCGGCCAGAACGACGGGATCCGTCCCTATTGCTTCGGACGGATGCCGCCGCCTGACATGTTCATTGATGTCCAGCGCCATTTCGATCGCAGTTGATTCGATAGGGCGGAAAAGGAGCGAAGAAGCCGCGAAGACGGCAAGAAAAGCTACCGGCCATCCAACGTTGTTGCCAATCAGAACGGCAAGAATTGCCGCGGATGATCCATTTTGGTTGCCAAAAAACCATAATTGCCTCACCTAGATCACACATCGGCAATAGGTATTAAGAATTGGATCATCGCTGAATGCGCATACACTACGTTTTTCTTGGTGCATTTCTTGCAATCGCTCAGTCCGCATATGCAGAAGTCGCATCGCCTGTTTTGGCCCCGCTGAAGCAACAGGCGCAAGCCGCTCAGTTGAGTGCCCAAGTTCTCACGCGCTTCAGCTACAAGCCCGTTGCACTCGACGACGCCTTGTCGGCCAGGATCATGGATCGGTTCATCAAATCGCTTGATCCAGACCGCGCACTCTTTCTGCAGGCGGACGTCGACAGGTTCATGGCTGACCGCAGCGAGATCGACGATGCCATCGAACGGCAGGACTTGAAGATCCCGTTTGCGATCTTCAACGCCTATGAACAGCGCGTTGTCGACCGCATGAACTACGCGCGCAATTTGCTTAAGCAGGGCTTCGATTTCGGCGCGCAGGAAGATTATTCCGTGCTGCGCGATAAAGAGCCTTGGCCGCAGTCTGAAGCCGAGAGCAATGACCTTTGGCGCAAGCGCGTCAAAAGCGACTGGTTGCGGTTGAAACTAGGCGGTAAAACTGACGCAGCTATTCGCGAAACGCTCGACAAGCGTTATGCCAACACCCTCGAGCGCGTTCAGAAGTATAAAAGCGACGACGTTTTTCAGTCGTTCATGGACGCCTACGCAACGTCAATCGACCCGCATACCGACTATTTCGGCGCGGCCGCTTCGGCTGACTTCAATATCGCGATGAAGCTTTCGCTGTTTGGTATCGGTGCGGTGCTGCAGGATCGCGACGACTATACGACGATCCGTGAGCTCGTGCCTGGCGGCCCGGCGCAGTTGTCCGGCAAGCTCGCAGTCGGAGACCGCATTACCGGCGTTGGTCAAGGCAAGGATGGAGCGATAAAGGAAGTGGTGGGCACGCGCCTTGATGAAGTCGTGCAACTCATACGAGGAAAAAAAGGCTCAGTCGTGCGCCTGGACATCCTGCCGGCGGACGCCGGGGCAGATGGCACGCATCGCGTAGTCAACCTCGTGCGTGACAAAATCAGTCTCGAAAAGCAGGCTGCCAGCAAGGCGGTTCTGTCCGTGGGCGGAGGCGACGCCGCGCGTAAAATCGGGGTGATTACTCTGCCGGTATTCTATGAGGATTTTGAAGCCAAGAGCAAAGGAGACAAGGACTATAAAAGCGCAAGCCGCGATGTCGCCAAGCTTCTCGGCGAACTGAAGCAAGAGAAGGTCGACAGCGTTCTCATAGACATGCGCAACAATGGCGGCGGTTCATTGGACGAGGCGATCGATTTGACTGGTCTGTTCATCGGCAACGGCCCGGTCGTTCAGCAACGCGGTAGCGACGGTAAGGTCGAGATTAGAAACGCTGATTTTGCAGCGCCTGTCTGGAAAGGCCCGGTGGGTGTCCTGATCAATCGCGGGTCGGCGTCGGCTTCGGAGATTTTTGCTGCGGCAATCCAGGATTACGGTCGGGGCGTGATTATCGGTGAACCCAGTTTCGGGAAGGGGACGGTCCAGACCGTCCTCAATCTGGACCGAATGGTTCGCAACAGCAAACCCGAATTCGGGGAGTTGAAAGTGACGATTGCCCAGTTTTTCCGGGTCAACGGCGGTACGACGCAGTTGCGCGGCGTGACACCTGATATCAGCTTGCCGGGACTTTCCGATCCGGCTGTCTTCGGCGAAACCAGTTATGACAATGCCCTGCCGTGGGCGCAGATCAAGCCTGCGGACTATGCGCCTTCCGACACTGTCACGACGTTGCTGCCGACATTGCAAAGCCGGCATGATGCACGGGTTGAGAGCGATCCGGATTTCCAACGCCTGTTAAAGGACATTGCCGACCTTAAGGCGCAGCGCGAGAAAGGGGTCGTCTCCCTCAACGAAGCCGAACGTCGTAAAGAAGCGACAGCGCGAGAAAATCGGCTGAAGTCCCGAGCGCAGGCGGATGGTGGCGAAGATCCTGGTGGAGATGATGGCCTGCAGTCAGACGAGCGCAGCCTGAGCGCTGATATTGCTATTGAGAATGCCCGCAAGAAGGCAAAAGACGTCTTGCTCAACGAGGCCGCCGCCATTGTTGCCGATGAGGCAGATCTGCAGCAAGGCGCGTTAAAGGCAGCCACAAAACAATCGGGAAACACGAACGCAAAATAATCATAACCGAAGGGCGCAACAGTGTGCTCAGCTTTGCGATCATACCGTTCGCAGCGGCGTGATTGCAGAGTGAGTATCAGATGATCGCGATCTGTCTTCGAAGGTAGCTCGAAGCAATCGGCGCGGCGTCGACCCTTCTCCTTGTGCGATCGATTCACCGCGAAGCAGTAAGGCCTCGCGGTGATGATGGCTGCATGCATCTTAAGCGGTGCTTGCGCGCAGCAGCACGGATTGATGCTTTTCAAGGAAAGCCACAAGACGCGCGTGATAGTCATCAGCCGCCGCCTGCCGAACGCTCGGCCGTTTTGCAAGCGCGCTTCGCCATTTCTGCACCCTGTCCAAACCGTCAAAGATATGATTTTCACCGATCGCATCAAAGACGTCGAAATAGCGGAAAATCGGCGCAAAGACGGCGTCCACCAGACTGAAACCCTCACCGGCGAAGAATGGTCCCCCAGACAGTTCCGCCTCGATCGTGCGGAATCTGGAAGCGATCGCCTTTCCCCTTGCTTTCAAAACTTCGAGGTCGCTGGTCGTTTCGTAAACCCAGAGATCGGCCAGAACCGACGAGCCGAATTCCATCCACCCGCGATGGCGGGCACGTATCAAAGGATCGTGTGGGTGCAGCTTCGCGCCGGCCTGCGTCTCATCGATATATTCGCAGATCGCAGCACTTTCGAAGAGCGCAGTCTGCTGTCCGCTCTCCTCGATCAGCAAAAGCGGAACCTTGCCAAGGGGGGAAATCTCGAGAAACCAATGGGGCTTGTTATCGAGGTCGATGAACTCGCGATCGAAAGGAACGCCTTTTTCGCCAAGCGCGATCGCGGCGCGTTGCACATAGGGGCAGAGATGGTGGGAAATGAGCGTGAATTTCCGCATGGTAGCGATCCTCAAGGGGTCTGGGCGGCGACGAGCGACCGCGATGGATGTAGCGCCAAGGCTCCATTGCCAAGCATCACTTGCGCGATCGAGAGAACGATAAGGTAGAGCGGATATTCCCAGCCGCCGCCCGGTGCGGTGAAGACCCAGCCGTTCGCCCCATGAACCCAGATAATTGCGCCGGCGAGCGCGGGGATAAGCGTCAGTGCCACGGCACGTGTCTGTATGCCGAGAACCAGAAGGGCGCCGCCGATGGCCTCGGCGGCGAAGGTTACATAGGCCAGCCAGCCGGGTAGACCGACGGATACGAAGTAGCCGGCAGTTCCCGCCAGGCCGAACGTCATGAGTTTCAGAATGATGCTGTGCGCGAGGTACATCGTGCCGAGGCTGATGCGCAGCAGGGCGGTTGCGTAAGGCACGGACGTTTCCATTGGCATGGTGTCTGTCTCCAATTGTAGATGCATATGCATATAATTATCCTTGCGATTGCCGTCAATATAGATGTACTTGCATCTATGAAGAATCGAAACGGCCCATCGGAACCTGTGACGCAGGCGTGGATCAGCATCATGCGCGCCCAGCAACGCCTGCTGAATGCGATAGAGACAGACTTCAAGAATGCCGGCCTGCCATCGCTCAGCTGGTACGACGTGCTCTGGGAACTCGCGCGCGCCGAAGAGGGCAGACTACGTCCCTTCGAGATCGAAGAACGCACCCTGCTTGCGCAGTATAATCTCTCGCGTCTGATCGACCGGTTGCAGCGCGAAGGCCTCGTCAGCCGGGAAGCCTTTGCTGACGACGGGCGCGGCCGTTGGGTCGTGATTACGCAAGCAGGGCGCTTGCTTCGCGAACGCATGTGGGCCGTCTATTCAAAGGCAATTGATGCCCATGTCGGAGCCAAGCTTGATGATCAAGCGGCCGCATCGATTGTTGCTCTACTGTCGCGTTTCACTGGTTAGGCGACAGGGGATGCTGCCCTAGGAAGTTCAGAGGTTCAACCCGCCGCCGGGTGCCAAGCCCAGCGGCATTGATCGGCATTAGACGCTGGTTTTCGGTGCGATCGTCAGCTCCGAACCATGGGCGCCGCGCATCTCCGTCGCTTCGGCCGGGTCGCGGTCGTCGGCCTTGTGTAGAAGTGTCGAGCGATAGCCGTCCGCATGCGTGCCCTCGATCAGCGTCACATCGGCGTTTCCCGGATTGTCGGAGCGCTCGAACCATTCGACGCTATGATGCAGGAAATTCATCTCGAAGGCACGGTTGGTGACGCCGTGGCCGACGATAACAGCGGTGTCGTTGCCGTTGCCGATATCATGCATGACGGTCAGCAAAAACATCCGTACCCGCTGGGCGACATCCGCCCGGCTCTCTCCATCAGGCGGCCGGGCATAGAACTTGCCGCTGTTGTTGCGAAGCCGCGCCCATTTCTCGAATTCTTCCGGAAATTTGCGCCGCTGCTCCGCGCGGTCGTAGATCTCCGTAAACAGGCCGAAATCCTGCTCCCGTAGCAGATAATCCTCACGCACATCGCTGATGGTGTCCGCTGGCAAGGCCTCGACGATCGCGTCCTTGGTCTGGCGCGTGCGCAGATATGGCGAATGCCAGATGGTCGCCCTCGGCGCAGCGGCACGCAGCGCTGCAAGATACGAAGCGATGCCACGCCCGGCCGCCAGCGCCTGCCGGTAACCCCATTCCGTCAGCGGAACATTGTGATCGCCGAACTGCCGGTAGGCGCTCTCGCTGATGTTGCCGAGAGATTCGCCGTGTCGAACGAGGAAGATGCGCATGTCTGTCCGTCTACGCTGAGGGTGAGAACATCATGACGGGCGCGGAGGTAGTGTGCAATGGCCGACAACCTGATCGAGTGACGACCCCCTAGTTCGGTTTACTTGGCTTTTTAAACCGGCAGCTTGCCGCCGCCATTGAAAACGGCCATCCGGTGCGCTAGTTTAAATTGTTATCTGCCATCGCAGATTCATATGGTTGTATTTGAAAGACGATCATCTCTGGAGACATGGGCCTGAAATCATCGATCCTGGACATAGCTCCAGCCAATCGAACGAGACTGTTCCTTCACCGATGGCAATTGACTTGTGCCTCGGTCGATGAACTGGTGCACGGAGGTAGCAAATGTCTAGGCACAAACTGGCAATCGTTGCGACACTTGCATCGCTGCTAGCTGTTCAGACTGCCGAAGCCGACGGCCCTGCTGGCGCTGCTCGCGGCTTGAAGACGGCGCCGGTATTCAGCTATATTCTCGAAAAACGCCGGACTGCCGCCCCTTTTGCGCATGTGATGTTTTGCGCGCGATATCCAGATGAGTGTACTGCTCGCGGCGAGGCTTCCGAAATCCCCTTCACCCCGTCTGCCGACAAGCAGCTTCAGGCCGTCAACACCTCGGTCAACCGCTCGATCCGCCCGGTTGACGACCGATCCGATCAGGGGGATGTCTGGCAGGTGAACGTCAAGTCCGGCGATTGCGAGGATTTTGCGCTGACGAAGCGGGACCACCTGATCGCGATGGGCTGGTCGTCGAAGGCACTGCGTATCGCCGTCACCAAGACGCCCACCGGCAAGGGCCATGCGGTTCTGGTCGTCAAGACCGATCGTGGCGACCTGGTGCTCGACAACCGGACAAATGCGATCCGAAACTGGAAGGATGCGGATCTTCGCTGGCTTATGATCCAGTCAGGTGAAGACCCGCGCATATGGTACGAACTTTAGATGCACCGGCATTGCATGCCCTTGGACACATGCGGCGCACGATCTCCAACGTCTTGTCAAATTCTTCCTGTGTCATGCCAAGGCTCTTGCGATTGTCCCCGACAACGAAGGCGAGGAACTCGGTGCCAAAACGGCGGATGTCATTTTTACGGCGCAGCTAGCGTTTTGTACGGTCCGTAAGGCGGCGCAAAACCATGCCGCCGTGGTGCAGGGTGTTTGCGTCGACGAAGTCGCCATCGGCCGTGAAGCCGGTGTCGTCCCAATATTCGATATGTGCGCCGGTTACTTCGTAACGCCCTTCATAGGCGCGTTCGCGCCTACCGCGTGCCTCGACATAACGCCCGGTCGGCAGAAGTTCGTGGCGAACATGACCGTCGTCGGTCACCCACATGCCGGTATAGGGATGGTTTGTCTTCAAGTTGGCTTCCTCAGATTGTACGGATTGACTCAAGAGCGTGGCCGTCATCAGGACTGCAAATGCATGCCTCATGGTCGGGCTCCTCAACGCCTGTTGATATTCTGGTTGCGATGGTGAATTGCGGTGTGCGCAGGGTCCGGCGGGCGATGCGAGAGGCCGAACCACAGCCGGACTGTGACCGCTATCGCGCACGCGGCTCGTTGTTTTCGACAACCTGCTGGTAGGCGACGAGGTCCAGAAAGGCTTCGGCCTCGACAACAGAGCCGTCCTTCATCCGGAATATCCAAACGAACTGGTTCCGATAAGGTGCGCCGGAGGTTGTCGTGGCCGACCCGTTGAAGCGGATGATGACCATGTCTCCATCCGCAAAGATATTATGCACCTGCGGTAACACGGGGGTTGTCAGACGGCTAGTAAGAGGCCCTGACCCTCGCTCGACGAAGTCCTCGAGACTGCGGTAGGTGCCGGCCACCGGGCCGGAGCCGTGGATTGTCCAGACGACGTCGGGCGCGAGAAGCTCGGCAAAGACGTTGCCACCTGCACGCCATTTCTCGAATGCCGTGCGAACGATGGCCTTGTTCTGTGTCTCCACGGCGGTGTCCTGGATTTCCACACCGGCGCCTGGCGCGGTTTCGGCATGCGCCGGTCCGATGATGGCCAGGGATGCTGAAGCGACCAGCAATTTGCGGCACGCCCTGTCAAGGTGGTTAGGCAGTGAGGAAAAGGTCATGGTATCATTCCTTTCTTCGGGTTGATGAAGAGCGAGAAAGACCGCCTTGGCCGCACGCCTTCATGCATGTTGGTCCTCTTTGTCTGCTCAGATGCGGCGAGCCACTGAAGCTTCGCCGAAGATGAGTTGCTGGACCAATGGGCGTTCCACGAAACGGGCCGGGAATATCGGATCCGGGTCGCTTACCCGGTTCAGACGATCGAGGTGGTCTGGCGACAGCACCACGTCCAAAGCGCCGAGATTGTCCTCTGCCTGGGCAACGGTGCGGGCGCCCATGATGGGGGACACAACCGAGGGGTTCGCCAGTGTCCATGCAAGGGCCACCCGGGACGGTGTCGACCCCACTTCCTCGGCAACCGCGCGAACCTCGTGCGCAATCTCGATCGAGCGCTCGTTCAGATGCCCGGACGAAGCGATAACGCCCTTGCGGCTGGGGGACACGGCTGCCTCTCGTGAATCCTGAACGTCCGCTCGGGAGTATTTGCCGGTCAGCACGCCGCCCCCTAGCGGGGACCACGGAAGGACGCCGAGGCCCAAGGCTGCGGCCATCGGCAGGAGCTCGTGCTCGACGGTGCGTTCCACAAGACTGTACTCGATCTGGAGCGCGACGAAGGGCGACCACCCGCGCATGTCTGCGAGCGTCTGCATTTGCGCGACCCGCCATGCGGGCGTATTGCAGATGCCGAGATAGAGGATCTTTCCCGACCGAACGAGATCGTCGAGGGCGCGCATCACCTCATCCGGCTGGGTCGTCATGTCCCATCCATGCAGATAGAAGAGATCGATGCGATCCGTGCCGAGTTGTCTGAGGCTCTGCTCGGCAGACCGTATTATGTTGAGGCGATGGTTTCCGCCCGCATTGGGGTTGCCGGGCTCGCGTGACATCGTGAACTTTGTCGCGATGACGAGCCGCTCACGCTTGTCGCTGACGAATTCTCCGAGGAGGCGTTCGGCGCCGCCGTTGGTATAGTTCACCGAAGTATCGATGAAGTTGCCGCCCCGATCGACATACAGATCAAAGATACGATGGGCTTCGGCACTGTCGGCACCCCAACCCCATTCCGATCCGAAGGTCATGGTGCCCAGGCTCATGGGCGAAACGCGCAGGCCCGAACGGCCCAGCAGCTTGTAGTTATCCAGCATCATCTTGTCTGCCATCTCCAATTTACCGAGCCAAACGTACAGGCTCCCAAAAGAGCGGACAACTTGCCCAATCATAACCACTCTGGTAACTTCATCTAACCAATGGCTGTAGATCTGAATGGCATCTCTGTTTTTCTGGCCGTCGCAGAGGCGAAGAGTTTCCGCGCGGCCGCCGAGCATCTGGGTGTTACGCGGCCAGCGGTGAGCCAGACGATCCGTCGCCTCGAAGATCGGCTCGGCGTGGCACTCGTTCAGCGAACGACACGGAGCGTCAGCTTGACGGAAGCTGGCGAGCAACTTTATCAGCGCGTGGCGCCGGCCATTTCCGAGGTCGGTCTAGCCCTTGAGGCCACCGCCGATCAGGACATCGCTCCGAACGGCCTTTTGCGGTTGGCAGTGTCCTCGATTGCGGAGCGGTTCATCTCAGGACCGCTGCTGTCGGGCTTTGCTGACGCCTATCCTGCCGTTCAGATCGATGTGACCGTCACGGACGAGGAATTCGACATCGTGGCGGAGGGATATGACGCGGGGGTGCGGCTGGGCGAAGTGATCGACCAAGATATGATCGCCGTCCCGGCATCCGGCGAGCAACGTCAGTGCGCGTTTGCCGCGCCTTCCTATCTCGAGCGTTTCGGGAAGCCCTCGCATCCCTCGGAACTGGCCCAGCATCGCTGTATCGGCTGGCGTCCCGCACCCCATACCGCACCTTATCGTTGGGAGTTTGGCGAGAATGGACGTGAGTTCGATGTGGCGGTGAATCCTCAGATCACCACCAATGACATGTGGTTGATGATCCGCACGGCCCGGGCGGGGGGAGGCATCACGTTTGGCATGGAAGAGACCTTCAGGCCTTATGTCTCATCCGGCGAACTGGTGCCTCTTCTGCAAGAGTATTGCCCGTCGTTCGCAGGCTTTTTCCTCTACTTTCCCAACCGGCGGAATCTCGCCCCGAAGCTGCGTGCCCTGGTCGAGCATGTGCGGCGCCGGCGATAGTACTGACATTCCCATCGACACGATCGTGCAGATTGCGTTCGACATGCCGGTTAGTTTAGGCAACCCGCACGTCGCGGTTCGACATGACGCCACAAAATGCCGCCCCCTTAAACTTTGATAGCGCGTGGGCGTTTGCCGGATAATCCGATCGGTTTCCAACCCCTACCGGCTGCGGCCGATGCTCGCATACATGCCTGTCGTGCGGAATTCGGTTGGCGTGATGCCATAAACGCGCCGGAAGACCTTGGCGAAATAGTTCGCATCCTCGAAGCCGCACATGATCGAGACTTCCTTGACCGGAAGGAAGTCCGCCTTGGTCAACAGCTTTGCGGCGCGCTGCAACCGTTGCTGCAGGACATATTCGGCGGGCGGCACACCTTCGCTTTCCGCAAAGCTGCGGGAGAAATGCGCGCGGCTCAAACCGACGATCGCCGCAAGCTCGCTGACCGGGAGCGTTTTTTCCAGATTGATATTGATATGGTCGATCACGGGCTGCATGACGCTCTGTTCGGCCATGAAGGCCGGCGCTCCGAAGATGTCGTCGTACAACGCCATGGCGGCTTCGTAGGCGATCGCCGAGGCGGAGCCCGGCGTGTTTGCACCCCTGACGAGACGCAGGCTGCAATCGGCCAGATGATCGACGGTCGATTGCTGCAGTTTCAGCACCGGCCCTGCTAAAGCCAGCACCATCTTGTGGATGCGCAGCGTCTCCTCGCCGTTCATCGAGATCCAGAAATATTCCCAGCGCTCGCCCTTTTCGAGCCAGTAGCGGTGATTGTGGGGCACCATCACCATCATCGTATCGCCGCTCTGGAGCTTGTAGTTGCGGTTCTGGTAGCGCAGACGGCCGGTGCCGCTGATCGTATGCTGCAGCACCGTGAACGGCGTCTGGCCGCGCTTTCTGCCGTCCCAGTCATAGGTTTCGGCCTCGCGCACCTCATATCCGGCGCTCGTCGGCATGGCGTGCAGACGCTGGCGTCCGCGTGGCAGCGAAACCGTCCTCATCGACTGTCCGTTGGCGATCAATTCCTGCAGCACAAAATTACCCTCGAAAGCATAATCCTTCTCTGGCCGCCCTGCCGAATATGGGCATAATCCCGTCTCACAAGAGGAAGAGATCACGGTCGAAAGAACGGCCGGGAGGAATACAGGCACCATTTTCTGTATTTTGGACGACATACGCAAGGCGTGCCGACCAGCCCTCCCTAACCGCCTTTCTACCTAGCATTTGATCGGATCGAGGTGAAGGATATGAGTTTCAAAATCGCTATTATCGGGGCAGGCAGCGTCGGCTTCACAAAGAAGCTCTTCACGGACATTCTCTGCGTGCCGGAATTCAAGGACATCGAATTCGCGCTGACCGACCTCAGCGAGCATAACCTCCAGATGATCAAGGCAATTCTCGACAAGATCGTCGAGGCAAACAAGTTGCCGACCAAGGTGACAGCGACGACGGATCGCCGCAAGGCGCTTGAAGGCGCACGTTATATCATCAGTTGCGTGCGCGTCGGCGGGCTGGAAGCCTATGCCGACGATATCAGAATTCCCCTGAAATACGGCATCGACCAGTGTGTCGGCGATACGATCTGCGCCGGCGGCATTCTTTACGGTCAGCGCAACATTCCGGTCATCCTCGACTTCTGCAAGGATATCCGGGAGGTCGCAGCACCGGGTGCGAAGTTCCTGAACTACGCGAACCCGATGGCGATGAATACCTGGGCGGCCATCGAATATGGCAAGGTCGACACGGTCGGCCTCTGCCACGGCGTTCAGCATGGTGCGGAGCAGATTGCCGAAGTGCTCGGCGCCAAGTCGCAAGGCGAGCTTGACTACATCTGCTCGGGTATCAATCACCAGACCTGGTTCGTCGATCTGCGCCTCAACGGCCGCAAGATCGGCAAGGACGAGCTGATTGCTGCCTTCGAGGCGCACCCGGTCTATTCGCAGCAGGAGAAGCTGCGCATCGACGTGCTGAAGCGCTTCGGCGTCTATTCGACCGAGAGCAACGGCCATCTCTCCGAATACCTGCCCTGGTACCGCAAGCGGCCGGACGAAATTACCCGCTGGATCGACATGTCCGACTGGATCCACGGCGAAACCGGCGGCTATCTGCGCCACTCGACCGAGACCCGCAACTGGTTCGAGACGGAATTCCCGCAATTCCTCGCTTCGGCCGAAAAGCCGATCGATCCGGCCAAGCGCTCCAACGAACACGCGAGCCACATCCTCGAGGCGCTGGAGACCGGCCGGGTCTATCGCGGCCATTTCAACGTCAAGAATACCGGCGTCATTACCAACCTGCCATCCGATGCCATCATCGAGTCGCCGGGCTTCGTCGATCGTTTCGGCATTAACATGGTCTCCGGCATCACCATTCCGGAAGCCTGTGCGGCGACCTGTATCTCGTCGATCAATGTCCAGCGCATGTCGGTGCATGCGGCAATATCAGGCGATATCGATCTCCTGAAGCTCGCGGTGTTGCACGATCCGCTGGTCGGCGCCGTCTCGACGCCGGAGGAGGTCTGGCAGATGGTCGACGAAATGGTCGTCGCCCAGGCCCGCTGGCTGCCGCAATATGCCGATGCCGTGCCGGCTGCCAAGGAGCGGCTGGCGAATTCAAAGGTCAAGACGAGGGAGTGGGAAGGGGCTGCACGCCGCAATGTTCGCTCCATTGAAGAACTTCGCGTCGAAAAGGCGGCGCTGAAGCAGGCCGTTTAAGTCGTGGATGGAGGAAGCTGCGGCAGGGTCTTCGGGAGGAAGATCCGCCGCACCGAGGCTTTTTCCATCGCCGTTTGAGGAGAAGCGGAGACGCTGCAAGCGCTCCGAACAAGAGGGAGAGACGATGACGAATTTCCGTAAGATCGGCATCCTGGCAGGACTGGCGCTTGGCGTTTCAGTCGCCGCCATCAATGCCTACGCATCCGAGCCGACAGTACCTCCGGCTCCGCCCGCGTTCCCGGCGGAAGGCAAGATCAAATATGTGTCCCGCGACTCCATTCTGGAGTTCAAGGCGCTGCCGGAATATCACGAGCCGGACTGGCTGACGAAAAACTTCGTCGCCACCGGCAAGCTTCCGGCAGTCAAGGATCGCCTTCCAAAGGAACCAATGGTCTTCAAGACCGAAAATATGCCTGATGGCACCGGCGTCTACGGCGATACGATGCGCCATGTGATCGGCGGCCGGCCGGAAGGCTGGAATTACGGTGCCGGCCAGACACAGGGCTGGGGTGGCATCGATATCGGCCTCTCCGAATGCCTGACGCGCACCGCGCCGCTCTTCCAGGTCGAGGCCAAGGATACCGAGCCGCTGCCGAACCTTGCCAAGGGCTGGGAATGGTCGCAGGACGGCCACAAGCTGACCATGCATCTGGTGGAAGGCGCCAAGTGGTCAGACGGGGCGCCATTCAATGCCGATGACATCATGTTCTATTGGGAAGACGAAGTCATCGATCCGAACGTCTCGCCGCTCGGCGGCGGTGCGTCGCCGGAGGCTTTCGGCGAGGGAACCACGCTCACGAAGATCGACGACTACACGGTCGAATGGACCTTCAAGGAAGCCTTCCCGAAGCAGTATCTCTATACGATGGCCTATCCGAACTTCTGCCCGGGGCCGTCGCATATCCTCAAGCCGCAGCATCCGAAATATTCGAAGAACACCTACGACCAGTTCAAGAATGCCTTCCCGCCGGAATTCATGAATATGCCGGTCATGGGCGCCTGGGTGCCGGTCGAATACCGGCCTGATGATATCATCGTCATGCGCCGCAACCCCTATTACTGGAAGGTCGATGAGAAGGGCAATCAGCTGCCTTATCTCAACGAGTTGCACTACAAGCTCTCGACCTGGGCTGACCGTGACGTGCAGGCCGTTGCCGGCTCCGCCGACTTCTCGAACCTCGAGCAGCCGGAAAACTTCGTGGCGTCGCTGAAGCGCGCCGCCGAAAAGACCGCTCCGGCGCGTCTCGCCTTCGGTCCGCGCCTCATCGGCTATAACCTGCGCATGAACCTCTCTGCCAATGGCTGGGGTGATCCGGATGCCCGCAGCCAGGCGATCCGCGAGCTCAATCGCAATGAAGACTTCCGTAAGGCCGTAACTATGGCGTTCGACCGCAAGGCGATCGGCGACTCTCTCGTCAAGGGACCGTTCACGGCGATCTATGCAGGCGGTCTGTCTTCGGGCACCAGCTTCTATGACCGCAATTCGACGGTTTACTATCCTTTCGATCTTGCCGGGGCCAAGGCACTGCTTGCTAAGGTCGGCCTGAAGGATACGGATGGCGACGGCTTCGTGAACTTCCCGGCCGGAACCGGAGACGGCAAGGACGTCGAAATCGTGCTTCTCGTCAATAACGGCTATGCCACCGACAAGAGCCTTGCCGAAGGTGTCGTCGGCCAGATGGAGAAGCTCGGCATCAAGGTCATCATCAATGCTCTTGATGGTCCGAAGCGCGACAATGCGCATTATGCCGGCCAGTTCGACTGGCTGATCCAGCGTAATACGTCGGAGCTCGCCTCCGTGGTGCAGAATACCGAACAGCTTGCCGCTGTCGGCCCACGCACCAGCTGGCACCATCGCGCCGGCAAGGGTGACCAGCTCGATCTCCTGCCTTACGAGAAGGACCTTGCCGACATTGTGAACAAGTTCCGTGCGAGCCAGGACAATGACGAACGTGTCGCGCTCATGAAGCAGTACCAGAAGACCGCGACCGAACATGTCGATACGGTCGGCCTCACGGAATATCCGGGCGCGCTGATTATCAACAAGCGCTTTTCGAACATCCCTGAGGGCACGCCGATCATGATGTTCAACTGGGCTGAAGACTCCGTCATCCGCGAACGCCTCTGGGTGGCTGCTGACAAGCAGGGCAAGTACGAACTCTTCCCTGGTCAGCTTCCCGGCAAGCCCGGAGACAAGGGTCCCGTAAACTAAGAGCTCCCTCCCGAAAGACGAAACTTCCGGCCGCGCGTGCAGCGCGCGGCCGGTCAGAATCAACGAGCCGGCCGCGCTGGAGACGAGCGACTGGCGGCAAGGAGAAGCGAACCGTTCGATGTTACGATTCCTGCTCATGCGCATCGCTTCGGCGATCCCCGTCCTCTTCATCCTGAGCGTGGTGACCTTTGCCATCATCCAGGCGCCGCCCGGCGACTATGCCGACTATATCCGCTCGCAGCTGATCAATCAGGGCGGAGCCTCCTTCGCTCAGGCTGATGCGCAGGCCGAGGCCTACCGCGTCGAACATGGACTTAATAAGCCGCTGGTCATCCAGTACGTGAACTGGATCAAGGGCATCGTGACCGAAGGCGATTTTGGCTACAGCATGTTCTACAACAAGCCGGTTGCCGATGTGGTCGGCGAGCGCCTGCCGCGCACACTGGCCCTGGCGCTGGTCTGCCACATCTTCGCATCGATCCTCGGTATCAGCTTCGGCATATGGGCGGCGACTCGCCAATATAGCTGGATCGACAACCTGCTCTCGGGTGTCGCCTTCCTCGGCATGACGGTACCGCGCTTTCTGATGGCGCTGATCATCGTCTACCTGCTGGTCTTCCAGTTCAACGTCACGGAAATCGGCAGCTTCTTCTCGCCGCAATATGGCGGGGCGCCGTGGTCCTGGGCGAAATTCATGGATCTCGTCAGCCACGTCTGGCCGGTCGTTGCAATCGCTACCTTCGGCGGGCTCGCCTACAATATGCGCGTCATGCGCGGCAACCTGCTCGATACGCTGAATGCCCAATATGTTGAGACGGCACGTGCCAAGGGGCTCTCGGGTGGCGCGGTCGTCATGCGCCATGCCGTTCCGAACGCGCTGCATCCGCTCGTCATGTATCAGGGCGTCGTGCTTCCCTACATGCTGACCGGCGAGATCGAAACCGCGATCATCTTTGCCCTGCCGACCGTTGGTCCGGCCATCGTCGGCTCCATGGCGATCGGTGATGTCTATGTCACCGCCACCTTCATGCTGGTGCTGTCGGCAACGCTGATCGTCGGCAACATTATCGCCGATATGCTGCTTGTCATGCTCGATCCTCGGGTCCGTCAATATGGAGGAGCCTGATATGTTTGCCTTCGACTCTTCCCCACCCCCGCCGCATGAAGAGGCAGTCAAGAATAGCGGCCACGGCAATGAGAGCTATATGGCGCTGGTCTGGCGCCGCCTGCGGCGCTCCTGGACCGGCATGATCGGCCTCATCCTTGTCGGCCTGCTGATCATCATGGCGATATTTGCCGATTTCATTGCGCCATTGGATCCAAAGGCGACCGATGTCGGATTCGCGCCGCCGCAGCTCATCAGCATCCATGATAAGGAAGGCAATCTTGTCTGGCCGCGCGTCTATGCGCTGGCGGATTCCGAAGAACTCGATCCGGTTACCTTCCAGCCGGTCGTCGGCCTGGATTATGACAATCCGCGTCTGCTCGGCTTCTTCGTCAGGGGGGCGGACTACAATCTACTCGGTCTCATCCCGGCCAATCGCCATTTCTTCGGCACGGTCGATGGCCAGCCGGTGCATTTCCTCGGCACCGACAAGTTCGGTCGTGACGTCCTGTCGCGCGCCATCATCGGCTCGCGCATCTCGCTGATGATCGCACTGACAGTGGTCTTTATCGTCACGGTCGTCGGTACCACCGTCGGCATGGTCTCGGGTTATTACGGCGGCGCCTTCGATGTCTGGGTGCAGCGTTTCGTCGAGCTGGTGCTCGCCTTCCCGCAATTGCCGCTCTATCTGGCGCTGACGTCGCTGATCCCGATCACCGCGCCGACCAATGTTTTCCTCGCCTTCGTGATCTTCGTCATGTCGGCGCTTGGCTGGGCGCAGATGTCGCGCGAGGTGCGCGGCAAGACGCTGGCGCTGGCGCGCATCGAATATGTACGGGCGGCGATGGCGGTTGGCGCCACCGACCGGCGCATCATCTTCCAGCATATTTTCCCGAACGTGATGAGCCACGTGATCGTCGCCGTCACCATCCACATTCCGAGCGTCGTGCTGCTCGAATCCTTCCTCGGCTTCCTCGGCTTTGCCGTGAAGCCGCCGCTGATTTCCTGGGGCCTGATGCTGCAGGATACGGCGAACTATTCCGTCATCGGAACATATCCCTGGATTCTCGCCCCCGTCGCCTTCGTGCTGATCACCGTCTTTGCGTTCAATGCGCTGGGCGACGGTCTGCGCGATGCGGTCGATCCCTATTGAGGTGATGAAGATGGCTCTTGCTCTCGTAAGTTCCTTCGCCCCGCCCGTCCGTCACGACCATGACGGACGCAAGGAAAGTCCTGTTATCGACGCGCGCAATATCGGCGTGAATTTCAAGGTCGAGCACGGCACCGTCGAGGCCGTGAAGGATATTTCCTTCCAGCTCTACCGCGGCGAAACCATCGCCATCGTTGGCGAGTCCGGTTCCGGCAAGTCGGTGACGGCGCGCACCGTCATGGGGCTGCTGTCCAAGCGTGCGGTCATCTCGCCGCGCTCGAGCGTCGAATATGACGGTGCCAACATCCTGAAATTCTCCGAGAAGGCTCGCCGCAAGCTGCGCGGCGACCGGATCTCGATGATCTTCCAAGAGCCGATGAGTTCGCTGAACCCGATCTATACGATCGGCAGCCAGATCGTCGAGGCAATCCGCGTCCACCGCAAGATGAGCCGCAAGCAGGCCGATGCCAAGGCGCTGGAACTCTTGAAGCAGGTGCAGATCCCCGATCCTGAAGCGCGGCTGCGGCAATATCCGCACCAGCTCTCGGGCGGCCAGCGGCAGCGTGTTATGATCGCCATGGCGCTTGCCAATGATCCCGATGTCCTGATCGCCGACGAGCCGACGACGGCGCTCGACGTCACCGTCCAGGCGCAGATCCTCAATCTCATCCGCAATCTGCAGACGGAGTTGCGGATGGCGGTGATCCTCATCACTCATGACCTGACGGTCGTGCGCAAGTTCTCCGACTATGTCTACGTGATGCAGCATGGCGAGATGCGCGAGCACAATATAACCGAGCAGCTCTTCGCCAATCCGCAGCATCCCTATACCAAGCATCTCCTGGCATCCGAGCCGCGCGGCCAGGCCAATCCACTACCGGAGGGATCGGATATCATTCTCGACGCCCGTGGGGTGCGTGTCTCCTTCATGATGCGCCATGGCGGTTTCTTCCGGCCGCAATTGCGTGAGCTGGTCGCCGTCGACAGCCTCAATCTCACCCTGCGGCGGCACGAGACGCTGGGTCTCGTCGGTGAATCCGGCTCGGGCAAGACGACCTTCGGCCAGGCTATTCTGAGACTCAACGATACGGATAATGGCGAAATCTATTTCGATCGACAGCCAATCCACGGCAAGTCGCGGGCGGAAATGCGACCCCTTCGCTCGCGCATGCAGGTCGTCTTCCAGGATCCCTTTTCATCGCTTAATCCGCGTATGACGATCGGCCAGATCATCGAGGAAGGGCTGGTTGTCAACAAACTCGGTACCAACAAGGCCGAACGCCTGGACCGCGTCCGCGAGGCGCTGATTGCCGCCGGTATGCCCGGCAATATCCTCTCACGCTTCCCGCATGAATTCTCCGGCGGCCAGCGCCAGCGCATCGCCATCGCGCGGGCAATTGCGCTGGAGCCGGAATTCATCCTGCTCGACGAGCCGACCTCGGCGCTCGACCTGTCGGTTCAGGCGCAGATCATCGAACTGCTGCGCAAGCTGCAGGATGAGCGGGGCCTCAGCTATCTCTTCATTTCGCATGACCTGAAGGTCGTGCGCGCCCTCTGCCACCGTGTCATCGTCATGCAGCACGGCAAGATCATGGAAGAGGGCCCTGTCAACGAAGTCCTTTCCAACCCCAAGACACCCTACACCGAACGGCTCGTCAAAGCCGCTTTCGACGTAGCCTGATTTCAGAATGCCGGAGGTTCATATGGCAAATCCCAGAATAGCGTTCATCGGAGCTGGCTCCACCGTTTTCATGAAGAACATCGTTGGCGACATCCTGCAGCGTCCGGCGCTGTCAGGCGCCACGATCGCGTTGATGGATATCAACCCGCAGCGCCTTGAAGAAAGCGCCATCGTCGTCAACAAGCTGATCTCGACGCTTGGCGTGAAGGCGAAGGCGGAAACCTATGGCGACCAGCGCAAGGCGCTGTCGGGTGCCGATTTCGTCGTCGTCGCTTTCCAGATCGGCGGGTACGAGCCCTGTACGGTGACGGACTTCGAAGTGCCGAAGAAATACGGCCTGCGCCAGACGATCGCCGATACGCTCGGCGTCGGCGGCATTATGCGCGGTCTCAGAACCGTGCCGCATCTCTGGAAGATCTGCGAGGACATGCGCGCCGTCTGCCCGAACGCCATCATGCTGCAATATGTAAACCCGATGGCGATCAATACCTGGGCGATCTCAGAGAAATATCCTGACATCAAGCAGGTCGGTCTCTGCCACTCCGTGCAGGGCACGGCAATGGAACTCGCCCACGACCTCGACATTCCCTACGAGGAAATCCGCTACCGCTCGGCCGGCATCAATCACATGGCCTTCTATCTGAAGTTTGAGCATCGTCAGCCGGATGGTTCCTACAAGAACCTCTATCCCGATCTCGTGCGCGCCTATCGTGAGGGACGTGCGCCGAAGCCCGGCTGGAACCCGCGTTGCCCCAACAAGGTGCGTTACGAGATGCTGACGCGTCTTGGCTACTTCGTCACCGAGAGTTCCGAACATTTCGCCGAATACACGCCCTATTTCATCAAGGAAGGTCGCGAGGACCTGATCGAGAAATTCGGCGTGCCGCTCGACGAATATCCCAAGCGCTGCATCGAGCAGATTGCCCGCTGGAAAGGGCAGGCGGAAACCTATCGCTCCGCCGAGAAGATCGAGGTCCAGTCATCAAAGGAATATGCCTCCTCGATCATCAATTCGGTCTGGACCGGCGAACCCTCGGTCATCTACGGCAATGTCCGCAACAATGGCTGCATTACCTCGCTTCCGGCCAATTGCGCCGCCGAAGTGCCGTGCCTTGTCGATTCCTCCGGCATCCAGCCGACCTATATCGGTGACCTGCCGCCGCAGCTGACCGCGCTGATGCGCACCAACATCAATGTCCAGGAACTGACGGTCCAGGCACTGATGACGGAGAACCCCGAGCATATCTATCATGCGGCGATGATGGACCCGCACACGGCTGCCGAACTCGACCTCGACCAGATCTGGTCGCTGGTGGATGAGCTGCTTGCCACTCATGGCGACTGGCTGCCGGAATGGGCGCGGCCGAGCAAGGTCCGTGCCGCTTGAGAGACCAATAGACGATCAGCGCCGGTTACATAGCCGGCGCTGGTCGCGCCACGCGGTCAGGACAATCTGCCTTCGTCGTCGATCAGGGTCAGGCGGCAGGGAGCTTTCTCGCTCCATAACCACAGCACGAGATTGAGATCGTCGATTCTGGCCGCGGGAGCAAAACTTCTGACCAGCAGTCCGTGATAGCCGTCGGACACCAGCCGGCGCGCAAAGGTCTGCGTTGTTGCTTCTCCATTCACCTTCATCTCGTCGCGCCAGCTCGCCCCGGTAATCGCTGCAGCGTCCATTCCGAACGCCTGAAGGGCGGTCTCATCCCTGACGTCGAAGACGCGCTCGATCTCGGCCTCGTAGGAGACGAGGGTGGTCGGCTGCAGGCTGCCGACCTGGTTGGCCTCCCGGAGCGCCGTCAGAACTGACAGGGACGTATAGAGCGCCGGCATCCCCTTGGGATTGAACCGACCGCCATAGAGTTCGGCGCCGCGGCCGGAAAGCGGCTGGCGCGCATAGACCGGGTTCAGCGCACGGTAGAGCTTTCCTTGGTAGCGCATCATAAGCGACTAGGCGTGAACGCCGGCGTCGATCGCATCGATATAATCCATGACCTCGTCGGCCCGTCCGTCGCGGACCAGCTGCATTGCTGTCTGGCCCGAAAAGCCGGATAAGGGCTCGGAGCGATACCAGGCATAGGCCATCAGCGCCGAGCCGAAGCGGGGTTCGGCCTTGTTGACGACTTCGATCATTTCGCGCAGGCGTCGCTGCGTCTTGTCGGAACGGATGCGATCCTTGCGCTGGATGGCATCCTTGCCGAGACCGGCGGTGCGAGCAATCTCCTCACTGGTCGTGCGGAAAGCATCGGCAATCTTGCGCGGTGCAAACAGCCCATCATCCGCATATTGTGCGAGGCCCATGATCCATCTCCATGCCAATATTATTGACGTTATATAGCGTCAAAATGAGCGGCATTCAATGGTAATCCCTGCGGATCATATCGGCTGCCTTGGAGCCGATCGCCATGGCCGGTGCGTTTGTATTGCCTGACGGGATGAAGGGAATGATCGAACAATCGATCACCCGCAGCCCCTCGAGCCCGCGGACCTTCAGCGTACCGTCGACCACAGCCATGGGGTCGCTCTCCGGCCCCACGCGCAGACTGCCGGAGGGATGATAGTTCGTCTTGACGGTCTGGCCTGCGAATTTCGTCAGCGCGTCTTCGTCCTGCAGCGCCTTACCGGGCAGGATCTCCATTGCGATCTTCGAGCGGAAGGGTTCCGTTTCCAGAAGCTGCCGCGCCGTCTTCAAGGACGCGAGCGTCAGCCGCAGATCATCGGGATCTCCGAAGAAATTGCAGTCCACGAGCGGTTGGTCGGCGGGATTGGCCGAGCGCAATTTCACGCTGCCGCGTGCCTTTGGCCGCAGCAGGCAGGAGGTGAAAGTCACGCCCCAGGTCGGCTTGGCAGAGGAGACGTCGCGATCGAGATAGACGATCGGTGCGCAATAGAGCTGGATCGTCGGCCGCTCGCCACCGTCAGGATCGTAGAATAGGCACGATTCGATCCCCGTCGTCGTCACAGGCCCGGAATCGAAGAGCAGGTATTGCAAGCCGTTGCGGACCATCGGCCAGCCCTTGTCTTCGCCGAAATAGCCGGACTTGCCCTTCGTAGTGGCGATGACGGGAACTTCGTGGTGATCCTGCAGATTGGCGCCGACGCCGGGCAGGTCGGCGACCACCTTGATGCCGTGTTCGCGCAGGTGATCGGCAGGGCCGATCCCTGAAAGCATCAGCAGCTTGGCGCTGTTATAGGTTCCCGACGCGACAAGCACCTCACGTTCGGCCGTGGCTTCGTGGGTCTGGCCGCCCCGCGTATAGGCAACGCCGACCGCGCGGCCGTTCCGGATGATCAGGCGGTCGACGCGCGCTTCTGTAATAATCTCAAGCTTCTTGTCGCTAGCCAGCGGATCGAGAAAGGCTTTCTTCGCATCCGACCGCTCGGTCCGGCGACCCCATTTGGCGAAGGTGTGCTGCATGATGCCGACGCCATTCTGCCTGACGCCGTTGAAATCGGGATTATAGGGGTGGCCGAGCCCTTGCGCGGCGAGGATGAAATCCTCGGTCGTATCCGAGATATGGCGCGGCTCGGAAACGCGCAGATTGCCGGAAATGCCGTGGAATTCGTTGTTGAAGCGGCTATTGGCCTCGATATTTTTGAAGTGCGGCAGCATGTCGGCATAAGACCACTCGGTCCCGTTGCCGAGATAGGCGGACCAGCTATCGTAATCCTCCTTCTGGCCGCGCATATAGACCATGGCATTGACCGCGCTGCCACCGCCGAGCGCCCTGGCGACCGGCACGATCGGCCCACGGCCGCCAAGCTGTGGCTGTGGCACCGTATGGTGCATTTCGAGGAAATCGTCGCGGGCGAGATATTTCATATAGCCGGCTGGAAAGGACATCAGCTTTGCTGTGTCACGCGGCCCGCGTTCAATGATCAGCACCGAAAATCCGAAATCCCGCACCAGCCGCATGGCCGCAACGGAGGCAGCAGACCCGCCGCCGGCAATGATAAAATCGTAGCTCTTGCTCACATTTCCCCCAACCGCCCAGATCGCGCGGATCATGACACCTGCCGACTCGCAGCCGCTCCGGCAAAGAAAGCGACAACAATCACATAGGTGCTCTTGGCCATCGTCAAGGCATCTGCCGTTCAGCGATCAAAGAAGAGTTTTTCGGCGTTTTCGACGAAGATTTTGCGGGCAAGCGCGGGGGTACCAATGGCGTCCTGCATCCCGTCTATCAACTCGGCATCATCAGGCATATCGCTCCAGAGTTCGGTGTGCGGCCAATCGCTGCCCCAGAGCAGCTTTTCCGGATGGCTGGTGCCAAGCGCCTTCACCACTTCGCCAAAACCTGGATAGCCGCGCTCGCGCGTCAGCCGGTAGGGGGCTGTCAGCTTGATGTAGCCGCCGGGACTATCGGCCAGCCGCTGGAGCGCCGGCAGATGCTGCCGCCAAGCACCGTCGGCAAGCGGTATGAAGCCCAGATGATCGATGACGAAAGGAACCTCAAGATCCCGCAGACGCCCAGCGAGCCCGGTGATCTGTTCCGGGCTGACCTGCAGCTGCAGCGACCAGCCGAAATCGCGTATTTCCGATGCAAGCGTTTCGGCGGCGGCAAGCGGCAGGCCGCCCTTGTTACGGGTGTTGATGCGCACGCCGCGGACACCAAGCCGGTCGAGGCGGGCAATCTCGTCAGGGCTCGCATCGGGCTCGATGACGACGATACCGCGCAGGCGGTCGGGGAAGGCAGTTAGCGCCTCGATCAGCACCTGATTGTCAAGTCCATAGACGCTTGGCTGGACGAGGATGCCCCTGCCGATACCGAGCTGGTCGGCGAAGGCGATCCAGTCGGCAGTCGTTGCGATGTCAGGCGTATAGCTTCGCGGTGTATTAAGTGGTGCATCCGCACGGAAGACGTGGAAATGCGTGTCGATCGTGTCCTGTGGCAGCGGGTTTGACGGAAGGCGCGTCAGCGGCAGGCGGGGAAGGCAGAGTGGCGCTTCGCTATCCACCATGCTCATTTCGCCTCCAACTCCTCATGCTGGAGGAAATCGAAATCCACGCCTTCGTCGGCCTGCAGCACGCGGGTATGGTAAAGCTTCGCATAGCCGCGCGGTGGTTCGGCTCTGGATACGTCGCCGAGTTCTGCCATGCGCCGGTCGAATTCGGCCTGGTCGATGACAAGGTCTATTCGCCGTTCAGCGACGTCCAGGCGGATGCGGTCTCCCGTCCTGACGATTGCCAGCGGTCCGCCGGCGGCGGCCTCCGGTGCGATATGCAACACGATGGTGCCGAAGGCAGTGCCGCTCATTCGGGCATCGGAGATGCGCACCATATCCTTGATACCCTGCCGCGCGAGCTTGCGCGGGATCGGCAGATAGCCGGCCTCCGGCATGCCCGGCGCTCCCTTGGGACCGGCGTTGCGCAGCACGAGAACATCATCGGCCCTCACGTCCAGCCCTTCGCTATCGATCCTCAAAGTCATGTCCTCGACGGAATCGAAGACAACAGCCCGCCCTTCATGCTGCAGCAGGTCCTTTGATGCGGCCGATTGTTTGATGACAGCGCCGCGGGGGGCGAGGTTGCCGGACAAAACGGCAATCGTGCCGATGGGTTTCAGTGGCTTTTCTACCGTGCGGATGATGGTCTGGCCCGGTTCGTCGGGGGCGCTATCGATCACCTCGCCGATCGTTTTGCCATGGACCGTCCGCTGATTGCCGTCGATCTCGTGGCGCACGGCCTTCAGCAGCGCCTGCACGCCGCCGGCCTCGTGGAATTGTTCCATATAATGCTGGCCGGAGGGCTGAAGATCGACCAGCAGCGGGATGATCTTGCCGAGCCTGTCAAGCTCGGCCATATCGAGACGTTGGCCGAGCCGGCCAGTGATGGCGGCGAGGTGGACGACGGCATTGGTGGAGCCACCCATCGCCTGCAGCGCGACGAGACCGTTACGGATCGCCGCAGGTGTCAGGATATCGCGCACAAGGGGCGCATCCGGATCGGTTGCCAGGCCGGCGGCGACGCGTCCGGTCTCCTCGGCGAGGCGCACACGTTCGGATTCAGCCGCTGGCGCCGATCCCGCCCGCGGCACGCAAAGACCCATTACTTCTGTCAGGTTGGCCATCGTGCTTGCCGTTCCCATCACCGTGCAGGTGCCGACGGAGCTGGCGAGCTTGTTGTTGACGTCCGTAATCTCGGCCTCATCGATTTCGCCGGCACGAAAACGTCCCCAGAAGCGGCGGCAATCGGTACAGGCGCCAAGCCTTTCGCCCTTGTGATGACCGACAGCCATCGGCCCGGTCGGCAGGAAGATCGCCGGGATCTCGCTGCTGGCGGCCGCCATGATCTGAGCCGGCAGGGTCTTGTCGCAGCCGCCGATGAGGATCACCGCATCCATCGGCTGGGCACGGATCATCTCCTCGGTTTCCATCGCCATCAGGTTGCGCAGATACATCGAGGTCGGCGAGGCAAAGCTCTCATGGATGGATATGGTCGGAAAGACCATCGGCATGGCACCCGCCAGCATAACACCGCGCTTGGCAGCGTCGATGAGCTGTGGGACATTGCCGTGGCACGGGTTGAAATCGCTGTAGGTATTGGCAATGCCAACGATCGGGCGATCCAGAGCATCGTCCGAATAGCCCATGGCTTTGATAAAAGCCTTTCGCAGGAAAAGGGAAAAACCCTGATCGCCGTAACTCGTCAGCTTGCGACGAAGACCGCTCGACAATTGTTCCTCCCTCATCCCTTAAGTCGAGGCCAAGCCTAAAGCGATATGCGAGATTGTCAATAAAGAAGATATGGTTGCGGTCACGCCTGTTGCTCTCGTCATGGAATTTAATTGAGAAAACTCAAGATAATTCGAGATATCTACAGCTTTTCCTTCATCGTGTGCATTGGCTTTCTGGGAGATGGAGGCTAAATTATCGATAAAACGGAACGGGAGTGGTTTGTCGTGGACGTAAAACGAAGGCGGGTAGGTGTCATCGGGGCTGGTTGGGTCAGCGACTATCACCTGCCTGCGTGGGCAAAGCAGTCGGCCCGTGCGGAGATCGTGGCGATCGCCGATCCCTCGGGGCAGGCCCGCGCGGCCAAAAGCGGCAAGTTCGGCATTCCCCGCAATTACGCGAGCGCAGAGGCCATGCTGGCGGAAGAAGCGCTCGACGCCGTCGATATCTGCGCCCCGCGCGAGGCGCATGTGGATCTTGTGCGACTGGCAGCGGCAAAGGGCATCGATATCCTCTGCCAAAAACCGCTCGCGCCCGACTATGATCAGGCGGTCGCCCTCGTTGCAGGCCTGCCATCTTCCATCCGTCTGATGGTGCACGAGAACTGGCGGTTTCGCGCCTATTACCGCCGGCTAAAGGCTTGGCTGGATGAAGGCCTGGCCGGCAATATCAGGCAGGTTCAGTTTGAATTCTTCTCGAGTGGCATGATTGCCGACGCCGAGGGGAACAGGCCTGCACTCATACGCCAGCCGTTTTTCCGCAGGCAGCAGCGTCTGCTGGTCATGGAAGTGATGATTCATCATCTGGATGCGCTTCGCTACCTGCTGGGCGAAATGGAAGTGGTTGCGGCAAGGCTCGAGCGCAGCAATGACGACATTATCGCCGAAGATGTCGCCGCTGTCGTCCTGCGCCGTCTGGACGACGGGGTGATCGTCACGGTAAACGCCAATCTGGCAGTGCACGGCGCGCCGGCGGCACCGCGCGACCATCTGCGGATATCCGGCACGCAGGCGACGCTGGAACTGGATGGAAGTCGTCTTTCTGCAAAAGGTCATATGCAGCGCGTGGAGGAGTTCGATGCGGATGCCGTCTATCAGGGCGCTTACGACGCAACGATTGCGCATTTCCTCGACGGGCTGGAGGGCCGTACGGCGATGGAGACGGTGCCTGACGATAATCTGAAGACGCTGGCGCTCGTCGAAGACATCTATCGGCAGAGCCGGTTCGACCCCGAACGCAAACCGCGATAAGATGGCGCATTGCCGGAGAACTTGTTGATGCAGACGCTCAATGAAAGCCGTGAAGACGAGATCGAGCACGACGATCTGAGCATCGTGCGCGCACTTGAAGAGGACATCATCTTCGGACGGCTGGCCCCCGGCACCCGCCTGACGGAGGATACGCTGCTTGCGCGCTTCCATGTGACGCGACACTTCGCGCGCCAGGCGATCGTCCAGTTGGAGACGATGGGCATCGTCGTACGCGAGCGCAACAAGGGCGCCACCGTGCGCTCGCTGACATCAAGGCAGGTGCAGGAGATCTATGACGTGCGCGAATTGCTGCAGCGGCAGGCGGCACTCTGGATTCCGCTGCCGGCGCCTGACGAGTTGATCTCTGAATTGACGGTCTTGCACGAAGAGCATGGCCGACACGTCGAATCCGGCTATCTGCGCGGTGTGCACGAGACGAATGACAGGTTTCACCTGACGCTCTTCGGCGCCTGCGGCAATTCACATCTCGTGCAATCGATCGAGCTTTACATGCGCCTCAGCCTGCCGGTGCGCGCCAACTCCATGTCGAGCAAGGAATCGTTGCAGATCTCGCATGAACATCACCGGCTGATGATCGAGATGTTGAAGGGCAGGGACAACTGGGTTCTGGCGCAGCTCTGCGTCGATCACCTGCAGCCGAGCAAGAGGCGCTACCTCGCCTATGTGAGCGAAGACTGAGGCTTATCTCGTTTGCCCGCAGGCGCGCTAGGCGTCAGCTGTTTCCGTGAAACCAGCGTGCCGCAACAAGGCCGCAACACCAGTCCGGTCGGGCGCGCCCAGCCGTCCACCAAAGACACTGCATTTCAATGCGGCGGCGGCCGAAGCCATTTGAATGGCAGTGTCGATCGACAGTCCTTCGGCAATCGCCAGCGCATAGGCGCCGTGGAAGATGTCTCCGGCCGCAAGCGTGTCGACGGTCTTGACGCGAAACGCAGGCATATGGGCGACGCAGGCTGCTTGTTCGTCCCACCAGTAGCTGCCGCGCTCGCCGGCGGTAACGACGACCAATGCCTGCGGATAACGCAGCTTCAGAAGCGGGATCATGGCGGCAGGATCACTGATCCCTGAAAGGCTGTGGGCTGCAGGCTCGGAAAAGATGATATGATCCGCCTGTCTCGCCAGCATGTCGATGACGTCAGGCGGGGCGACATCGCCGTCAAGGATCGCGGGCTTGCCCGCCTGCCTGGCGGTGCACAGGACCTTGATGGCGAGAGCGGGCCAACGGACATCCACCAGCACGGCATCGAATGCGGCGAGATCGTCGGCCGTTACGTCCCTTATGTCTTCATGCAGGCGCGGGTCGTAAAAGGGGACGATCAGGCGCTCACCGTTATCGTCGATGAGGATTGTCGAAACGGCTGAGCGGGCACCGGGAGCCTGGACGATGCCGCGGACATCAATGCCCGCTTGCTCCAGTTCCGATAGGATCTGCTGCCCGGCCTGATCGTCGCCGACGGCGCTCCAGAGACTTGCCATGCCGCCGAGGCGCACGACGGCAAAGGCCGCACTGGAAGCCATTCCCTCAGCCACCTGCAGCATCTCGTAGGGCAGGACCTTGCCGGGCGTCTGCGGAATTGTCCTGACCCGAAACAACGTATCCAGGACGGCCGCCCCGACGCACAGGACGTGGCGCGGCTTGCTGCCCATACCAGGAGCGATCGGGTTCAAACGCGCCGACCAGTCGACTTGTCGAAGAGATGGACGCTTGCCGGATCGATCGAGATGGAGACGGTGTCGCCGTAATTGATCGCCAAACGTTCGCGGAAGAGGCAAGAAATCTCTTCGCCGCTGCAATCCAGCTTGGCAAAGATTTCCGATCCCGTTCCTTCGACGATCTCGGCGCGACCGGCAATCCCGCCCTGGCTGGCGCGAATATGCTCCGGGCGGATACCATAGATCAACTGGCCGGCAGGCGGCGCACTCTTGATACTATCAGGCAATGGCAAGGCCAGGCCTTTCTCCGTCCGGAAAACACCCTCTTCGATCCTGCCATCGATGAAATTCATCGACGGTGAGCCGATGAAACCGGCAACGAAGAGGTTGGCTGGCCGATCGTAAAGCTCAAGCGGAGCTCCGACCTGCTCGATCACGCCGTCATGCAGCACGACGATCTTGTCGGCCATCGTCATGGCTTCGATCTGGTCGTGGGTGACGTAGATCGTCGTTGTCTTGATGCGCTGATGCAAGGATTTGATTTCGGCACGCATCTGCACGCGCAGCTTGGCGTCGAGATTGGAAAGCGGCTCGTCGAAAAGGAAGACCTGCGGATCGCGCACCAGTGCGCGGCCCATGGCGACGCGCTGGCGCTGGCCGCCCGAGAGCTGTTTCGGATAGCGATCGAGCAGCTTTTCGAGGCCGAGGATGCCTGCGGCCTTGTTGACCCGCTGAGAAATTTCCGACGCATCCGTCTTCTTCAGCTTCAGGGCAAAGCCCATATTGTCGGCGACGCTGAGATGCGGGTAGAGCGCATAGTTCTGGAAGACCATCGCAATATCCCGGTCTCGCGCCCGCAGATTGCTGACGTCCCGGACGCCGATCCGGATTTCTCCGTCGCTCATCTCTTCGAGCCCGGCGATCATGCGCAGCAGGGTAGACTTGCCGCAGCCGGACGGGCCGACGAGAACGACGAACTCCCCATCGGCGATGTCGACGCTGATGTCCCGGATGACGTTGACGGCACCGAAGCGCTTCTGGACGTTTCGAATGTTCACATTAGCCATGTTGATTGTCCCTTTCGGTGCTTGGTTCAGCCGCCCTTAACGGCGCCCGCCGTCAGGCCTGCGACGATCTGCTTTTGCGCAAACATCGTCAGCACCAGCACGGGTAGCGTGACGATCAGCGCGGCCGCGGCAAGCGGCCCCCAACTGACCTGCTCGAATGACAGCATGTTGTAGACCGCGACGGGCAGGGTTCTGGTTTCGCGGCTCGCAAGCACAATGCCGAACACGAAGTTGTTCCAGGAAAAAATGACCGACAGGATGAAGGCGACGACGATGCCCGGCCTGGCAATCGGCAGCGCCACCAGACGGAAAACCTGCCAGGATGTCGCCCCATCGATGCTGGCTGCCTCCTCGAGTTCCATCGGTGTCGTCTCGAAATAGCCGATCATGATCCAGACGACGATCGGCACCGTCACGACGAGATGGATGATGATCTGTGGCCAGAGCGTGCCGAGAAGGTTGAGCCACTGGAACAGCAGGAAAAGCGGTATCAGGAAGGACAGGCCAGGCGTCATGCGGGCGATCATGATGACCATCGCCGACCGCTCCGCCTTCAGGCGTGCAATTCCATAGCCGGCGGGCACGCCGATAAGCAGAGCAAGCAAAGTCGCACCACCGGTCACCAACACGGAATTCCAGAAATAGAGGAAGAAATTGTTCTCCTCGAAAACCTTCAGGTAATTCGTCCAGGCAAAACGCTCGGGGATGAAGATCGGCGGGTAGGCGCCGTTATCGATTTCGTATTTCAGCGACAGCGAAATCATCCAGAGGAAAAACAGGATGACCGGCGAGACCATGACAAGGGCGACAAACAGCAGCCCGATGCGGTCGATCGTCTTGCGTTTCATCAGCGTGACTCCGTGTCGGACCAGTTGGCGCGCTGCCGGACCATCATCAGCACGAAGGAAAGCGCGACGATGATAATGAAGAACACGACCGCCATCGCCGACCCGTAGCCGATGTCGTAATAGGAAAAGGCCGTATTATAGAGATAGATGTTGATCGTCTCGGAGGCCGTGCCGGGACCGCCCTGCGTCATCGCATAGATGATGTCGAAGCTCTTGACCGCATCGATGCTTCTGATGATGACGGCGATCATCAGGAAGGGCGCTATCATCGGCAGTGTCAGATAGCGGAACTTCTGCCACGCATTTGCCCCGTCGATCTCGGCACTTTCATAGGGTTCGCGCGGAACGGCAGCGAGCCCTCCAAGCACGATGAGCATGATCAGCGGCGTCCATTGCCAGGTTTCGACCAGCACGAGCGAAGGAATCACGCTGATCTGATTGTAGATCCATTCCTGGGGCCCGATTCCGATCAGGGAGAGCAGGTAGTTGAGCACGCCGAGCTGCGGGTGGAACATCATGGTCCAGACCAGCGCGATGGCAACGGGTGTCGCCATCATCGGCATGACGAAAATGCCGCGCAGCAATCCGCGGAACGGAAACTGCGCGTCGAAAATCAGGGCTGCCAGTGTACCCAGAAACAGCGGGGCGACGACCGCAAGCAGCGTATAGAGCGTGGTGTGCCACAGCGATTCCCAGAAGCGCATGTCCACCAGCAGCCGGCTGTAATTGTCCAGCCCCGCGAAAACCACCGACTGGCCCAGCGTCCAGCTGTTCACGCTCATCCAGAGCGTGAACACCCACGGGAAGACGATGACCGCGGCAATGACGACGAGTGCCGGGACAACGAAGGGCCAGTAGTTCGGAGCAAGCCTGCCAAGCTTGCTCCGGCCATTTACGGTGCTTTTCGACCGCGTGGTTTCCATGCTTACGGACGCCATTATCCCTCGCTTCGGGCCAATACGGGTTCGAACTGCGCCGTTGCGCTTTTCAGTTCTGCTGCCGGATCGGCGCCGCTGATCATGTTGGTCAGGCCGACGCCGTAGATGTCGCGGAACTCGGTGACCGGAATGATGACCGGCAGGGCGAGCTGCGAAACCTTTGCTGAGCCCACGACCGCATCGACCCAGGCGCTCGGCATGGTGACGCCTTCGCGAACCTTCCGATCTTCGAGAATCGAGTTACGGAACGGAACACCCGCACCAGCCTGCAGAAGGCGCGCGCCCATTTCGTGGGAAACGACCCACTGGCAGAACAGATAGGCTGCTTCCTTGTTCTTGCTGGCCGCGGTGACGCCAATACCGTCACCCGTCGTTGCAGCGGCCTGGGCCTTCGGTCCCTTCGGCATGACACCGTAACCGACCTTGCCGACCACGCGGGACTTTTCGGGGTTTTCGATCGGCGGAGCAAAGCCGACGCCGTCCAGCCACATGCCGACCTTGCCCTGCAGGAAGGCCGACTGCGCTTCTGCCCAGTTGAAACCGGAAACGCCGACGGGTGCCGCCTTCGTCATCAGCCGCTGATACATTGTCGCTGCCTGGACGGCCTCGTCAGATGTCGTGCGCAGCTTTCCATCAGGTCCAAGCGGCGTTGAGCCGTAGCCAAGCAGCAGCGTCGTCCAGACGGGCACATTGGCATTCTTGAGGCCGCGGGCAACGAAGCCGTAGGTGTTGGAGGACTTGTCGGTCAGAGCTTCGGCGGCGCTGGCCATTTCGTCGAAGGTCGAAGGGTAGGAAAGGCCCTTCTTTTCGAACAGTTCCTTGTTCCAATAGACGATCCAGTAATCCACCGAGAAGGGAAGGGAGCGCAAGACACCCTGCGAATCCTTGGCGAACTGCAGGCCGGCTTCAGCAAAATCGCTCTCGACCAGCGACGGGTCGGTCAGCGAGGGATCCTTGACGAAGCCGCTGATATCGGCAAGCCAGCCGCCTTTTTCAAACTGCCGCTTCTGGACGTGATAGCTGAGATGCACAACGTCGAAGCTCGGCTTGCCCGAACTCAGTTCGATCGTGGTCTTCTGGCGCTGCTGCTGTTCGGGTGTTGCTTCGGCATTGACCTTGATGCCCGTCAACGCTTCGAATTCGCTGAGATATTTCAGGATCGTTTCGCTGCGCGGGCTCTTGACGAGGTTGACCTCAAGGGTTGTTCCGGCAAAACGCTTCCAGTCCACAGCCGCAGAGGCGGGCTTGATGCCGAGAAGCCCGGCTGCACCGATGGCCGCCGATCCCGCCAGAAAGTGGCGACGTGTCGGATGAATGAATGACGATGGCATGCTGCTCTCCTCCTCTTGTGTGGCCCGCGATCTCCTCACCGCAGGCGTCAGTCTATAGTCTAAGCGCACGACTTCGTGCGTGATTGATATGGGCGGCAAGGGCATCAACGGCCTCTCCCGCATTTCTCTGTTCAATCGCCTCAAGCACACGAAGGTGCTCTCCCATGACGGGACCGACGCGGCCGTCGATGCGGAAGCGTTCCTGGCTGATCAGGCGCATCTTGATCGAATTGACGCGATAGGCATTGGAAATGATGGTATTGCCCAACGCATCGATAAAGGCGTCATGCATGCCCCAGTCGACTGCCTGGGCGCGAACCTCCAGATCATGCGAATGATTGCCGCCTTCGATTGCCGACATGATCTCGCGATGCTCGCTCAGCATCCCGCCAATCGTCTCGTCACTGGCCGTTTGCGTAAAGATCGCAACGGCCTCCTTTTCGAGAAAAAGCCGAAGCTGAAAGGCTTCACGGATGAGATTGAGATCGATATGGGCAATCTGCAGGCCGCGTTGCGGCACGGTCTTGATGAGCCCTTCCGCTTCAAGGCGTGGAATAAGCTCGCGGATTGCGCCGAGCGTCAAGCCGGTCAGCTCGACCAGCCTGCGCTGGGAGACGAATTGCCCAGGACGGACGTCACGCGCAAGCAGATGCCGGGTAAAGCTCTCATAAGCTTTTTCTCTCAGCGTCGGCTGCTCGTCAGCTCCATCCATCGGGCTCTCCTCGTACATGACCGCTATGCTGCCTTTGTGCGGAAAAGTCCATCAAAGGCAAGAGCAAGCTCGCGCCTGCCGTCGGCGGAGATTGACGTCAAAGGCGGGCGAACGGCAAGCCAAGTATCATCGCCCGTCATCTTCGACACCATGACTTTTACAGCCGGCGTGACGGGATGCTTCAGAAGCTCCGATACGAAGCGTTCGACGCGCGGATCGTCATTGCCGTCGACAGCCATTGACCGCACTTCATCAGGGGCGAAATTCGCCATGCCCGAAATCGCACCCTGGCCGCCCATGCGCACGCCTTTGGCAAGATGCCGTTCGTCGCCGATCAGGATGATGAGGTCGCCATGTTTGCCCAGAAGCGCTTCCGTATAGGGCCAGTCGCCGGAGGAGTCCTTGACACCGGTGACGACCGAAGGAAACGCGGTTCGCAGGCGGCCGATCAGATCGATACTCAAGGCCACCATCGTCACCGACGGAATATTGTAGACGAGGACGTCACGCGCCTTGCTTCCCACCCGCGCGAACACATCGGCAAACCAGGCAAACAGGCCGTCGTCGCTCACATTCTTGAAATAGGAAGGCGGCGCCAGCAGGATGTTGCGTACACCCTTCAAGAGCGCCTGCGAGATCTGCTGGGCGGCATCTTCAGCCGCGTCGACGAGGACGCCAACGACAATCTGGGAGGGCTGGATACCGCCGGCGAGAAATGCGTGGAGAATCCGTTCCCGTTCCTGGGTGCCGATCGAGGCCCCTTCGCCGGTCGTTCCGAACAGCGTAACGCTGGCACAGCCCGAAGCCAGGCTCCGCTTTGCCTGGGCGAGCATGACGTCAGCGGCAATAGCCCCGCTGCTTTCGAAAGGCGTCGCCAGAGCGACCGACAAACCAAACCCCGTCACCAAAATATCTCCTTCATGTCAGTACGTGTGGACTAACATGTCAGTTGATACATGTAAACCTGTTTGTGGTGGAAGGCCGCATCAACGCCGAAGAGATGTGGAGTTGCAGAGCATCGCTACCCGCCTCGGCAACGGAACGGTCGATGCCTGCTAAAGATGAAATGAGGAGGGCTCATCAACTTGGTTATCGGCTGGGCGCCGAGCAAGTCGTTGTCGGGCGTTCCGCAGTGATATGTCAAACGCAACCGGCTGACGGAATATGGGCGCCATTCCCAGGCTGAATCGCGCCCATCGTCAGTTCGCTATTGGTGGTTTTCAGGCAGGCGAGAAGGATCGCGAAATCGGCGGTTGCGGCAAAGGCAGGGAGCGCAATGTGGAGGATCGCGCTCCCCTTGGCCTGCCGTCTCACCAGTCCAGGCGAAGGAGAGAAACGCCTTGACGCGGCAGGGAGAAATGCAGATCGATCTTGCCGTCCTTGACGGCGACCGATGCCTTGCTGTCGATCTCTGCGAGCTTTCCTGCGGCTTCGAGCTTCGTGTAGTCGGCGCCCTCGACCTCCTGCGGCTTGCCCATTTCCTTCCAGAGGCGGAACGAATTTGAATGCTCCTCGTCCATCCGGAAATGTTTGAGCGACGTCGGCCGGCTGTCCCATCCGTCGACGGAGAGACTGACCTCTGCGGCAGGGCCGGCCTCATCATCGTCATGATAGTGCCAGACGAGAACCGAGACGCCCTTGTCGTCACGGGTCGCCACGACGTTGACGTCGGGCTTGTCGCGAACGCCGTGGCTCATGATGTCCTCGATATCGCGGCGATAGTCGCTGTCTGATTCCAGCCATTGCCCATCGAGCTTGCCGAGCATGCGGAAGCCGTTCAGCACCGCCTTGTCGACGCCGTTGGTCGCCAGATCCCGGAAGCCGTCGAAATAGGGCTGGTCGTCGAAGAGGAAGGCCCAGGTGACCGCACCCTCGATTTCGATATTGGCGCGGCGAGACAATTCGTAGGTACGAATCATGCTTTCGACGACATAGACGCCGTAGAGCGGGCCGTTGCGATAGCCGTTTTGCGGGTGCACGCGGGCCGAGCAGGCCGCGCATCCCTCCGGATCGGATTCGCCGATGACGACAGGCAAGTGCCGCAGTTCGGGGAATTCGTTGATGATGGCGAGGTTGGTTTCGATGTCGCGCAGCTGCTTGTGCAGGCCCATGCGCACGTGGCCGTCGTAGATGACCGGATTTCCCTTGGCGTGGAAAGCGATGAAATCGAGCGGCGGCTTGTTCTCGACGACGTGGCGCAGGAAGGCGCGCAGGAAAGTCTGCGCCTTCTCATTGGCAAAGGCACCACAGGTGTGCGGGCCACCGACGCGCGCCTTCGGCAGGGCGCGCTTCACGGCGCGCGCGCTTGCGTCATACATGGCGCAGAATTCCGGGATCGTACCGGTCCAGTAATGGCCGTCGGGCTCGTTCCAGACTTCCCAGGGCCAGGAAGAGACGACGTCTTCGCCGTAGCGGTCGGCAAGATGCCGTGCCCAAGCCTCGATCAGGTCGCCCCACTTTTTCAGGTCCTTGGGCGGCGCGGTCCAGCCGGTGGTGATCGTCGCATATTTGTCGGCCGGCTCCCAATCATGCTTGTAGGGGCCGTCGAAATCGGAAAGCGCTTCCGGCGTGAAGCCGATCTGGATCAGCGGTATGTTACCGGCTTCGACATAGGTGTCGAAGATCTGGTCGATGATCGTCCAGTCATAGACCGGATTGCCGTTCGCATCCTCTGTGTAAGCATTGGTCGAGCCCCATTTCAGGGCCGGCTTACCGTCGCCGCTCGTCAATAGATTATGGGCGCGAATGCGTGGTGCGACGGGGCTGAGCTCCGTCAACTCCTTCAGGAGCTTTTTGCCGTGTGGAGAATAGGTGTAGTTCGGCTCATCGTAACCGAACCAGTTCCACAGCGGCTTATAAGGCTCGGTCGGCCTTCCGGCGTGAACGTTGATGGTCACGTCATAGGAACTCGTCATCGTCTTTTCCTCTTGAACGGTCATGCCTCAGCCTCCTCCCGAGGGCCAGCCGACCGATATGGTGATGAGGTGCGGCTGTCTTGGGAGGGCGCCGCGCTCGTCGCAAAAGCTATGCGAAATGACCATTTTGTCAATAATATAAAAAGTCACACTTGTATTGGAGTTAGAAAATGCCCGGAATACCAAGAGTTTTCGGCATTTTTAAAATTACCTGTTGCCGTTTGGTGAAAAATTGTCGATAAATGCTGCAGCGAGGCTAAGCGGTTGGAGGAGTCATACGGGTCATCAGATCCCTATGCAGGCGCTTTTGCCGGAACGCGATCGATAACGGATTACGGGAAGCGCCCGCCCATGCGGGCCGAGGAGGAGGAGCGTCCGATGAAATTCCCTAGATTTGCAGTGATTGCCCTATTGTCTCTCGCCGCCCTCCCTGCCTACGCGCAGGATTTCATTGCCGGCATTCCGCGCAATGAAACGCTGATCATTCAGGGCACGCCGCAACAGAATGCAGACTGGTTCAACGTCTGGGCACCGGGCGGCGGTGGTGCGGCCAATCTCAACGGCCTGCAGCAACTGACGACCGATACGCTGTGGTTCATCAATCCCGAAGGTGGTCCGGATGCCTGGCAGAATGCGCTGGCGATGGAGCCTCCTGCCTATAATGCCGATTTCACGCAGATGACCGTGAAGCTGCGCAAGGGCATCTACTGGAGCGATGGCGTCGAATTCACCAGTGACGATGTGGTCTATACGGTCCAGACGCAGATCGACCATCCGGGCATGTCCTGGAGCGCCCCTTTCACCGTTAACGTCGCCAGCATCGAGAATCCCGATCCTCAGACGGTCGTCTTCCATCTGAAGAAACCCAATTCTCGCTTCCACACACTGTTTACCGTGCGTTGGAACGCCGCCTGGATCATGCCCAAGCACGTCTTCGAAAAAGCGGGCGATCCCTTGGCATTCAAGAACAACCCGCCGGTCTCGCTCGGCGCCTATGTGCTGCAAAGCTATGACAAGGGTGGCAACTGGACCATCTGGAAATTGCGTGACGACTGGCAGCGCAGTTCGATTGGCATGGCCGCCAAGGAGCCGCCGCAGGTCAAATATGTCGTCTATCGTGCTGCCGGAAATCCAGAGGCTCGCGTCATCGAGCAGCGCAATCACAACCTTGATGTGATCAATGACATGGCGCCCGAGGGCATGTTCGCCATGATGCGCGACAGCAAGAGCGTCGCCTCCTGGCTGAAGGGCTTCCCCTTTGCCCATCCCGATCCGACCCTGCCGTCGGTGCTCTTCAACACGAAGAAGGCGCCCTACGACAACAAGGATGTCCGCTGGGCACTGGCGCTGATGATCGATATCCGCGCCGTGGCGCTCGGCTCCTATCGCGGGGCCGCCAATCTTGCGGCCCTTGCCACACCGCCGACCGGCTCGGCGCCGGACGATTATTATGCACCGATGCAGGACTGGCTCACCAATTTCGAGCTCGATACCGGCAGCCGCAAGATCAAGCCTTATGATCCCAACATCTCCGCCCAGATCGCCACAATGGTCCGCGGCCAGTGGGGCGACCAGATTCCGACCGATCCGAAACAGCTGCAGCGCACCTTCGGCTTCGGCTGGTGGAAACAGGATGTCCAGGCCGCGACCGAACTGTTGCAGAAAGCCGGTTTCAAGAAGAATGGCAAGCAATGGATGAAGCCTGACGGCACGCCGTTCACGATCCGCCTGCAGGTGGAGGGTGACGCCATTCCGACCCTTGCCCGTGCCGGCACGGTCATCGCCCAGCAATGGAGCCAGAACGGCATCGCCACGAAGGTGGACGTCGCCGGCCCGACGAACGGCCAGCGTCTGAGCACCGGCGATTTCGAAACGGCGATCTACTGGAGCATCGAAACCTGGGGAGGCCATCCGGATCTGTCCTTCTTCCTGGACAGCTACCATTCGGAGTTCATCAAGCCGGTCGGCCAGATTCAGCCGCCGCGAAACCTGCAGCGCTGGCAGGATCCGCGCCTCGACCAGCTGATCGCGAAAAACCGGTCGATCGCCTTCGATTCTCCTGATGTCACGAAGGTTGGCCAGGACTTCCTGAAGCTCGCTGTCGAAGAGATGCCGATGATCCCGCTGATGGCCTACAACAAGTTCGCGCCGTTCGACACAACCTACTGGACCAATTATCCGAGCGCCGAGAACCCCTATTCCGCCTCGGGTCCGAACTGGTCGAACATCCGCTATATGGTTGTCGGCCTGAAGGCCAATCCGGACGCTCCCAAGAACTGATCGCGTCGATATGGGGCGTGGCCGGGCTGCCGGCCGCTCCCCTTCTGCTATTGGAGGGTGGATGCCATGAATGGCTTTCTGATCTATGCGGGCAAGCGTTTCCTGCAGTTTCTATTTGTCGTCGGCAGCGGCATCACGCTCGCGTTCCTGATCGCGCATTTCTCGCCGGTCGATCCTGTGGAACAGACCGTGTCTCTGCTGACGAGCTTCGGCTCGACCGATCCGCAGGCGGTCGAAATCCTGCGCGAGTCGCTGCGGGAACTCTATGGAACCGGCGGTCCTCTCCTCGACCAGTATTTCACGTTCTGGGGGCGGGTGCTGACGGGCGATTTCGGCCCCTCGCTGTCCTCTTTCCCGACGCCTGTCATGACCGTCATCGGCCGCGCCTTGCCCTGGACCGTCGGGCTGTTGTCGCTCGCAACGATCATCGCCTGGATCATCGGCAATCTGCTCGGCGCGCTTGCCGGCTATTTCCGCAACAGCCGGCTACTCAAGTTCGCCGGCATCGTGATCATGGCGCTGCAGCCGATCCCGACCTACATCATCGGCCTCAGCCTCGTCATTCTCTTCGGCTTCATCTGGCCGATCCTGCCGATCAGCGACGGCGCCCAGGTCAATCTTGCGCCCGGCTTCAGCTTGGCTTTCATCGGATCGGTCATCGAACACGGCATCCTGCCGGCGCTGACGCTGGTGCTCGTCGGTATCGGCGGCTGGTTCATTTCCATGCGCTCGCTGGTTTCCAACATCGTCACCGACGATCACGTGGTCTATGCCGAACTCGGCGGAGTGCGTTCGCGCAGTATCTTTTCGCAATATGTGGCGCGCAACGCCATGCTTCCCCAGGTCACCGGCTTGGCGCTCAGCCTCGGCAATGTCTTTGGTGGTGCCGTCATCGTCGAATTCGTCTTCAACTATCCCGGCATCGGCAAGCTTTTGATCTCGGGCATCTATTCCGGCGATTACAGCCTTGTGCTTGGCGTGACGACCATTGCCATCATCGCCGTCGCCTCCGCCGTCTTCGTGATCGACATCATCTACCCGCTGATCGATCCGCGCGTGAAACTGGGATAATCGCGATGTTCAAGATCCTCAGAGACCTGCTCCGCTATAACAAGGAATTCCTGTTCGGGACGATCCTGATCCTGATCATCGTCGGGTTGATCGTCGCCTCCTTCTTCTCGCCCTATGACGAGAACGCCATCTACGTCGTGATCCCCGACATGCCGCCGTCCGCCGAATTCTGGTTCGGCACGACGTCGCGCGGGCAGGATGTCTTCTGGCAGATCGGCGCATCGCTGCGTAACACGCTGCTCTTCGGCATCATCGTCGCCGTCATCAGCCGCCTCATCGCGCTGGTCGTCGGGCTGGTCTCCGGTTACATCGGCGGGCGCACCGACCAGATCATCATGGGCATCAACGATACGCTCGGCGCGTTGCCGAATATTCCGATCCTGCTTCTGCTGGTCTTCGTGCTGCGCGACCAGATGACCTGGTCGATGCTGGCGATCGTCGCAGCCCTGCTCGGCTGGACGCACGATAGCCGACTTATCCGTTCGGTGGCGCTGTCGCTTCGCCATCGCGAATTCACGCGTCACGCTGTTTTTTCGGGCATGCGCACGTCGCAGATCCTCATCCGCGAGCATCTTCCCTATGTCATGCCGATCGTCTTCTTCACGACGATGAATAACCTCATCTGGGCGATCGGTCTGGAGGTAACGCTCTCCATCCTCGGCTTTTCCGACATCAACCGGCCGACGGTCGGCGGCATGATCTATTGGGCCAATGCCCATTCCGCCATGGTCGCCGGCGTCTGGTGGTGGATCGCCTTCCCGATGCTCTTCGTGGTGATCCTGTTCCTTGGCCTCTTCATGCTCGCCATGTCGGTCAACGAATATATCGATCCGCGCTCGCGGCTGGCCCGGATGGGAGCTTGAGACGATGCAGAACCTATTGAGGAAAGCGCCCTTGACCCTCGTCGAAAAATCCCAGGACGCACTGACGATCGATGGGCTGAAATGCTACTACGTCAACGACTATTTCGGCGTGCGACGCGAGATCCGCGCTGTCGACGACATCAGCCTGACGGTTCGCAAGAACGAGATCTATGGCATCGCCGGAGAATCCTCGAGCGGCAAGACCTCGCTGATCAAGACGCTGGCCGGCGCCATTCGCCCGCCGATGCGGGTCGTGGGCGGCACGGTTAATTTCAATTTCGATGGAAAGCTGATCGACGTCTATGGCGAACCGCATAAAATGCGGGCCGCCCGTTGGCGTCACCTCTCTTATATCATGCAGGGCTCGATGAACGTGCTGAACCCGGTGCGGCGGGTCAAACATGCCTTCAACGATTTCGCCTTCCGGCACATGAACCTTGATCCGGCCGCTTTTCGCCAGCGGGTCGAGGCGCATCTTGCCCGCCTGCATCTCGATCCGCACGTGCTTGAAGCTTTTCCGCATCAGCTCTCCGGCGGTATGCGCCAGCGACTGACCATTGCGCTTGCGACTGTCTGCGAACCGGAATTCATCATCGCCGACGAGCCGACGACGGCGCTTGACGTTCTGGTGCAGCAGGACGTTCTGGCGCTGATCAAGGAGGTGCAGTCGCGCATGCAGGCCTCGGTCATCTTCGTAACTCACGATATGTCCGTGCATGCCGCCATCACCGACCGGTTGGCCATCATGTATGCCGGGCGGCTGGCCGAAGAAGGGCCGACCCAGGCGATCTTCGACAACCCGCAGCATCCCTATACGGTCCACCTGATCGGCAGCCTGCCGCGGATCGGCGACACGAAGACCAGAAAGAGCCTGCAGGGCAAACCGCCGGCGCTCTCGAACCCGCCGTCTGGATGCCGATTTCACCCGCGCTGTCCGATTGCGGTCGAGAGATGCTCGAAGGAGGTGCCCATCATGCAGCCAAGCGTGACCGGCGGGCGGGTCGCATGTTTCAGGGCAGGGGAGTACAAGATCCAATGAGCGGCCCGCACCTTCTCCAGCTTGAAAACGTCACCAAGCTTTTTCCGATCGGCGGCTTCTTCTCGCGCGCCAAGATGGCGGCGGTCAACGACGTGAGCTTTGCGCTTACGGCTGACAGGCCAGAGATATTCACGATCGTCGGCGAATCCGGTTCCGGCAAATCCACGCTTGCCAAGATGATCCTCGGTAATGAGAAGACTGACCAGGGCAGCATCCGCTTCGACGGCACCAATATCGGCGATATCCGCAGCCGCAGCGCCCGCGAAGCTTTCATGGCGAAGGTCCAGCCGGTCTTCCAGAACCCGTTCGAGGCGTTCAACCCGCTGACGCGTATCGACGAATACCTGTTTGCCACCGCCCACCGCTTCAAGGGTGCGAAGAGCCGCGCCGACAAGGAGGCATTCGCCGATTTAGCCCTACAGCGGGTTGGCCTTTCCATCGCGGAAGTCCGTGGACGGTATTCGCACGAATTGTCGGGTGGTCAGCTTCAGCGCATCGCAGTCGCGCGTGCGCTCATTCCGGAACCGAAGCTGATCGTTGCCGATGAGCCGGTCTCCATGGTGGATGCGTCGTTGCGCATGTCGATCGTCAATCTCTTCCGCGAGTTGCGCGATACGCTGAAAGTGTCGATCATCTATATTACCCACGATCTGGCGACCGCCTACTATATCGCCGATCGCGTGATCATCATGCGCAAGGGCGTGGTGGTGGAGAGCGGCGATGCGCGCACCGTGCTCGACAACCCGCAGCACGAATATTCGATTGCATTGAAGAATGCCGTGCTGCCGCCCGATCCCCGCGAGGCATCGGCGATCATCCGCCAGCGCCAGCATGATACCGGTACATCCGCGCCGCGGGAGATCGCGCGCGCGTAATCCTCCCGGTCTGGCCGACGCCCGACGAGCGCGGCCGCCTGTCTGTGTCAAGAGGCGCGGAAACGCAGATTGCCGGCCGAGAGGTCGCTGACGGAAGCGGCACCCATCAGCTTCATGCCGCGCTCGATTTCAGTGCGCATTTGCAGCAGCGCGCGTTCGACACCGGCCTGGCCGGCGGCCGCAAGCGGGAAGAGATAGTAGCGGCCGACGCCGACCGCCTTGGCGCCGAGCGACAGGGCCTTCAGCACATGGGTGCCGCGCTGGATGCCGCCATCGACCATCACGTCGATGCGGTCTCCGACGGCCTCGACGATTTCCGCGAGCTGGTCGAAGCCGCTGCGCGAACCATCAAGTTGACGCCCGCCGTGATTGGAAAGCACGATACCGGTGCAGCCGATATCGATGGCGCGCTTGGCATCCTCGACGGTCATGATGCCCTTCAGGCAGAATTGCCCACCCCAGATTTTCACCATCTCGGCAACGTCGTCCCAGTTCATGGCCGGATCGAGCATCTCGGTGAAATAGCGGCTGATCGACATGGTACCGCTGCCCATGTCCACATGGCTGTCGAGCTGCGGCAGGCGGAATTTCTCATGCGTGAAATAATTGATCGCCCAAGCGGGTTTCACGGCGAACTGCGCCATGCCTGAAAGGTTGAGCTTGAAGGGGATGGCAAAGCCGGTGCGTTTGTCGCGTTCGCGGTTGCCGCCGGTAATGCTGTCGACGGTCAGCATCATCACCTGCACGCCGGCCTGCTTGGCCCTCGCCATCATCTCGCGATTGAGGCCGCGATCCCGGTGGAAATAGAACTGGTAGACCTGCGGACCGCTGCTGATCTGTCTTGCCTCTTCCAGGCTGATCGTGCCGAGCGAGGAAACCCCGAACATCGTCCCGAATTTGCCGGCGGCATGCGCAACCGCCCGCTCGCCCTCGTGGTGGAAGAGCCGCTGCAGCGCCGTCGGCGAGCAATAAACCGGCATGGCGAGCTTCTGGCCCATGACGGTAACCGACATGTCGACCTCGCTGACGCCTCGCAGCACGCTGGGAAGAAGATCGCAGCTTTCGAAGGATGAGGTATTGCGCCGGTAGGTGACCTCGTCATCCGCCGCGCCATCGATATAGTTGAAGATCGGCCCGGGAAGACGCTGTTTGGCAAGGCGGCGGAAGTCGTGAAAGTTATGGCAGTCTGAAAGGCGCATACCTGTATCCAATCGAGGGCCTGCACGTCATGCCTCTGCCTATGCGGAAGTATGGCGTGCTGGCCGATGAGCGTCCGCGAGACCTCCTCGTCGTCGCGATCCATGACCTATGGGATACGATTATTACCGCACCAATCTCAAGCTCTCTTGCGCGTGCTTTCGTCGCCTTCGCTGATAAAGGTGCATTTTATTGCCGGGGATATGCGTCAGCGACCGGGCTTGACTGCCAGCCAGATAACGTGCCGCGCTCCGCCGCGCTTGCCATTGGCCCGCGTATTGACTGCATCCGCGACAAAGCCGCTCTCCTTCAGCCGTCGGGTGAAGGACGCATCCGGTCCGGAAGACCAGACAGCCAGCACGCCGCCCGGGCGCAGCGCCTCTTGGGCGGATTTCAGCCCTGCATAGTCGTAGAGCCGATCATTGGATTTGCGGGTCAGGCCGTCGGGGCCATTATCGACATCGAGCAGGATCGCGTCATAGCCGGCCTTTCCGGCGCGGATCGCGTCGCCGACATCTCCCTCGTGGATCGACACGCGCGGATCATCGAGGCAGCCCTTGAATACCTCCGCCATCGGCCCGCGTGCCCAGGCGACGACTTCCGGGATCAGCTCGGCGACGACGACGCCGGCGTCCGCCGGCGAGATTGCAAGGGCAGCCCGCAGCGTAAAACCCATGCCGAGCCCGCCGATCAGGATCTTCGGCTTCGGATGCGATTTGATTTGTTCGAAGGACAGCGTGGCAAGCGCTTCTTCCGAACCGCTGAGGCGGCTGTTCATCAGCTCGTTGGTGCCGAGCATGATAGAAAACTCAGCACCGCGCTGCTTCAGCCGCAGTTGCCCGCCTTCGCCGGGAATGGTCGCAGAATCAAGCTGAATCCAGGGGAGCATGGCGGTTTCGTCTCGCTGAAAGGGACCGTCCCCTAGCATAGGGCGGCGGTCGAAGCCAGCAAGCCGTGCTCAGACCACGCGCACGAAATGGTCCGGCTCATGTTCCACCACCTGTTCCTGCGGTGCGGCGGAACGGCGGCGGATATCCTCGACTTCCTGTGGCTGCAGGCGCATCCGTGGATCGTCGAAGCGCACATCCGGGTCCGGCACGGCCGACAGAAGCAGGCGGGTATAGGGATGCAGCGGATTGTCGATCACCTTGGCCGTATTGCCCCATTCGACGATCTGGCCGGAATACATGACCGCGATATCCTCCGCCACGTAGCGGGCAGTGGCGATATCATGGGTGATGTAGAGCAGGCCGAGGTTCATCTCCTTCTTCATCTCGTTTAGGAGATTGAGAACGCCGAGCCGCACGGAAACGTCGAGCATCGAGGTCGGTTCGTCGGCGACGATCACGTCCGGCTGGGCAGCGAGCGCACGGGCGATATTGACGCGCTGGCGCTGACCGCCCGAAAGTTCGTGCGGATATTTCGGCGCGACGATATCCGGATCGAGCTTCACGTGCTCAAGCAGTTCACGCACTGTCGTATCGATCTGGCTGCCACGGATGTCAGGCCGATGCAGCTTCAGCGGCCGCCGTAGATGATGGGCGATCGTATGGGCCGGGTTCAGCGAGGCGAAGGGATCCTGAAAGATCATCTGCACGGAGCGGCGGTAGCGGGCGATTTCGTCTGACTTGGCACCTTCGACCGGGCGGCCCTTATAGAGGATCTGGCCTGATGTCGGCAGATATTCGCGCATCGCCATGCGGGCGCAGGTGGTCTTGCCGCTGCCGGATTCGCCGACCAGCGCCAGCGCACGGCCGGCATGCAGAGAGAACGAGATTGCGCGGGCGGCATGAACGGTGGAAGCGCCGTGGCCGAAGGTCTTGGTGACCTTGTCGAGGGCGAGGATGGCGTCATTCATAATAGCACGCCTCCGTGAAGCGAAGGGAAGGAGGCCCAGAGTTTCTTCGTGTAGTCGTGCTGTGGCATCTTGTAGATCGCCTCGGCGTCATTCTGTTCGACTAGCTTGCCCGCAAGCATGATGCCGATGCGGTCGCAGAACTGCACCATCAGCCCGAGATCATGGGTGATGAAGAGCACCGAGAAGCCGAAATCTTTCCTAAGCTCATTGATGCGCTGCAGGATTTCCCGCTGCACCACCACGTCAAGCGCCGTTGTCGGCTCGTCCATGACGACGAGCTTTGGATCGAGTGCCATACAGATGGCGATGACGATGCGCTGGCGCATGCCGCCGGAAAACTGATGCGGATAGTTGCGCATGCGGTCCGGCGAGATATCGACGAGCCGCAGCATTTCGGCCGTGCGCTCGCGCGCCTGCGCCTTCGTCATGCCCTTGTGGGTGCGCAGGACGTCGTAGAACTGGTCTTCGATGCGCAGCACCGGATTCAGCGAATTCATGGCGCTCTGGAAGACCATGGCGACTTCGCGCCAGCGGAAGGCGGCAAGCGCCTTCGGATCGAGATCCAGCACGTCGCGGCCGGCAAGCAGGATCTGGCTCGCCTTGCGGATCAGCGCCGGCGGCTTGTGAAGGCGGCTGATGGCAAAGGCGATCGTGCTCTTGCCGCAGCCGGATTCGCCGGCAAGGCCGAAGACCTCGCCCGGCGCGACGTCGAAGCTGACATCGTCGACGGCGCGGAAGTCCTTTTCCTCGCCGATATAGTCGATCGTGAGGTTTTTGACGGAAAGCAGCGGTTGGCTCACAGGCGGCCCTCCCCGGAGCGGATGAGAAGGGACCAACGCTTCAGATGATTGCCGGTACGCAGGCGCGGATTGGCGATCTCATCGACGGCGAAGTTCAGCAGCGACATGCCGATGCCCAGAAAGGCGAGCGCAAAGCAGGGTGTGAGAATATCCCACCAGGCGCCGACCGACAGCGCCGAAGCCTTCTGTGCGTTATAAAGCATGGTGCCCCAGGACACGACGCGCGGGTCGCCGAGACCGAGGAATTCCAGCGTCGCTTCGGTGATGATCGCGAAGATGACGCTACCGATGAAATTGATGCCGACGATGGAAATCACGTTCGGGAAGATCTCGAATGTCATGATGCGCCACTGTGGCTCGCCCATCATCTCCGCCGATTTGACGTAATCCTTCTGTTTGACGGAAAGCGTTTCGGCGCGCGTCACACGCGCACCCCAGGCCCAGGACGTGCCGCCGAGGATAAGCGCGATGACGAGCGGGCTCGCCTGACCGATGAAGGCAGCAAGAACGAGCAGAAGCGGCAGGTTCGGCACGACGAGCACCATGTTGGTGAAGAAGCTGATGATCTCGTCCGTCTTGCCGCCGCGATAGCCCGAGATGATGCCGAGCGCCGTGCCGACGGCGGTGATCAGGAGGCCGGCGCCGAAGCCGACGGCGAGCGAGGTGCGTGCGCCATAGATCAGCCGGGAAAAGACATCCTGGCCGATGCGCGTCGTTCCGAGAATATGCTCGGCAGATGGAGGCTGGTGCGGACGACCGGTCCGGGCGGCGGGATCGTAATGCGTCAGCAGGGGTGCTGCGATCGCCACGATGATGATGAAGGCGATGATGGCGAGGCCGATCAGCGCCTTGCGATTGCGGAGCAGGCTCTTCATGTCACGCTCCCTTCAGCCGCGGATCGAGCAGCACGTAGCTGACATCGACGATGAAATTGGCGATCAGCATGGTGGCGGTCATGATTAGAAGTTGGCCCTGGATGACGGGATAATCGCGGGCGAGGATCGCCTGGTAGAGGATATTGCCGAGGCCGGGGTAATTGTAGACGACCTCCGTCACCAGCGAACCGCCGAGAATGGTGCCGATGGCGATGGCGAGGCTGGACACGGTCGGCAGCAGCGCGTTGCGGGCGGCATACCAGAGCATCACATGCCGGTCGGACAGGCCCTTGGCGCGGGCCATGACGATATAGTCCTCGCCGAGCAGGTTGATCATGTTGTTGCGCATGGTGACGGTGAAGCCGCCGACCAGCACCGTGCAGAGCGTGATCATCGGCAGGATGCCGTGATAGGCTACACTGCCGATATATTGAAAGCTGAAAGCCGGATCGAGCGACGGATCGGCCGCATAGCCGTTCGGGAACCAGCCGAGCGTGAAACCGAAGAAGAAGAGCACGATCAGCGAGGTGACGACGGCCGGCACCGATGTCGCGAAGATCGCGCCAATCGAGACGATGACGTCGAATTTGCTGCCGCGCCGCCAGGCCGCGGCGATGCCGAGGAATGTGCCGAGCGCGAAGCTGATGATTGTCGCCGTGCCCATCAGGCCGACAGTCCATACAAGCGCGTGGCCAAGAACAGACGTGACCGGCAGCGGGAAATATTTGATCGACCGGCCGAGATCGCCGGTGAAGATGCTGCCGAGATAGGTGAGATATTGCTGCCAGAGAGGCCCATCGACAAAGCCGAAGGTGAGCTTCAGCGCCTGCAGGCTTTCCGGCGGCAGTTCGGCGCCCGCACTCGAAAACATGATGCGCACGGGATCGCCCGGCATCAGCCGGGGCAGGAAGAAATTGATCGTCGCTGCCGCGATGAAGGCCGCCAGGTAAAAGGCGAGGCGGCGAAGCAGAAAGGCCATGGGGACTCCGTCAAAACAGGAGCGGCGCTTGCCGCGCCGCTCCCGCCGTTTGTAATAATGGCTTACTTGACCGGCTCGAGCGCCAGCAGGTTCAGAAGACGTGCCGGGTTGGTACGCGAGATGGACGGATTGACGAAGGGGTTTTCCTTGGTCGACCAGCCGGTGAAGCGCTTGGTGTTGTACTGATACCAGTTCGGATTGTTGAAGACCGGGATGACAGGCATGTTTTCGGCAACGATGCGCTGCGCCTTGTTCATCGCTTCCTTCTGCTTGTCGAGATCGGCCGTGTGCGTGAACTGGGTGACCAGATCTTCCACTTCCGGGTTGAACCAGCGCTGCGCAGTGAAGCGCGTCTTGCCCTTGTCCGAAGCGCTGAAGGCGCGCTTGTAAGGATAGTAGGGCGAGGCCGAAGCCGGCAGGCTGTTGATCGCCGCATCGAATTTGCCGTCGATGAGGTCGGAGGTCCAGACGGCCTCTTCCGGCGTCTCGATCTTGGCGTCGATGCCGACGGCCTGCATGCCTTCGATGGCGATGTTGACCGTGTCGATCCAGTCCGTCCAGGAGTTCGGAACGATGATCGAGAAGGAGATTTTCGAACCGTCAGGATTGTCGCGCAGGCCGTCGCCGTCCTTGTCGACATAGCCGGCTGCATCGAGCTGCGCCTTGGCGGCATCAGCGTCATAGGCGGCGAACTTGCCGAAGTCGGCCTTGACGGACGGGTCCGCCCAGCTCTTGTAGAGCTCGCCCATCAGGCCCGGGTCTTCGTTCAGCGTCGGATAGCCGTAGCCGGCGACATCGATCATCGTCTTGCGGTCCAGCGCCATGGAGACCGCCTGGCGGAACTTCACGTCGTTGAAGGCCTTCTTGTTGGCCTCGTTGGTCGTTTCGAGGTTGAACAGGAAGGCAACCATGCTGCTTGGCGAGTACCAGTAGTGATAATGGGCCGGATCCTTCGAGACATAGACATTGTCGATATCGGGAATGAAGGAGACGCCCCAGTCGAGCGTGCCATCGGCCGTCGCCGTCAGGATCTGGTTGTTGTCGGCAAGCTGCGGGAAGCGCATGCAGTCGACCTTCAGGTGCTCGGCATCCCAATACTTCGGGTTGCGGCACTGGTCGTAGGTCTGGCCGGTGAAGCGCGGCACTTCCGTCAGCGGGCCGCTGCCGACGGGGGCCTCGTTGGCGTAGGTGACCGGATCGGCAACGTCCTTCCAGACGTGCTCGGGCACGATCGGCAGCTGCGACAGCTGCTCGGCGGCAAGCGAGCTCGGATTGGCGAGCGTGAAGCGCACCGTCTGGGCATCGACGGCCTGCACGTCGGTGATGAAGCTCCAGATGCTGACGAAGTCGAGCGCCGGGAATTTTTTCAGATAGTCATAGGTGAACTTGACGTCGGCAGAGGTCAGCGGTTTGCCGTCCGACCATTTCAGGTTCGGGCGCAGCTTGAAGTCGATGCTCTTCAGGTCGTCGGAGAGCTTGAAGCTCTCGGCCAGGCGATAGACCGGCTTGTTGCTGTCGAAGCGGTTGAAGACGACCAGCGGCTCATAGATGAAGTCGAGCGTCGATTGGCGCGACGAGGTCTGGTTGAACGGGTTGAAGTTGCGCACCCAGGTCGTGGCCGGCTCGATATTGGCCGTCAGGATGGTCTGCGCCATGGCCGAGCCTGACAGCATGGTCAGGGCCGCGGCCGCCAGGATATATTTCTTCATGTCAAATTCCCCTTTTCTTATGCGATGAAAAATGGCGGCGCCGGTCAGGAGGCCAGTGCGCTTGCAAACATGGCTTCGACTTCCGCCTGGGCAGCGCGATAGTCGATCTTGAGAGTGCCGAGACGGGCCTTCCCCGCGGCAATACGCTTCTGTGCGGCTTCGGTCAGCGGGCGGGCAGCCTTGGCGGCGGCTTCGCTTTCCTTGGCGTCACCGTGGCTGTGCAGTGCGATGTCGAAACCGGCATCGAGAACCTGGGCGACGCGTTCCGGCAGGGTGCCGTGCAGCGACTCCATGAAGATGCAGTCGGAGATCAGCACGCCGTCATAGCCCATGTCGTTGCGGATCACGTCATGCATGATCGGCGAGATGGAGGCCGGAAGCTCCGCATCGTAAGCGGAGTAGACGACGTGGGCGACCATCGCCCAGGGCGTGTCCTTCAGCGCCACGAAGGGCTTGAAATCGGTGGCGACAAGCGTCTCGCGCGAGGCATCCACGACAGGACGCTCCTTGTGGGAATCGAGCGTCGCGCGGCCATGGCCCGGAATGTGCTTCATAACAGGCATATTGCCGGTTTCGAGCAGACCATCCACCACTTCGCGGCCGAGCGCGGCGATGAAATCCGGATCCGAACCGAAGGAGCGGGCGCCGATAACAGCGCTCGTCGTCTCGAAAACGAGGTCGAGAACGGGCGAGCAGCCGCTCGACAGGCCGAGTTCGCTCATCATCGCGCCCATAGCTTGGGTGGAAAGACGCAGCGCCTGCTTGCCGAGGTCGAGATCATGGCGGGCAAGCTCGGCGAACTGGCCGAAGCTGCGGAAGAGCGGCCAGGGGCCGGCATCCATATGCTGCACGCGGCCACCTTCCTGGTCGGTGAAGACGGGCGCATCGCCGCGGCCCACGGCCTCGCGGAAACGGTCGATCAGGATCTTTGCCTGTTCCGGATCCCGCAGGTTGCGGCGGCCAACGAAGAGGCCGAGCGGATTGGTTTCGCGGAAGAGGGCGAATTCGTCGTCCGAAAGCGTCGGATTGGGAAGGCCGACGAAGAGAGCGAGCGGGGTCGAGGGCACTATTTCAAACTCCGGTATCAGGTGATTATTTCGGCTGGCTTCGCAGCATGCCTTCGTAAATGCCCTTGTCGGGGGCGGGAATTTCGACCGCGCCTGCGGTCTTGACGTAGAAATCGACGGGGCCGGCATCGCCAATGAAGGCATAGGCATGGCCAAGCGTCTTCAGGTTTTGCAGGCAAGCGGAAAAGAGGGCGAGGCCGATGCCCTTGCCGCGCGCTGCGGGATCGACGCCGGTAGGGCCGAAGAAGCCGCGGGCGGTCGTGTCATAGCAGGCAAAGCCGAGAAGCTTGCCGTTCTCGACGGCGACAAGACAGGCGACGGGCTGGCGGGAAAAGGCGACGGCGACTTCACTCGCCCAGTTCTCGCTGAACTGCTCGCGCACCCAGCCGACGACGACGTGAAGTTCCGGCGGCAAAGCCGGACGGATTGTGATGCCGACGGCATCGGCTTTTTCTTTCAGTTCGGCGAGCTTCGTGGAATATAAGCTCACAAGCAGGTCTGACACCCGAATTCCTCCAGATATTCCGTTATTACGGAACGTATCCCCTTTTAATGTCATAGCTTTGGATATCTGGGCGGCCTTGTCAACAGGCTTTTTACCGGGCAGGCCTGGTTCAACGCAGGGTAGGCAAAAACAAAACGGCCCGGTTTGACCGGGCCGTCTGCAATCCTCGAATTGTGATCCGGCTCAGAGGCCGGCGTCTTTCCACAGGGCGTGGAAATGCTGCACAGGCCCATGGCCGGAACCAACCGTCAATTCGCCTGCGGCAGCGACCGCTTGCGCAAGATAGGTCTTGGCAGTTGCCACGGCCATTTGCGGCAAAGCGCCCTTTGCGAGCTCTGCGGCAAGCGCGCTGGACAGGGTACAGCCCGTACCATGCGTATTTTTCGTCGGCACGCGCCTGGCCTCAAACCAGTGCGGACCGGAACCGCTCCAAAGCACGTCCGGGCTCTCGTCGCTGTCGAGATGCCCGCCCTTGACCAGCACGGCGGCGGGGCCGAGCGCACGCAGGCGCTCAGCCTGTGATGCCATCTGCTCGCGGTTTTCGGCAACCTCTTCGTGCAGCAGTGCGGCAGCTTCCGGCAGGTTGGGGGTGAGCAGCGTCGCAAGCGGTAGCAGATGCCGCGTCAGCGCATCGACGGCCTGCGGGTCGAGAAGTGCTGCTCCGCCTTTGGCGATCATGACGGGATCGACAACGATGGGGATGCCGCGATGCGGCGCAAGTGCCTCGGCAACCGCTTCGGCAATGCCGGCATTGGCGATCATGCCGATCTTGACCGCGTCGACGCGCACATCGGCAAAGACCGCCTTGATCTGCTGGGCGACGAAGTGCGGCGGCACGAGATGCACGCCGGTCACACCCTGCGTGTTCTGTGCCGTCAATGCCGTCAGCGCCGCCATGCCATAGACGCCGCGAGCGGAGAAGGCTTTGAGATCGGCCTGGATGCCGGCGCCACCGGAGGGATCGGAACCGGCGATGGATAGCACATTGCGGATCATCGGCTGACCTTTCGGATTTCCTCTGCGATGCGGAGTGTCGCGGCCATAGGATCCGGGGTGCCGCAGACCGCCGAGACGACGGCAAGCCCATCAGCACCTGCCGCAAAGACAGACGCGACATGCTCGCTCTTCAGGCCGCCGATCGCAACCGTTGGAACGGGCGCGACTTTCACCAGATTAGCCAGCCCGTCGAAACCGATCGGCTGCTTGTGGTCACTCTTGGTGGGTGTTGCAAAGACCGGTCCGATGCCGGCGTAATCGACAATAGCAGGGTCGATTGCCGCAGCCAGCGCCTCCGTCTCAACCGACAGGCCGAGAATCATGTTCGGACCGATTTTCGCGCGTGCGGCAGCAGATCCCATATCGTCCTGGCCAATATGCAACCCGTCGGCGCCGATCGCGAGGGCAGCTTCCACATCGTCATTGATAACAAGCAAAGCGCCGGTACCCCTCAAAACGTCTCTCAGCGCAAGGCCGGTTTCCACCATCCGCGCCGTTCCGCCGTGTTTGTCGCGCAACTGCACAATGGTTGCACCGCCTACGACGGCAAGCCGCGCCGTCTCGATCATGCCGATGCCGGCGCAGAGATCCGGATCGAGGACCAGATAGAGGGAGAGATCGAAGCGTTTCATGCCGCGCTGATCCTGACCTTCGCATCCAATGCTGCACCATCGAGCGCGGCGAGCGCATCGAGGAAGCGCCAGGAGAAAGAGCCGGGTCCGCTCGCATTTTTCGCCGCCTCTTCGCCGGCAACCGCAAAGGTGGCAAGTGCTGCAACGGCAGCAGCGAAGGGGTCGCCGGGGATGGCGGCCGCGAAGGCGCCGGTCAGGCAGGTCAACGAGCAGCCGAGCGCGGTCACCTGCGGCATCAGCGACGAACCACCCTCGATGCGCAGCGCCTGTGCGCCATCAGTCACGAAATCCACGACACCGGTGACGGCGACGACTGCGCCATGCCGTTCGGCCAGCCGCTGCGCCGATGCTTCGGCCTGTTCTACCGGGTCACGGCTGTCGACGCCTTGGCCGCGGCTTTCGCCGCCGGCAAGTGCAATGATCTCGGAGGCATTGCCGCGGATGATCGTCGGGCGAAGTGCCAAGAGATCGGCAACCGCCTTGCGGCGGAAGGACGTTGCGTAATGGGCGACCGGATCGAGGACCCACGGCTTACCGCCTCCATTCGCGGCCGTTGCCGCCGCATGCATGCCGTCGATCCATTGGGGGGAAAGCGTGCCGATGTTGACGGTCAAAGCCCCGGCAATCGCGGCAAATTCCCCCGCCTCCTCGGCCGCATGAACCATGGCAGGCGACGCGCCGGCCGCGAGCACCACATTGGCGGCGATGTTCATGGCGACATAATTGGTGATGCACTGCACGAGCGGCGGCTTGGCGCGCATCTCCGTCAACAGAGCTCCGGGTGTCTTGTTCTCCATAGTACCCCTTTCAGGCGGGGCAGGCGCGGGAACGATCCTGCAATGAAGCAGACTGCGACCCGAGCGACTCCCTCCGCCGGCATTATCCGGTTCAGGTTCGAAGGGTGCTTCTCAGCCCGTTTTTGCAAACGGGCGCCCCTGTCTCTCAACGGTAATCTTTCTTGCAGAGAATGATGCCGATGTCACTGGCAAAATGACGGTTTTGCCAAAGAGGATCCGCGCTTGGTACCGCCGCGCCGGCTGGAGTCATCAGTCAAGCTGATGTCTGCTTCCAGCCGGTGCGGGAGCTTGCCAATCTCTTCGGTGGTCTCCTTGGAGACTCCGCCGTTTGAACGCTGACAAGCTCCGATCGATCAACGCAGCGGTGTCGGAAGCAGGTTCACCGTAAAGTCCTGATACGAAACCGGCCGCAGGAACCTGTAGATCGCCAGCGTCCCGACCGAGGTCGATCTGCCATCGGCTGTTGCCGGGTAGGGGCCGCCATGCACCATGGCGGGCGATACCTCGACGCCGGTTCCAAAGCCGTTCACGAGCAGTCGTCCGGCAAGCATCTCCAGCTTGGGAACGAGGCGCTTTGCGTCCGGCTCGTCTTCGCTCGTGATGTGGAGGGCTACGGTCAGCTGGCCTTCCAGGCCGTCAAGCACCCGCTCGAGTTCGGCGAGATCGCGGCAGCGCACGATGAGCCCGGCGGCGCCGAAGACCTCGTCCTGAAGCTCGTGATGGGCGAGGAATGCCGCAGCCGTCGTCTCGAAGAGTGCAGCGGTACCTTCGAATTCGCTGCCCGGCTTGCCATTGGCAACGAGACGGACTTCGGGATGCTTTTCCAGCCGGGCGACGCCGTTGCAGAATGCCTTGGCGATGGAGCCCGTCAGCATGGTCTGCGCGCCGACATCAGGCAGAAGCTCCCGCGTCTTGGCGATAAAAGTGTCCAGACCTTCGCTGTCGACGGCGAGAATGAGGCCGGGATTGGTGCAGAATTGTCCGGCGCCCAGAACCAGCGAGCTGACAAAAGCCGTTGCAATCTCTGTCGCGCGGCTTTTCAGGGCATCGGGGAAGAAGATGACCGGGTTGATGCTGCTCATTTCGGCATAGACCGGGATCGGCTGCTTGCGCTCGGAAGAGATCTTCATCAGTGCCGTGCCGCCGCGGCGCGAGCCTGTGAAACCGACTGCTCGAATTCGGGCATCGGCGACGAGCTTCTGTCCGACCTCGAAGCCGGTGTCAAAGAGAAGCGCGAAGGTGCCGGCATGCAGCCCGGCTTTGGCGACGGCCCGCTGAACGGCGCGACCGACCAGTTCCGACGTGCCCGGATGCGCCGAATGCGCCTTGACGACGACGGGGCATCCTGCTGCGAGCGCAGAGGCCGTGTCACCGCCGGCCACCGAGAAGGCGAGCGGAAAGTTGGATGCGCCAAAAACCGCAACGGGGCCGAGGGGAACGTTGCGCAGGCGCAGATCGGGCTTCGGAACGGGCTTGCGGGAGGGATCCGCGCCGTCAAAACGAAGCTCCTGGAATCGGCCTTCGCGAACCTCTTTCGCAAACAGCCGAAGCTGTCCGATCGTGCGGCCGCGCTCACCCTCGATCCGTCCGCGTGGAAGTCCGGTTTCCGCCATTGCACGCACGATCAACTCATCGCCGATCGCCTCGATCTCGCTGGCGATTGTTTCAAGAAAAGCGGCCCGCGTTTCCAGATCTGTTTCCCGGTAGGAGCCGAACGCCTCCCATGCAAACCTGGTTGCCTCCTCGACGTCTTCCGCGGTGGCGCCACCGAAAGAAACGGGCAGTGCCGCTCCGGTGGCCGCCTCGACGCCGTAGAGCTCCCCGCGAGTGCCGCGTTTCTCCGATCCCGCGACGAGCAGACTTCCATTGATAGTCATGATGGATTTCCTTTCAAACAGACTCGGCAGCTATATAGGCGTTCGCTTTCTCATTTTCACGACATCTTTCCCCGATATCGCATCGAAGATGGAGGTTCTCGACAGAGAGGTCGTCGTGTCGGCGAATGGGCCATAGGGACAACGCGCGCAAAAGCGGTTGCGTGTCGAAATGCCGCCCCTTTTTTACGTTCATCCTCTGGTGGAATTTATATCGAGGGGGTCACATGAAATACGCATCCACCATCTGCGCGGCGCTTACCGCAATACTGCTCCCCACAACCGCATTCGCGCAAACCGGGACTATCAAGTCTATCAGGCTGTCCTCAGGAGGCGTTGCCGAATATGTGCGCAGTCTTAATGTCGGGGACGACGGCAACGCTGTCGTCGATGTGCCGACAGACCAGATGGATGACTTTCTGAAGACCCTCGTTGTCTCGGGGCCGGCTCCCGTAAAGGGATTGTCGACCACCGGGCCGGGCATGGTCGACGAAACATTCAAGGTGCTGCCGATCAAACGGAAGGATCTGGATTCGGCTGCTGCTGTGCTGCGGGCTCTCAGAGGCGCGCCTGTCTCTGCGAACGGGGTGAAGGGTCGCATCGTCGGGGTAGAGCCCGCCACTGAAAAGCAGCGCGCGCGGCTGATCGTGATGCTTGACCGCGGCGCCTTCGACGTTGCCGAGATCGGTGGCGCCATGGCCTACAAACTCGATAATCCCAAAGATGCCGAGATGGTTGCTCGGGCAGTGGAACTGCTGTCGAGCGATGGAGTGCAGGGGACGCGTGCAGTCACCATTTCGCTCAATGGCAAGGCGTCGGCGGCCGTGGACATTTCCTATGTCGTCGCAGCCCCGCTCTGGAAGCCGTCCTATCGGATCATTGTTGACGCCAAGGGCAAAGCGCGGTTGCAAGCATGGGCAGTTCTGGAGAATGCCTCTGGCGAAGACTGGAAAGGGGTTTCAATATCTCTGACGTCAGGCAAGCCAGTGACGCTTCGCCAGAGGCTGTACGCCAGAACATGGCCATCACGCCCTGAGGCCGAGGCCGCATATCTTGACGTCGCGAGCGCCAAACGAGGGATGGTCGCGGGTGCGTTGCTGAACGAGCCCGCTGCGGAGGCTCCTGCTCCCGTTATTGCCGCTCCGGCCGCTACCAATGTTGCCGCCGCCGACGAGGGCGATGTGGTCGCAAACTTCGATCTTCCCGGCGCTTACGACCTCAAGAACGGTGAGACGATTTCCGTGCCGATCCTCGATCGCGAGATCGGCGCGGAGTTCGTCGCTCTCTATCGCGATGGCGCCCAACATCCGGATGCGGCGCTGATGTTGACGAACGACACGGGTACCTCGCTGCCGCCGGCGGTCGCTGCGGTCTATGACGAAAAAGGGCGCTATGTTGGCGATGCGCGCATAGGCAACGTCAAGCCGGGCGGAGTTGAAAAGGCGACGTTTGCGGCTGATCAGAAGATCGAGCAGGAAATGGCCATCACCAACTCCAGTTCCTTCCGGACAGTTGTCGTCAAGGATGGTTATCTCGACGCAACATTGGAGCGTCGCGTGCGAAAGACCTTCACCGCCTGGGGCGCAGACGCTGACAGGAAGTTCGTTGCGGAAGATCCAGGCATGCCAGGGTGGGAACTCGTTCCGTCCGAGGGGGTGGAGGAAACACCGCAGGGCGCGCGGGCGACTGTCGTGGTGCCCGCCGGAAAGAAGGTTTCGACTTCAATCGAATGGCGCATGGTAGAGAGCGAAACGCAGGCGATTGCCGATATCGACGACGCGGTGATCCTGCAATGGCTCGATGAGGGGCCGTCCCCGGAGATCGCCGAGAAGCTTCGCGGGCTCGTGACGGCGAGGACGGCCCAGAAGGAGGCGGAGAGAGATCTGTCGGCGGTGATGCAGGCGATCGAGGATGCAACTTCGGAATCCTCACGGATTTCAGGCATGCTTGCCTCCGTAGGCGACACACCGCTCAAGCAGCAGTTCCTTGAGGATCTGACGGAGCAGGAGAAGTCGATCAAAGAGCTGCGGGCGCAAAGGGACGAGGCACGGGCTCGGCTTGAAAAGCTTCGCAAGGAACTAGGGGAGGCGATAGCCCGTCTGTAGGCGGGCTCGCTGTGGACGCGGCGCCGTGCATTGACATTAGAGATCGACTTTCCCGTTCTCTTCGCCGTCCCAATATTGGGCGAAACGTGCAGTAACCTTGATAAGAATAAGTCCAGGCGTCTGCACGCCCTCGGGAAACCATCGTTCCAGTCCTTTGACCCAGTGGGTCTCGAACTGCGAGGTGTCCTCGATAAGCACGGCGTCGCCATCGATGGCTATGAATATACCCGGCTTTCCCAGCAGATGCGGCGGCGCCGTAAAGGTTAGCAACACCGCGGGGTCTTTCCGAATCTCGGATATTTTGTGCGTGTCCGCATAGGAGAAAAACCAGGAATCGCCGTCATATTCGACGTCGCCATTGTTACTCATCGGGCGACTGGTTATCCGGTTTGAGGTTTCGCGTGTTGAAAACATGCAGAAATCCAGCTTCTTCAGCTGCTTGGACAGCTCTTCTCTCGTCACAGATGCCATTTGCAGTCCTCCAATCCAGATGGAAACAACGCGCGATGATCGAAGTTCCATAGAGGTGGGACCTGCACGACGGTCGCCTGCCAAACAATCCATGATGCCAATCGCGGATTTGCACCTTTAAGCGTGATCGCGCGTTCATCCTTATGCCGAACGGAGGCAGAGCGATGCGCACAAATTTTCGTTTAAGCCTGCGATCAACCGCGATCCTGTCGCTCGCTACGTTTGGCGGCGTGCTGTTCGCGATGCGCCGTTTCGACATGAGCCCGAAGGCGGCCATGCGGGCCGATTTATCGACAGAAGACGACGGGCATGGCCGGCAGGCATCGGTCCCGGAATCCATTCCGAGGCAAGGACTGAGAGACGTGTTCTGGCGTGTCGTGCATGAGGTATTGGATGACAGGGTGACGCTAATCGCTGCCGGCGTGACCTTCTACCTTCTCCTTGCGATGTTTCCGGCGCTTGGCGCACTGGTCTCTCTGTACGGGCTTTTCGCAGATCCTCTGACCATGTCGGAACACCTGGGCAAGCTGGCGGTGGTGCTGCCGCCAGGCGCCTTCGATCTCGTTTCGGAGCAAATCCGTTCGCTCGCCGAGAGACGCGACAGTACGCTGGGCGTGACTTTTTTCATCGGTCTGGCTATCGCCTTGTGGAGCACCCACAGCGGTACCCTTGCGCTCTTCGACGCCATGAACATCGCCTATGAAGAGCGGGAAAAACGCAGCCTGGTCCGCTTGAACCTGATTGCACTCTGCTTCACGGTCTGCGCCATTATCACCGCGACAATTCTTATCGGGCTCGTTGCCGTGATGCCGGTCGTGCTTTCGTTCCTCTGGCTGGATCGCTTCGACGAACAGATGGCCCTCGTTCTCAGGTGGCCGCTACTCCTGGCCGTGGTTGTGGCCACCGTCATGGCCATATACCGGTTCGGTCCTAGTCGTGAGCCGGCGCGTCTGCGGTGGATGACATGGGGCGCTCTGCTGACGGCGTTTGCCTGGTTTCTCATGTCGCTCGGCTTCTCGATCTACCTTGGCCACTTTGCCAACTATAATGCGACCTACGGAACGCTCGGCGCGTTGATCGGCTTCCTTGTTTGGACGTGGCTTTCGGTCGCGATCCTGATTGTGGGGGCCGAACTCAACGCCGAACTCGAACACCAGACCGCAAAAGATACGACGACAGGGGCACCGAGAGCGATGGGTATGCGCGGCGCTTATGTCGCCGATACGCTGGGTGAAACAGCAGATTGATCCAGAGTTTTATCGAACACCGAACGCCAGCCTGCTGACGCGGTCTGATCTGCCTCGAAGCTGTGGGCGAGTGAACCTGGAGCTGACGGGTGAGGGCGCCTGTGTCATCGAACATGAGAGACGGCACGTCTGCAATTCCGACTTCCGGTCAAGAGAGATTGGGATGGCTGCAGATACGCAACGCGCAGCCATCCCATTTTGAGCAAACCTACCCTCGTCGTAGGCTTGCAACCGGCCCCCGCCAATCGTTGAAATGTTAGCAACGACTAAAGCATTCCCGCTAGTGCGTAAGTGCAACACTTCATGAAAGGTTTCTAATGAAACGATTGCTCGCGAGCGCCTTTGCCTCTTCCGACAAGGAAAGCAAAGGCTGATCAGGGCGCGAAGAAACGTGCCTTGACCAGTTCATGATCGGAGATTGCCACGCCATCGGCATCAACAGCCGGAACGGTTACGGCGTCGCTTGCAACAAGACCGCGGGTCAACAGCCAGTCGAGCCGGACGAGGGGTGGCTGCGGCGTTCCATCCGGGCGCGTGCGGCGCGTATGCGCAAAATCGTTGGCCGTTTCCCAGTGATAGCCGGCCTCAGCCAGCAGACCGAAAAGCGGCTCATATGCTTCCGGCTCGCGCAATCCATCGGGAAGCAAATTGGTATTGAAGTCGCCGCCGATGACGACCGGCAGATCGTCGGCGAGCTGTTCGACGGCCGCAATCAGCCGCCGCGTCTGCTCGGCGCGATCCTCGATATCGGTCTTGCTTTCCAGATGAACGCTGACGGCAAGGATCGGCCCGAATGCAGTCTCGACCTTGGCGGCAATCGCCATACGTCCGCCGATCCGGCCCTGACCATCCTTCGCATCCGTCCACCACGTGCCGCCATCATCGAGGCGGATGAGTGCGGCGTCTTTGAGGGGCAGGCGGGAAAGCAATGCATTGCCGTGGAAACCGACCGAATTCGTCTCGCCCTTGTGCCATTCGCGTTCGCGTGAATTCCCGAGGCCAAGTTCGATGAACTCCACGCCAAAGACATAGGACATACCGAGATCGCCGGCGAGATCAGCAACGGTATGGCGGTTGCCTGCGCGCGCCGTACCGAGATCGGCTTCGGTGAGCAGCAAGATATCCGCGCCGCTCTGGCGCACGAGTTCGACGGAGGGAGCGTGATACTTGAGCCGCTCGGCATTCCACGCGGCGATGACAAGGCCGTTGCTGGCACCCGTGCCGCTGTCGATGTTCAAAACTTCGATCGTCGAGAGCGCGGGCAGGGTCGCCGCCAGCCGGTCATGCTCGGCCTGCGTCAGCTTCGCGCCCCGTGCCTCGTCGAAGAAGGCGGCGGAGGGCGCCGAGAGCGTTTCCACGGCAACCGCAACGAGGTTGCGGTTGCCAGCGGCGATATCGGAAAAGCTGGTCATCAGCGTCAGGCTCAGGCGTTGACGGTGATGGCGGCGCTGCGTGCCGGAGCGACGAGGACTGCGCCGGTGTCGGCCGAATAGAGATGGATCGAATCCTGATCGATGGCGACGCCGATACGGTCGCCGGTCTTCAGCGAGACCGAACCGGTCATGGCGACGGCGAAAGGCAGGCCATCGAAATCGGCATGCACTATACGGCTCGCGCCGAGTTCTTCGATGAAGTCGGCAGTGGCCAAGAGCGCACCAGGCGCTTCCGGAGAGACGAGGCGGGCGGCTTCGGCACGCACGCCGAGAACGACACGCTGGCCGGCAAGCTGCTTGCCACGTTCGGCCGGCAGAGTGACTGTACGGCCTTCGTCATAAATGAAGACGCCGTTTTCGTTGACACGGCCTTCCAGGAGGTTCATCGCCGGCGTACCGACGAAGCCGGCAACGAACCGGCTTGCGGGATAGTGATAGACCTCTTCCGGCGTGCCGACCTGTTCGACATACCCGGAATTCATGACGATGATGCGATCGGCGAGCGTCATTGCCTCATTCTGGTCATGCGTAACAAAGATCGAGGTAGCACCGAGGCGGCGATGCAGGCGGCGGATTTCCGCACGCATGGCGATGCGCAGCTTGGCGTCGAGGTTGGAGAGCGGCTCATCGAAGAGGAAGACCTTCGGCTCGCGGATCATGGCGCGGCCCATGGCGACGCGCTGGCGCTGACCGCCCGAGAGGGCTGCCGGGCGGCGTTCGAGGAAGGGCTCGAGGCTGAGCGCCTTGGCGACTTCGGCGATGCGGCGGTCGCGCTCGACCTTCGGCACGCCGGCGACCTTCAGCGCGTAGCCGATGTTTTCGGCAACGCTCATGTGCGGATAGAGCGCATAGTTCTGGAAGACCATCGCGCAGCCGCGTTCACGCGGCTCGAGCTGGTTGACGACGCGGCCGTCGATGGCGATTTCGCCGCCGGTGATTTCTTCCAGGCCGGCGACCATGCGGAGCAGCGTGGACTTGCCGCAGCCGGATGGACCGAGGATGACGATGAACTCGCCCGACTGGATTTCGAGATCGACGCCATGAACGACGGCGTTCTTGCCATAGCTCTTTTTCACGCCACGGATGGAGATCGGTGCCAAGGGTCTGTTCCTTTCACTTCTCGGTGGAAATAAGGCCGCGCACGAACCAACGCTGCATCAGGATGACGAGGATCAGCGGCGGCGACATGATGATCAATGTTCCGGCCATTGCGACGTTCCAGTCGGGCAGGCCGAATTCGGAGGGGATGAGTGTCTTGAGCTGGGTCACGGCAATGCCGAACTTCGGGTCGGTGGTGATCAGCAGCGGCCACAGATACTGGTTCCAGGCCCAGACGAACATGATGGTGAAAAGCGCGATCATGTTCGGACGCGACAGCGGCAGCAGAACGTCCCAGAAGAAACGGACCGGGCCTGAGCCGTCCATCTTCGATGCCTCGGCGAGTTCGTCCGGCACCGTCAGATAGAACTGGCGGTAGAGGAACGTGCCCGTCGCGGTCGCGACCATCGGCAATATCAGGCCTGGATAGGAGTTCAGAAGACCCCATTCCATCTTGATCTGGATGCCGGTGATCTGCGCGACCAGCCACGTGATGCCGGTCACATCGAGGATCGCCTGAAAGGGCTGAAGCGCATTGGCGGCGATCGAATAGGTCGGCACGATACGCACTTCCAGCGGCAGCATCAGAGTGATGAAGATGATCCAGAAGATCAGATAGCGGCCGCGGAAACGGAAATAGACGATCGAGAAGGCAGCCATGGACGAAAGCAAAACCTTGCCGGCGCCGACCGTCGCGGCGAAGATGACGCTATGGAACAGCTTGTTGCCGAGATCGGCACGAACCCAGGCAGTGTGCACGTTTTCCCAGAAGTGCGAGCTCGGAACCAGCGGCAGCGGCACCCGGTTGACCGTCTCCAGATCAAGTGTCGACGCGATGATGACGATGGCGAATGGCAGGAGTGCAATCACCAGGCCGAGCGCGAGCAGCGTGTAGCAGATGAAGTTGAATATCGGCGTGCGTTCGATCATGTTCGCGACCTCACTTGTAGTGCACGCGCCGCTCGATGAAGCGGAACTGGAAGATGGTGAGCAGGATGACGAGCCCCATCAGGATCATGGATTGAGCTGCGGCGCCGGAATAATCGAGGCCTTTGAAGCCGTCGAAATAGATCTTGTAGACCATGAGTTCGGTGGCGCGCGCTGGACCGCCCTGGGTCATGACGTCGACGATACCGAAGGAATCCTGGAAGCTTTCCGTGATGTTGATGACCAGCAGGAAGAAGAGCGTCGGCGTGAGCAGCGGCAGCTGGATGTCCCACATACGGCGCAGCGGCCCGGAGCCGTCCATGGCCGCCGCCTCGATCAGCGAGCGGGGGATACCCTGCAGGGCCGACAAGAAGAAGATGAAGTTGTAGCCGATATATTTCCAGGAAAAGGCGACGACGACCGCGATCATCGCATCCTTGCCGTCGAATGCCGGGTTCCAGAGGCCAGGCCAGACATGGTTGATGACCGACAGAAGACCGGCTTCAGGCGCCAGGATGAAGCGGAAGGCGAGGCCGAGCGCAGGAGCGGCAATCGCATAGGGCCAGATGAAGACCGAGCGATAGATTTTATGGCCACGCAGCTCACGATCCGTCAGGAGCGCCAGGATGAGCGCCAGCCCCATGGCAATGGCAGTCGAACTGAAGCCGAAAATCATGCTGCGGGTAATTGAGTCCCAATAGACCGGGTCGCTCAGCAGCTGCCTGAAATTGTCGAAACCGACCCAGGCGTTACCGCCGCCCCATGGCTGCTCGAGCGTGAACGCCCAATACAGCGCCTGCGCGCTCGGCCAGTAGAAGAAGACGAAGATCAGCAGCAGCATCGGAAATGCGAAAAGAAGGCCGATCGTCGTCGAGGAGAAAGTGACGCGCTTTTCCATGAGTGGTCGTTTTCGTCCGGGTTTGGTTCTGGCGCGGGCGGCGATCTCGCTTCCGCAGCCGGTAGGGAATGTACAAAGACGCACCCGGAGCGCCAGAGCGGACCGGGTGCGGCTCATATCAACCGATTAGGGGAGCTGAACGCCCTTGTAGGTCTGCTGGAAGCGACGCAGGAGCTGGTTGCCGCGATCGGCAGCAGAGTCGAGCGAAGCCTGGACATCGGCATTGTTGACGAAGATCGCCTGCAGGCCGTTAGCGATTTCGGTACGGACCTGGAGCAGGCCACCGAGACGGATGCCCTTTGCAGACGTGTCGCCAGCCGGAGAAGCGGTCAGGCTCTGAATGGCAAGTTCGCGACCGGCATAGGGAGCCTTGTCGTAGAAGCCCTGCTTCTTCAGGTATTCGAAGCCGGAGTTACGAACCGGGATATAGCCGGTAACGGTCGACCAGGTGAGAGCTTCTTCCGGCTTTGCAATGAAGTTGAAGAAGGAAGCGGCAGCCTTGTATTCGGCGTCCGAATGACCCTTCAGAACCCAGAGCGAAGCGCCGCCAACGTAAGAGCTGTGACGCGTTGCGTCGCCATAGGTCGGGAGCATCGAAACGCCCCAGTTCATGCCCTGCTTGGCGGTACGGCCGATGTTGCCATGGTCGCCAACCGAGGTCAGGATGACCTGGCACTCGCCAGCAGCGAAGGCCTCGACGAAGGTCTGGCCGACAGCCTTGTTCTTGATGACAGCGAGCTTGTTGTCGTACCAGGACTTCAGGTCCTTGACGTAGTTGACGAGCATCGGGTTCTTGTTGAACACCAGCTCGGCGTCGAGGCCTTCAAAGCCGTTCTTCTTCGTTGCGATGGCTTCGCCGTTTACAGCTTCAAACTGCTCGATGAACTGCCAGACTTCGTTGTTGGAGATGTCGAAGGCGAGCGGGCAAGCGTAGCCTGCGTCCTTCAGAGCCTTGAAGTCTTCGCCTGCTTCCTTCCAGGTCGCCGGAGCATGGTCCTTGCCGATCTTGGCGAAGGCGTCCTTGTTCCAGTAGAGCAGAGCCGTGGAGGAGTTGAAGGGGAAGGAGTACATCTCGCCCTTCGACGTTGCGTAGTAGCCGGCGATGCCGGAGAAGTAGTCTTTCCAGTCGACATTGTAGCCCATGTCGCTCATGAGCTTGTTGGCCGGATAGTAAGCGCCCGAAAGCATGATGTCGAGCGTACCAGCGTCGGAGACCTGTGCGATGGTCGGCTGCTTGCCGGCGCGGAAAGCGGCGATCGTGTTCTGCAGCGAGGCGTCATAAGAACCCTGGCTGGTGCAGACGACTTCGAAGTCGTTCTGCGACTTGTTGAAACGGTCGCACTGTTCCTGAACGCGCGTAGCAATATCGCCCGAGTTGCCGAACCAGAAATCGATCTTGGTCTTTTCGGCGGCGGCGACAGGACCAGCAGCAAGGAAGGCTGAAGCGAGTAGGGCGCCTACGGCGCCGAGAAGCTTGGCTTGCATGAGAACCCTCGAAAAATAGGACGCGCCCCCTCTTGAGCGCACGCCCTATTAACTGGTTCAATTTCCGGTAACCAATGAAGTTTCTATGACATGAAGAGAGTAGAAAGTTTCTGTCATAAAATATTCATGTCCAAATTTTGCGAAATTCTGGTGGAATATCGATGCATTAATTTCTTACGATCAGCCGATCCGATCGCCTATATTCCATTTATATACAAAATATAGCCGGCATGGCGAAAGCCGTGGTGCCTATTCAATCCGATTAATAGACATTATTATTAGGTTTATTTTAAAATCTCTCGAAGGCTCGGCCGGGAACAACCTGCTACCAGATGAATTCGACCTCGGAAATAGCTTTGCACAGCTGTGCGTTGAGCTATCGAAATGCGACATATGATATTCGTTTTACGACATAAAAGCTTCTTTGCTTATTTGTTGGGCGTTTTCAGGTGTCATGAACCTGCATACAAGGCCTTGCAGCAGTTGCTTCTTCGCTACGCACAAAAGAGCGAAAGACCGTGGCGGCTCGTGTCGCCTTTCATTTTATATTTTTCCAGCCTGCAGAATACGTTTCGCGAGGTTCAGATGCGGCAGGTCGAGCATGCGCCCGCCGATCTGGATAACGCCGATATCGGGACAGGCGGCAAAGGCGGCCACTACTTTTTCCGCCCAGCCGATCTCGGCCGCGTCAGGTGTGAAAGCGTGGTTGATCGGCTCGACCTGGCTCGGATGGATCGCCATCATGGCCGAGAAACCGTCGCGCCGCGCGCGGGCCGCATAGGCCGTAAGGCTGTCGACATCGCGGAAATCGGGATAGATGGTCTCGATGGCAGGAACGGCGGCGGCATGAGCGCCAAACAGAACGAGAGAACGGGCGAGCTCGTAGGGCGCAGTATAGCGTCCATCTGCCTCGCGGGCGGTCGCCGCGCCGATCGCGGCAGGCAGATCTTCCGCTCCCCATGTCAGTCCGCAAAGATGAGACGCGACATCCCGGTAGCTGCCGATCTCGAAGATAGCCGCCGGCGTTTCGGTTGCAATCGGCAGGATAGGAACGGAGGAAGACAGGCGGCTTTTAAGCTGGCGCACGGATCCCGAGCCTTCCGCCTTCGGCAGCATGATCGCGAAGGGATCAAGATCGCTGAGTGCAGCAAGATCGTCCTCGAAGGCGGGCGAGGCGAGGGGATTGATGCGAATGACAAGCGCCGCATCGGCCGCGCGGCGCATGACGAAGTCGCGTACGGCGTCCCGCGCCTTAGGCTTGTTCTGCGTGGAAACGGAATCTTCCAGGTCGAGGATGACGGCATCGGCGCCCGAGGCGAGCGCCTTGTCGAAGCGCTCCGGTCGATCGCCGGGCACGAAGAGCAGCGAACGCAGCCTCATGACGGTTTCACCTGCAGCATCGCCGTGCGCAGGCACTGGCAGACGGTCTCGTTTCGCTGATTCAGCGTGACATGCCGGAACGTGATGATCCCGGCATCGGGCCGGGAGTTGGAGCGCCTGAGCTCCGTCACCTCGGTTTCCACCCGAAGCGTATCGCCGATGAAGACCGGCATCGGCATCGTCACCTTGTCGTAGCCGAGGTTGGCGATCAGCGTGCCGAGCGTCGTGTCGCCAACCGAAAGACCGACGGTGAGCGCGAAGGTGAAAGTGCCATTGACGACGATGCGGCCGAATTCGGTGCGCGCCGCATAATCGGCATCGAGATGCAGCGGTTGCGGATTATGGGAGAGCGTCGTGAAGAGCAGGTTGTCGGTTTCCGTGACCGTGCGGCGGATCTCGTGGGCAATCCGATCGCCGACTGTCCATTCGTCGAAATAGCGGCCGGACATCACTCTTGCTCCTTCACGACGCTGACGACAAGCTGGTTTTCCGAAACCCTGGCACCTGCCGAGACCGGCAACTTCTGGATGATGCCGTCAAAGGGCGCGCGCAGCGTATGTTCCATCTTCATCGCTTCCACTGTCAGCAGCCTGTCGCCTTTGGCGACATGGTCGCCTTCCGCAACATCGACAGAGATGATGAGGCCAGGCATCGGCGAAAGGATCGCGCCATCACTGGCACCCTGGTGCGCGTCGACTTCGCTTGCGACGGGCAGGCAAATTGGCCAGGCATTACCGGCATCGAAAAGGACAATGGTTTCGCCGGACTTGACAGCATTGGTTTCGAGGCCGAGCCGGACACGGCCCCAATAGAGATGGTCGCCTACGCGAACGCGCGTACGGCAATCGCTTGTGCCCGAGATGCGCAGGCCGGCAAGAGCTGACCAGGGATCGGTCGCATCTGTTGCTGTCAGTCTTGTAACGGCCTTGTCGATTGTCGTCTCGTCAGGCTCCTTTGCCAGCAGGGTTTCGCCGTGACGATCGAGGAAACCCGTATCGACCTTCGCCGCGCGGAAATCCGGGTCGGAGGCGATGCGGGCGAGAAGGCCGGCATTGGATTTCACCGGCCAGACTTCGATGCTCTCGCAAGCCTTGGCGAGGATTGAGAGGGCTACTTCACGGTTCAAGCCATGGGCGATGATCTTGGCGATCATCGGATCGTAGAAGGCGGTGATCTCATTGCCTTCCTCGACACCGCTATCGACCCGAACATTTTGGGGCAGGCGCAAATGATCGAGACGGCCGATAGAGGGCAAGTAGCCGGCAGCCGGGTTTTCGGCATAGAGGCGGGCCTCGAATGCCCAGCCCTTCATGGTGATCTCGTCCTGCTCTTTCGGCAGAGGCTCACCGGTGGCGACCTTAAGCTGCCAGAGCACGAGGTCTTCGCCGGTGATGGCCTCGGTGACAGGATGTTCGACCTGCAACCGGGTGTTCATCTCCATGAACCAGATGCGGTCGGGACGCAGGGCCTCGGAGGCGTCTGCGATGAATTCGATGGTGCCGGCCCCGACATAATTCACGGCCTTGGCGGCCTTGACCGCGGCCTCGCAGATCGCAGCACGGGTGATGGCGTCGAGGCCGGGTGCAGGCGCCTCCTCGATCACCTTCTGGTGCCGACGCTGCAGCGAGCAGTCGCGCTCGAAGAGATGGACGCAATTGCCGAAGCGATCGGCAAAGACCTGCACCTCGATATGGCGCGGATTGGCGATATAACGCTCGATCAGCACACGCTCGTCGCCAAAGGAAGAGGCCGCCTCGCGGCGGCATGAGGCGAGCAGTTCGGCGAATTCCTCCGACCGGTCCACCCGGCGCATGCCCTTGCCGCCGCCGCCGGCAACGGCTTTTATGAGCACGGGAAAGCCTGTCGCTTCCGCCTCAGCGGCGAGCCTCTCGTCGCTCTGGTCCGCGCCCATATAGCCGGGTGTGACCGGCACGCCGGTCGCCTGCATCAGCTGCTTGGCCGCATCCTTGAGCCCCATGGCACGGATCGCGGCGGGCGGCGCGCCAACCCAGATCATGCCTAAGCTCTCCACCGCTTCGGCAAAATCGGCATTCTCCGACAGGAATCCATAGCCGGGATGGATGGCGGCAGCGCCGGTCCTACGGGCAGCGTCCAGAATACGCTCCTGCGAGAGATAGCTTTCACGCGCCGGCGGCGAGCCGATTGCGACCGCCTCATCCGCTTCCGCCACGAAGGGCAGGCCGGCATCGGCTTCGGAATAGACGGCGATGGTGCGGATGCCGAGGGTTTTCGCCGTGCGGACGATGCGGCGGGCGATCTCGCCCCTGTTGGCAATGAGAAGGCTTTCCATCATCGCGTCACCTCACATCCTGAACAGGCCGAAGCGCGGTCCCTTCGGGATCGGCGCATTCAGGCAGGCGGAAAAGGCAAGGCCCAGCACATCCCGCGTTTGACGCGGATCGATGATCCCGTCGTCCCAGAGGCGGGCGGTGGCATAATAGGGGTTGCCTTCCGCCTCGTAGCCGGCGCGGATCGGCGACTTGAAGGCTTCCTCCTCATCTGCGGGCCAGGTCTCCCCACGCGCCTCCATGGCGTCTCGGCGGATCGTGGCGAGTACGGAGGCCGCCTGATCGCCGCCCATGACGCTGATACGGCTGTTCGGCCAGGTGAAGAGGAAGCGCGGCCGATAAGCGCGGCCGCACATGCCGTAATTGCCGGCGCCGAAGCTGCCGCCGATGATGACGGTCACTTTCGGCACGCTGGCAGTTGCGACTGCGGTGACGAGCTTCGCCCCATCCTTGGCGATGCCGCCGGCCTCATAACGGCCGCCGACCATGAAGCCCGATATGTTCTGCAGGAAGAGCAGCGGCACGCGACGCTGGCAGGCAAGCTCAATGAAATGCGCGCCCTTCAATGCACTTTCGGAAAATAGCACGCCATTGTTGGCGATGACGGCAACCGGCATGCCCCAGATGCGCGCAAAGCCGCAGACCAGCGTCGTGCCATAGAGCGGCTTGAACTCGTGCAACTCCGAACCGTCGACGAGGCGACCGATGACCTCGCGCACATCGTACGGCGAGCGGACATCTTCGGGGATAACGCCGTTGAGATCCTCGGGATCGAGTTTTGGCGGGCGCGGGGCCTGAACGTCGATATCGACCGTCTTTACGCTGTTGAGGCTGGCGACGATATCGCGGACGAGCAGCAGTGCATGCTCGTCATTTTCGGCGACATGATCGACGACGCCGGAGCGGCGGCCATGGGTTTCAGCACCGCCGAGTTCCTCGGCCGAAATGATCTCGCCGGTCGCAGCTTTCACCAGAGGCGGGCCGGCCAGGAAAATCGTGCCCTGATTGCGCACGATGATCGTTTCGTCGGACATGGCAGGGACGTAGGCGCCGCCCGCCGTACAGCTTCCCATCACGCAGGCGATTTGCGGAATGCCTTCGGCCGACATCTGCGCCTGATTAAAGAAGATCGCGCCGAAATGATCGCGATCGGGGAAGACCTCGGCCTGATGCGGAAGATTAGCGCCGCCGCTATCGACGAGATATATGCAGGGCAGCCTGTTCTGCATGGCGATCTCCTGTGCCCGCAGATGTTTCTTCACCGTTATGGGGAAATAGGCGCCGCCCTTCACCGTCGCATCATTGGCGACGATCATCACCTCGCGGCCGCAAACGCGGCCGACGCCAGTGATGATACCGGCGCCCGGCGCCTCTTCGCCATACATGCCGTTCGCGGCTAGCGTCCCGATCTCCAGGAAAGGGCTGCCGGCATCGAGCAGCAGCTGGATACGGTCGCGCGGCAGGAGCTTGCCCTTGCCTGTATGGCGCTCGCGGGCTGCCCTTGAACCGCCCTCGCGGGTTTTTGCGGAGCGGTCGTAGAGTTCGTCGACCAGAGTGCTGTTCTTGTTGGCATTCGCCTTGAAAGTTTCGCTGTCGCGATCGATTTCAGAGGAAATCACCGTCATGATGCGATGAGCTCCCGGCCGATCAGATAGCGGCGGATTTCATTCGTGCCGGCGCCGATATCATAGAGCTTGGCATCGCGCAGGAAGCGCTCGACGGGCCACTCCCTGGTATATCCGGCGCCGCCGAGCGCCTGGATCGCCTCCAGCGATACTTTCACAGCATTCTCGCTGGCAAAGAGGATGGCGGCTGCAGCATCCGAGCGGCTCGTGCGGCCGGCATCGCAGGCGCGGGCGACGGAATAGACATAGGCGCGTGAGGAATTCAGCGCGACATACATGTCGGCAATCTTGCCCTGCATGAGTTGGAAGTCACCGATCGGCTTGCCGAACTGTTTACGGTCCCGCACATAGGGCAGCACGACATCGAGGCAGGCCTGCATGATACCGAGCGGGCCTGCGGCAAGCACGGCGCGTTCATAATCGAGGCCGGACATCAGGATCTTGACGCCGTCGCCTTCCCGCCCCATCAGCGCTTCTATCGGCACCTCACAATCCTGGAAGACCAATTCTGCCGTATCGCTGCCGCGCATGCCGAGTTTGGAGAGTTTCTTCGAAACGCTGAAGCCGGGCATGCCCTTCTCAATGATGAAAGCCGAAATACCCTTCGGTCCGGCCGCCGGATCGGTCTTCGCGTAGACGACGAGCACATCGGCATGCGGTGCATTGGTGATCCAGAACTTTGTCCCGTTAAGGAGGTAGCGATCACCCTTGCGTTCCGCCTTGAGCCGCATGGACACGACATCCGAGCCGGAGCCGGCTTCCGACATGGCAAGCGAGCCGACATGCTCGCCGGAAATCAGTTTGGGCAGATGGCGCTGCTTCTGCTCCGGTGTGGCCCAGCGACGGATTTGATTGACGCAGAGATTGGAATGGGCGCCGTAACTCAAGCCTACGGAGGCCGAGGCACGCGAGACTTCCTCCATGGCGACGACATGTTCGAGATAGCCGAGACCGGCACCGCCGAATTCTTCTTCTACGGTGATGCCGTGCAGACCAAGCGCACCCATCTGCGGCCAGAGCTGACGTGGAAACGTATTGCTTTCGTCGATCTCCGCGGCCAGCGGAGCGATAGTATCGGCGGCAAATCGCGCCGTCGCCTCGCGGACGGCGTCCGCGGTTTCGCCGAGCGAAAAATCAAACATGGCACTCCTCCCGCTATCATATGTAGCGCGGGTTGGGGCCGCTTCAAAGCTCCCTCGAACGAAGTCTATTCCCACTGCACTGATTTGGGTTCTTCCCGGCGGAAAGCGTCGGGGCTCTTGCCCATCCATTTCCGGAAAGCGCGAAAGAAGGCGCTGGGTTCGGAATAGCCGAGTTGCACGGCGATTTCTCCGATGGTCTTCGATGTGTTTATCAACAGGTCGACCGCGAGGTCCCGGCGGATATCGTCCTTGATGCCGGCATAGCTCTGGCCCTCGTCATGAAGGCGATGGCGGAGCGTCGAGGATGGCATGCGCATCTCGGCAGCGAGCGTCCGGAAGCTCGACCAGGCCGCGGGAGAGGTCTGCGAGAGACGACGGCGCACGGCAGCAGCAATGCCGGCATCGTAGCGATAACGCACGAGAATATTGGCGGGCGCGCCCCGCAGGAACTGCTTCAACGCCTGTTCGCTGCGGGATATCGGCAAGTCGAGCATGGCGCTATCGAAGCCGAGCCGGCTGATCGGCTGCGAGAAGCGCACAGGCGCACCGAAGAACAGCCGGTAGTCAGCGCCCTGGATGGGTTCCGCGCAGCGGAAATCGACGAGGCGGATTGGGATGCGACGGCCGACGAGCCAGCAGATGATGCCATGCAGGATGATCCAGTAGGTGCGATAGGCGAAGGCCGAGCGCGGCTCACCGGCATCGCGAAGCTCGATCTGCGCCAGCCCGTCGCGAATGACCAGTTTGCCACGGGGGTCGTCCAGCACTACGTCGAGGAAACGCAAGGCCCGGCGAAGGGCGTGGCCGAGCGTGGGCGCGTGCAGTACGCAATGGCAGAGCAGGGTGAAGCTGCCGCTACGCATCGGCCGGGCGCCCATGCCGAAGAATTCGTCGTCGAGTTCGGCCGCGATCGCCAGCCACAACGCGCCATAGGCCTCAGTCGAAACCGGTTGATCGCTCCGCTGCGGCAGGCCGAGCTTCGTCAGAAGAGACGCTGTCGGTTTCCCAAGGCGGCGCAGGCTGTCGAGCGCTTCCTCGACGAAGCCCGGTGCAATCATGCGGCGTTCGGTTTCGGCCATCGTTGCTTCACCCCGAAAAATCAATATGGCAAAACTGGCCGAAATAATGGAGCAATCCTGTCATCGCTTGCAATAGGGCGAGGGAATAGAATCTTTGCTCAGGCGGACTCGGAGGAGATGTCTGCCGGGCAGGGAGGAGCGATCCGTGCAAATCCGCGGCGCAAGTTTCATCATTACCGGCGGCGGCTCCGGGCTTGGAGCGGCAACGGCACGTATGCTCGCCGAAGCCGGCGGGCGCGTGACGATTGCCGATCTTAATCTCGATGCAGGCGAGGCGATCGCTGGCGAACTGGGACAGGATGCACGCTTCATCAAAGCCGACGTGACTGATGAAGAGGACGGTGCGGCGGTGATTGCCACCGCCGTGAATGCTTTCGGCCCGCTTCGCGGGCTTATCAACTGCGCCGGCGTAGCCCCGGCCGAAAAGGTGATCGGGCGTGACGGCCCGCATCGGCTGGAGAGCTTTACGCGTACGATCAGCATCAACCTCATCGGTACCTTCAATATGATCCGGCTTGCGGCGGTTGCCATCCAGACTGCGCAACCGGATGCTGAAGGTGAGCGGGGCGTGATCGTCAATACAGCCTCGGCTGCCGCCTTCGACGGGCAGATCGGTCAGGCAGCCTACGCCGCCTCCAAGGGGGGTGTCGCGGTAATGACGCTGCCGATCGCCCGCGAGTTGGCACGACACGGCATCCGCACCGTGTCGATCGCACCCGGCATTTTCGAAACGCCGATGATGGCCGGCATGCCGGCGGAGGTGCAGGAAGCACTCGGCAAAAGCGTTCCTTTCCCGCCGCGTCTCGGGCGGCCGGCGGAGTTTGCCGCTTTGGTGCGTCACATCTTGGAAAACAGCATGCTGAACGGTGAGGTCATCCGCCTCGACGGCGCATTGCGTATGGGCGCGCGCTGAGCGCCTGGCCCGAAGGAGAAAACATGGCCCTACAGGATCCCATCGTCATCGTTGGCGCAGCCCGTACGCCGATCGGCAGTTTTCAGGGTGAACTCAAGGATGTCGCGGCCCCTGAACTCGGCGCCACTGCAATCCGCGCGGCCCTGCAGCGCAGTGGCGTCGAAGCGGATGCAATCGAGGAGGTCGTTTTCGGCTGTGTATTGCCGGCCGGACAGGGTCAGGCACCGGCCCGTCAGGCGGCGATCCATGCCGGGCTGCCCTTTGCGACAGGTGCGAGTACCATCAACAAGATGTGCGGCTCCGGCATGAAGGCGGTCATGATGGTCCATGACCTCATTGCGGTGGAAAGCGCTTCGGTGGCTGTTGCCGGTGGCATGGAAAGCATGACGAATGCGCCCTATCTCCTTGATCGTGCCCGTGCGGGCTACAGGCTTGGTCATGGGCGGGTCGTGGACCATATGTTCCTCGACGGGCTGGAGGATGCGTATGACAAGGGGCGCTTGATGGGCAGCTTCGCGGAGGATTGCGCCGAAGCCTATCAGTTTACACGCGAAGCGCAGGACGCCTATGCGGTCACGTCGCTGACGCGGGCGCAGAAGGCGATTGCCGAGGGTTGTTTTGACAGCGAAATTGTGCCGGTGACGGTGAAATCCGGCAAGGCCGAGCAGGTGGCAAGGCGTGACGAACAGCCGGGCAAGGCGAGGCCTGACAAGATCCCGACACTGAAGCCGGTCTTTCGTGACGGCGGCACCGTGACGGCCGCCAATTCCAGTTCGATTTCCGACGGTGCGGCCGCGCTCGTTCTGATGCGCCGCTCGGAGGCGGATCGCCGCGGCCTCACGCCACTTGCCACTATTTTAGGCCATGCCACGCATTCGCAGGCACCCAATCTCTTCGCCACCGCGCCGATCGGCGCTATGCAAAAGCTTTCCGATCGTACCGGCCTGCCGCTCTCCGATGTCGATCTCTTCGAGATCAACGAGGCCTTTGCCGTCGTTGCACTGGCAGCGATGCGCGACCTGAACCTGCCGCATGAGAAGGTGAATGTGCATGGCGGCGCCTGTGCGCTCGGCCATCCAATCGGAGCGTCCGGCGCCCGAATTCTGGTGACGCTGCTTTCGGCGCTGAAGCGTTATGACTTGAAGCGCGGCATGGCCGCACTTTGCATCGGCGGCGGCGAGGCAACCGCGGTCGCCATCGAGCGACACTAGGAGGGGAGCCCGATGATCCTTTCCGAACTTCAACAGCAGATCTGCGATCTGGCCCGCGATTTCGCCCAGGAACGGCTAGCGCCAGGAGCGGCAAAACGCGACCGGGAATCTCTCTTCCCCCGCGAAGAATTGAAGGAAATGGGCGAACTCGGGCTGCTTGGCATGCTGGTGCCGGAGGCCTATGGCGGCTCAGATACCGGCGTTATCGCTTACGCTGCAGTGCTGGAGGAAATCGCCGCCGGCGACGGGCCTTGCTCGACCATCATGAGCGTGCATAGTTCGGTCGGCTGCGTGCCGATCCTGAAATTCGGCAATGAGGGACAGCGGCAACGCTTCCTGCCGAAGCTTGCAAGCGGCGAATGGATCGGCGGCTTTGCGCTGACGGAACCGCAGGCGGGCTCCGATGCCTCGAACCTCAAGACGCGGGCGCGGCGCGACGGCGATCACTACGTGCTTGACGGCGCCAAGCAATTCATCACCTCGGGTAAAAACGGACAGATGATCATTGTCTTTGCCGTCACGGATCCCGATGCCGGAAAGAAGGGCATTACCGCTTTCATCGTGCCGACCGATACGCCGGGCTACGAGGTGATCCGCGTCGAGGAAAAGCTCGGGCTTCATTCCTCCGACACCTGCCAGATCGCTTTCAGTAACATGCGTATTCCGGCCGAGCTAAGGCTCGGCGAGGAGGGTGAGGGCTATCGCATCGCGCTTGCCAATCTAGAGGGCGGGCGAATCGGCATTGCAGCGCAGGCTGTTGGGATGGCGAAGGCGGCCTTCGAGGCGGCGCGCGATTACGCCCGCGAACGTAGCGCTTTCGGCAAGCCGATCGTGGAACATCAAGCGGTCGCCTTCCGGCTCGCTGACATGGCGACGCGGATCGAGGCGGCGCGGCAGCTCGTTTTTCATGCTGCCTCACTTAGAGAAGCGGGGTTGCCCTGCCTGTCGGAGGCGTCGATGGCCAAGCTCTTTGCCTCCGAAATGGCCGAGCGGGTTTGCTCCGACGCAATCCAGATCCATGGCGGCTACGGCTACATGGCTGACTATCCGGTGGAGCGTATCTACCGCGATGTGCGCATCTGCCAGATCTATGAGGGAACGAGCGACGTGCAGCGCATGGTGATTGCCCGTAATCTATAAGATTAAGGCCTTGGTTCTGGAGGAGAAGCAAGGCCGATAAAGGGAGGAAAGAGATAATATGGTGGAATCTGCTCGTTTGAGCCTGCATGTCCCCGAACCCGCCGTCCGCCCGGGCGGCCAGCCAGATTTTTCCAACGTCAAGATCGCCAAGGCCGGTGTCGTGCCGCGGCCGGAAATAGATGTCGCGTCGGAGGACATCCGCGATCTCGCCTACTCGATCATCCGCGTGCTGAACCGTGACGGCGAGGCGGTCGGTCCATGGGCAGGGTCTTCGACGGACGAGGAATTGCTGACCGGGCTTCGCAACATGATGAAGCTGCGCGCTTTCGATGCCCGCATGCTGATGGCGCAGCGGCAGGGCAAGACCTCCTTCTACATGCAGCATCTCGGCGAAGAGGCCGTCAGCTGCGCCTTCCGCAAGGCGCTGCAGAAGGGCGACATGAATTTTCCAACCTATCGTCAGGCTGGCCTGCTCATCGCTGACGACTATCCGATGGTCGAGATGATGAACCAGATCTACTCGAACGAGAGTGATCCGCTGCGCGGTCGGCAGCTGCCGATCATGTATTCCTCCAAGGAGCATGGCTTCTTCACCATCTCCGGAAATCTCGCCACGCAATATGTTCAGGCGGTGGGCTGGGCCATGGCCTCGGCGATCAAGAATGACAGCCGCATAGCAGCCGCCTGGATCGGCGACGGCTCGACGGCGGAATCGGACTTTCATTCGGCTTTGGTCTTTGCTTCCACCTACAAGGCGCCTGTTATTCTCAACATCGTCAACAATCAGTGGGCGATCTCCACCTTCCAGGGCATTGCCCGCGGCGGCTCCGGCACATTTGCCGCCCGCGGCCTCGGCTTCGGCATTCCGGCGCTGCGGGTCGATGGCAACGACTATCTCGCCGTCCATGCCGTCGCCCGCTGGGCGGCGGAGCGAGCCCGGCGCAATCTCGGCCCGACGCTGATCGAATATGTCACCTATCGCGTCGGAGCCCATTCGACGTCCGATGATCCGAGCGCCTATCGGCCGAAGACGGAATCGGAAGCATGGCCGCTCGGCGATCCCGTTCTGCGGCTGAAGAAACACCTGATCGTCAGGGGCGTCTGGTCGGAAGAGCGCCACACTCAGGCCGAAGCGGAAATCCTGGATGAGGTGATCGAGGCCCAACGTCAGGCCGAAGGGCACGGCACGCTCCACGACGGCGGCAAGCCCTCGGTGCGCGACATCTTCGAGGGCGTCTATGCTGAGATGCCGCCGCATATCCGCCGCCAGCGGCAGAAGGCGGGATACTGACATGGCCCGGATGACGATGATCGAGGCCGTGCGCAGCGGCATGGACGTCTCGATGGCGCGCGACGACAATGTCGTGGTTTTCGGCGAGGACGTCGGCTATTTCGGCGGTGTCTTCCGCTGCACGCAGGGCCTGCAGGCGAAATACGGCAAGACACGCTGCTTCGACGCGCCGATCAACGAATCCGGCATCGTCGGCACGGCGATCGGCATGGCGGCCTATGGGCTGAAGCCCTGTGTCGAAATCCAGTTCGCCGACTACATGTATCCTGCCTACGATCAGCTGACGCAGGAGGCGGCGCGCATCCGCTATCGCTCCAATGGCGACTTCACCTGCCCGATCGTCGTGCGCATGCCGACCGGTGGAGGCATCTTCGGTGGCCAGACGCACAGCCAGAGCCCGGAAGCACTCTTTACTCACGTCTGCGGCCTGAAAGTGGTCGTGCCGTCCAACCCCTATGACGCCAAGGGCCTATTGATTGCAGCCATCGAGGACGCCGATCCCGTGATGTTCCTGGAACCGAAGCGACTTTATAACGGTCCCTTCGACGGTCATCATGAGAGGCCGGTCACGCCCTGGTCGAAACATGATCTCGGCGAGGTGCCGGAAGGGCACTATACGATCCCGATCGGCAAAGCCGAAGTGCGGCGCGCAGGATCGGCGGTAACGGTCGTTGCCTACGGCACCATGGTGCATGTGGCGCTGGCTGCCGCCGAGGATGCAGGCATCGATGCCGAGGTGATCGATCTCAGGAGCCTCTTGCCGCTCGATCTCGACACGATCGTCAAATCCGTCACCAAAACCGGCCGCTGCGTCGTCGTTCATGAAGCGACCCTGACCTCCGGCTTCGGCGCCGAGGTTGTGGCGCTGGTGCAGGAACATTGCTTCTACCATCTGGAAGCGCCGGTCGTACGCGTCGCCGGCTGGGACACGCCCTATCCGCATGCGCAGGAGTGGGATTATTTCCCCGGACCCGGCCGCGTCGGACGCGCGCTTGCCGAAGTCATGGAGGCCTGAGCCATGGGCGAATTCATCATCAAGATGCCCGACGTCGGCGAAGGGGTCGCCGAGGCCGAGCTAGTGGAATGGCACGTGAAGACCGGCGATCCGGTGCGCGAGGACATGGTGATCGCCGCCGTCATGACCGACAAGGCCACAGTCGAAATCCCGTCGCCCGTCAACGGCACGGTGACCTGGCTTGGAGGCGAGGTGGGCGACCGTATCGCGGTCAAGGCACCGCTGGTGCGCATCGAGACGGCAGGCGAGACCGGGGTTGCGGAACCTGAAACCATCCCCCAACCGCGCCCCGCCGAGCCGGTGAAAGCCGACGCTCCGAAGTCCGTTTCAAAGGCATCGTCCCCGGCAAGTCCACCGGCCGAAAAGCCGCTCGCCGCGCCGTCCGTGCGGCTCTTCGCGCGCGAGAGCGGCGTGGATCTCAGGCAGGTTCAGGGTACCGGCCCAGCCGGCCGCATCCTGCGCGAGGATATCGAGCAGTTCCTGAACCAGGGTGCGGTACCCGCTTCGGCGCGGGCCGGCCTGGCGAAGAAGACGGCGACCGAGGAGATCAAGCTGACCGGCCTTCGCCGCCGCATCGCCGAGAAGATGGTGCTCTCCACGTCGCGCATTCCCCACATCACCTATGTGGAAGAGGTGGACATGACGGCCCTCGAGGAGCTGCGCGCCACCATGAATGCCGACCGCAAATCCGAGCACCCCAAGCTGACGGTGCTGCCTTTCCTGATGCGCGCGTTGGTCAGAGCCATTGCTGCGCAACCCGACGTCAACGCCACCTTCGATGACGATGCCGGCATCATCACACGCCATGGCGCCGTGCATATCGGCATAGCCACACAGACGCCGGCGGGTCTGACCGTGCCTGTCGTGCGCCATGCCGAGGCTCGCGGCATCTTCGATTGCGCAGTCGAAATGAACCGGCTGGCGGAAGCCGCCCGCTCCGGTACGGCCACGCGCGACGAATTGTCAGGATCGACCATCACCATCAGCTCGCTCGGCGCACTCGGCGGCATTGTCTCCACGCCCGTCATCAATCATCCGGAAGTGGCGATCATCGGCGTCAACAAGATCGCCACGCGGCCGGTCTGGGACGGCGCGCAGTTCGTGCCGCGCAAGATGATGAACCTGTCCTCCAGCTTTGATCACCGCATCATCGACGGCTGGGATGCGGCGACCTTCGTGCAGCGCATCCGCACGCTACTCGAAACGCCGGCACTTATTTTCATCGAAGGCTGAGCCATGAAAGAAATTGTCTGCAAGCTCCTCGTCATCGGTGCCGGCCCCGGCGGTTATGTCTGCGCCATCCGCGCCGGCCAGCTGGGTGTCGATACAGTTATCGTCGAGGCCGGCAAGCCCGGTGGCACCTGCCTGACGGTCGGCTGCATTCCCTCCAAGGCGCTGATCCACGCCGCAGAAGAATTCGATGCCACGCAGAAAATGCTGGCCGGTAAAAATCCGATGGGCATCCGCGTTGAAGGCGCTTCCATCGATCTTGCCAAGACCATCATCTGGAAGGACGGAATCGTCGGCCGGCTCACAGGCGGTGTCTCCGGCCTCCTACAGAAGGCGCGCGTGAAGATCGTCCACGGCCGCGCCCGTTTCCGGGACGGCAAGACGGTCGAGGTGGAGACGGAGACCGGACAGCAGATCATTCGCGCCGAAACCGTTGTCATTGCCACCGGCTCGGATCCGGTGGAACTCGCGAACTTGCCCTTCGGTGGCCGGGTGATGTCCTCCAGCGAGGCGCTGTCGCTGACGGAATTGCCGAAGAATCTCGTCGTGATCGGCGGCGGTTATATCGGGCTGGAGCTCGGAACAGCCTTTGCCAAGATGGGGTCGCAGGTGACCGTGGTAGAAGCAACTCAGCAGGTCTTGCCGCAATATGATGCCGAACTCGTGCGTCCCATCATGCGCAAGCTGACCGAGCGGGGCATCCGCGTGCTGACTGGTGCCAAGGCGATCGGCCTTTCCGATGCCGGCGATGGGCTGGTCGTCGAAATGCCTGACGGAAGGCAGCAGGCGCTGCCGGCCGACCGCATTCTCGTCACTGTCGGCCGTCGTCCGCGAACCGCGGGCTCGGGGCTTGAAGAACTGGATCTCGACCGCGCCGGGCCCTTTCTCAGGATCGACGACCGATGCCGGACTTCGATGCGCGGCATCTATGCGATCGGCGATGTCACCGGCGAGCCGATGCTGGCGCATCGAGCGATGGCGCAGGGAGAGATGGTGGCGGAAATCATCGCGGGCAAGAAGCGTGCCTGGGACAAGCGCTGCATTCCGGCTATCTGCTTTACCGATCCGGAAATCGTCAGCGCCGGCCTGTCGCCGGCCGAAGCCCGCGCCCAGGGTTACGACATCAGGACCGGTCAGTTTCCCTTCAGCGCCAATGGACGGGCGATGACGATGCTGTCGGAAGAGGGCTTTGTGCGGGTGGTGGCGCGGGCCGATACCAATGTCGTTCTCGGCCTGCAGGTGGTGGGCGCTGGGGTTTCCGAACTCTCGGCCGCCTTTGCGCTCGCCATCGAAATGGGCGCGCGGCTGGAGGATATCGCTGGCACGATCCATGCTCATCCGACCCGCAGTGAGGCGGTCATGGAAGCAGCGCTCAAGGCTTTGGGGAACGCGCTTCACATGTGAGCCTGCTCGACGCGGTCTTACCGGGTCTTTTGCTTCGCGCCGTTCGACGAGTTCTCCCGAAAGGCGGATGATCGTCGCTGAAGGATATCTGCAAGGTTGATCGGCTCGCGCGCTGCGAAGTCCCGCCGAACCAGTTCACCGCCTGCCATTTCGCAGCACCTAATCCGCTGACGCTGGCGGGGGTAAGCCATCGACCTTCAATGCATCAGGCCTGCCGGCGCATCTTCGACCGTTCCCTCCACGGGCAGGTTTATGCCGCTCTCGGTGAGGTCCTGCAGCAGCGCGCCGAGCGCGAGATCGAGGCAATAGACCGAGAATTCTGCATTGAGTTCCCGGGCATTCTGACGAGCGTAGGAAACGAGCCGCGCGAGCGATGCGATATCCCGCAGCCGTTGGTCCTTCTCGGCGGTCCCGAGTTCGATGATGTCTTCCATTGCCATTCTCACTGAGCTCCCCAGCCGTGTTAGGAGGAGTTCTAGCGGATGTGGTCGAGGAAAGCGCGTGACATGGGCGTGACACCAGTCTGGCTGGCGTATCGGCAGGCGGCAACTCTGCGGTATGGACCGAACGCGTCAGAAGCCTGCCTTTCGCAGGGCCTCGCGATACTGTTCCTTCTGCCAGGCCTCCTTGAAGGGCACGAGCGACAGCCATTTGTCGACTTCGAAATCCGGATGGGTTTTGCGTGCCTTGCGCATGTAGAGACGGGCTTTTTCCACGTCGCCGAGCATCGCCCAGCAAGCGGCCGCAAGCCGGTCGGCCGGCATGCGGTCATCCATTCTGCCGATCGCGTCCAGCGCTTCCGTATAGCGGGAAAGAGCGAAATTCGCGCCGGCCTGGGTCCAGAGATAATCGGCAGGGCTCAGCGGATTGAGCGAGATCGCCCGCTCAATCTTGGCCAGTCCATCGGCCGGGCGCGAGGCATGCACGAGCGTGTCGGCATAACTTGCGATGCCGTCGGCATAATGCGGGCTGAGTTCCTCGGCGACCTTCAGGGCCACCACGCTTTCATCGAGGTCGTTCAGATAGAGTTTGGCGACGCCGAGCTGGCGGAAGCCTGAAGCCAGCGACGGATCGGCGACGATCGCCTGGTTTGCATAATCTTCCGCAAGCTGGATCAGTTCGCCATCGCCGCGGGCCGTCAGCAGCCATTCGACCAGGAAGGTGCGCGCAAGGCCGGCAAGGGCGGGTGAGAAATGGGCGCTGTGCTGCAACGCTGTGCGGAAAGCCTTCCGCGCGCGGCGAATATCCGGCAGCGAAAGCCGCTTCATGTCGCGGAAGCCCAGGAGATAGCTGTGATAGGCGGCGGGATTATTTTCGAAAGCCCCGCGCACGGTCTCGTTCTGGCGAATCTGCCCGGAGAGCTCTTTGGCGATGCGCCGGGCGATCTCCCACCGGTCGGTGATCAGGTCGTATTTTTCGAGGCTGAAGCGCTCGGCCCAGATGACCTCATCACTGGCGGCGTAGACGAGCTGGACGAACAGCGATGGCATGCCGCTGCCGGTGGTCAGTCGCGTATCGAGCACGTAGGAGATCGAATGACGCAGGATCATGCCCGATCTATCGGCATGGCGGGCGATCTGCGCGGCGGTATGCGGCGCGACGACCGAGACGCTGTTCAGGGCGCAAAGGCCGATGGTCACGTCCTCGATCAGCGCCTCCGAGAGCACCGGCAGGGGCCCGAGATCGCTGACTTCGACCGGCGGCAACAGGGCAAGACGGGGCAGGGGCGCAGTTTTCAGGATGATGCCGCTTTCAATCGACGGCGCAGCCGGCAGAGCTGGCGTCCTGCCGGCATCGAAAATCTTGCGCACTTCCTTCAGTGCCTGCAGGTCGAGGCCGACCTCCAGCGAGTGCTGCAGATCGCGCCGGCGGCTTTCGAAAAGCTGCCTGGCGTTTTCCAGATGCCCCTCGGCCTCATAGGCCTCCAGCAGGATATGGCGGATGCTATCGTCATCGGGCGCATCGCGGAAAATCCGGAGCGCAGCCTCCTTGAAGAGGCCGATATCGGTCCGCGAGCGCGCTTCCGGCAGCGCCCGCTTCAGCACGTCGACGAGGATCGCCATATGCCGGTTGCGCTCGCTGGATACCCATTCTCGTGTGCTGGCGCTTTGATCGGCGAGATCGGCAAGGAACTCCTGCCGTAGCAGGAATACGAGCCTTTGCAGCACTTCGAGCGGATCGGCCAAGGATGGCATATCAAGTTCGGAGCGATCAGCCACGAAGACCTCCCGCCTGATCCGCACGCCAGTTGCCGTAAAGACCAGCAGTTCCACGCCGAGTTCTGCCTGCCGCGCCTGGACGCGCGAGATCATCTTGCGCAGGTTCGCCATGATATCGGGGTTGTCGTGACTGTCCCACAGAAAACGGGCGAGTGCGCCCCGCGGGCATTCGCTGTCAGGCCAGCCGAGCAGATAGCAAATCGCCAACAGGCCCTTTTCGGGGAAGGCGACAGGTTCTTCCGCCGCGTTCTGCAGCCGCAATGCGCCGAATGACTTAAGCCTGAGGGTCATCGGACCGCTATCGCCGCTTATTCTGGGCGGGATTCCGGCTCATCCATTCTCAGCGCGTCCAACGGGATGTCGCTGCTTTCGGCTTGCGCCATCGCATTGACGAGCGAGATGATCGTCTCGCGGATGCGCCGGTCTTCGATCTTCACAAAGGCTCTGTTGAGGACGAGGCCCTCCTTCGACCGCAAAAATTCTGCGACCGGATCTACGGGGGCGGAAAGATCGAGGCCGGCAAGGCTCGGCGCTTGCGAATCATCCTGTTCGAAAAAGAAGGCCGGCGAGGTGCGCAGCACTTCGGCGATCCGCTGCAGGCGGCTTGCGCCGATGCGATTGATGCCCTTTTCGTACTTCTGCACCTGCTGAAAGGTAACGCCGATCTGCTCGGCAAGCCGCTCCTGGCTCATGCCGAGAAGCTGCCTGCGCCTGCGCATGCGCATGCCGACATAGGTATCAATCGCGTTCGGTGTCTTGACGTTCATGGTCTACCTTCTGTCTCGTTCGCATTTCAGTCCATTGACTTGTAGACGGCATCGCGGTGCTTTTCTATGATTTGTTTTTGATGTCATATTAGACATCCAGGAATTACATGCGCCATGTGCGATCCAGTCGATCTCTCAGGCAGTATACACCGTCGCCGCCGAGTTGGACATTTGCCGCACGACCTTCAGGTTCTGGAGATGAAGAGGATGCCGGGGCAGGAAAGCTCTTGCGGGTAAACACGCAAGCGTGATCTTGAAAGGAGCCGGCGCATGCGGCCGCAAGAGGCGGGAGAACTACATCGCCAATCGGGGGAGAACTTGCGGTGATTGTCGATCTTCGTGGAGGGCCGTATGACGCTTCCGACGAGACCGAGTGCGACCGTATTGTTAGCCCCCACGACCAGCCAGGCAGGGCCCCTATTCAGGACGGTGACCATCAATAAAGGGACGGACGGCCGGTGTTAGAATCTCGCCCGTTTGGCGGAGGAAATTTGACGCCGGCCGAACTCCTTCTCAATCGTCGTGCTTGCAGGCAGTTTTCCGCCGACGCTCCAGCAGTTCGCCCTCACCGAGATGAGCAAGGGTTTCACAAGCTCTGATTTGTCGTGAAGATGCTGGTTGCCTCAAGCCCGATCAACGGAGGTTGATCATGTATCGTCGTGAAGCCGCTACTTTGGCATCTGTACCCTCTCGCTGCTGCGAGCGGGATCAGATATCAATGTAATGACCGGACGAGAATAGCTGGCTATTCAAAGCCGTGGACTGATCAAAGCGTGTCGACGTTCTCTGCTTTCGACTTTCCGGTCTTGCGGTCTTGGCCCAGCTCGTAGCTTACCTTTTGTCCCTCTCTCAAGGATCCGCCTTGTTGCAGAGCAGAGACATGCACAAATACATCCGCCCCACCATTCTCAGGGGTGATGAAGCCGAACCCCTTGTCATCGTTAAAAAATTTGACTGTACCGGTAGGCATGGAAGCTCCTGATTGTTGCGCGGCCGCTTGCCGCTGTGGCAATGTTATAGGTCAATCCTCTCGCTATCAATGGCATGCAAGTCTCGCTGCCAGTGGCCGGCATTCTTGGAACAGCTCGGCCTCTCGGGCGGTTGGCCTACGGACTGCTTGGAAACCAGTGCGCTGGCGTCGCCGGTATTCGCCTGCAATGGCCGGTGGCAGATAGCCGATCTTGACCGGCTACACCTTCTTCCGACCCTTCGATGATCGGGCTGTGTTGTTGTCTGTTCCGGTTTTGCCACGCGCATCCTGGAGTGCGCTGGCCGAGTGTTCTCTTGGGGATTAAATTTCACCTAAATCGGTAAAAAATTGGTATTCCATTCCGCGCTCGGATCATTGGAAACCGCTATCACCTCTCCTGAACAACTCGAATGTCAAATGAGGGAACGCAATGCTTTCGAAATCCTTCGCCGGGCTCTTTGCCGGCGCCATCCTGGCCGCCTTCGTGGGTGCACCGGCGCAGGCCGATGCGGTAAAGATCGGCAGCAAGAATTTCACCGAACAGTTCGTCGTCGCCGAAATCTACGCCCAGGCGCTTGAAAAGGCTGGTGTCGAAGTCGAGCGCCACCTCAACCTCGGTGCCACGCTTGTCGCCCACACGGCGCTGACGAACGGCGATATCGATCTCTATCCGGAATATACCGGCACGGCGGTTGCCGCCGTCGTCAAGGGCGACCTGTCAGGTTCCGCCGACAAGATCTATTCCGACGTCAAGGATTACTACGAGAAGAACCTCAAGCTGACGCTTCTGCAGCCGACGCAGATCAACAACGGCTATGCGATCATCACACTTCCGGAAACCGCCGAAAAGTACAAGCTGAAGACGCTGAGCGATCTCGGTCCTGTTTCCAAGGCCCTCACCTTCGGCGCTGAAGGCGGCTTTGGCGAGCGCAAGGACGGATTGCCGGGCCTGAAGCAGGTCTATGGCATCGAATTCAAGGAATTCAAGATTTTCGCCAAGCTCGGCATCCGCTACAGCGCACTGACGAGCAAGGACCTCGACGTCTCCTATGGTTTTGCGACCGACTGGCAGATCTCCGACAACAAGCTGGTCGTGCTCGACGACGACAAACATCTCTTCCCGCCCTATTACCTCGTGCCGGTCGTGCGCCAGGATGCACTCGCCAAGAACCCGAAGATCGCCGAGGTTCTGAACAAGGTGAGCCCGCTTCTTAACAACGAGACCATGCGCGAGCTGAACGCCAAGGTCGATCGCGACAAGGAAGAGCCGGCAGACGTTGCCGCGGAATTCCTGAAGGCCAAGGGGATCTGATCGAGAGCGACGCGCAAGGTTCGCTTTCCCTGAAGAAAAAATGCGGCGAAGCTTGGAGCTTCGCCGCTTTGTCGTGATCGTGCAGACAGGATTTCTCGCGTTTGAACTGGGCACCCAAGCATATTCCGGAAATCGCGCTTGCCGTCTGGCAGCATCTGGTGCTGTCGATTTCATCCGTGCTCATCGGCCTTGCGATCGCGCTCGTGCTCGGTATCGTCTGCGCCCGACGGCCTCGGCTCTATGCCTTCGCGCTGACGGTAACGAACATCATCTTCGTCATTCCGAGCCTGGCGCTCTTTGCGCTTTTGATCCCCTTCGTCGGCCTCGGCATGAAGCCGGCGCTGATAGGGCTTTCCTCCTATTGCCTGTTGATCCTGCTGCGCAACGTCGTCACCGGTATCCGCGGCGTTCCGGCCGATGTGCTCGATGCCGCCGACGGCATGGGCTACGGCCCGTGGCAGCGGCTCTTCCGCATCGAACTGCCGCTCGCCTTGCCATTGATCGTCTCCGGCGCCCGCATTGCGCTCGTCACCGTCATCGGCATTGCGACAGTCGCTGCCTTCATCGATGGCGGGGGGCTCGGCACCATCATCCTGATCGGCATCGATCAGGAATATGCCGAGAAGATCCTGGTCGGCGGCATTCTGACGGCACTGCTGGCCATCATCTTCGATTTCATTCTCACCCGGGCCGAGCAGGCCCTGGTGCGCTGGCAGTGAGGGCACGCGCATGCTGAGCACTGCCTTTTTCTGGATCGTCGATCACCAGGACGAATTCTTCCGCGCCCTCGGACGCCATCTCCTGATGTCCGGCGTGTCGTTGGCGATCGCGCTTGCCATAGCGCTGCCACTGGCTGTCCTGATCGTCAATTACGGTCGCTTCGCCTTTGGCGTCATCAATACCGTCAATGGCCTCCGAACCATTCCGAGCCTTGCGATCCTGGCGATCATGTTGCCGCTACTCGGTATCGGCATCCTGCCGTCGATCGTGGCGCTAACCGTACTTGCCCTGCCGCCGATCCTGCTCAACGCCTATGTCGGGTTGCGCGATGTCGATGCCGATGCTGTGGAGGCGGCGATCGGCATGGGCATGAGCCGCAGCCAGGTCCTGCGGAAGATCCGCATTCCGCTGGCAGCCCCGGCGATGTTTGCCGGCGCGCGCACGGCAGCCGTCCAGGTGCTGGCCGGAGCGACGCTCGCGCCCTTCATCGGCGGCGGCGGGCTCGGCGACTTCATCGCCACCGGCATCGGCATGATGGACATGTCGCGGCTCATCGTCGGCGCCGTGCCGATCGCGATCCTGGCGCTCGCCACCGAATTCATTCTCGGCCGCGCCGAGAAGCATCTATTTGCAGAAAGAACCGCCGCATGATCCGCATGGAGAACGTCACCAAGCGTTATGGCGAAAGTGCCGCGCCTTCGGTGGATAATTTGACGCTTGATGTTCCCGAGGGCTCGACGGTTGCGCTGATCGGCCCATCGGGCTGCGGCAAGACGACGACGATGCGCATGATCAACCGGCTGATAGAGCCGACAGAGGGGCACATCTTCGTCAATGGCGAGGACGTAACCAGGGCCGATCCGGTCAAGCTTCGCCGGCATATCGGCTACGTCATCCAGAATGTCGGCCTCTTTCCGCACATGACCATCGCCGAAAATATCGCCGCCGTGCCGAACCTGCTCGGCTGGGACCAGCCGCGGATCGCCAAGCGCACGGATGAACTTCTCGATCTCGTCGGCCTCGATCCCAAGGAAATGCTGAAGCGCTATCCGCGCCAGCTCTCCGGCGGCCAGCGCCAGCGCATCGGCGTGGCGCGCGCCCTTGCGGCCGATCCCTCGGTACTGTTGATGGACGAGCCCTTCGGCGCTATCGACCCGATCGCCAGAACCCGGCTGCAGGACGAGTTCAAGCAGATTCTGAAACGCGTGCGCAAGACGGTGGTGCTGGTCACCCACGATCTCGACGAGGCGATCCGCCTCGGTGACCGGATCGCCATCATGCGCGCCGGCAAGATCGTGCAATATGATGCGCCGGATGCGATCCTCTCCCATCCGGCCGACGATTTCGTCGCGAATTTCGTCGGTATAGACCGGGCGATCAAGCGGCTCAGCCTGTTTTCGGTCGCCGACGCGATGCGGCCTGGTGCCCCCTCGTCACCCGCCGCCAGTGTCACCGCAAGCGCCAATCTGCGCGATGCCTTGTCGCTGATGGTCGCCGCCAACAGCGATGTGCTTTCGGTGGTCGATGGCGGTGGCATTGTCACCGGGCAGTTGACCCGCGACGCGATTTTCTCGATCTGAGTGCAGGAGTTTCTGATGCATCTCGGCTTTTCCCTCACACCTTTCGGTCATCACCCATCGGCCTGGCGCAATGCCGCAAGGTCCGAACCTCTCGGTTTTGATGCGCTGCTTTCCCAGGTTGCGAAAGCGGAGGAGGCGGGGTTCGATTTCGTCCTGCTCTCGGACCGGCTCGGTGCCCGGCCGGTCGATGATCTCTCGCCCATTGCGACGCCCTTCGAGCCGACGACGCTGGTCGCGGCTCTTGCGACGAAGGCGCGCCGGATCGGCTTCCTGGCAGCTGCTGCGACCAGTCAGCACGAGCCCTATAATCTCGCCCGCCGCTTTGCCTCGCTGGATCAGATCAGCAGCGGCCGCACAGGCTGGTTAGCCCTTCCCGCATCCGGCCAATTCGAACGCAACCAGGAATATCTCGGCCTTATGAGCGCGCTCTGGGATAGCTGGGAAGACGATGCCTTCCTCTACGATAAGGCCGAGGGCCGTTTCTTCGAGCCAGGCAAGATGCATGTGCTCAACCACAGGGGCGAGCATTTTACGGTGCGCGGGCCGCTCAACGTCAACCGCTCGCCACAGGGCAAACCGGTTATCGCCCAGCTTGTGAGCGGAGAGAACAAAGCGTTGGCAGCGCACAGTGCTGAAGTCGTCCTGCTTCAAGATCGGACACCGGAAAATGCAAACGAGACGGCGGCCGATTTCGTGCGCCTGTTCGAAGCGGCTGGGCGCCGGCGGCAGGACGTTCGGATACTGGCAAATATAGTGCCGATCATTGCAGAGACGTCCGAAGCGGCGCAGGCGGCAAGCGATGCGCTCCGATTTGGTGAGGCCGACCGGGCGAGCCAACCGCTGTCTGCTTCACGCCTCGTCGGCACGCCGGCTGGGATCGCCGATGCCTTGCGGCGATGGCTTGGCCTCGGGCAGGTCGACGGTTTCACGGTCCTCCCACCGACGGTCGCGATCGGCGACCTGTTCTTCACGGAGGTGGTTCCGGAATTGCGTCGCCTGGGGCTACTCAAGGCGAATGCAGGCAGGACTTTGCGCGATCGTCTTGGTCTCGCCCGTCCGGCTCATCCCGCGGCAATGTTGGAGCATGCATCATGAGCGGCGATCGCAAGATGAGACTGGGCGCCTTCCTGATGGCAGGCGGCCATCATATCGCGGCATGGCGGCATCCGGACGCCCATGCCCCGGCCGGTGTCGATATCGACCATTTCATCGAGCTTGCCCGTATCGCCGAGCGCGGCAAATTCGACATGCTCTTCGTGGAAGACGCCGCCGCGATCCGCGAGCGCAATCCTGAGATGGCGAGCCAGGCGGCGCGTTCGACGGCTTTCGAGCCGCTGAGCCTGCTTGCTGCCCTTGCCGTCAACACCACGCATATCGGCCTCGTGGCAACCGCATCGACGACCTATAACGAACCCTATGGCCTTGCCCGCACCTTCGCCTCGCTCGATCAGTTGAGCGGCGGCAGGGCAGGCTGGAACCTCGTCACGTCGGCAAGCGAGCTCGAGGCGGAGAATTTCGCAAGCAGCGGGCTTCGGCCGCACTCCGAGCGTTACGAGCGGGCCGAGGAATTTGCCGATGCAGCGCTTGCGCTCTGGGGCGGTGTAGAGGAGGGGGCCCATCTGCCGCAGGGCGAGGCCTCCTTTGCCGATCGCGCCAGACTTCATCCGGTGCATCTTCGCGGCAAGCATTTCGCCGTCGAGGGCGTGCTGGAAAGCCCGCGTTCGACGCAGGGACGGCCGATCATGGTGCAGGCGGGCGCCTCCGATGTCGGCAAGGAACTTGCCGCTCGCACGGCGGACGTGGTCTTTGCCGCCTCGCAGACGCTTGCCGAAGCGCAGGCCTACTATGAGGATGTGAAGTCGCGCCTTGCCAAATACGGGCGCAAGCCCGACGACCTCAAGATCATGCCTGGCATATCGCCGATCGTCGGCGCGACGGAAGCCGAGGCGAAGGCGAAATACCGCGCGCTGCAGGAACTCATTCCCGACGCCGTCGGCGTCGCCCTGCTTGCAAGCTATCTCAGCATCCAGGATCTCTCGGCCTATCCGCTCGACGGGCCGTTGCCCGATATGCCGCAGACCAACCTCATCCAGAGCCGCCAACAGCTGATCATCGATCTCGGCAGGCGGGAGAACCTTTCGATCCGCGAGCTCGCACGCCATTTCGCCGGCGCACGCGGCCACTGGCAGGTTGCCGGCACGCCGGTGCAGATTGCCGATGCGATGGAGGAACGCTTTGCCGAAGGTGCTGCCGACGGCTTCAACGTCATGGCGCCGCTCTTTCCCTCGGGGCTTGAGGATTTTGTCACCCACGTGGTGCCGGAACTGCGTCGCCGCGGCCTCTTCCGCGAAGATTATGAGGGCCGCACGCTTCGCCAAAACCTCGGCCTCAGCGCGCCCATCAAACGATAAAACGAGATGACAATGGACCCGATCTATATCGACTATCTGAACGCCTTCGACATCGAGGCGCTTGACCTTACGGACGATGAAATCCTGGCGGCGATCGAGACCTCGCTTGCCGCCCAGGGCAGGGGTCAGACGGTGATCGAGCCGCGCGTTCATCTCGAGCCGGATGCAAGCTTTCACGGCCACTTCAACGTGTTGCGCGGCTATGTGGCGCCGCTCGGCCTTGCCGGCGTCAAGGTGGTATGCGACTATGTCGACAACTACAAGCTCGGTTATCCCTCCGAATTCGGCGTGCTCAACCTCTTCGATCCGCGCACCGGCGTGCCGAAGGCGATCCTCGATGCAACCGTCATCACCGACATGCGCACCGGCGCCGTCACCGCGCTCGGTGCTCGGCATCTCGCCCGTAAGGGCTCGAAGGTGCTCGGCCATATCGGCGCGCGCGGCACTGCGTACTGGAACGTCCGCCTGCTCGATCACCTCTTCGATTTCGACGAGATTCGCGTGCATTCGCGCCGGCCGGAAAGCCGCGACGCCTTCGGCGCCAAGCTGGAGGCCGACCTCGGCAAGAAGATCAGAGTGGTCGATAACTGGCGCGATTGCGTGGAGGGCGCCGATATCGTCGTCGAAGCCTCACGGCTGTCGCAGCCCGAACCGCTTCTGAAGACCGAGTGGATCAAGAAGGGTGCCTTCGTCGTGCCCTACGGCACGATGAGCGCCATCGAACTGTCGTTGACCGACATCATGGCCAAGCTCGTCGTTGACGACTGGGGTCAGTGCAAGACCGGCAAATTCGGCTCGCTGCGCGCCCATGTCGAGACGGGCAGGCTTTCCGAGGAGACGCTACATGCCGAACTCGGACAGGTCGTTGCGGGCCTGAAGCCGGGCCGTGAGAGCGAGGACGAGACCATCCTGCTCTGGCACCGTGGCCTGTCGCTCAGCGACATTGCGCTTGGGCACGCGCTGCTTTCCAAGGCGCGCTCGACCGGTATCGGCCAGAGGCTGCGCTTCGCATGACAGAAATCCTGCTGACCGGCTCCGGCATCACCATTGCCGACATCGCAGCGATCGCCCGTGGCGATGCGCTGGTCGAGGTTTCCGATGCAGTCCGTGAACGACTGATTGCCGCCCGGCGCATCCTGGAAGGTGCCGCAGCTGCCGGCCAGCAGATCTACGGCATGAACACCGGGCTTGGCGCCAATCTGAAGACAGTGGTGACTGGCGATTTCGAGGCCTTTCAACTGCAACTGATCCGCGGCCGTGGTATGGCGGTCGGTGAAGCGCTGCCGCGCGATGTGACCCGCGCGGTCATCGCCGCCAGGCTCTCGATGCTGGCTGTCGGCGGTTCCGGTATTTCGCTGCCCGTCTTCGAGGCGCTGCTTGCCTTGCTGAATGCAGGCGTTCATCCGGTCATGCCGTCGCTCGGCTCAATTGGCGCGGGTGACCTTGTCCTGCTGTCTGCCATGGCTCGCGCCCTGGTTGGCGAAGGAAAAGCCGAATATCGCGGCATCACCTATTCGGCGAACGAAGCCCTTGAGCTTGCGGGCCTAGTGCCTGCAAGCCTGCAGCCGAAGGACGGCATATCGATTCTCAATGCTTCAGCGGTCTCTGCCGGCCAGGGCGCCCTCGTCCTATACGACGCCAAACGACTGCTCGATGCCCAGCGCCGGGCGGCTGCCTTGAGCTTTGAGGGCCTTGCCGGCAATCCGCTCATCCTGTCGCCTGCCATACAACGCGCCCGGCCAGCGGTGGGCCAGGCAGACGAGGCCCATCGACTGCTGCAGATGCTCGAGGGCTCGACCCTTTTCGAGGCGAGCGCCTCCATCCAGGATCCGCTTAGCCTGCGCTGCCTTGCACCCATCCATGGAACACTTGCCGATGCGCTGTCGAGGGCCGTCGAGGCCGTCGAGATCGAGTTGAATGCCGCCGCCGACAATCCTGTCGTGCTGGTGGAGGAACAGCAGGTGCTGTCCTCAGGCAATTTCCAGACGCCGGCGCTTTCGCTTGCCTTCGAAACGCTCGGGCTCGCGGTCGCTCAGGCCGCCGCGGCATCGGCCGCACGATTCATTCAGCTGACGGGCTCGCCCCGCAACGGCTTGCCGCGCTACCTCTCCCCGGTCGGCGGTCCATCGGCCGGGTTCGTGCCGATGCAGAAGACGGTTGCTGCGCTGATGGCCGATATCCGGCACAAGGCCAATCCTGTCATGCTCGACTTCCTTGCCGTGTCGGAAGGCGTCGAGGATCATGCAACGCAATCGGCCCTTGCCGTGCGCAAGCTCGGCGAGATGTTGGAGCTTTGGCGCTTACTCATTGCCTGCGAGATGCTGGCGGCAGCCCAGGCCGTCGATCATCGTTCCGGCCACCGCTGCGGACAGGGGACGAGAAAGACTCAAGCCTTCGTTCGAGGCCTCACGCCGGTCATGACCGAGGATCGTTCGCTCGGTGAAGATGTGGCCGTCCTTGCCTCTCGCCTGCTCGGCGAACAGTACGACGAGTAAAGAGCATGCATCTTGCCAGCCTTGCAATGTACGTCACGCCGCAACCGCTTGCGGACGCCACCGCCGAACTCTGGTCGTTCCTTCGGCACCATCTTGCGCAGGCCAGGCTTTCGGATCTGCCCGAAAGCCTCGATGTCACTGTCCCCTACGACGAGGCCTGGCTTCGTGAGGACCTGCTCTTTTCCCAGACCTGCGGCTATCCCTATGTGAAGCGATTGCGTCGCAAGGTGCGCCTCGTTGCAACACCGGTCTACGCCCATCCCGGCTGCGACGGACCGCTGATGCGCAGCTTCGTCGTCGTGCGCCGCGATTCTGGTTTTGCTTCCCTGCAAGACCTAAGCGGTGCGATAGCCGCCATCAATAGTCCCGACAGCAATTCCGGGGCGAATCTGCTCCGAGCCGCAGCTGGCCCGCTTGCCCGTAGTGGCCGCTTCTTCGGTGGCACTGTCGAAACCGGCAGCCATGGCGGGAGCATCGATGCTGTCTCGGACGGCAGGGCCGATTGCGCCGCAATCGACTGCGTCACGTTTGCCAATCTCCTGCGTTTCACACCCGCTCGCATCGAAGGCATCCGCATCCTCGCCGAGACACCCGCAACACCAGGTCTGCCTTTCATTACCGGAGGAAAGGTTTCGGACGCGGATGTTGCATTGATGCGCGAGGCGCTTGTCGCCGCGATCGCCGCACCATCGCTTTCCCGTGCGCGCGACATTCTCGGCCTCGTCGATGTCGCGATCCTTACGGATGCCGACTACGAGCCGGTCCTGTCGCTTGCCCGAAGGGCGCTTGAGACCGGTTACAGTGACTGGATCGATTGAAGCCTTCAAAGACGCCGACTCATAAGCCCGGTTTTTCGCCCGGCACAGAACCGAACGTGCAAATGAAGAACAATGCATCACTAGATTTGTGATATTGTGATTTATGCTTGTTCCGATTTTGTGATTGTGCGATCCTTCCAAAGACGGAAGCCAACGATTTCGACGTGTCTCACGTGTGAGGGAGAGTGTTCAATGGCGCGCATCACGCTCAGGCAGTTGCTGGATCACGCGGCGGAGGAGGGCTACGGCGTTCCTGCATTCAATATCAATAATATGGAACAGGCGCTCGCCATCATGGAAGCCGCAGATGCGGTCCGCGCGCCCGTCATCATGCAGGCATCGCGCGGCGCGCGCGCCTATGCCCATGACATCATGCTTAAACACATGATGGATGCGGTCGTCGAAATCTACCCGCATATCCCGGTTTGCGTGCATCTCGACCATGGCAACGATCAGGCGAGCTGCATGACGGCTATCCAGGCGGGCTTTACCTCTGTCATGATGGATGGCTCGCTGAAAGCCGATGCGAAGACACCCGCCGACTGGGATTACAATGTCGACGTGACGAAGAGAGTGACCGAAATGGCGCATTTCGGCGGTATTTCCGTTGAAGGCGAACTCGGTGTGCTTGGCTCTCTGGAGACGGGCATGGGAGAGGCAGAAGACGGGCACGGCGCCGAAGGCAAGCTGTCTCACGACCAACTGCTGACCAACCCGGACGAGGCGGTGAAATTCGTGCGCGAGACACGGGTCGATGCACTGGCGATTGCCATGGGCACCTCGCACGGCGCCTACAAATTCACGCGCAAGCCAGATGGTTCGGTGTTGGCGATGAATGTCATCGAGGAGATCCACCGCAAGCTGCCGAACACGCATCTGGTCATGCACGGCTCATCGTCGGTGCCTATCGAGCTTCAGGAGATCATCAACAAATATGGCGGTCGGATGGAACCGACATGGGGAGTGCCAGTCGAAGAAATCCAGCGCGGCATCAAGAACGGTGTTCGCAAGGTGAACATCGACACTGACGGCCGGATGGCCATGACCGGGCAAATCCGCCGGGTCTTGCAGGAAGATCCGAGCGAATTCGACCCACGCAAATATCTGAAGCCGGCGATGGCCGCGCTGACCAAGCTTTGCAGGGAGCGCTTCGAGCAGTTCGGCACGGCCGGCATGGCGGACCGGATCAGGCCGCTTCCGGTTTCGGCGATGGCGAAGCGTTACGCATCCGGCGCGCTCGATCCGGTCTTCTCTTAAAGCGTATCGCGATCTTCAGATCCGCCCGCCACGCTTTAAATCCTGTTTTCTTCATGTCGCGCAACACTGCTGCACACTTTTGTGCGACATGCTTCAGATCTCATCGGCTGAGGGGGCGGGCGCTTTTTCCCGGCTCGATATCCGGCCTGCCGGCGGCCAGTGTCTGGCCGTGAAACGCCTTGAGCAGAGAAACGACGTCATTGATCTCATACTCGACACGCGGAGCATCCCAGCCGAGCGCTTTCGCGGTGATGCCGGCAATATCCGTCAAGCCTTCGTAGGTTAGCCGGCCCTCGATCGCGATCGTCGTGCGGCGCAGAACGATATCGGCGAGGTGGATCACCAACTCGTTGCGCGCGATCCAGCCGATCTCCTGAAAACTGAAGTGTTCGGCCCCCGATACGCGTCGCTCGTCGGAATGATCGGAGGGGAACGTTGCCACCGCCTCGGCGGTCGTCCCGTAGCGGTTCAAAAGCTGTTCTGCGCGCGCGGCCGTCATGCCTGCAGCCGCCGCGATCCTGTCCACGAAGACCTGCCTCGCTTGCGCGTCGGCCGGAAATGCCTTTCCACCGCCGATCGGAATGTAACGGGTCGATTGCTTGCGCGAGCGCTCCAATCGGGAAAGAACGGTGTCGGCAGCCTCTTCGGCAAAACCGCGAAACGTCGTCCATTTGCCGCCGACGAGGGACATAATGGCAAAAGGCCGCTTGCCATCCGCTTCGATGATGGGGGCCGAATGGTCGCGGCTGATCAGGCCCGGCGCTGTTCCGTCGGAGGCGGGAAGCGGCCGGATGCCGCTATAGGTATAGACGATCTGGTCGCGATCGAAGCGCAATGTCGGAAGCAGCGATCGCAGGCTCTGGAGGAAATAATCGATTTCGGGTTCCTCGCAACGCACAGTGTCGGGATCCCGGCTCGGGATATCCGTCGAGCCGACGAGCGCCAGCCCAAGATAGCCGTAGACCAGGCAGATGCGGCCGTCATCGGCTTCAAAATAGATCATATGGCCGTTCAGGCTGCGCACCAGTTCGGGATGATCGATCAGGATATGCGAGCCCTTCGTGCCGCCGATCAGATGCGAGGGGGCGCCGAGCGCTTCATTGACATGATCAATCCACGGGCCTGCTGCGTTCACGACAAGCCTGGGGCGTACTGAGAGTTCCGCTCCGTCTTCCTTTCGAAAACTCAGGCGTCCTTCTGTGCAAGCGGTCAGCGTGGCGAAATTTGCCGCGGCACAACGCGGGTTCGCCTCCAGCCCATCCTTGACGAGTTCGTAGACGAGGCGCTCCGGCCGGCTGATTTTCGCATCGTAGTAGATCCCGCCGGCAACTATTGCCGACGTCACATGTGGCATTTCCTGCCGGGCCTTCTTTTTCAAGATCAGCCGATGCCGCGGCATCATGCGATCACGCGAGCCGAAGAAGTCGTAAAGGGAAAGACCGATCTTGATGAGAACGGCTCCGCGGCTGCGGGGCGCGGTCTTGGAGCCGAGCAACGTTCGCAGCGCGGCCCAAATGCCGCGTGTCCACGAGAAGACCGGAATGAATGTGGGAAGTGGTTCGACGCAATGCGGTGCGTTTTTCAAAAGCAGATTGCGCTCCAGAGTCGATTGGGCAACCAGGCCGAATTCTCCGGTTTCCAAATATTTCAGTCCGCCGTGGATGAGGCGAGACGGCGCCGCGCTCGTGCCGGAACCGAAGTCCGATTTATCGACGATCAAGCAATTGACGCCCTGCAGCGCAAGGTCACGAAACAGGCCGGCGCCATTGATGCCTGCTCCAAGGATCACGACATCAACGTCGTTCTCGCGGGTGTCCGGGCTATGCTCAAGCGTGTCGAGGGTCATGGTGCTGTCGTCCTAAACTGCGGCCTCTGCCGCGCTGTCCTGCGCAAGGCCGGCGATCTTTGGCCAAAGCGGCTTCATAACTTCCGCAACTTCCAGGAAAAGCCGGTAGCGTCTTTCATAGTCGCGGCTGCGGGAGGGATCCGGGCTGCAGGTCTTGCCTTGCTTGTCTTTCGTTGGAGCGCTTTGTGAGTCCGGGTAGATACCGGTGCTCACGCCGGCGCAAAGCGCCGCCCCCCAGGCGGCCGCTTCATCGGTGCCGGTCACCGTCACCGGCATTGCGAGCACGTCGGCAAACATCTGCGCGACCGCGGGGTTGCGCGACACGCCGCCGGCAAGTCGCGCCTCCTGGAAGACAAAGCCGTCGCGCAGGGCATCGATATGGATACGATGGTTGAACGCAATGCCCTCCATGACGGCCCGCAGCATGTCGCCGCGGTCATGCCAACCGCCAAGCCCGAAGAAGCTTGCGCTTGCCGATGCGCCATAAGGAGAGCCGAAGAGATAGGGGTGGAAAAGCACCGGCGACGGGCGGTCAAAAGCCGCGTCGATCTCGGATGCCAGCAGAGTGTGAATGGACATACCCTTGGCTTCGCAGTCCGCCCATTCGCGGCCGCACAGCTTTTCGATGAACCACTCGTAATTGGCGCTCGATGCGGGCGAGATCGACATACTGTTCCAGACGCCCGGCGCGATCCCGTTGCGGCAGAACCACCGTCGATCGACGCGCGGTTCAAAAGACAGCGTCTCATTGATCGAATAGGTTCCGGCAATCACGGCAACGACGCCATCTGCATAGCCGCCGGCACCGAGCGCAGAGGCGGTCACATCGTGCAATCCGGCAGCCACGGGCGTGCCTTCCACGAGGCCCGTCAAGCGCGCCGCATCGGCTGTAATTCGTCCGACGATCTCATCCGAGCGGGCGGCGGGCGGCAGAGTTCCCGCAAGCGCCTGCAAACCGAACAGGCGCAGCGCGTGCTCGCTATAGTCTTGTGTCTTCACGTCGGTGAATGAAGTGCTAGCTTCGGTTCGATCGGTACCGATGGTGCCGGTCAGGCAAAATCGCAGCCAGTCTTTGCAGCTCATGAGGTGGCCGATCCGTTCGAACCGTTCCGGCTCGTGGTCCCGGATCCACGCCAGCAGCGCCGACGGGGCGGAGACATGCGGCACCTGACCTGTAAGCGCAATCGCCTCGTCGGCGACCCCGTTCTTCGTCCATTGATCGACGATATCACCCGCGCGGCTGTCAAGCGATACGATGCCGTTGCCAAGCGGCTCCTGCGATTGATCCAGCACATAAATGCCATCGCCATGCGCCGTTGCCGCCACGGCCTGGATATCGCTTGCCGAACGGCCACTGAGGACGACCGCTTCGCGGATCGCCTCGGCCGTCGCGGTCCACAATTCGCGCATGTCCCGTTCCACGAAGCGCGGCCTCGGAATAAGCTGGCTAACGCGTCGCCGGGCGACGGCGATGGGCGTGCCGTCGATATCGAAAATGACGGCCTTCGTGACAGTTAGGCCACTATCGATCCCGAGCAGACTCGGCATGCGCATTCACCTTTCTATCGCGACCGGGCGATCCGGTCACGCGCGCCCGTTGCCGGTCCTGGCAACGACGACGTTGATATCCTTGGAGCGCATCCGGTCGATGTGCATGGGCAGGGTCTTGTCGTCGACGATGACGACGTCGAATTCGTCGAGCGCCGCGAAGCTGTGAAGCGCGCGCCGTTCGAACTTGGTGTGGTCGGCAAGCAGGATGCGTTTGACGGAACAGTCGAACATCGCGCGCTTCGTATCGACGGTCTCGGGCGACTGATGCAGCACGATGCCGTCGTTGATGGCGGACATGGAGATAAAGGCGACGTCAGCCCGCAAACCGTTGATCTCCTTGATAGTCATGCGCCCCATGAAGGCATTGCACCAATTGTAGTACTGGCCACCGAGTGCCAGCAGGGTGACATCGTGCATGCCGGTCAGCGCATTCATCAGCGTCAGCGAATTGGTGATGGCGGTGATCGGCACCTTGGAAGAAAGATGCGAAGCCATCTGCAATACGGTCGTTGAATCGTCGAAAAAGATCGCCTGCCCCGGTTCGACGAACTGCATCGCCGCCTCGGCGATCACTTTCTTTTCCAACGCCTGCCGGCTGGAGCGGTAAACATCGCTGGATTCGATGAGATTGGTGGCCGCCGCAGTGACGATGCCGCGGGTCTTCCTGAAGATGCCGCGGCTGACGAGTTCATCAACATCGCGGTGCGCCGTCATCAGGCTGATGCCGAAACGATCTGTCAAATCCTCGATCCGCATCGAACCTTCGCTCATCACTGCCTCCGCGATCATGCGTCGGCGCGCGACCTGCCGTGTCTGGCGGCTGTCGCTGGTCAGTTCGTCCAACAGTTCATCGCCCTGATTGGTCTTCTGTGTCACGGGTCACCCTTGTCGCTGAATTCGATACCTCGGCTTCGTATCGTGATTGCCATGCCAAGGCAAAGAAGGCGAAAGCGGCTTGATGCGATTGAAAGGGTCGAGGAGGGCGCCCGGTTGGGCGCCCTCGTTTTCACTACTGGGCCAGAACGAACGGGCCGGTATACTTGTCGATATTGTCCTTGGTGATCAGCAGGCAATCGAACAGCTGCTTTTCGCTCTTGGCGCCGGTGCTGCCCGTCTTGATGACGCTGTCAGCCTGCTTGACGGCCTCTTCGGAGAAGACGGCAACGGGCTGCAGGACGGTGTACTGTAACTCGCCTGCCTTGATCGCTGCGACCGCATCCGGTGAGCCGTCGAAACCGCCGACCTTGATATTGGCGAGCTTACCGGCCTCTTTCAGCGCTGCGATGGCGCCGAGCGCCATTTCGTCGTTGCCGGAGATCACGCCGATAATGTCAGGATTGGCCTGCAGCATGGACTGCATCTTGTTGTGACCCTGGGTGCGATCCCAGTTGGCAACTTCCTTGGCGACCTTCTGAAGATCGGGGTACTGGGTCAGAACGGTCTCATAGCCGTTGGAGCGCGTGGCGGCATTGTTGTCAGACGGTGCGCCCAAGAGTTCGGCATACTTGCCCTTGTCGCCGACCGCTTCGACCCACTGCTGCGCGCCGATTGCGGCGCCCTGGGCGTTGTTCGAAACGAGCTGCGCCTTGGCGAGGCCTTCCTGGTTGATTTCGGCATTGACGAGAATGACCGGGATACCGGCGGCAACCGCTTTCTTGATCGCGCCGACCGAGCCATCGGCATTAGCCGGATCGAGGATGATCGCGACCGACTTATTGGTGATGGCCGTGTCGATCAGGTTGCTTTCGGTGTTGGTGTCGCCCTTATGCGCACTGACCGAGGCGGTGTAGCCGAGCTTTTCGGCTGTCGCCTTGGCGACGTTGCCCTCCGTCAGCCAGTAGGGGTTGGACGGATCGTTGACGATGATCGTCATCTGGCCTGCTGCCCAGGCGGAGCTGACGAGGATCGGGGCGACAGCCGCGGCTGCCAGAAGAATGCGCATGCCTTTTTTAAACATAGTCTCTCTCCCATTTGTGAGTTCAGATGCTGCCGGAAACCGGCGGTGCTTTCCGCGATCGACTTTTGGAGACCCAGCTGCCGTCGTGGACAAGTTCTGCTGCGGACGTCAGGACGATTTTGTCCGGCGCCCGTATTGGATGCTGTTCATGAGGACCGCGAGGACGATGACTGCGCCCGTGAATACGGTTTGCCAGTAAGCCGAGACGCCGATGATGACGAGGCCGTCGGACAGGAAGCCAATGACGAAGGCGCCGAGCATCGTTCCGCGCACCGTGCCGCGACCGCCCGTCAGCGCCGCGCCGCCGATGACGACGGCTGCGATCGCCGTCAATTCGTAGGTCGTGCCCGCCGTCGGACCGGCAGAGGTCAGCTGCGACGACAGGACCAGACCGGCAATTGCCGCGCAGACGCCCGAAAGGACGTAGACGATGACCTTGACGCGCTTGACCGGCACGCCCGAGAGATCGGCTGCGCGCTCGTTGCCGCCAGAGGCGTAAAGCCAGCGGCCGAAAGCCGTGCGGCTCAAGACGATGCCGCAGATGATCGCGAGCACGGCGAGCACGATGACGCCGATCGGAATGCCCGCGAGACGATTGAAGCCGAGCCAGTCGAAGCCGGTATTGCCAAGCTCCGGGCGGCCGCCGAGATTGTTGTAGGTCAGGCCATTGGTCATCAGCAGGGCAATGCCGCGGGCGACATAGAGCACGCCAAGCGAGGCGACGAAGGCCGGAACCTTCAAGTAGGCGACCAGCACGCCATTGACCGCGCCGACGACGGCGCCGACAGCGCATGTGATCACCACCACGGCCCAGACCGGCGGATAAAGAATGACGCCGAACGAACTCAGCGTCACGCCCTGCATGAGGAAGCCGGCAATGCAGCCGGCAAGCCCGAGCGTCGAGCCGACCGAAAGATCGATGCCACCATTCAGGATCACCAGCAGCATGCCGATCGCCAGGATGCCGAAGATGGCAACATGCGAGGCCATCGTCAGAAAGTTGCTCAGGCTGAAGTAATAGGGTGACAGGAAGGAGAAGACCGCGATGATGACGATCAGCGCGAAGAAGGCGCGGCCTTCCAGGATCAGCCGCACGAAATTGGTGTTGCGCTTCTGCCCGTTGGAAACTGTTTTCTTTTCTGCGATATCAGTGACTGACATAATCAGTGCTCCATAGTTCCGGGCTAGTGCGCGACCGTGGCTTCGCCGGAGGCGGCCATGATCTTTTCCTTGGTGACGTCAGCACCGAATTCGGCGGAGATTCGGCCGCGATGCATGACGATGATGCGGTGCGCGATGCTCAGGCATTCGTTGACTTCGGAGGTCGAATAGATGACGGCAAGGCCCTGCCTGGCGCGTTCGGCGAGCAGCTTGAAGACCTCCGCCTTGGCGCCGATGTCGATACCGCGGCTCGGTTCGTCGAGAAGAATGACCTTGGGTTCGGTCGCCAGCATCTTGCCGATGACCACCTTCTGCTGATTGCCGCCAGACAGCGAACCGATTGGAGCTTCTCCCCCATCGGTCTTGACGTGCACCTTGCGGATGGAGGCATCGACAAGTTCGCGCTCGCGACGCCCGGATGTGAAGAGCCCCTTCGTGAATGCGCCGATGCTGGCGAGCGACAGGTTGGAGCCGACCGTCATCGTCTGGACGAGGCCGTCGCGTTGACGATCCTCGGGCACCAGCACCAGGCCGCTAGCGATGCGCCCGGCGATGCTCAAGTGCCCGACATCCCGTCCTTCGAGCCGAATGCTTCCGCCGCTTGCGCGCAACCGTCCGGCTACGCATTCCAGAAGCTCGGTGCGTCCGGCGCCCATCAGGCCGTAGATGCAGACAACCTCTCCGGCGCGCACGTCAAGCGACAGGCGATCGACGGAATTGAAGTTCGACCCGGAGGGGCCGGGAACCGTCAGATTGTCGATCGACAGCGCAGCCTTGCCGAATTCATAACCTTCGGGCGGGTTGCCGAGGTCGAAATTGTCGCCCACCATGTTGCGGACGATCCATTCGAGGTCGATGTCCTTGCGTTGCGCATAGGCTGTCATGGTGCCATCGCGCAGGACGACGGCGTGGTTGGTGATCTGCAGCGCTTCTTCAAGGTGATGTGAGATGTAGACGATCGACACGCCGCGATCGGTCAGATCGTGGATGACTTTGAAAAGCACTTCGACTTCGGTGGCGCTGAGCGCCGAGGTCGGCTCATCCATGATCAGGATACGCGAATTGACAGATAGCGCCCGGGCAATTTCGACGATCTGCTGCTGGCCGAGACGCAGATCCTCCACCTTTGTCAGCGGATCGATCTCTTCTTCGAGTTCTTCCATCAAGATGCGCGTCTGGCGCTCTTCTTCCGCAAAATCGACCACGCCGCCTTTAATGATCTCGCGGCCCATGAAGATGTTGTCGCGCACGCTGAGATTGGGTGCGAGGCTGAGCTCCTGGTGAATGATCGAGATGCCGCATTCGCGCGCATGGGTCGAAGAGCTGAAACTGATCGGCGCGCCGTCGAGAACGATCGCGCCCGACGTCGGTTGGACGACGCCCGAAAGGATCTTCATCAGCGTCGACTTGCCCGCCCCGTTCTCGCCGAAGAGCGTCGTCACCTGTCCGCGATGGATATCGAAATTGACGCCCTTGAGAGCATGCACATTGCCATAGGATTTGGCGATGTTGCGGGCAGCCAGAACCACCTCGCCAGGGGCTTCGGATGTGGAGATTGCCTCGCTCATTTGACGTCGACCTTGACCGGAGTTACGAGCCAGTTTTTCGGGTTGATCAGCTTGAACACGCCGACGACGGTTGCCGTCTTGCCATCGAGCTGGTCCGGATCGAGACCGGCGAATACGGCTTTCTTCATCTCGTTGTTGATGGCCGACCCGGCGTCCTGATACTGAATCTGATTGGTGAACTGGCCGAATTGGATCGTGCCCGTGGCATCGCGGAGGTCCGTGCCATTGACCGCAGGACCGGTCTGGACACGGACCACCGTCTCGGGAGGCAAGCCGTCGATCTTCATTTCATTGGTATTGGATTTGCGCGCGCCGAAGGTGCCGGTCAGCGTCACGGGCAAGACCGGACCGGTGCTCGTGGCAACGCCATATTTCTCGCCGGCAGCCTTCTTGTCCGCCACGATCGCCGTTGCCAGCTCAGACGCAGCCACGGCTCTCTTCTCGACATCCGCCTGGATCTGCGGAAACTGCTCGGCGCCGAAGGTTTCCGGAGAAAAGACCTGCTGCCTTACATCACTCGCTGAGCCGATCTTGACGACCTTGGTGTCGAGCGCGATTGCGCCGATGACCACGATTGCCGCAACGGCGCTGACGATGATCTTCAAATTGCCTTTGCCTGGCGCGGATGCTGCGTGAGCGGGCTGAGTGTTCATTGCTGGCGACCTCTGCGGCTGGTCGGATTTATGTCAAAAAGGGGGAAAATGGCGAAAGCCTCACGGCTGCTTCATCGAAGACGGCACGCTTCGAAAACCGCATTGCAATGCGAAAGCCTGTCAGGCCGATTCACGCCAGCGGCGTGATGATGAGCGAAAAAAATGCGCATCCGAACCTCCTTCATGCCGGACCGGCGCTTGTCTCCTCCAATCGCCGAACCGCAATTCCTCTCAGCAGGGATGCCTGCGTGATAGGTAAATGGTGTTTATGCCAAAAATCATGTTATCAAATCGTTCGTCTGTCAACAGGTGTTTTCTGATCTCATGCCGACAATGTGTGGCTAACAGCCTGCTTATTGGAATGGAAAAGAACGCGATCTTGAGCGCGCGCTCCAAGTGAGGAGGCATGCGCCCATTCCAATATATTGAATTAGATAATTGATTTAAAATGATAAAATAATTCGAAGCGGGTGCCGGTAGCGCGTGGCCGCCGCTGGAAAGGGGCCAGTCCGCGATCGCCGCGCATCGCATCCGTGGGTTCAATTTTATCTGAAAAAAATTTCATTGCGAGAAAAATCTTACTGGCGCAATGATATCTTTGTGTTATCTTTTTGATGAGCCCATGGAGCTTTCGAAAAGCATCGGATCTCAAGATCCCGCGGGGCGCGACTATGCGCCGGCGAACTTGCCCGTGGATTCGAAATGTGGTCGCCTGTGCGCTTTGCTGGCTGTACCGACCGGGAGGATATGAGACATGAAATCGACGCGCGTTTTGCCCCTCGCGACGCTCGACGTTGCCGGATAATCTGCGATGGACGTTAGCCACCAGGTCATCATCGGCATCGATGCGGGAACATCGGTCATCAAGGCGGTCGCCTTCGACTTTTCCGGCCGTCAGATCGCCGCCGCATCCGTTCGCAACAAATATTCAAGCGGCGCCGATGGCTCGGCTACGCAATCGCTCGCCCAGACCTGGCAGGATTGCGTCGGTGCGCTTCGCGGGCTGGGCGAGAAGCTTGAAGATCTTGCATCGCGCACCGCCGCAATTGCGGTGACGGGGCAGGGCGATGGAACATGGTTGGTCGGCTCCGGAAATCAGCCTGTCGCTGATGCGTGGCTCTGGCTTGATGCCCGCGCCGCGCCGACCGTGGTTTCGCTTGCCGGCCAAGAAACGGACAGGGCGCGTTTCGAGCGGACCGGCACGGGGCTAAATACCTGCCAGCAGGGCGCGCAGCTCGCTCACATGGATCGGGTAGTGCCGGAGCTTCTGGACCGGGCGGAAACGGCGCTGCACTGCAAGGACTGGCTCTACCTCAATCTTACCGGTATGCGGGCGACAGACCCTTCGGAGGCAAGCTTCACCTTTGGTGATTTCAGGACACGGCGATATTCGGCTGTCACCATTGACGCGCTCGGGTTGACGCATCGCCGCGCGCTTCTGCCCGATATTGTCGATGGAACAGAAATCAGCCATCCGCTGACGGCGGAAGCGGCGCGGGCCTGCGGCCTGCTGGCCGGTACGCCGGTCAGTCTCGGTTATGTCGACATGGTGATGACGGCGCTCGGCGCCGGTGTTCGCAGCGGTGGACGCAACGCAGCCTGTTCGACGATCGGTTCGACCGGCGTGCATCTGCGTGCAAAGCCGGTGGCTGACGTCCATCTCAACCGCGAGGGCACGGGCTACGTCATTGCCCTGCCGATCCCGGGTACCGTTACCCAGGTGCAGACCAATATGGGTGCGACGATCAACATCGACTGGCTGCTGGAGATGGCTGCCTATCTGATGGCGGAGGCCGGAAAGCCTGTTACCCATGCCGAGCTCGTCGGACGGATTGACCGCTGGTTTTTCGAAAGCCAGCCGGGTTCGGTCGTCTATCATCCCTATATTTCCGAGGCCGGAGAGCGCGGCCCCTTCGTCAATGCGCAGGCCCGGGCGGGCTTTTCCGGTATTTCGGTTCGCCACGGGTTTCCAGACCTCGTTCGCGCGGTGGTCGAAGGGCTGGCGCTCGCGACGCGCGATTGTTACGCCGCCATGGGCGATATGCCGGAAGAGTTGCGCGTCACCGGCGGCGCGGTGCGCTCGAGTGCGCTTCGCCGCTCCCTGACTGCCTCACTGAAGGTGCCGATCCGCCTGTCCCGCCGTGAAGAGACCGGAGCGGCAGGTGCAGCCATGATGGCTGCTGTGGCGATCGGCGCCTACAAAACAATGGATGACTGCATCGCCGACTGGGTAACGCCGCTGCTCGGAGACGCCGAAGAGCCGATCCGGGAGGAAGCTTCCCGCTTCGACCTGCTTTATTCCGCCTATGCCGATATCCGAAAGGCCATGCCCGCCGCCTGGGAAACACTGGCCAGAGCCGCGGCGATGCCGCCCACAAAATGAATCGCTGATGCAATAGGCATCCGAGGGAGCATGACATGACCGAACCCGAAATCCTGGATCTTTTCGTCATCGGCGGCGGCATCAACGGAGCGGGAATTGCCCGCGACGCCGCCGGGCGCGGCCTGAAAGTCGCATTGTGCGAGAAGGACGATTTGGCACAGGGCACCTCCTCGCGCTCGGGCAAGCTCGTGCATGGCGGCCTTCGCTATCTGGAATATTACGAGTTCCGTCTCGTGCGGGAGGCGCTGATCGAACGCGAGGTGCTGCTCAACGCCGCACCGCACATCATCTGGCCGATGCGTTTCGTGCTGCCGCACAGTCCCGAGGATCGCCCCGCCTGGCTCGTGAGGCTTGGCCTCTTCCTTTACGATCATCTCGGCGGTCGCAAGAAGCTGCCGGGCACCCGCACGCTCAATCTGCTGCGCGATCCAGAAGGCACGCCCATACTCGATCAATATACCCGCGGTTTCGAATATTCGGATTGCTGGGTGGATGATGCCCGCCTAGTCACCTTGAATGCGGTGAGCGCGGCGGAGAAGGGGGCCCTGGTGCTCACCCGCTCGCCGGCGATCTCCGCGCGCCGGGAAAACGGCCAATGGACGATCACGACGAAAAGCAGCACGAGCGGCGAGACGCGGACGTTTCGTGCCAAATGTCTCGTCAATTGCGCCGGCCCCTGGGTAACCGATATCATCAACCGTGTCGCCGGCTCCAATTCCAGCCGCAATGTGCGCCTCGTCAAGGGCAGCCATATCATCGTGCCGAAGTTCTGGGCGGGCTCCAATGCCTATCTGGTTCAGAACCACGACAAGCGGGTCATCTTCATCAACCCTTATGAAGGCGACAAGGCGCTGATCGGTACGACTGATATCGCCTATGAGGGCCGGGCCGAGGATGTGGCGGCCGACGAGGCGGAAATCGAATATCTGCTGAAGGCGGTAAACCGCTATTTCAAGGAGAAGCTGCGCCGCCAGGACGTGCTGCACAGCTTTTCTGGCGTGCGCCCGCTGTTTGACGACGGCAAGGGCAATCCGTCAGCGGTCACCCGCGATTACGTGTTCGATCTTGATGAAACCGGGGGAGCGCCGCTTCTCAATGTCTTCGGCGGCAAGATCACGACATTCCGGGAGCTTGCAGAACGCGGCATGCAGCGCCTAGGCCACGTCTTCCCCAACATGGGCGGCGACTGGACGGAAAAGGCACCGCTGCCGGGCGGCGAAATGCCCAATGCCGACTACGAGACCTTCGCCAACAACCTGCGTGACACCTATCCCTGGATGCCGCGCAAGCTTGTCCATCACTATGGCCGTCTCTACGGCACGCGCACGAAGAACCTGGTCGCCGGGGCAGGGGACCTGCAAGGGCTCGGACACCATTTCGGCGGGCAGCTTTACGAGGCGGAAGTCCGTTACCTCGTCGCCACCGAATGGGCCGAGACGGCCGAGGACATCCTCTATCGCCGCACCAAGCATTACCTTCACCTGAGCGAGGCGGAGCGGGCAGCCTTTGCCGATTGGTTCGCCTCATCCCATCTTGCCGCCGCCTGAGGAGGCCTTGATGCCGCTGACGCTTTCGCTGAATACCAATCCGCTGGTGAACCGTTTTGCCGATCCGGACGACCTGATCGAGACGGTGGCGCGAGACCTGCGCATCCGTGATCTCCAGCTGACCCATGAATTCATCAACCCGAGTTGGCAGGCCCCGGTCATCCGCCGCCTGACCCGCCAGATGAAGGCGGCGTTGGTGCGCACCGGCGTTCGCGTCACCTCGGGCATGACCGGACCTTATGGACGGTTAAACCATTTCGGGCATCCGGATGCCGAGGTGCGCCGCTATTACGTGGATTGGTTCAAGACCTTCGCGGACATTACCGCCGATCTCGGCGGGCATTCCGTCGGAACGCAGTTTGCGATCTTCACCTACAGAGACTTCGACGACGCGAACCGGCGCGAGGAACTGATCAAGATTGCTATCGACTGCTGGTGCGAAGTCGCAGAGCATGCCAAGGCTGCGGGTCTTTCCTACGTCTTCTGGGAGCCGATGAGCATCGGCCGCGAATTCGGCGACACGATCGAATCCTGCCTTTCGCTGCAGGCTCGACTGACTGCCGCCGATATGGCGGTGCCGATGTGGATGATGGCGGATATCGACCATGGCGATGTCACCTCCGCCAATCCCGACGACTACGATCCCTATGCCTGGGCGCGGGCCGTGCCGAAGCTGTCACCGATCATCCACATCAAGCAGAGCCTGATGGACAAGGGCGGCCACCGGCCGTTCACCGCCGAATTCAATGCCAAGGGCCGAATTCAACCCGCTCCGCTGTTGGACGCTTTTGCGACAGGCGGTGCCGATGACAATGAGATCTGCCTCGAGCTTTCATTCAAGGAACGTGAGCCGAACGATCGCGAAGTTATCGCGCAGATTGCTGAAAGCGTCGCCTTCTGGGCGCCGCATATCGACACGGGCGCTGCAGACTTGAAGATATGATCCGGCGATTTACAAAGGCTGGTTGTTATCGGGCGGAATCGCCGGCGAAGAAATGGGAAAGGTGCGGCGATGACGGATGCTGATGATACGCTTGCAGTGCGGGCCGCTTGGCTTCATTACGCCGGCGGACTGACGCAGTCTGACGTTGCCCGTCGCCTCGGCATTCCCTCGGTCAAGGCGCATCGGCTGATCGCGCGGGCCGTCGCCGATGGCGTCGTCAAGGTCACGATCGACGGCGATATCGTCGAATGCGTCGAACTGGAGGCGCGTCTCGTTGAGCGCTTCGGATTGCAATATTGCGAGGTCGCGCCCGATCTTGGCGAAGAGGGCCTGCCGCTACGCGCGCTCGGTCATGCAGGCGCTGGCTATCTGAAGCGCGAAATCGAACACGGTGACCACGCAGTCATTGGTCTTGGTCACGGCCGCACGCTTTCGGCTGCCGTTCAATATATGCCGCGGACGACTGCCAAGGATATGCGCTTCGTTTCGCTGCTTGGCGGCCTCACGCGAAACTACGGCGCCAATCCCTATGACGTCATGCACCGTATCGCGGAAAAGACYGGCACGCATGCCTATGTCATGCCGGTTCCCTTCTTCGCCAACACCGCCGAGGACCGGGAGGTGCTGAGAGCGCAACGCGGCGTCAAGGAAGTGTTCGATCTCGCCAATGACGCCGACCTGAAGCTCGTCGGCTTGGGGACGGTGGATGCCGAGGCCCAGCTTGTGCTCTCCGGCCTGGTCGAGCCGGGTGAGATCGAGGACATCGCCGCCGCCGGCGGCGTCGGCGAAATCCTGGGTCACTTTTTCAATGCGGATGGGCAGATCCTCGATACGGCACTGACCGGACGAACCCTTTCGGCATCTTTCCCAACGACGAAGAAGGAGCGCCTTGTGGCCCTGGCAGGCGGACAGGCCAAGGTGGCCGCCATACGAGCCATCCTGCGAAGCCGCCGCCTTCACGGGCTCATTACTGATGAACGGACCGCGCAAGCGCTCCTGGATTGATGGTCGCCACATATTTTGGCTCATAATCACACCTAATTATGTTGAAATTCACATTGCAGATGTTATATCGTTATTTAATTGGGATTGAGACGTATGAAACGAGAAGAGCGCCAGCAACTGATCGTCAATCTGCTCGTCGAGGATAAGACCGTCGATGTGGACGATCTTGCCGAGCGCTTTTCCGTCTCGAAGATGACCATTCATCGCGACCTCGACGACCTCGAACAGGCAGGTGTGCTGCGCAAGGTGCGCGGTGGCGCCACGATTGACGCGGGAACACAGTTCGAGAGCGATTTTCGCATTCGCGAACGTCAGGGTGGTGAGGCCAAGGTTGCCATGGCGCAGGAAGCGCTGTTCATGGTCGAGCCCGGCATGACGATCATGGTCAACGACGGCTCGATGGCAGCAGTTTTCGGTGAGATGTTGCTGCAGAAACGCCCGCTGACGGTGATCACTAACAATGCAGCGATCATGGAGCGGTTGAAGGGCGAAAACGGCATAACGCTGATTGCGCTCGGGGGCATCTATTCCGCAAAATTCAACGCCTATTTTGGCGTCGTTACCGAAGAAGCGCTGTCGCGCCTGCGAGCCGATATCGCTTTCATCTCGACGCCGGCGGTCAGTGGCGGGCTCGCCTACCACATGGACGACAATGTCGTTCGCGCCAAGCGGGCGATGATCTCGTCTTCGGCCAGAAGCTGCCTGCTGGTCAACCACCAGCGCATCGGCCACACGGCGTTGCATGTCATGGCGGATCTCGCCGATTTCGACACTATTATCACTGATAGCGCGCCAGCGGCCGCTATCCTCGACGAATTCGATCGGGCGGGCATCAAGCTCACCATCGCTCCGGCACAGGATCAGGCATGACTGAGAAACCGCGCTTCTGGATTGGCACCAGCTGGAAGATGAACAAGACGCTCGCGCAGGCCGAGCATTTCGCGCGCGGCCTCGAGGCGGCCGATGCCGCGCGCGATCCCATCATTCAGCGCTTCGTGATCCCGTCGTTTACCGCCGTGCGAGAGGTCAAGCGCATGCTTGCAAAGACCTCCGTCAAGGTCGGAGCGCAGAACATGCATTGGGTGGACGAGGGCGCCTGGACGGGCGAGGTTTCCCCCTTGATGCTGAAGGATTGCGATCTCGATATCGTCGAGCTTGGGCATTCCGAGCGCCGCGAGTTTTTCGGAGAAACGGATGAGACGGTCGGGCTGAAGACGGAGGCAGCGGTTCGCCACGGTCTGATCCCACTCATCTGCATTGGCGAAACCCTTGCTGACCGGGAGAGCGGAAAAGCTGCCGAAATCCTTGCAGTCCAGGTGCGTGGGGCGCTTTCGAAGCTTTCCGACGTACAGAAATCGGCGGAAATCCTCCTAGCCTACGAGCCCGTATGGGCGATCGGCGAAAAAGGCATTCCGGCAACGGCGGATTATGCCGATGCGCGACAGGCCGAAATTATCGCAGTCGCCGAAGCGGCGCTCGGGCGCAAAATCCCCTGCCTTTACGGCGGGTCGGTCAATCCGCAGAACTGCGAGGAACTGATTTCGAGCCCGCATATCGACGGGCTCTTCATCGGCCGTTCCGCCTGGAATGTCGAGGGCTATCTCGACATCCTTTCGAAATGCACCGCCAAACTCCAAGGAGAAAAACGATGAAGCTTGCAATTGCTGGAGACAGCGCCGGCGAAGGTCTCGCCAAGGTGCTCGCCGAACACCTCAAGGGCCGTTTCGACGTCCATGAAGTGTCACGCATCAATGACGGGCTCGACCCGTTCTATGCCAACCTTTCGGATCGTGTTGCCTCGGGCGTGATCGATGGCACCTATGACAAGGCCATCCTGGTCTGCGGCACCGGCATCGGCGTCTGCATCTCGGCCAATAAAGTGCCCGGCATCCGTGCCGCTCTGACGCACGACACCTATTCGGCCGAGCGTGCCGCTCTTTCCAACAACGCGCAGATCATCACGATGGGTGCTCGCGTCATCGGAACTGAGCTCGCTAAGTCGATCGCCGACGCATTCCTCGCTCAGACATTCGACGAAAACGGCCGTTCGGCCGGTAATGTCTCCGCAATCGATGAGCTCGACGCGAAATACAGCGCGCGTTGAGAGCAGGACGCAAGCGGCCGGTCATCCGCCGGTCGCTGTGCGCATCAGCCATCACTATCGCCTGAGCTCCCGGCGATGGGTGCGCTCGTTGCGCGGGCCTATCACAATATGACCCGTTAGGGTTGCTCGGCCGTGCTATGTGAGTTGATGCGGATCGCCTCGAAATGGCGGATCGGGGGAAGCTTTGCTCTGCGGTGTCACGCCCGATCCAAAGTCGCCTCGATGTGTAAAAAAGCCTAGTTCAATTTCTCATGAACGACGGCATCTCTGAACGCTTCATAGATGACACGATGACCGCCATCGTTGGGATGTGTGAAATCAGGCGAGGCCAGTGGCCCATCGCCATATGCTTTCATCCGTTCATAGACAGGAGCGTAGTAGACGCGAAAACGTTGCGCCAGTTCTCGCACGGTTCGGACGTAGACTTCAAAGCCCTGGCGTGTCTGGCCGGTGAAGCCGGTGCTTCCAACTGAAAAGCCGCCATCTGGAATATAAGGCGGACTGCCTATCGCAAGCCGTTTCGCGTGGCCTGCCTCGATCAGTTTCTCCAGCATATTAGCATAGTCACGAATGAAGTTCTTCGCGTTCATGCTCTCCGGCGCGGCCGTATAGCGCGCGTCGTTATAGCCGTAGAGGATGAGGATCGCGTCGCTATGCGGGCCGTCGAGCAGCGCCCCGGCGAAGCGTTCAGCGCCGTTTCCCGGTCGAGCTTTGCCGTCGGCAAGCAGCGATGCTGCAGCACTGTCCCCGGGATTGCGTGATTGCGGAGGGGTAATCCATCGACCTCAGCCGCAAACAATGCCGGCCAGGCAAGATGCGGCTGGCTGGCGTTGAGCCCTGCGGTGATGCTGTCGCCGAAGACACGGGTTCCGGAAATCCCCAGCAATTTCAAATGCTCTGCGAATGGCATCGATCATCTCACATTTTCGCGCTTGACAGTCGCTCGGTAAATCCTGTTTATACGTATTAGCTGCTAATACGCATTAGCAGTCAAGAGACGATCGGGGAGGAACCGGCGTGGCAGGCACTAAGCGCTTGACGCAGCACGATATTGCGAAACTTGCCGGCGTCAGTCAGGCAACCGTTTCGCTTGTGCTGAACGGTGCGCCGACGGCTTTGGCGCGTATTCCGAAGGAGACCCGCGAGCGCGTCCAGCAGGTCATCCGCACCACGGGATATGTGGCCGATCCGATCGCCCGGCGGATGGCCAAGGGTCTTAATCGCATCCTCGGCGTCTTCACCTACGAGCCGGCCTTTCCAAGCGAGCAGGCGGACTTTTTTGCACCCTTCCTCCTCGGCATCGAGGAAGAGGCGCAGGCGCAGAATTATGACCTGCTCCTCCTGACCGGTGCCGGCGTCGGCCGGGAGCGCAAGATTTTTGCCGACGGTAACCGGCTGCGGATCGCCGACGGCTGCCTCGTCCTCGGCCGCGAATTCGATCGGGCCGAGCTCAAGCGGCTGGTGACTGGCGATTATCCCTTCGTGGCGATCGGCCGACGTGAGGACGCAGGCGGACCCGTTCCCTACGTCGGCGGCGATTACGCCAGCGGTACGCGGGCGCTGGTCGAAAAGGCGCGCGCACTCGGCCATGACCGGCTGGCTTTCGTCGGCCCAAGCGGCTCGGCTGAATCTATCGTTGACCGTTGGCGCGGATTTTCAGGCGCAATCACCGGGGGCGCCGAACTGGTTCTCCATGTTGATGAGGTCGGCCGAGGCGCGGCCGACACGCTCGACGCGATCGTCGCAAGCGGCGCGACCGCCGTCTTCTTCGTCGAATTGGCCGATGCGGTGCGTGTCGAAGCGGCGGCGCGCGAGCGCGGCCTGTCCATTCCTGGCGACTTGTCGGCCGTGGTGCTCGGCAGCCATGTACGGGCCGAGCGCAGCCATGTGCGGTTCACCTCCTTCGATATTCCTCGCGAGGAAATGGGGCGGCAGGCGACCGCCATGCTGGTGCGCCGCATCGAGGCCGCCGCGCCCGTCGAACAAATTCTTCTGACCTGCGAACCTGTCGAGGGCGAAACCCTCGGACCAGCAAAGAAACGGACCTGATAGTGATGGACATGGCGGCAAAAGAGATGCGAGCGGATATTCTGGTGGTGGGTGGCGGCCTCGGCGGCGTCGCGGCGGCGCTTGGCGCATGCCGGGCGGGCAAGAGCGTCATCATGACCGAGGAATTCGAATGGATCGGCGGCCAGTCGACCAGCCAGGGCGTGCCTTCCGACGAACATAGCTGGGTCGAGCAATTCGGCATCACGCGCTCCTATCGCAGACTGCGCAACGGCGTGCGGCAATATTATCGCGACAACTATCCGCTGACCGAAGGTGCCCGCGCCTGGGGCGATCTCAATCCCGGCGGCGGCTGGGTAAGCCGCATCTGCGCCGAGCCGCGCGTCAGCCTGGCGGTCATGGAAGCGATGCTGATGCCCTATCGCGGCGCCGGCCGGCTCAGGGTCCTGCAGCCCTATCGTCCCGTCGCTGCCGATGTCGACAGCGACAGCGTGCGTTCCATTACGGTCCGCCATCGCGACAGTGATCTCGAGATCGTCATCTCGGCCGATTACATCCTTGACGCCACCGAACTCGGCGATCTGCTGCCGATGACCGGAACGGATTATGTGAAGGGCTTCGAGGCGCAGTCCGATACCGGCGAGCCGAGCGCGCCCTCCGAAGCGCAGCCCGACAATGTTCAGGCAGTCTCGATCTGCTTTGCAGTTGATTGCATTGACGGCGATCAGACGATCGACAAGCCTGACAATTACGACTACTGGCGCAAATACCAGCCGCATTTCTGGGGCGGACCACTGCTCGGCTTCACCGCACCGCACCCGCGCACGCTGGAATCCACCACGCGCAGCTTCACGCCCAATGTCGACGACAATCCACTGCTCGTCGATGCCGATCAGCGCAAGGGTGGCGGCGATGAAAACCTCTGGCTTTTCCGCCGCATCGCGGCACGGCGCAACTTTGAGCCTGGCTTTTACCAGTCCGACATCTGCTTCGTGAACTGGCCGATGATCGACTACATGGACGGAACGATCATCGACGTGTCCGAGCAAGACAAGGCGAGGCATCTGAAGGCGGCCGCCGATCTTTCCTATTCGGTCTTCTACTGGCTGCAAACCGAGGCGCCACGTATCGATGGCGGCCAGGGTTACCGGGGCTTGAGGCTTCGCGGCGACATCACCGGCACCGAACATGGCCTCGCGATGGCGCCCTATATCCGGGAAAGCCGCCGCATCAAGCCCGTCACCCGTATCACCGAGCAGGATCTCTCCCATGCAGTGCGCGGCGAAAAGGGGGCGGTAAATTATCGCGACAGCGTCGGCATCGGCATGTATCGCATCGACCTGCACCCCTCGACCGGCGGCGACAACTATGTCGACGTGCCGTCCTGCCCGTTCGAAATCCCGCTTGGCGCGCTGCTGCCGCAGCGCATGACGAACCTCATTGCGGCCGGCAAGAATATCGGCACCACCCATATCACCAACGGTTGCTACCGCTTGCATCCGGTCGAATGGAACATCGGCGAAGCGGCGGGCATGCTCGCGGCCCACTGCCTCGATAAGGGACTGAAGCCCCACCAGGTCCAGGAAAACGATGTGCATCTTCGCGACTTCCAGCAGGAACTTGTTCGAGAAGGCATCGAAATCCGCTGGCCGGTCATCTCAGCCTACTGAGCACCCATCTGCACAACCCATCTTTGGAGGAGGAACGGGAAATGAACAAGAACAGGACACTGAAATCGGCAATGGCCGCGCTTGCGCTCGCCTTGCCGCTTGCCTGCAGCGGCATCGCCAACGCACAGGATGCCGTCAACCTGCGCATGACCATCTGGAGCGCGGCAGAAGCGCATCTGAAGCTCTTCAACGAGATCGCGGCCGGCTTCAAGAAGGATCACCCCAACGTCACGGTGACCTTCGAGTCGCTGCCGTTCGACACCTATACGACGGCGCTCACCACCCAGATCGCCGGCGGCAATGCGCCGGATCTGGCCTGGATCTTCGAGACGACGGCTTACGACTTCGTCAATTCCGGCGCTCTTTATCCGCTCACCGATACGCTGAAGGCAACGCAGGGCTACAATCTCGACGAGGTAAGCGGGACGGCCACCGAGCGCTGGCAAAAGGACGGCACGCTCTATGCCTATCCCTTCTCCACCTCGCCCTTCGCAGTCTTCGTCAACAACGACCTCATCAAGGCGGCCGGCGCCAAGACGCCCGCCGAGATGATCGCCGCCGGCAAATGGACCTGGGATAATGCGATCGCTACTGCTTCGGCTGTTGGCCAGACGGGTAAAGGCGGCCTGATCGTGCGGGACTTCAACTACCAGATCTGGCAGAATCTTGCCTCGGTCTGGAACGGTTTTGGTGCCGCACCCTGGAGCGCCGACGGCAAGACCTGCATGATGACCGAAAAGCCTATGGTCGATGCACTGACCTTCGTCCATGATGCGATCTTCGAGAAGAAGGCGATCCCCGGTCCAGGCGAGAATGTCGACTTCTTCGCCGGCAATGCGGCGATGACCATCACCCAGATCAGCCGCGCCTCGCTGCTGCCGAAGGACAAGCCCTTTTCCTGGGATCTCGTGCCGCTGCCGAAGGGACCAGCCGGTGACTATGCGCTGATCGGCCAGGCCGGTATCGGCGTCATGCAATCCGGCAAGAACGCGAAGACAGCCGCCGAATTCGTCGCCTATATGACGAACCCGGAAAATTCGGCCAAGCTCAGCCAGTTCTTCCCCTCGGCCCGCAAGTCGCTGCTCAACGCGGACGTGCTGAAGAAGACCAATCCGCTGCTGACGAGGGAACAGATCGACAAAGTCGTTATCGCCGGTATCGCGACGGGCAAGGTCATTCCTGGCCACACGGGCTTTGCGCAGATCCAGCAGACCGTGCGCTCCGGCCTCGACGCCGTCTGGCGTCCGGATGCCGATGTCGCCGGCACGCTCCAGACGATCTGCGGCCAGATCGGCCCGCTGCTCAAGCGCTGAGGAGATAAGAAATGGCTGTCGCACAGGACAACGCAACTACGGAAGGCCGCTCCTCGTCGCCGTTCTGGACGATTGCGCGGCGCGACAGCCTCGCCGGCTTCCTGTTCATCGCTCCGCAACTGATCGGCATCATCATCTTCGTACTGATCCCGCTCGGTCTGGTCTTCTGGTATTCGCTGCACGAGTGGAACGTGCTCGCCAATACCTTCACCTATACGGGCACGCAGAACTACCAGATGCTGAGTGAGGACCCGAACCTGTTGCAGGTGCTCGGCTCGACCGCCATCTTCTCCGCCGGGCTTGTGGTTCTCAATCTGTCGCTGGCCCTGCTGCTGGCGGTGCTGTTGAACCAGAAGCTTGCAGGTATCACGATCTTCCGGACGCTGTTCTTTTCGCCTGTTGTCGTGTCGCTGGTGGCCTGGACGATCGTCTGGGGGTTTCTGCTGCAAAAGAACGGCGGCATTAACGGCATGCTGTTGCTGTTTGGCATCGAGGGTCCGAACTGGCTGCGCGGCGAGACCACCGCGATGATCTCGGTCATCGTCGTCCAGGTGTTCAAGAATGTCGGCCTCAACATGATCCTCTTCCTTGCAGCCCTCCAGGGCGTGCCGAACGAGCTCTATGAGGCGGCCCGCATTGATGGTGCGCCGCGCTTCAAGCAGTTCCGCCGCATTACCCTGCCGCTGATCAGCCCGACCATCCTGCTCACCTCGATCATCACCATCGTCGGATCGCTACAGGTCTTCGCGCAGATCGCGGTGCTGACGCAGGGCGGGCCGGGCATCTCGACGACGGTGCTCGTCTATTATCTGTACCAGCAGGCTTTCCAGTTTCATTTCTTCGGTTACGGCTCCACGCTGTCGATCCTGCTCTTCCTGATCGTCGCCGTGCTGACCTTCGCCCAATGGCAATTGCGGAAGAGGATCGTGTTCTATGAAAGCTGAGCTCCCCCCGCGCATGAAGGTCTTTCTGTACGGGCTGATGTGCGTGCTGCTCATCCCCTTCGTCTTCCCGACCTGGTGGATGGTCACCTCTTCGGTGAAGCCGATCAGCGATATCTTCGCCTTTCCGCCGCAACTTTTCCCGCAGAGCTATGACTGGACGACCTATGGCAAGGTCTTCGAGCTGCAGCCTTTCGTCAAACAATACTGGAATTCGGCCTATATCGCCGCCGCGGTCACTGTTGGCACGATGATCGTCTCATCGATGGCCGGTTACGCCTTCGCGCGCATCAAGTTCCCCTTCGCCAACACGATCTTCATGGTAGTGCTGCTCGGCCTCTTGATCCCGTCGGAAGTGACGATCGTGCCGCTCTTCCAGATGTTTTTGAAGGCCGGTATGGTCAATACGCATTGGCCGCTGATCCTGGTGCCGATCTTCGGTGCGCCGAGTGTTTTTGCCACCTTTGTCATGCGGCAGTTTTTCGTGACGCTGCCGGTCGAACTGGAAGAGGCAGCGCGCGTCGATGGTCTCGGGCGTTTCAAGATCTTCCGCAAGATCGCGCTGCCGCTTGCCAGACCGGCACTGGCCTCTGTGGCGATCTTTACCTTCCTGCACTCCTGGAACCTCTATCTCGAACCGATCGTGTTCCTGTCGAGCGCGGAGAAGTTCACGCTGCCGCAGGCGCTGACCCAATATACCGATGCCTATGGCGGGCCGATGTGGAACATCCAGCTTGCCGCGGCGACACTGACGGCGCTGCCCGTCCTCATCGTTTTCATCATCGCGCAGAAGCAATTCGTCGAAGGGCTCGCGCATACCGGCCTCAAGGGCTGAAGAACCGGATTTTCCCCATGGCTGACGTTACCCTTTCCCGTGTCCGCAAGAGTTATGGTGCGCTCGACATCATTCATGGCGCCGACCTCGGCATCCGCGACGGCGAATTCGTCGTGCTGGTCGGGCCCTCGGGCTGCGGCAAGTCCACGCTGCTCAGGATGATCGCCGGGCTCGAGACGATTACCGGCGGGGATATCAGGATCGGCGGACGGGTGGTCAATGATCTCGATCCGAAGGATCGCGACATCGCCATGGTCTTCCAGAACTACGCGCTCTATCCGCATATGACGGTCGCCACCAATATGGGCTTCTCGCTGGAGCATCGCGGTACCAGCAAGGTGCAGATCGCCGAGCGGGTGACATGGGCAGCCGATATCCTCGGCCTGTCTCACCTGCTCGATCGTTATCCGCGCCAGCTCTCCGGCGGCCAGCGCCAGCGCGTCGCCATGGGACGGGCGATCGTTCGCAATCCGCAGGTCTTCCTCTTCGACGAGCCGTTGTCGAACCTCGACGCCAAGCTGCGCGTCGTCATGCGCGGCGAAATCAAGAACCTGCATCAGAGGCTCAAGACGACGACCATCTATGTCACCCATGACCAGGTCGAAGCCATGACCATGGCTGACAGGATCGTCGTGCTGAACGCCGGCAGGGTGGAGCAGATCGGCGCGCCACTCGACCTCTACGACCGGCCGGCCAATCAGTTCGTGGCCGGTTTCATCGGCTCGCCGGCGATGAATTTCCTCAGCGGCACAATCACCGAAAAAGGGTTTGCGGCACCCGGCATCGTATTGCCGCTGCCGCAGGTGGCGCATGACTTGAACGACCGCAAGGCGGTCTACGGCATCCGGCCGGAGCATTTTGCACTCGACGACGGCGGCGTGCCGGCGCAGATCGTTCTGGTCGAGCCGATGGGATCGGAAACCCAGGTGACGATGAAAGTCGGCGAGGCCCAGGTCACCGGCGTCTTCCGCGAGCGCGTGTCGCTCTCCTCCGGCGCGACGATCCACGTTCGTCCGGAGCTTTCCAATATCCACCTCTTCGCCGCCGACGGCGGCTTGCGTCTAAACTGAGGTTTCTCATGCCGACCTATCCGGAAACCAGACTTACCAGGGCGCTGCGCGAGGGCGAATTCCCGGTCATCGTCTCGCTTGCCCGTCACGATCTCGACCTTGCGACGGCGGCCATCGGAGCGGGTGCGTTTGCGATCAAGATCCATCTCAACGCCTATCATCGCGCCACCGGCACGACCTTCGGCAGCTTTGGCGAAGAGCGACCCTTCCTGGAAAGGCTCGCGACGCTTGGCGTTCCGCTTCTGGTGATGGTCGGGCAGGAAACGGTTCCGAGCCCGCAAGAGCTGGATGTGCTCGCCGATCTCGGATTTGAAGGCTTCAACATCTATTTCACCGACATGCAGCCGCATCTGCTGCAATCAAGGCTACGGCCCATTCCGGCTCTTGGAGAGGCGAGTACGGACGAGGATTTGCAGAGAATTCTCGACATTCCCGGCGCGATGATGGAAGCCTCCGTCGCTTCCTTTGCCGACTATGGAAAGCCGCTCGACGAAACCGATCTCGCCCGCTACCGGACCATCACTGACAAGGCGGGCATTCCGGTCATCGCGCCAAGCCAGAAGAAGTTTGTGCCCGATGATGTGCAGAGACTGAGGGCCGCGGGTATCGCGGCGCCGCTGCTCGGGGTTATCGTCACCGGCACGACGCCCGAGAGCATGAGAGCGGCGGTGACGCCGATCGTCGCGGCGGCGCGACGGTGGCGCTGACTGGACACCGGCCAGCCAGCGCAACGCCGCCGCGGGCTTACTCCGCGGCCAGTCTCGTCGGATCGTTGGCCTCGACAATCGACCGCAGAACGGAAAGCTCCTCGGCCGAAAGGTCCGTGAGCGGTGCCCGCACGGCGCCCGGATCGCGGCCGATGACTTTCAATCCGGCCTTGATGATCGAAACCGCATAGCCCTTCTTCCGATTGCGCAGCGCAACGAAGGGGAAGAAGAAGTCCTTGAGGATCTGATCGACGGTCTTCTGGTCTCCTGCCCTGAGCGCCTTGTAGAAACGTTGCGAAAGAGCCGGCACGAAGTTGAAGACCGCCGAGGAGTAGGTGGTGACGCCGGCGGCGAAATAGGCCTGCGCGTAGACTTCATGGGTCGGCATGCCGCCGACATAGACGAGCCGGTCGCCGATCTTGGTGGTGATCTCGATGACACGGTCGACGTCGCCGACGCCATCCTTGAAGCCGATGAGATTGGGGCAGTCGTCGCAGAGTTGCGCGATGCTGTCGGCCGAGAGGATCGCGTTGTCCCTGTTATAGACGATCACACCGATCCCGACGGATTGGCAAATGGCCTTCACATGGGCGACGAGTCCGGCTTGCTCGGCAAACATCAGATAGGGCGGAAGCAGGAGCAGGCCATCGGCGCCGGCCTTTTCAGCAGCGCGTGCGATGTCGATGGCAAGCGACGTGCCATAGCCCGTTCCGGAGATGATCGGCGTTTTGCCGGCGGCGGCCTTGGCGGCGCGTATGACGGTGGGGATTTCTGCCGGATTGAGGGAGAAGAATTCGCCCGTCCCGCCGGCGGCAAAAAGCGCGCTGGCATCATAACTGGCAAGCCAGTTCACATGGTCGCGGTATGCGGCTTCGTTGAACTTGTTCTCGCTGTCGAAATGCGTCACCGGGAAGGAGAGGAGGCCGTCGCCCACGGCTTTCTTGATGGCGTTGGGATTCATGTTGAATTCCTTGAATAATTGCTGATTGAAGGTGAGCGTGTCGCTCACATATGACCGGCTTCCATCGCCTCGAGCACCGCGGCGATGTAACCGTAGCAGAAGCTGAAGGCGACGCCCGTCGCGTCGCGGCCGCTGATTCGCGGTACGTGGTCCGGCATGACCATGTATTTGTAGCCGACCTCCCGGTAGACCTTCAGCGAACGCACCATGTCCATGTCGCCCTCGTCGGGGAAGGTTTCCATGAAGGAGAGTTTGCCGCCGCTGATGTTGCGGAAGTGCACGTTGAAGATCTTTTCGCGCGTACCGAACCAGCGGATGATGTCGTCGATCTCCTCACGCGGATTGTCGAGCATTTCGCCGATCGAGCCCTGGCAGAAATTCAGGCCATGATAGGCGCTTTCGCGCATCTGCACGAATTTCTTCAGTCCGTCGACGGTGCCGAGCACGCGGGTGACGCCGCGATAGCCCGGCGGCGTATAGGGATCGTGCGGATGGCAGGCGAGGCGCACTTTGTTGCTTTCAGCGACGGGAACTACGCGCTCCAGGAAATAGTCGATGCGCTCCCAGTTCTCGTCCTCTGACAGGACGCCTGCAAGACCGGGCGCTGCCTGCTGATCGGTCTTGTCCCAGCGAAAGGCCTCGTTCAGAGAACCACCACGGCCTTTTTCAAGGTCCGTACGCGGAATGCCGATGAGGTTGAGATTGTATTTCGTAGCCGGAATCCCGGCCTTTGCGCAGTTCTCGATCATCCGGCAGACGGCATCGATCTGGCGGTCGCGTTCCGGGCCGGCGAGCAGAATGTCGGGATAGGACGCGTTTTCGATCGGCTTGGAGGGCAGGGGGAGCTGGATCATGTCCAGAACGAGACCGAAGCTTTCGACATGATCGCGATGACGTTCGAGATCTTCCAGCGTCCAACTCGACGGCGCACCCGGTGGATCCGCCGAAATATGCTTCACGCCCAGCTGGGCAAAAACGCGAAAATCATCGTCGTCCCGCGCGGCGACCTGGGTTCCCAAATACACGATTTACCTCCCGCTCATTCATATGACATCATATGACATAATATGAATTCTGGAGGTTGTCGAGCCTCATTGCTGCTCTGCGAGCATCCGGTATCGTCGCTGGCTCGCCATCATATGCGCGCGCATGGCCTGCCTCGCGCGATCCGGATCCTGCTCAGCGATAGCCGCCAGGATCTCACCATGCTCTGCATGAACTCTTTCAAGATAGGCGCGGTCATTGGCTTCAGGCAAGGTCGGGAATTGGCCGCGCGGGATCGCGCGCGGCCCGAAATGACGCAGGGCGTCGATATAAAACCGATTGTTCGAGGCGTTGGCGATTGCGCTATGGAATTCATAATCGGCCTCGACCGTGGGCTCCCCGCTTTCGATGAGCTGGGCCATTTTCCGGTTGGCGACCCGAATTGCCGCCTCCTGTTCCGCTGTTCTGCGATAGGCTGCAATAGCGGCGGCTTCTCCTTCGACCGCCATGCGAAACTCCAGCAATTCCAGTGTTTCTGGAATGCTCTTGACCTCGACCGGCGTCAGGGTCAGCCCGCCATGCGCCTTGGGATCGGATACGAAGACGCCCTTGCCTTGAACGGGACGGACGAATCCGGCAGCGCGCAGGTCGGCGATCGCCTCCCGCACGACAGTGCGGCTGACGCCGAAGGCCGCCTCAAGCTGGGGTTCGGTTGGAAGCTGATCTCCCTCGCGAAGCTTTCCCGTTTCGATCTGCATGCGCAGCTGGTCGATGACCTGCTGCGCCAACCGCTGTCTGCCACGCGTACCCACCACCATTTCGTGGTTCCCCATTTTCTCCATCCCCCGCCCGTACGGCACTTGCAAACTTCTTGGAAAAGTCATAATACGACATACGGACGACATATTATGTCTTGTATAGTAACTCAGGGAGGAGTTGCAATGAAGCATTTTTCCAGAAGCCTGTTTGTCGGCGTCGCATTCTGCGCGCTGACCTTGGCGGCACCGGCACTTCGGGCGGCGACGCCCGCCGATCAACTGGTGATCGGCACCTCGCTCGCTCAGGTTCTTTCGCTTGATCCACAGCAGGCGACTGAAGCCAAAGCCAATGAAATCATGTCGAACCTCTACGATCGCTTGGTTGCCTCGACTCCTGACGGCAAGATCGTGCCGCAGCTTGCCGAAAGCTGGCAGGTCGATGACAAGGGGATCACGTTCAAGCTGCGCGAAGCGACCTTCGCCTCCGGAAATCCGGTGACGTCCAAGGACGTCGTTTATTCGCTCGGGCGTTTGCTGAAGCTCGATCAGGCCGCAGCCGCCAACCTGAAGCGCGTCGGCTATACGAAGGACAATATCGATCAACTGGTCAAAGCCGTCGACGACAAGACGGTGCGCGTCGATCTTTCGGGTCAAGTCACGTCGGAGCTTCTGCTTTACCGTCTCGCCATGGTCATTGCGAGCGTCGTCGACAGCGTTGAAGTCCAGAAGCATGTCGTCAGCGACGACTATGGCAATGCTTGGCTGAGAACCCATTCGGCAGGCTCCGGACCGTTTACGCTGAACCGCTGGGCGCCCAATGAACTTGTCATTCTCGACGCCAACAAGGACTATGTTGCGGGTGCACCGAAGATGCGCCGCGTCATCGTTCGCCATGTGCCCGAAAGCCAGGTGGAGCGCCTGATGCTGGAGCGCGGCGACATTGACATAGCAAGCGCGCTGACCGCCTCCGATCTTGCCACCTTCGACAACAAGAAGGGCTTCGAGATCCAGCGTGTGCCCACAGGCGGCTTCTACGTGCTGTCGATGAATGCTGGTAACAAATACCTGTCCAACCCGAAGGTGCGCGAAGCGATCGCCTACGGTATCGACTACAAGGGGATCGAGAAGACCATCATGGGTCCTTACGGGCGTGCGCGCACTGTGCCCGTCCCGGAAAACTTTGAATATGCAATTCCAAGCCCGGACTGGCACCTTGACGTCGCCAAGGCGAAGGCGCTTCTTGCCGAAGCCGGTTTCAAGGACGGCTTTACGGTCAGTCTGAAGACTATCGCGCAGACGCCCCGCATCGATCTTGCCACTGCAATCCAGGCTTCACTCGGTCAGATCGGCATCAAGGTCGACATCCAGCAGGGCAATGGATCCGACATCATCGCGGCCCACCGCGCGCGGAATTTCGATCTGCTCATTCCCCAGACTGGTGCCTACATGCCGAACGTGCTCGGGGCGATGGAGCAGTTCGCCTCCAATCCCGACAATTCTCTCGAGGCAAACAATGCCGGCAATTTCGTCTGGCGTTCGGCATGGGACATTCCCGAATTGACGGCGCTGACGGCGAAAGCCTCGCTTGAGATAGATCCGAAGAAACGTGGCGAACTCTACGTCGAGATGCAGAAGATGTTCGTGGATCAGAAGCCGGCCGTCCTGCCGATGTTCGAGCGCTTCGAGCCCATCGTGCTGAGTGGCAAGGTTCAGGGCTATGTTGGCCATCCGAACCAGACGACGCGCCTTGAGGGCGTCACGAAAGCCGAGACCGATTAAGTAGGGTCGCCGATCATGAAGGAACTCTCTATCAAGGAACTGGCGCGCCGGGTGGGACACCTGGCCGTCAGCCTGTTCATCCTGCTTTGCGTTACCTTCGTGATCGGCCGCATTCTTCCCGCCGATCCGGTTGGAGCGATCGTCGGCGAACTGGCAGACCCCACAGCCTATGCCGCCATGCGCCAGAAGCTTGGTCTGGATCTGCCGATCTATCAGCAGTTTTTTATCTATCTGAATGGTCTTGCGCATGGCGATTTCGGGACGGCCGTGCTGACGGGCAATCCGGTCTCTTCGGATCTTGCCCAGGCATTTCCCGCGACCTTGGAGCTCGCCACCCTGGCGATCCTGATCTCGACCTTCGTCGGCGTTCCGCTTGGCCTGACGGCTGCGCTCTTTCGCGACAGCTTCATTGACAAGATCGCCCGGATCGTGGCGCTTGTCGGCCATTCGATCCCGGTTTTCTGGTTCGGCATTGTCGGCCTGGTGATCTTCTATGCCGGGCTGAACTGGGTTGGAGGTCCCGGTCGTGTCGATGTCTTCTACGAGGGCATGGTGACGCCGCAGACAGGGCTGCTGCTCGTTGATAGCCTATTGCAGGGAGAGACGGAGATCTTCTGGAATGCGCTTGGGCATATCATCCTGCCGGCCGTGATCCTCGCCTATGCCGCGATGGCTTATATCACCCGCATGACCCGCAGCTTCACCCTGGAACAATTGAGCCAGGATTACGTGATTGCCGCGCGTGCAAAGGGTGTCGGTCCAGCCCGTACCGTCATCGGTCATGTCCTGCCGAACATCGCCGTCCAGTTGATCACCATCCTGGCGATTTCCTATGGCGGACTTCTGGAAGGCGCCGTCGTGACGGAGATCGTCTTTTCCTGGCCGGGTATCGGCCAATACATGACGAACGCACTGATGATCGGCGACATGAACGCCGTCGTTGCCGCCACGATCATCATCGGCTTCATCTTCATGTTCCTCAATTTCCTGGCGGACATCGCCTATGCGATATTCGATCCGCGAACGCGGGAGGCTGCACAATGAGCGATGCAATCCAAACCAACCTCGCTGCGCGCCCACCGAGCCTGCCTGCACGGATCTCAGGCTCGACGATACGGATCGTTTCAAGGCTGGGGCAGGAACCACTCGGCCTTGCCGGCTTCGTCATTCTGGCGATCCTCTGCGTGGTCGCGATCCTTGCGCCTTTGCTTGCGCCCTATGATCCCAACATCCAGGTCCTGTCCGACGCGCTGCAGCCGCCGAGTGCTGCTCATTGGGCGGGCACCGACGAGTTCGGCCGGGATATTCTAAGCCGCCTGATCTACGGAACGCGGATTACAGTCCAGACCGTGTTTTCTATCTCCCTGATCGTTGGCCCGATCGGTCTTCTGATCGGTGTCGTCGCCGGTTTCTTCGGCGGTCGGACGGATGCGCTTTTGATGCGGGCAACGGATATCGTCTTGTCCTTTCCCTCGCTGATCCTGGCGCTGGCATTTGCCGCAGCACTCGGGGCTGGATTGACGACGGCGATCATCGCCATTTCGCTCACGGCATGGCCGCCTATCGCCCGCCTGGCGCGCGCCGAGGCGCTGGTCGTCAGGAATGCCGACTATGTTGCCGCAGCTCGCCTTTATGGCGCCTCGCCGTTGCGCATCCTGTTCGTCTATATCGCGCCCATGTGCATTCCGTCGGTGATCGTACGCCTGACCTTGAACATGGCAGGCATCATTCTGACGGCCGCCTCGCTTGGTTTCCTCGGATTGGGCGCGCAGCCGCCGGCGCCCGAGTGGGGCGCGATGATCTCGAGCGGTCGCAAGTTCATGCTCGACTATTGGTGGGTTGCCGTCATGCCAGGCGTCGCCATTCTCATCACCAGTCTTGCCTTCAACGTCGTAGGCGACACGCTTCGCGACATTCTGGATCCCCGCCATGCCAGGTCCTGATATGAAGCCGGTACTCTCCATCGAAGACCTCAATGTCAGCTTCGGCAAGAACGCCGTGCCTGCGGTCTCCCGTGTCAGCTTCGACGTCGGGCGCGAGCGCGTCGGCATCGTCGGCGAGTCCGGCTCGGGAAAATCGACGACCGGCCGAGCGATCATGCGGCTTCTGTCGGCAGGCGCTACCGTCTCGGCAAAGCGTCTCGACCTCGACGGCAGTCCGCTTCTGTCTCTGTCTGAGAAACAGATGGGAAAGATACGCGGCAAGGATATTGCGCTGATTATGCAAGACCCGCGCTATTCCCTCAATCCAGTGCTCACTGTTGGCAAGCAGATCGCCGAAGCGGCCCGTCTGCATCTCAACCTGCGTGGCGGAGCGGCGACCGCTGCAGCCAAGGCAATGCTTGAGCGCGTTCGCATCAGGGACGCCGAGCGCGTGATGGCACAATATCCGCATCAGATATCCGGCGGCATGGGTCAGCGTGTCATGATTGCGATGATGCTTCTGGCGAGGCCGAAGCTCGTCATCGCCGACGAGCCGACTTCAGCGCTGGATGTCAGCGTGCGCAAGGATGTGCTGACGCTCCTGGACGAACTTGTGCGGGAGAACGATTCCGGCTTGCTGTTGATCAGTCACGATATCCGGATGGTCTCCGCCTTCTGTGAGCGGATCATCGTCATGTATTCCGGGCGCATCGTCGAGACGCTGACGCGGCTGGAAGATGCAAACCATCCCTATACGAAGGGGCTGATCGCCGCGATGCCCGATCCGCGGCATCCCGTTCGGCGGCTTGCGGTGCTCGACCGCTCGAAGATCGACGTGGAGAACGCATGATGATCGAAGTCCGCGACCTCAACGTCACATTCCTGTCCGGTAAACAGCAAAACCATGTCGTCAAGGACATCAGCTTCAGCGTCGCTCGTGGGGAAACGCTGGGCATCGTCGGCGAATCCGGCTGTGGCAAGTCGACTGTGTTGCGATGCCTGTCAGGCATGGAAAAAGGCTGGTCAGGGGAAATTACGCTGGAAGGCCGGGCTGTCGGCAAGTCGAGAAGTCTGGATGATCTGAAATGCGCTCAGATGGTGTTTCAGGACCCTTACGGCTCCCTGCATCCGCGCCACCGGATCGGCACGGCACTTGCCGAACCTTTGCGGGCGATGGGCAGACAAGAGATCTGGCAAACGGTGGAGCGTTCTCTGCGGCAGGTCGGCCTGCCGGCCGCATTTGCAAGCCGTTTCCCCCACGAACTTTCCGGCGGTCAGCGCCAGCGTGTCGCAATCGCCAGAGCGCTGATCCTGTCCCCGCCGATCCTGCTTCTCGACGAGCCGACTTCGGCGCTCGATGTGTCGATACAGGCGGAAATCCTCAACCTGCTGGCGGACCAGCGCGACGAGATGGGGTTGACCTACGTGCTTGTCAGTCACGATCTGGCGGTGATTGCCCACATGTGCGATCGCGTACTGATCATGAAGGATGGCCGGTTCGTCGACGAGCTCTCGAAACGGGATGTGCAGGACGGAAAAACGCATGACGACTATGCGCGTGAGCTATTTGAAGCGACCTTCATTTGACACTATACGTCGATCAATCGTTGAGCGGTAAACTTGTCCGTTACCAGCATGTCTATGACGCCAACACGCAGGGCACCTGAGATCGCTGCCGTCTTCTTCGAGCCGCCGGCCAGCGCGATGACCCGATCCACCCGTGCAAGGTCCTCAAGCGGAAGGCCGATGACCCTCTCATCCAGCGGTGTCTTCACCGGTTTGCCGTCCTTGTCGAAGAAACGCAGCGAAATGTCGCCGACGGCGCCGGCCTCGGCAAGATCGGCGAGTTCCCGCGACGAAAAGATGTTGCCGGAGCGGGCAAGCAATTCGGACGGTTCCACCGCGCCGATGCCAACGATGGCGAGCGTGATGCTGCCGAACAGATCCATGGTCTCACGAACGAAGGGATCTGACTGCATCAGGAGCTTGGCTTCCCTCGATGTCGTCACGCCCTGGACGGGAAGCAGCTTGGGTTCGGCCCCGGTCAGCCGAGCGAGACGGGTGGTGAGCTGCGTGGCGTGCGTCTGCACGGAAGGGTCGCCCATGCCCCCGAGGGTCTGGACAACGTATTTTACCTGGGCGCTCTTTTGCGGATGGATGTTTTCGACCATCTTGAAGATCGTCTGGCTCCAACTCGACACCCCGACGATCTCGCCAGGCGAAAGTGTGATCTCCAGAAGATGGGCTGCCGCTTCACCGATCCGGGCCATGACGGCGCCGTCCCGGTCCTCGCTGCACTCGACGACAATTGCTTCAGGAAGGCCGAACTTTTGTCGCAGCGCGCCCTCGAGCTCGCTATAGGTGCCGACCGGCGGGATGACGCTGGTGCGAACGATGTCCTCGGCCTCCGCCCTCTTCAGCATTCGCGAGACCGTCGCCTGGGATAGTCGCAAATGCTGTGCGATCTCCGCCTGCCGCCGCCCTTCGATGTGGTACATCTGGGCGACCCTGGAAATCAGGCGGAGTTCGTTGAGGCGGGACATGGGCTATACCGGCTTGAATTATTATTCACACTTAGCCGGTGTCGGTCGCGACGTCGAGCGGGCCAGCGCATCATTCCATGTATTGAGAAGGCCGATGCGATCGATCTCTTCGGGGAGGATCACCTTAGTGCTTCGGGGCAAGGCCCCGATCACGTCGAGATCGCTCCACAGTCCGAGCGAAAGCCCGGCCAAATAAGCTGCACCGAGGGCGGAAGCCTCCGGCGCTTGACATTGTATGACGGCGTGTTCGATGAGATTGGATACGCATTGCATCAGGAAGCGGTTCTGGCTCGGGCCGCCATCGACGTAAAGGGCGCCGAGTTGACCGCCGCTCTGGGCGCGCATGGCGGCGATCACGTCATGCACCTGGCAGGCGATCGAATCAGTCACCGAGCGGGCCATCTGGGCGCGCGTCGTAGAAAAGTTGATTTGCGAGAAAAGTGCGCGGGCGTCGGAGTTCCAGTAGGGCGCGCCGAGGCCGACGAAGGCAGGCACGAATCCCGGTCCGCCCGGCTCGGCGGTCGCCGCAAGGTCGACGACGGCTGCGACATCGGCAAGGCCCAGAATGTCCGCCATCCAGGGGAGGCTTGCGGCTGAAACGAGAATGTTGCCCTCGAAGGCGAAGGTCGGCACGCCAGCGATCCGCCAGGCGACCGTCGTGGTGATGCCGTTTTGCGGCGCGATGAAGCGCGGCAATGTCGTCATGACGGAGGAGCCGGTTCCGAAAGTTACCTTGCCGTCGCCCGGCTTGAAGGCGCCATGACCGAAGAGTGCTGCATGGCTGTCGCCGATGGCCGACCGGATCGGCGTGCCATCGGGAATACCGGGAAGGCCACGCGTCGTGCCGAAATCGGCGGAGCTGTCGAGCACTTCGGGCAGCAGGCCGATATCGACGCCGAAGATTTGGCCCAGTTCCTCGCTCCAGATCTGGCCATTAAGGTCGAACAACTGGCTTCGGGCGGCATTTGAGGCATCGCAGACGTGGCGGCTGCCGCCGGTCAGGCAATGAATGAGCCAGCTGTCGATCGTGCCGAGGCGCACGCGGCGGCCGGCTGGGACACGATCAAGCAGCCAACGGAATTTCGATCCGGGAAACATAGGGTCGAGAGGGAGGCCGGTCAGTGTCTCCACACGATCCAGATGCCCTTCGGCGATGAGGCGCTCGCAGTCCGGCGCGGTGCGGCGGCATTGCCAGCTCAGCACTGGGCCAAGCGCTTCGCCGGTCTCGGCATCCCAGACAGTGACGGATTCGCGCTGATTGGACACCGCCACCGCCTCGATAGCTACACCAGAGGCGTTTTTCAGGCAGGCCTCGATCGCTTCGCAAACGGAGGCAAATATCCGGCGTGGATCCTGTTCGACCCAGCCCGGCTGCGGATAGGAGATGCCGACGGCGGCCGAGCCTCTGGCAAGGACGTCTCCTCTCTCGGAAACCAGAACTGCCTTTGAATTGGTAGTGCCTTGGTCGATCGCCAGAATTGCCCGCATCATCTTCTCCTCAAACGAATGGCCGGGGCGGATGCGCGCCCCGGCTCAATAGACCTGCTATCAGATTATTTGCGCTTGATCAGCGCCTGGGCCGCATCGGCGATCGCCGCCGGCGCCATGCCGAATTCGTCGAGGAGGAATTCGGCGGATCCCGTCGGCGCGTAGACGCCGGGAACGCCGAGACGCTTCATCGGCACAGGGGCGTTGTCGACCACCACTTCGGCGACGGCGGAACCGAGGCCGCCGAAGATCGAGTGCTCTTCCGCCGTTACGATCGCGCCAGTCTCGTGGGCTGCGGCGATGATGGCGGTTTCGTCGATCGGACGAACGGTCGCCATGTTCAGCACGCGCGCCTTGATGCCGCGCGCGGCAAGGATTTCGGCCGCCTTCACCATGCGGTGGGTCAGCGTGCCGTTGGCAATCAGGGTGACATCGGAGCCTTCGCGCAGCAGGTTCGCCTTGCCGACTTCGAACTTGTGGCCTTCGGGCAGCAGATCGGGAACGCCGACGCGCGACAGGCGCAGGAAGCAGGGACCATTGTAGCTTGCCGCCCATTCGACGGCGGCGGCAGTCTCGATCCGGTCGCACGGCGCGATCACGGGCAGATTCGGCAGGACGCGGGTCCAGGCAAAATCCTCGATCGAATGATGGGTCGGGCCGAGTTCGCCGTAAGCCATGCCTGAGGAAATGCCGACGAGCTTGACGTTGGCATTGGAGTAGGAAATGTCGGCCTTGATCTGCTCGAGCGACCGGCCGGTCAGAAACGGTGAGGCGGCGCAGACATAGGGCAGGCGTCCGCCATTGGCGAGACCCGCGCCGACGCCGACCATGTTCTGCTCGGCGATGCCGACATTGACGAGGCGGTCGGGAAATTTCGACTTGAAACCGCCAAGCTTGGAGGAGCCGACCGAGTCGTTGCAGACGGCGACGATGGTTTCATTCTCGGTTGCCAGGCGTTCGAGCGTCGCGGCAAAGGCATCGCGGCAGTCATAGAGCTTCGGTGGGTTTACGGGCGCGTTCATTAGAGTGCCTCCGACAGTTCTGCCAATGCGGTTTCATATTGTTCCTTGCTCGGAACCTTGTGATGCCAGTCGACCCGATCCTGCATGAACGAGATGCCGTGGCCCTTATTGGTGTGCGCCACGATGCAATGAGGACGGTCGGAACGATGCTCGAGAGCGGGCACGATCGCGTGCATGTCGTTGCCGTTGATTTCACTGACCTCCCAGCCGAAGGCTTCGAGCTTGGGGCGAAGGGGGGCGAGATCGTTGGTGTCCGAGAGCGAGGCACCCTGCTGGAACCTGTTGTGGTCGATGATCAGCGTCAGATTGTCCAGACGGAACTGGTATGCCGCCATGATCGCTTCCCAGTTCGAGCCTTCCTGCATCTCGCCATCACCGGTGATGACGTAGGTGTGGTACTTCGCGCCCGAGAGTTTCGCGGCCTTCGCCATGCCAATAGCGACCGGCAGCCCGTGTCCAAGCGGCCCGGTGTTGGTTTCGACGCCCGGCACCTTGTTGCAGTTCGGATGGCCGTTCAGCCGGGAATATGGCTTCAGGAAGGTTGAGATTTCCTCTTCCGGAATGAAGCCGCGCTTGGCAAGCACAACATAGAGCGCACAGGCCGTATGGCCCTTCGACAGCACGAACCTGTCGCGATCGGGGTGTTTCGGCTGGTCGGGCCAGACACGCAGCACGCGGAAGTACAGCGCCGTGAGCAGATCAATCACCGACATCTCGCCACCGATATGGCCGGCGCCTGCCTCGTATACGGCCTGAAGGTCGCGCAGACGGATCTGGCGAGCAACACGTTCAAGTTCGGAAGGCTCCATCATTTCCTCTTGTGCATAAATATTCATATGTTTATATTTTTGCACAGGCCGCATCTTAGTCAAGCCCCTTATTAGTCATAATGCTCTAGCTTTCATCCGAAAAGCCGGTTGACAGTGGTAAAGCAAGTTGTTAATGAATTTTCCAGCAGGCATGAATATTTATTCTTGCTTGATGAAATATTGGCTGCCGGCCTTAATCTTCAGGGAGGAACGATGGTGGCGATCGACGTTAATGAACAGAGCCGTCCATCGGGCACGTGGGTCAGCAAGCTCACGGGAGCGACCGGTCCCCTGATCGGATTGCTTTTGCTCTGCCTCTTCCTGACCTTCAGCACTGATGCATTTCTCTCCGTCCGCAATGGTTTGAACATTCTCGACCAGATCACCGTGCTCGGCATTATGGCTGTTGGCATGACCTTCGTGATCCTGATTGGCGGCATCGATCTCTCGGTCGGTTCTGTTCTGGCGCTTGCGATGATGGTGATGGGCTGGACGGCGAATGTCGCCGGCCTGCCGCTCGGCGTAGGCATCGTCGTGGCGCTCATTGCCTCGATGATCAGCGGCCTGATCGTCGGCATCATGGTCACCTGGTTCAGGGTGCCTGCCTTTATCGCGACGCTTGCGATGATGTCGGCCGCGCGCGGCGTGGCGAACATGATCACCGACGGCCAGCAGATCGTCGGCTTCCCCGACTGGTTCATGATGCTGGCCATTGACCGCCATTTTGGCATTCTGACCGCAACCGTCTTTCTGATGCTGGCTGTCGTCGCCGCTGCCTGGGTTTTCCTGCACTTCCGCGCAGAAGGCCGCATGCTCTATGCAGTCGGTGGCAATCCCGAAGTTGCCCGTCTTGCCGGCATCAATGTCCAGCTTGTGACTATTCTCGTCTACATGGCGAGTGCCGTCCTTGCAGGTCTTGCCGGTATCGTTCTTGCTGCCCGTCTGGACTCGGTTCAGCCGTCCAGCGGTTTCGGCTACGAGCTGGACACGATCGCGGCCGTCGTCATCGGCGGAACTTCTCTGTCGGGAGGTGCCGGCGGCATCGGCGGCACACTGATCGGCGTCCTGATTATCGGCGTGCTGCGCAACGGCCTCAACCTTCTCAACGTGTCGCCTTTCCTGCAGCAGGTCATCATCGGCGTCGTCATCGTTCTCGCGGTCGGTGCCGAAACGATCCGCAAGCGGCGGGCCGCCTGATCGCTAGGCCGCAGAGGATGCGGGCCTGAAGAAATTCCTCTCCGAAGGGTTTGGAGCGGATCTATTGCCCGAGGGGGAGGATACCCAAGGGTTCACTAACAATGGAGGAACTGACATGAAATTTGCGCGCACTCTGCTCGCGTCTGCCGCCCTGCTTGGCCTCAGCCTCGGATCCGTTCAGGCGGCCGAAGTCAAGAAACTCGGCCTTGCCGTCGCCAATCTGCAGGCGAACTTCTTCAACCAGATCAAGCAGTCCGTCGAAGCTGAAGCCAAGAAGCGTGGCATCGAGGTCCTCACCGTCGACGCCAAGGGCGATGGCCCGACCCAGGTCAACCAGATCCAGGACCTGCTGACCCAGAATATCGACGCACTGATCTACATTCCGGCAGGCGCTGCTGCAGCCAGTGTGCCGGTCAAGCTTGCAAAGCAGGCCGGCATTCCGGTCGTCAACGTCGACCGCAATGCTGAAGGCGCTCCGGGCGATACCTTCCTGGCGACCGATTCCGTCGCCTCCGCCAAGGCGGTTTGCGACTACATCCTCAAGGAAGCTGGCGGCAAGGGCAAGATGGTCATCATCCATGGCCAGAAGGGCACCACACCTGAACTGGACCGCACCAAGGGGTGCCAGGAATCCCTGAAGGCCTATCCGGATGTGAGCGTGGTAGCCGAGCAATATTCCAACATGTGGAGCCAGGACGAAGGCTTCCAGATCATGCAGAACATGCTCCAGTCGAATTCGGATGTCTCGATCGTCTTCGCCCAGGCAGATGGACTGGCGCTCGGTGCGGCCCAGGCGATCAAGGTCGCCAATCCATCGCAAAAGATCGTGGTCGGTGGTTTTGATGGCGACACCGCTGCACTTGAGGCCCTCAGCAAGGGTGTGTTCGACGTGACCGCGACACAGCAGACGCAGAAGATGGGCCGCGATGCGGTGGAGAACGCGGTAAAGCTCGCTGCCAAGGAAAAGGTGCCGCCGGTCCAACTGATGGACGCCACGCTGACGACCAAGGAAAACGTGGCAGGCTTCATCGCTAACCATCCGTAATCAGTCGAAATCTCGAGGAGGTGTGCTGTGACCGAGCCGGTTCTTTCCCTGAGGGGCATATCCAAGCGCTACGGACTGCTGCAGGTTCTGAAAAATGTGGACCTGGACGTCTATCCCGGCGAGGTGGTGGCACTTCTCGGCGAAAACGGCGCTGGCAAGTCGACACTGTCAGGCATTATTGCCGGATCACGCACACCGTCCGAAGGCACGATGACATGGCTGGGACAGCCTTATGCCCCGGCCGCTCCACGCGAGGCGATCGACAAAGGCGTCGTGCTGATCCACCAGGAATTGCAGCTCCTGCCGCATCTTTCCATCGCCGAAAATGTCTTCATCGGTCGATGGCCGATGAAGAACGGCGTGGTCGACCGCGCCCAGATGGTTCGCCGCGCCCAGGAACAGCTCGCACGGCTGAACCTGCATATTCCCGCGACCCGAAAGGTCGCCGGTCTCTCGACCGCCAACCAGCAGCTCATCGAGATCGCCAAGGCGCTGGCGCTTAATGCAAAACTCCTGATCCTCGACGAGCCGACTGCAGCCCTTGGCGGGGCGGAGACGGAAGCCCTGTTCGAGCAGGTGCGCAAGCTCCGCGCCGAGGGTGTGGGCATCATCTACATCTCCCACCGTATGGAGGAGATCAAAAAGATCACCGATCGCATCGTCGTGCTTCGCGACGGAGAGCGCGTCCATGAATTTGCCGACAGCTCGACGCCGGTGCGCACAATCGTCGAAAGCATGGTCGGTCGCTCGCTCGATCGCCTGTTTCCGACACTTCCCGAGCCGACCAGCCGGTCCGTGCTTGAGGTGTCTGGCCTGACGTCGCCGGACGATTCCTTCCGCGATGTGAGCTTTGACGTCCATGCCGGCGAAATCCTTGGCATTGCTGGCCTCGTCGGCGCCGGCCGCACCGAGCTTGTAAGGGCGATTTCCGGTGCCGATCCAATCAGCGGCGGCTCGATCAAGCTGGACGGTGAGGCTCTGAAGCTGCGCAGCCCAGCGGATGCGATCGCCAGGGGCATCGTGATGGTTCCGGAAGATCGCAAGGAGCAGGGCCTCGTCGTCGCGCACAAGATCAGCGAGAACATCATCTACGCCAATCTCGACAAGCTTGGCGGGCGCTGGCTCACCTCGAACGTGAAGCGCGTGTTCGCCGAAAAGGCAGTGGCGAAGTTTGGCGTCAAGGGGCGTGCGGAGCAGTTTGCTTCCGATCTCTCGGGCGGCAACCAGCAGAAGGTCGTCATCGCCAAATGGCTGATGCGCGATCCCAAGGTCGTGGTGCTGGACGAGCCGACGCGCGGCATCGATGTCGGAGCCCGCGCCGGCATCTACGATATCATCGTCAACCTGGCCAAGCAGGGTGTCGCGGTCATCGTCGTGAGCTCCGATCTCGAGGAAGTTCTTGGCGTATCGAACCGCGTTCTCGTGCTGGCTCAGGGCAAGCAGGCAGGCATTCTGAAGCGTGACGAGGCAAACGACGTCTCGGTCATGGAACTGGCGACCATCTAGGCAAAGACAGAAAGGAAGAGCGGTGTCCGACATCTCTCTGAACGCACCAAAACTATTTGATCTCAGCGGCCAGGTCGCCATCGTGACGGGTGCCGGCAGCGGCATCGGGCAGAGGATCGCCATTGGTCTCGCCCAGTGCGGTGCTGACGTCGCGCTTCTCGACCGCCGTAGCGATGACGGCCTTGCCAATACTGCCGGCCATATCAGGGCTGCCGGCCGTCGATCGATCGAGATTGCAGCCGATGTGACCAGCAAGTCGTCTCTGGCGGATGCCGTCGCCCGCACCGAAGCCGATCTCGGTGCGCTCTCGCTTGCTGTCAATGCCGCCGGTATCGCCAATGCCAATCCCGCCGAGGAGATGGAAGAGGATCAGTATCAGACGCTGATGGACATCAATCTGAAGGGCATTTTCTTGTCCTGCCAGGCCGAAGCGCGGGCCATGTTGAAGAACGGCCGCGGGTCGATCGTCAACATCGCCTCCATGTCGGGCGTTATCGTCAATCGCGGTTTGAGCCAGGCCCATTACAATGCCTCGAAGGCGGGCGTGATCCATATGTCGAAGTCGTTCGCCATGGAGTGGGTCGGGCGCGGTATCCGCGTCAACACGATCTCGCCGGGCTATACCGCAACGCCGATGAACACCCGGCCGGAAATGGTGCATCAGACCAAGCTCTTCGAGGAACAGACGCCGATGCAGCGAATGGCCAGTGTCGACGAGATGGTCGGTCCGGCCGTCTTTCTGCTGTCGAATGCCGCGAGCTTCGTGACGGGCGTCGATCTGCTCGTCGACGGCGGCTTCTGCTGCTGGTGATGCCATGCGCAAGCTGATCGCAGGCAATTGGAAAATGAACGGTCTCATCTCCTCCCAAGCTGAGATCGAGGCGCTGAAGGGACTAACGGGCAGTGCGACGTGCGATATCGTCGTCTGCCCGCCCTTCACGCTGATTGATCGCGCAGTGGCGCGGGTTAAGGATTCGAAACTGGTCATCGGCGCGCAGGATTGTCATGCGCAGCAGTCAGGTGCCCATACGGGCGACGTCTCTGCCGAAATGCTCGCCAATATCGGCGCGCGTTATGTCATCCTCGGACATTCCGAGCGCCGTGTGTCTCACGGCGAAGATGATGAAATCGTCCTTGCAAAGGCGGTTGCCGCTCACCAGGCGGGCTTGATCGCGATCGTCTGTGTCGGTGAAACGCGACATGAGCGTGACGAGGGACGGGCGATCGAAGTGGTTGGCGAGCAGTTGAGAGAATCCATTCCCGAGGCAGCGACGAGCGCAAATCTCGTCGTCGCCTATGAGCCCGTATGGGCGATAGGAACCGGATTGGTGCCGACCAACGAACAGATCGAGGAGGTCCATGCCGCGATCCGGCAGATGCTCGCAGATCGGCTGGGGAACGACGGCCATTCAGTCAAGATCCTCTATGGCGGCTCGGTCAAGGCGTCGAATGCGGCTTCGATCTTCAAGATTCGCAATGTGGACGGCGCGCTGGTTGGCGGCGCTTCGCTGAAGGCATCGGAATTCGCCGCGATTATTTCTGCAGCCGTTTGAAGTCTAAGTGAGCGGGTAAGCGCGGCCGGTTTCTTGGATCGGCGCCGCACTCGCCGGCACCGTGAAAGGAAAAGAGAATGCAACGCTTCGAAAACAGGACTGTCGTCATTACCGGCGCAAGCCGCGGCATCGGTGCGGCGATTGCCAAACGCTTTGCGCGCGAGGGCGCCAATCTCGTCGTCTCCGCCAATGAGGAGAGCGTGCATGCCGTCGCCGAGCAGATCAAGGTCGATGGCGGCAAAGCTATCTCCTTCGTTGGCGACGTCACCGACAAGGCAAGCGTCAAGGCTCTTTATGACGCTGCCGAACAGGCCTTCGGCGCCGTCGATGTCTCCATTCAAAATGCCGGTGTCATCACCATTGCCCGCATCGAGGATATGACTGAGGGCGAGTGGGACAAGGTCATGGCGGTCAACACCAAGGGCGTGTTCCTCTGCGCCCAGGAAGCGATCGCTCGCATGCGCAAGCATGGCCGCGGCGGCCGCATCATCAACACCGCCTCCGGCCAGGCACGCGACGGCTTCATCTATACGCCGCATTATGCCGCGTCGAAGATGGGCGTTGTCGGCATTACCCAGAGCCTTGCCAAGGAAGTCGCGACCAACGGCATTACCGTCAACGCGTTCTGCCCCGGCATCATCGAAACCGACATGTGGGCCTATAACGACCAGGCATGGGGCAAGCTGCTCGGCAACTACGGCCCCGGCGAACTCATGAAGGAATGGGTCGAGGGAATACCGATGAAGCGTGCCGGATCGGGCGAAGATGTCGCCGGCCTCGTCACCTTCCTTGCGAGCGACGACGCGGCCTATATCACCGGCCAGACCATCAATGTCGATGGCGGCCTGATCATGTCATAGCTTTGTTCGACAATAGGGAACGGTGCTTTCACCTATACGAGACAATTCTCGAGCGGTGATTTTCGCCCAACCTCTTGCCGAACGAGGCATTCATCATTTATCTAAGAAATGTTCTCAGGGCGGGGTGTAATTCCCCACCGGCGGTATCGAGGCAACTCGGAGCCCGCGAGCGCCTTCGTGAAAGCGAAGGGTCAGCAGATCCGGTGAGATGCCGGAGCCGACGGTCATAGTCCGGATGGAAGAGAGCAACGTAGAGGACGCCGCTCGGCACGCGGCGTTTCATATGCTTGTTCGCCCAAGGGAAAATGGTGGCCTTTGACAGGCCATGGATGTCGCGCGTTGCGGCTAACCCTTGAAAGGCAGAGAAATGGCAATTTCTAAAATCGAAGATGGGATCGCCGCAATTGCACGCGGCGAGATCGTGGTCGTCGTCGACGATCGCGACAGGGAAAACGAGGGTGACCTCGTCATCGCATCGGAAGCAATCACTCCGCAGGCAATCGCCTTCATGATGAATTACGCCCGCGGCCTCATCTGCGTCGCAATGGAAGGCGAACGGCTGGACGAACTGCAGATCCCGCAGATGGTTCCCAACAATACCGAACTCTTGAAGACAGCTTTCACCGTGTCGGTTGACTATATCCCTGAAACGACGACCGGTATTTCCGCGGCTGACCGCGCCGCGACGGTTCGCGCGCTCATCGGTGAGAATTCTCGCCCCGAGGATTTTGCGCGGCCCGGCCATATCTTCCCGCTGCGAGCGCATCCGAACGGCGTGCTTTCTCGCCCCGGCCATACCGAGGCGGCTGTCGATCTCGCAAGGCTTGCCGGCCTGTCGCCGTCGGGCGTCATCTGCGAAGTGGCCAATGACGATGGCACGATGGCGCGCCTGCCCGATCTCGAGCGGTTTGCCGAACGGCACGGCCTCCACCTGATCACGATCGAGGATCTCATTGCCTATCGTGGCGTGAGCGCGCCTGTTAAGGCCGCTTAGGAAGCCCGCCTTGTCTGCCGTGGTTATATACCGCGGCAAGCAAAGATCGCGTGGGTGCCGTTTGCGCCGTCCGGAGCGAGCGCCCGCCCTCTGCCATGGATAAGCAGAAGGAGCTGTTGGCTCGAAGAAGGCCCGATCACGCGGGCCTTCTATGTTTCACCATGCCGTCAGACGACGAGTGCCAGCGCCGGACCCTGATCGTCCATCTCGCTTTCTAGCTCCTGGCCGGCCGTGCCTTCCAAGTTATCGGAAGCCAGCAGATTGAACTCCCGACGTTCTTTCTCCGACACAATCGCGAGGTCGATGACCTTCTGCAGGTTGGCGGCATGGCGGAAGGTGGGATCGTCCTGCTTCCCGGTCCTGACCGCTTCGGCAAAGCGCTGATAGTTGGTCAGCACCGTCGGCACCTCGATATCACGCCAGGTGGCGCTTTCAATGTCGTCGCCGAAACAGCCGCGAAGATCCGAGCCGTCCGGACGATGAGTGACTTCGAGGCTGCCCCTCTCGCCGTAGATGCGCAGCTTCAGCTCGTTCAAATGGCCGGTCGCCCAGCGGGTCGCATGGATGACACCGAGCGCGCCATTGGCGAAATCGACCGACATAGTGAAGCTGTCATTGGCATCCAGCATGTACTCGCCGATCTGGCCACCCGGCGCCTTGTTGAAGGTTTTGAGCCGCGCAAAGACGTGATCGATGTCGGTTGCAGCGCCATAGGCTGCGAAGTCGAGGATATGGATGCCGACATCGCCGAGCACGCCGTTCGAACCGTGACCGGTGGACAGGCGCCACAGCCAGCGCGATTCCGTGCGCCAGTCGCCCCAGGCACGCGAAACCAGCCAGCTCTGCAGGTAAGAGGCTTCGACATGGCGGATGGTGCCGAGTTCGCCTGATAGCACCATCTCGCGGGCGCGCTGCAGGGGAGCAACGTTGCGATAGGTGAGGTTCACCATGTTGATGACCCCGGCTGCCTCTGCAGCTTCGGTCATCTCGAGCGCGTGCGCATAATTCTCCGCCAGCGGCTTTTCGCAGAAGACGTGCTTGCCGGCGGCAATCAGCGCGAGGCTGGTCGCGTGGTGGATACGGTCGGGCGTCACATTCGTCGCCGCATCGAATTCGCCCCAGGCGATTGCTTCGTCGAGCGTGCTGAAGCGTTTTTCAATGCTGAAATGATCGGCGAACTCATCGAGCCGGGCCCGGTCCGTATCGACGGCGCCGACCACTTCCACGCCATCGATGGCAAGGAAGTTGGCAACCTGGTTTTTGGCCATGACGCCTGTGCCGAGAACGAGTAGACGCATTGCTATTCTCCTCAGCGGTAACCGGCTTCGCCGGCCTGGTGCAGTCTCGGGCCGCGCTCGACGATCGGCTCCAGTGCTTTTTCTACCGGCACATTTGGAGCATCGGTGATGCTCTTCAATGCACCCTCGGGGTTATAGGCCCACTTGACGCCGTTGATCAGCACCTTCTGCACGTTGGCATCGTGATAGGTCGGGTAGGTTTCGTGGCCGGGGCGGAAATAGAAGATGTTGCCGGCACCGCGGCGCCAGGTCAGGCCGGAGCGGAAGACTTCGCCACCCTGGAACCAGGAGATGAACACCGTTTCCAGCGGTTCCGGTACGGAGAACTGCTCGCCGTACATCTCTTCGTTCTCCAGCTCGAAATGCTCACCGAGACCGGCAGCGATCGGATGGCGCTGATTGATCGTCCACAGCCGCTCGCGTTCACCCGCTTCGCGCCATTTCAGCGCACAGGGCGTGCCCATCAGACGCTTGAAGATCTTGGAGAAATGACCGGAATGCAGCACGAGCAGGCCCATGCCTTCCCACACCCGATTGGCGACACGCTCGACGACTTCGTCGGACACCGCGCCATGATCCTTATGGCCCCACCAGGTCAGGACATCGGTCTCGGCAAGCCGCGCTTCGCTCAGGCCATGCTCGGGCTCCTGCAGCGTCGCGGTCGTCGCGGAAATCGCCGGGTCGGTGTTCAGCGCCTTGGCAATGGTCGTGTGCATGCCCTCGGGATAGATGCCCCGGACGATCTCGTTGGTTGTCTCATGGATGTTTTCACCCCAGACGATGGTGCGAATAGACACGTTTCTGCTCCTTCACAGCGAATAGCGGACCGGAGCCGATGGGAAACGGTCAGATCCTGTTTATGTGGTTGGTGGTCAGGCTGCGCCCTTGAAAGGAACCCTTTCGAGCGCGCGTCCGGATTGGTCGAAGCGATGAATGCGCTCCTTGAGCGGCGACACGCCCAGTTGCTGGCCGGGCTGGTGGCTCGATACGCCGGTCTCGCGAACGGTAAGCGGTTCGGCCGAGCCGATGTCGAGATAGACGAAGCTGTCCGAGCCGAGGATCTCTGAATGGATGACGGTGCCGGTCCAGGCCGGATCCTGATCTCTAAACTCGATATGTTCGGCCCGCACCCCGATCGTGTGGGTGTCATAGGGAGCCGCGAAAGGTCCGGAGAGGAAATTCATCTTCGGCGAACCGATGAAACCGGCGACGAAAATGGAGTTCGGGGTCTCGTAGAGCTCGATCGGTGTTCCGATCTGTTCGACGACGCCGTCGCGCAGCACGCAGATGCGGTCGGCCAGTGTCATGGCCTCGACCTGATCGTGGGTGACATAGATCATCGTCGTGTCATGCATGCCGCGGTGAAGCTTGGCGATCTCCAGCCGTGTGGCGACGCGAAGAGCCGCATCCAGGTTCGACAAGGGTTCGTCGAACAGGAAGACCTTCGGGTCACGAACGATGGCGCGGCCGATAGCCACGCGCTGGCGTTGGCCGCCCGAAAGCTGGCGCGGCAGGCGTTCCAGATAGGGCGAAAGCTGAAGCATGCCGGCTGCCTGTTCGACGCGTGCCTTGCATTCTTCCCTGGTCCGGCCGGACAGCTTCATGCCGAAGGCCATGTTTTCGTAGACCGTCATGTGCGGATAGAGCGCGTAGGACTGAAAGACCATCGCGATGCCGCGTTTGGACGGGGAAAGACGGTTGACGGGTTCGCCGTCGAAGGAGAGCGTGCCGGAAGATATATCCTCCAGTCCCGAGATCAGTCGCAGCAAGGTGGATTTGCCGCAACCGGACGGGCCGACGAAGACCATGAACTCGCCCCTACGGATGTCCAGGGTCACACCTTTGATGACTTCGAATGCGCCGAAGCTCTTGCGGATATTATCGAGCCTAATCTGTGCCATATCTCGCTTTCCTCAGCCTTTGACGCCGCCGGCTGTCAGCCCGGAAATAATCCGGCGTTGAAAAATCAGAACAAGGACGACGACGGGCACGGTGACGATGACCGATGCCGCCATGATGTTGCCCCATGGGATTTCGAACTGACTTCCGCCCGAAAGCAGAGCGATTGCCACCGGTACCGTTCGTTGGGCATCCGATGATGTGAAGGTCAGGGCGAACAGGAATTCATTCCAGGCCGTGATGAAAGCGAGCAGGCCGGTGGTGACCAAGGCCGGCCACATCAACGGCATGAACACTTTCGTGATGATGACCCAGGGGGATGCGCCATCGACGATCGCTGCTTCCTCGATTTCGATCGGCAGATCCCGCATGAAAGTGGTCAGCACCCAAACAGTGAAGGGCAGGGTGAAGATCATATAGGAGAAGATCAGCGCAAACGGCGTATTGAAGATGCCGATCCAGCGGATGAGTTCGAAAAGCCCCGCCAGCACGGCGATCTGCGGAAACATCGATACGGACAGGATGGTGAGCATCAAGAGTGCCCGACCCCGGAAATGCACGCGGGCAAGCGCGTAGGATGCGGTCACTGCGAGCAGCAGCGAGGCGGCGACCACGAGGCAGGCAATGAGCAGTGAATTGCCGAGGCTGCGTATGAAGCTGCCCGTCGTCAACACACCTGTATAGTTTTCGAGCGAGATCGAAGTCGGCCAGTAATTGACCTCGAAGAGGGCTGTGCCGGCTTTAAAGCTTGTGAGGATCGCGTAGTAGAACGGGAAGACCGCGATGATGACGATAACGGCAACCAGAAGGTAGAAGAGGGTGTTCTTTGTGGCTGTAAGCAGCATCAGCGTTCACCACCCCCGAGATTGACGCGGCCGATCCAAATGTAGAGCACGGTGACCGACGCGATGATGAGAAAGAGAACTGTCGAGGCTGTTGCGCCGTAGGCGAACTTGTCGAAGTCGAAGAGGTTTTCGCGCGCCATGACCGACATCGTCTTTGTCTGGGCGTTGTTGGGCGTCAGCACGTAGATCAGGTCGAAGATGCGCATCGCATCGAGCATGCGGAAGATTACCGCGACCATGATCGCCGGGCGCACCAGCGGGAGCGTCAGGCGCCAGAATATCTTAATCGGGTTGATCCCGTCGATTTTGGCGGCTTCGTAAATATCTGCCGGAACCATCTGCAGAGCGGCCAGGATCAGCAGGGCCATGAAGGGTGTCGTCTTCCAGACGTCGACGATCAGAACGGCAATCATCGCGGTATCGGGATCTGCCGTCCATGCGATCTTCTGGCTGATAAGCCCGAGGCTGAGAAGGATGTCGTTCAGGATACCGAACTGGTCGTTGAGCATCCAGGCCCACATCTTGGCCGAGACGATGGTCGGGATCGCCCAGGGAATGAGGATCGCGGCGCGCACGATGCCACGCCCAACGAATTGGGCATTCAATACGAGGGCGACGATGAGGCCGAGCGCGGTTTCGATCGTCACGGACAATAGCGTGAACTTTGCCGTATTCCAGACCGCACCCCACCACGCGGGATCGGCAAGAAGTCCCCTGTAAACGGTGCGGCCGCTCTTCAGGGTGACCCAGGAGAGGTAATTGTCGAAGCCCACAAACTTCGCATCGCCGAGGTTCGTCAGCGATGCGTTGGTGAAGCTGAAGTAGATGGTGCGAAACAGCGGCCAGCCGGCAACGATCGCGAGGATCAACAGGGTCGGCGCCAAAAACATCCAGGCGGAACGAACCCGCTCGGAGCGCAGGTCCGACGAAGTGGGCTTGGCGAAAGCGCCCGTCCTCAGGTTTTGGGAGACTGCAACTTCACTCATGGGGTATCCGCTTCATGAGACGATCGACAAAGGCGTTGTCGGGAACGGCAGCGACGGAAGGTCCGCCGCTGCCGTATCGGTCTTTCACCAGGCGCCGCCCTCAAGCGTCGTCAGATCGGCTTCAAGAAGCTCGAGGTTTTCTTCCGCAGAGCCGCTACCGGAGAGCGTGTTGTGCACGGCGGTCCAGAACTTCGCGGAAACCTCGTTGTATTTGACCTTCGCAACAGCCGACGGGCGCGGCACTGCATTTTCGAAGATCGGCTTCCAGTTCGGCATGAAAGGCTGCGCAGCAGCAATGTCCTTGTCGTCATAGAGCGCCGACAGCGTCGGCAGGTTGGAAAGCTCGATGGCGCGCTGCTTCTGGCTATCCTTCGAGGTCAGGAACTTGACGAGTTCGATCGCTGCATCGGGGCTCTTCGAATATTTCGACACGGCGAGATTCCAGCCCCCGAGCGCCGAAGAAGGCTTGTCGCCTTCGGCGGCAACCGGAAGGGTCGTCACGTCGAACTTGCCCTTGACCGGACTGTCAGGGCCGTTTCCAAGCGCATAGGCATAGGGCCAGTTGCGCATGAAGACCGCGTTGCCTGTCTGCCAGACACCACGGGATTCTTCTTCCTGATAGGCAAGCACACCGCTCGGTGAAATCGTGCCGATCCAGCCCTTGGCGCGATCGAGAGCTGCCGCAGCCTTTTCGTTGTTGATGGAAATCGTGCCATCGGTCTCGATGATCTGGCCGCCACCCGAGGACTTGACCCATTCCAGCGCATTGCAGGTCAGGCCTTCATAGGCATTGCCCTGGAAGACGTAACCCCAGAGATCCTTCTGGCCGGCGGCGCGCTCCTTCTCCTGGATTTCCTTGGCGGTTGCCTCCATCTCGTCCCAGGTTTTCGGCGGCTGCTTGCCGTATTTCTCAAGCAGATCCTTGCGATAGAAGAGCGCCGGAGCGTCCGTATAAAGCGGCATTGCAACCAGGCGGCCGTTCACGGTTTGCGATGCGACGATTGCCGGGAAGAAGTCGCCGACGACATCCTTGGTGGCATCCTTCAGATCGACGAACTGGTCGGCCAACTGTGGGGCCCAGATAACATCCGTCTGGTAGACATCGACATCAGTGTTGCCGGCTGCAAGCCAGAGACGATACTGCGAAAACTGCTCCGTCGACGAGGACGGCATGGTGACGATCTTGACCTTATTGCCAGTCGTCTTCTCGAAAACATCGAGCTGCTTGCGGAACAGATCGAGGTTCTTGCCGGTGGAACTCGCCGAGATGCTGATCTCGGCGGCATAGGACGATACGGTCGCGCCAATGAGCGCGGCCGCAACCGCGGCCGCTGTAAAGCAAAACTTCATTTTCTCCTCCCAAGGACCAAATTGAAATCGATTTGGCTGCAAAAAACTGTCAGAAGGCGGATATCATGTCAAGAGAGGGGCTCGATCGACGGTTTTGATTGTGTATAGATGCAGAATACTGTTTGAAATCAATGCGTATCCTCAATATTGCGATTTCTTTGATTTCGGGTTGCGTGACAAGAGGGCAATTAAAATTGAAATCGATTTGAGGAGATATAGTCGACGGCGTAGAATGTGGAAATTGCGCCGCCGATGGTATAGATCCCCGGCAGCGCAGGCGATGAAAGTCAATTCGGTCTATGAAACTCAAAGAGTTCGCAAAACAACTTGGACTGTCCCCAACGACCGTCAGCCGTGCGCTCAGTGGCTATCCCGAGGTGAGCGAAGTGACGCGCGCCCGTGTCGTTCAGGAAGCGGTGCGAATGGGCTATCGGCCGAACGTCAATGCGGTAAGGCTGAAAACCGGGCGGGTCGGTGCCATTGGCGTTGTCATGGGGCGAGCAGGCGAGTTCCATTTCGCGGAATTCATGGCCGGCATGGCGGAGCGTCTTGTCACGGAAGACACCGACATTCTGGTCATTCCGATGGCTAATCCCGAATATGATGCCGAGATGCAACTTTATAGGCGGCTGGCGGAAAGCCAGCGGGTGGATGCGATCATCGTTCACTCGCCTCGACCCAATGACCAGCGCATCGCGCTACTGAACGAGCTGGGAATGCCGTTTCTCGTTCATGGCCGGTCTGACATCGACGTGCCGCACCCGTGGCTCGATATCGACAATGAAGGGGCCGTGTGTCGTGCGACCTCGCATCTGATCGATCTTGGTCATACCAGGATTGCGATGATCAATGGCCGCCAGGGAGCGACCTATGCGCTGCATCGCGACATCGGCTATCGCCGCGCGCTGCAGCGCCACGGGATCGAAGTCGATCCGCAATTAATTGCCAACGGCAATTTCACCGACGAGCTCGGTTTTCGCTTTGCACGGTCATTTCTCGAACAACCGAAGCCGCCTACCGCGTTTGTAGCCGGGTCCATGATGACGGCGCTCGGCATTTACCGAGCCGCGCGTTCGCTCGGCCTTCAGATCGGCAGCGATGTCTCGGTTATCGCTCACGATGACGTTTTTCCCTATTTGACGGCCGACAATATGGTCCCGTCGCTATCGGCGACCCGCTCGTCGATGCGCGCCGCAGGCACGCGGTGCGCCGATCTTGTGCTGCAGCTTTTGGCCGGGCGTTCGCCACTGGAAATTCACGAGCTTTGGCCGGTTGAGCTTATCTTGCGCGAGTCAACAGGGCCGGTACGGGCGCTCCAGACTTAACATTTGTGCAACCATACGAACGGCAGGCGGCAGAGGAGCTTGAGCAGTTCTGTCGGGCCCGGCGAGACAGGCCCACGCCGTCTTGCGCCAGCTTTGGCGCAGTTGCGAGAAATCCCTCTCATTGTGCCCGGCGTGCAAGAGCAGGTGCTAAGAAAACCGCTCTTATCTAATCGTTTTTATCTACAGGGGGCATTGACGCGCGACCCCGCTTGCATTCTGTATCCGCCCCCAACGTGACCGTCGCCGGGGAGGGCACATGCAGGTCCTATCGAGCATTGAGGCGATGCGCGCAGCACTTGCTGAAGCAAAGGCGAAAGGCGGGCCGGTCGGCTTCGTGCCAACGATGGGTTATCTCCATGCCGGACATATGGAACTTGTCGCGCGAGCCCGCGCCGAAAACGAAATCGTCGTTGCCTCGATCTTCGTCAATCCACTGCAGTTCGGCCCGGCGGAGGATCTGACCCGATACCCGCGTGATCTCGAACGCGACAAAACGATGCTGGAAAAAGCAGGCGTTGACATTCTCTTTGTGCCAGGCGTCGAGGATATGTACCCACGCCCGATGAAAACCGTGGTTGATGTGCCGGAGCTTGGATGCGAGCTCGAAGGCGCCGTTCGACCAGGGCATTTCGCCGGCGTGGCCACTGTCGTCAGCAAGCTCTTCAATATCGTCCAGCCGAAGCACGCCTATTTCGGCGAGAAGGATTACCAACAGGTCGTTATCATCAAACGGATGGTAGACGATCTGGCTCTGCCGGTGCGCGTCGTTTCCGTGCCGACAGTCCGGGATATGGATGGGCTCGCGCTGTCTTCTCGCAACGTCTATCTCAATGAGGAAGAAAGGCGCGCAGCGGTCATCGTCCCTCGCGCGTTGGACGAAGCGGAGCGCCTTGTCGCTCAGGGCCTCACTGACCCGCAGGTCCTAGAAGCGAAGCTTGCCGGCTTCATCAGCCGTGAGCCTCTGGCAAAGCCGGAAGTCGTCGCTGTGAGGGACGCCTCGACATTGCAGAATGTCGCGAAAATCGAGGTCCCGGTGGTGATCGCATTGTTCGTCCGGATCGGCACGACCAGGCTTCTCGACAACCGGGTGATTGTGAAAAAGGCTACGTCTGGACCAGGAGATGCGCAATGAGTACAGCGAACTCCACGAAGCGCCTGACGCCCACGCGAATCCGGGCGATGAAGGGTGGAACGCCGATCGTATGCCTGACGGCTTACACGACGCCGATGGCGCGGCTGCTCGATGAACACTGCGATCTCCTGCTCGTCGGAGATTCGCTCGGCATGGTTCTCTATGGACTGGACAGCACCGTCGCGGTGACGCTCGACATGATGGTCGCGCACGGCAAGGCGGTCATGCGCGGGGTCACCAAATCCTGTGTCGTCGTCGACATGCCCTTCGGCAGTTACCAGGAATCCAAAGAACTGGCCTATCGCAATGCCGTGCGCATTCTACAGGAAACCGGCTGCGACGCGGTCAAGCTTGAGGGTGGCGAGGAGATGGCCGATACAATCGCCTTCCTCACTGCCCGTGGTGTTCCAGTTCTTGGCCACATCGGCTTGATGCCGCAGCAGGTTCATACCGCAGGTGGATACCGATCCGTGGGCCATTCCGACGAAGAAGTCGCGACGATCCGGCGTGACGCGGAGGCCGTCTGCAACTCGGGAGCCTTTGCGGTCGTCATCGAGGGCACGGTTGAGACATTTGCCCGCGAGGTGACGAGCGCTATCCCTGTTCCAACGATTGGAATCGGTGCGTCGGCCGCCTGCGACGGCCAGATCCTGGTTTCGGACGATATGCTCGGACTGTTCAACGACTTCACACCGCGCTTCGTCAAACGGTACGACGAGCTTGGAAAGAGGATCGGGGCGGCGGCGGCCGCCTATGCTGGCGAGGTTCGCTCCCGCGCATTTCCCACGCAAGACCATACATTCAAGCGCCGGCCGTAGTTCGGGTGGCTTTGCCAAGCCTGAATAGCCTGTCAGCTCGATTGTCGCGGCCGTCATGCCATGAGCGATTCACGACGCTTTGGCTTCGAAAGTGGGGGCGAAATCACCCAGCGATTTTGCCTTGAGGATCATGCCTTCGATATCCTGCTCCACGATCGCTTCAAGATCGGTGAAGCTGTCGATGACGTAGTAGATCGGCTGGAGGATATCGATCCGGTACGGAGTCCTCAGCACGCTCAGCAGATCGAACGGCCGAAATTCACACGTCTTGCCTTCCATTGTCGCCTTTGCTTCGCTTGGCGAAGAGACGATCCCTGCGCCGAAGCAGCGGCGGCCCTTTGGTGTGTTGATCAGACCGAATTCGACAGTAAACCAGAAGATGCGGAACAAATGCCAGGAATAGCCCTTACCGAGGCGGACGGCAGTTTCACCGAAATGCCGTACGAAATTGGCATAGCTCTGGTTGGTGAGCATTGGGCAGTGGCCGAAAACCTCATGGAACAGGTCGGGTTCCTCGATATAGTCGATATGCTCGCGACGGCGGAGGAATGTTGCGAGCGGGAATTTGCCTTGCGACAAAAGTTCATAAAAACGCGAGGGCGGAATGAGCGCCGGCACGCCTTCAACCCCGAAGCCGGTGGTTTCGTTCAGACGTCTGTTCACATCGAGAAGCTGAGGCACCTTGTCGGGTTTCAGTCCCAGCATTTCGACGCCATCAAGATATTCGCGGCAGGCCATCTCGGCGAGAAGCTTCATCTGACGCCGGTAGAGCTCACCCCAGATCGCATCTTCATCAGGCATGTAGTCATATAAACCGTCCGGGCCGGGCAGTTTGGCGGTGTAGCTGCTTTCCTTGGTCATAGGCTGATCCTCCCAGGCACGGCGCTATTCCTGCCATTATGATCCAGGTTTGGAGGATTTTCTTTTCTTTCATGCTGGCTATTGGCATAGTGATGGAAAATCTTGCCGAATGTGACGCCAAGAATGAAAGAACCTGGGAATTTTCACCGCAAGCTTCTGCAGCTCGTCCAGGCTGACGGCACTCTTTCGCTGGCAGACCTGGCTGAAAAGGCCGGCATGTCACAAAGCTCGGCCTGGCGAAAGATCCAGGAACTGGAAGCCGACGGCGTCATCCGCAAGCGTGTGACACTGCTCGATCCTGGAAAACTCGATCTCAAGCTCTGCGTCATCGCTCATGTAACGCTGGAGGATCATCACGAAGAGGCGGTAGCGTCTTTCGCTTCGGTGGTGTTGGAGCGGCCGGAGATCATGGAATGCTACGCCTTATCAGGCGCTTTCGATTACATGCTGAAGATAAGGGTGAGGGACGTGGAAAGCTACGAAGCCTTCATGACCCGCTACCTCATGCGCAACCCGCATGTGCGCACGGTCGTATCGAGCTTTGTGCTGCGGGAGCTGAAATTCTCGACCGAACTGCCGCTTTGACACTTGGTGCCAGTTCATCGCGCGCTGTCCCCATGCCAGCTACCCGGCATGTGTATCGGAAAGCCTTGGAATGTCTTCAATGTGTCGAGCACGATCGACGTCTTCACGTGCTGCACAGACTCATGTGGCAGCAGAACGTCGTTGACGAATTTGGAGAGATCCGCGAGCCCGCGGGTCGCGACCTTCAGGTGATAGTCCATTTCACCGGTCAGCGCGTAGGCTTCGAGAACTTCCGGCAGTCCGTTGATCAGTTGCGAGAATCTGCGGGCATTGTCCCTGTTGTGGGTGGCAAGCGTCACGGATATGACCACCAGCATATCCAGACCCAGCTTCTGCTGATCCAGATAGGCCCGGTAGCTGCGAATATATCCCTCGGACTCCAGTCTTGTTCGCCGGCGCGAGCATTGCGAGGGTGAAAGCGCAATCCGCTCCCCCAACTCATTGTTCGTCAACCGGCCGTCCTTTTGAAGTTCCTGCAGCAGACGTAAATCCAATTTATCGAGCTGTTCATCCATTGCGCAAAATCCCGAAAATCCTCACAGATCGTGCACAATATCTTCTCGGAGCATAAAAAATGCAAGAACTTTGCATGCGTTTTGGGCCACACTTTGCATAAGCAAAGTCCAGTTCCCAGGAGGAGAAAATGGGCCCTTTTCCGCATGATGCGCCGCCCTCGGAAATTACCGCCGACAACCCGGCCGGCACCGACGGCTTCGAGTTCGTTGAATTCGCCCATCCTGAACCCGACAAGCTGCGCGAACTCTTCACACGCATGGGCTACGTCCCAGTCGCCAGGCACAAGACGAAAGACATCACCGTCTGGCGCCAGGGGGACATCAACTATATCCTGAACGCCGAAGCCGGCAGTCATGCCGCTCGTTTCGTCGCAGCCCATGGTCCCTGCGCCCCGTCGATGGCATGGCGCGTCGTCGACGCCAGACACGCCTTCGATCACGCAGTGTCGAAAGGCGCCATCCCGTATGAAGGGCCTGACAAGGCGCTCGATGTCCCGGCGATCGTCGGCATTGGTGGCTCGCTGCTGTATTTCATCGAAACCTATGGTGCGAAGGGATCGGCCTACGATGCCGAGTTCGATTGGCTTGGCGAGTCCAACCCACATCCCCAGGGGATCGGTTTCTATTATCTCGACCATCTCACCCACAACGTTTTCCGCGGCAATATGGACAAGTGGTGGGATTTTTACCGCAATCTGTTCAATTTCAAGCAGATCCACTTCTTCGATATCGATGGACGCATCACCGGTCTGGTAAGCCGCGCCATCACGTCGCCCTGCGGCAAGATCCGCATTCCGCTGAATGAATCGAAGGATGACACCAGCCAGATCGAAGAATATCTGAAGAAGTACAGAGGCGAGGGCATCCAGCATATCGCCGTTGGAACGGAGGATATCTACGAGGCAACTGACAGGCTTGCCGATAACAGTCTGCGTTTCATGCCGGGACCGCCGGAAACCTATTACGACATGTCCTATGAACGCGTGAACGGCCATAGCGAACCTGTCGAACGCATGAAGAAGCACGGCATCCTCATCGATGGCGAAGGCGTGCTGAATGGCGGCATGACGAAAATCCTGCTGCAGATCTTCTCCAAGACCGTCATTGGCCCGATCTTCTTCGAATTCATCCAGCGCAAGGGCGATGAGGGCTTCGGCGAAGGCAATTTCCGTGCTCTCTTCGAGTCGATCGAGGCCGATCAGATCAAGCGTGGTGTTATCGGTACTGCGGCGGAGTAAACTCTCGGGGTCAGCTCGCGCGTCTGAAGACGCGCGGTGCCTCAGAGTTTCCGGGGAGGAGTTGAGCATGGACCAGACATCGATCCAGCCGTCAGACGGCGAAGCCACGACGGCAAACAGACTGAAGTATATGCCGGGCTTCGGCAATGACTTCGAGACGGAGTCACTCCCGGGCGCTCTTCCACAAGGCCAGAACAGCCCCCAGAAATGCAACTATGGTCTCTACGCGGAGCAGCTTTCCGGTTCACCGTTCACCGCCCCGCGCGGGACGAACGAAAGGTCCTGGCTCTATCGCATCCGCCCGAGCGTGCGTCACGCGAGCCGCTTCTCAAACGCTTCCTATCCGCACTGGAAGACTGCACCTTGTCTGGACGAGCATTCGCTTCCCCTGGGACAGCTTCGCTGGAATCCCGTTCCCGCACCCACCGAGAAGCTGACGTTTCTTCAGGGTGTACGAACAATGACGACGGCAGGCGATGTCACGACCCAGGTGGGCATGTCAGCCCATGCTTACGTCTTCAATGAAGACATGATCGACGATTACTTCTTCAACGCCGATGGCGAACTGCTGATCGTGCCGCAGCTCGGCGCCGTCAGGGTGTTCACCGAAATGGGCATCATGGACGTGGAGCCCCTGGAAATATGCCTCATCCCCCGCGGCATGATGTTCAAGGTCCTGCGCAACGGCGAGCAGACCGTCTGGCGCGGATATATATGCGAGAACTACGGCGCGAAATTCACGCTGCCGGATCGCGGACCGATCGGCGCGAACTGTCTGGCGAACCCGCGCGACTTCAAGACTCCTGTCGCCGCTTTCGAGGACAAGGAAAGGCCTTGTCGCGTTCATGTGAAGTGGTGCGGCAAATTCTATGTCACGGATATCGGCCACTCGCCCCTCGATGTGGTGGCCTGGCACGGCAACTACGCCCCCTTCAAATACGATTTGCGGACGTTTGCTCCCGTTGGCGCGATCCGCTTTGATCATCCCGATCCGTCGATTTTTTCGGTGCTGACTGCGCCCACCGAAGATGCGGGCACGGCGAATGTCGATTTCGTGATCTTTCCGCCCCGCTGGCTGGTCGCCGAGCACACTTTCCGCCCGCCCTGGTACCACCGTAACATCATGAGCGAGTTCATGGGCCTGATCCATGGCCAGTATGACGCCAAGGAGGAGGGCTTTGTCCCCGGCGGCATGAGCCTGCATAACATGATGCTTGCCCACGGGCCGGACGCGCTCGCCTTCGAAAAGGCATCCAATACCGAGCTCAAACCGGTGAAGCTGGATGACACCATGGCTTTCATGTTCGAGACCCGGTACCCCCAGCAATTGACGAAATACGCAGCTGAGCTTGAAACGCTGCAGGACAACTACCTGGAGTGCTGGGACGGCCTGGAACGCAAGTTCGACGGGACCCCCGGTATCAAGTGATGGCATCAGGTGAAGATCGCCCAAGCATCCTCTGACACGGGAATGGGACATGAAACTTGCGACGTTGAAAGACTCCACGAGAGACGGCCGGCTCGTCATCGTTTCCCGCGACCTTACCCGTTGTTCCGAAGTCGGTCACATTGCCCGCACATTGCAGGCGGCTCTTGATGACTGGGAGCACGTTGCTCCGCGACTCGCGCAGATTGCCGAAGGTATCGAGACAGGAGCCCAGCCGACGATCCGCTTTCGCGAACACGACGCCGCATCGCCCTTGCCGCGGGCATATCAATGGGCCGACGGTTCGGCTTATCTCAACCATGTTGAACTGGTCCGCAGGGCGCGGGGTGCCGAGATGCCGGCGAGCTTCTGGACCGATCCGCTGATGTATCAAGGTGGTTCGGACGGGTTCCTCGGGCCGCGAGACCCGATCGTGGTGGCTGACGAAGCTTATGGGATCGACCTGGAGGGCGAAATTGCCATCATCGCCGGCGACGTTGCCATGGGTTCTGGTCCGGAAGCTGCGCGCGATGCCATCCGTCTGGTAATGCTCACCAACGACGTGTCCCTGCGCGGTCTCATACCGGACGAGCTGACCAAGGGATTTGGTTTCTTCCAGTCCAAGCCGGCATCGGCATTTTCTCCGGTCGCGGTGACGCCGGACGAGCTCGGAGAGGCGTGGGATGGCGGCAAGCTGTGCCTGCCGCTGCTTGTGAGCGTGAACGGCAAGGCATTCGGCAAGGCGAACGCCGGCGTCGACATGACGTTTGATTTTGGCCAACTCATCGCCCATGCCGCCAGAACCCGCAATCTGGTGGCTGGAACGATTATCGGTTCGGGAACGGTTTCCAACAAGCTCGACGGCGGAGCAGGCAAGCCCATCGAAGACGGAGGGGACGGCTACTCATGCATCGCCGAGATACGGATGATTGAGACGATCAAAACCGGGTCGCCGAAGACTCCATTCATGCAGTTCGGGGACCAGGTTCGCATCGAGATGAAGGATGATGCCGGCCATTCGATCTTTGGGGCGATCGAGCAGACGGTAGAAAAATATAAGGAGGCTGGCCCGCGATGAACGAGGTCGTTCTTTACGACTACTGGAGGTCATCGGCGAGCTATCGCGTCCGTATCGCGCTCAATCTCTTGGCGATCGACTACAAAACAGTGTCCATCAACTTGTTGGAGGGAGCGCACAAGAAGCCGGAATATCTGACGCTCAACCCGCAGGGGTTCGTGCCGACATTGGTGATTGACGGGAAAACTCTGACCCAGTCGCTGGCAATCATCGAGTATCTGGCCGAGCTTCGGCCGGAATGCGGATTACTGCCATCGGATATTGCCGATCGCCAGAAAGTGCGCGCCTTCGCATACGCGGTCGCCATGGACATACATCCGATATGCAACACGCATGTCGTGGCGCATCTCATGACCGTAACGGACAAGACCGGCGCCCGCGAGGAATGGATGACGCATTTCATCACGGATGGCCTGCGCAAGCTCGAAGCCATGATTGACGGAGCCGATGGAGAGTTCAGCTTCGGCGATACACCGACGATGGCGGACCTATGTCTTGTTCCCCAGGTCTACAATGCCCGCCGCTGGGGAGTGGACGTAACTGACTTCACGCGCATCACCGATATTGATGGCAAGTGCTCCAGACTGCCAGCTTTTCAGGCCGCCCACCCCGACAGCGTGAAACCTTAGCGCTTTGCCGAGATGCCTGCGCGAGCTGACGTTGATCATCCTTCGAAGAAATTGCGGTATCGCAACTCCACCAGCCAGCCAGCCTATTCAGCAAATTTGCCTGGCCATCTGCAAAGGGTGTTCCTCTGCCGCCGCAGCGCTCCAGATATTAGTGAGGCGCGGGCACATTGATGCCGGAAGCCGCTAATTGAGGGAGACGTTTCATGACTGCACCGCATCCTCCAAGAACCCATATCGGCAATCATCCCCTGCATCCGGAAACCCAGATGCTGAACTACGGCTATGATCCCGAACTCTCCGAAGGCGCGGTCAAGCCGCCTGTCTTCCTGACGTCCACGTTCGTTTTCAACTCCGCCGAAGACGGTCGCGATTTCTTCGATTACGTTTCGGGTCGGAAGGAGCCGCCGGAAGGTAAGGGCGCGGGCCTTGTCTATTCGCGCTTCAATCATCCAAACAGCGAGATCATCGAAGATCGTCTGGCGGTCTACGAGCAAGCCGAGAGCGGCGCGGTGTTTTCATCGGGAATGTCCGCCATCGCGACGGTCCTGCTTGCCTTCGTCCGTCCGGGAGATGCCATCCTCCACTCACAGCCGCTCTATGGCGGGACGGAAACATTACTTGCCAAGACCTTCCTCAATTTTGGCGTTTCCGCCGTCGGTTTTGCCGATGGCGTCAGCGAAGTCTCGGTAAGGGCCGCGGCCGAGGAAGCAATGGCCAAGGGTAATGTCTCAGTCATCCTGGTCGAGACGCCCGCAAACCCGACCAATAGCCTTGTCGACATCGCAATGATCCGGCGGATTGCCGATGCGATTGGTCAGAAGCAGGGCCATGCGCCTATTGTCGCCTGCGATAACACGCTGCTCGGCCCGGTTTTCCAGCGCCCGATCGAGCATGGCGCAGACATTTCCCTCTATTCCCTGACCAAATATGTCGGCGGCCATTCCGATCTGATTGCCGGGGCGGCACTCGGCAACCGGGCGCTCATGAAGCAGGTGAAGGCGCTTCGCGGCGCAATCGGCACCCAACTCGATCCGCATTCATGCTGGATGCTCGGGCGTTCACTCGAAACGCTGCAGATCCGCATGGAGCGGGCCAACAGCAATGCGAAGGCGGTGGCGGATTTCCTCAGGCAGCATCCCAAGGTCGAGACGATCCACTACCTGCCATACAGCGATCCCGATTCCGCCGTCGGCAGAACATTCGCGGCCCAGTGCAGCGGCGCCGGTTCGACATTTTCCTTCGATATCATGGGCGGCCAACCGGCCTCGTTCCGGTTCCTGAACACGTTGAAAATCTTCAAGCTCGCCGTCAGCCTCGGCGGAACGGAATCCCTGGCATCGCATCCGGCGACGATGACGCATTCCGGCGTGCCTGCCGAGGTGCGCCAGCGTATCGGTGTCCTTGATGCAACGATCAGGCTGTCGATCGGCATCGAACATCCAGACGACCTTATTGCCGATCTCACCCTGGCGCTCGATGCGGCTTAAATCGCCGTATCGAGAGCGCCGAGCCCGATATCGGTCGGCTGAGGTGCTCGGAATTTGAGGGTAGATGATGCGTCCAACGCCATCCGCTATTGGCCATCGATCCCGAGGCACCCATGAATCCTAGCTGTCAGATCATCCAACAGCACTACCCGCGCAAACTGTCGGGGCCTTCGATGAAGGCGCCGCCTGAGCTATCAGCGGCAGCTTCGCCACCCGGTATCTTCCGTGCCAGGCGTTTGACCGCATCGCCGAGATCGGCGATTAGGACATGGCTTGCGGGAACAACGACGAGCGAAAGAACCGTTGAAACCATCAGTCCGCCGATGACCGCCACCGCCATAGGTGCTCTGAACTCGCCACCGATTTCGTGGCCGAATGCCGCCGGCACCATGCCGGCCACCATCGCCAATGTCGTCATAATGATCGGGCGCAGCCGCTCGGCACAGGCTTCGATGGTCGCCTCGATGCGTGACAGGCCCGACCGCTCGAGCTCGATTGCGAAATCGACAAGCATGATCGAATTCTTAACGACGATGCCCATCAGCATGAGGATCCCGATGACGACCGGCAGCGACACGGGATAGCCGGTGACGATGAGGGAGGCAACGACACCTGAAAGCGCAAGCGGAAGAGGGGTGACGATCGTCAGCGGCGTAAGCGGGCTGCCGAAAAGCAAGATGAGCACGACCACCACAAGGCTCAAGCCCGCGATCATGGCGAAAGCAAAACTTGCAAAAACGCTGTCCTTGGAATCGGAATCGCCGGTTGCCCGCATTTCGACCTCCGCTGGCAGCGACCTGACGGAGGGCAAGTCCTTGAGCGCCGCGATGCCTTCGCCTTGTGTGATGCCTGGTGGAAGGTCCGCGCCGATCTCGACCCGACGCTGGCGTTCCATGCGATGGATGACGGAAACGCTTTCACTTTCCTCCAGGCGTGCGACTGCCTCAAGCGGCACGAGGGTCCCCGATGACGTCATGACCCGTAACTGTCGCAGCTTCTCCGAACGGTCTATCCCGGCATCCTCGACGAGCGTGCGGATCGGGATCAATCTGCCGCTGTCCTTGAATGATGGCAGCCTCGAATCAGAATCTCCCAAGGTCGCGACCCTGATTGCTGTCGCGATCTCTCTCGCACTGACGCCAAGATCGGCGGCGCGCTCCGGCGACACGACCACCCCGAGTTCCGGCTGGCGCGTCGCTTCCGAAGAAGCCGGATTGACGAACATCGTGTTGGAGCGCATTTCGCCCAGCATTGCGCGGGCTGATTTCGACGCCTGCTCGCCATTGACGCTCAGGATTGCGAACGACACATCCCGGCCGCCGCGGTCGTTGATGAATTCGAAGCGAAGGTCGGGAATGGCTTTCAACAGAACCTCGGCCTTTTCCTGGATTTGCTCGAGCGGAAGCTTACGCTGGCTACGATCTGCAAGGGACATCACGATGGTCGACTTGCGGATATCGCGTACGCCGTCGGACCCTGATCCGGCGCGCACGAACACGGTCTTGATATCCTCAATCCCCTTGAGACGATGGGTAACCAGATCGCTTACCTCCTCATTGTCGGCAAGCGTCGAGCCTGGCGGCAGCTCGATCGACACCGTGATCCGGCCGGTATCTTGCGCCGGCAGAAACGCGGTCGGCAGGAAACCGGCAAGCAGGATCGTCAGGGCAAAGAGCCCGGCCGCCAGCCCCGCTGTGATCCATCGCCATCTGATCGCCATGCCGACGAGCGCGCGATAGCGCACAACCAGTCGCCCTTCCGCGTGCGGTTTGCTCGGCGAGGTCAGAAAATAAGCGGCGATCAGCGGGGTTACCAGGCGCGCGACGAGGAGCGAGAAGAAGACGGCAATCGCGACCGTCAGGCCAAACTGCCGGAAATATTGGCCTATTTCTCCAGGCATCATCCCGACAGGGGCGAAGACGGCAATGATGGCGGCCGAGATCGCAATGACGGCGAGGCCGATCTCGTCGGACGCGTCGATCGCAGCCTTGTAGGCGCTTTTGCCGAGGCTCTTGTGACGGACGATGTTTTCGATCTCGACGATGGAGTCGTCGACGAGAATTCCGGTCACCAGCGTGATTGCAAGCAGGCTCAGCATGTTAAGCGAGAAGCCGGCCAGTTCCATCACCCAGAAGGTCGGGATTGCCGAAAGTGGCAGGCTGATGGCGGCAATGAGCGTGGCGCGCCAGTCGCGCAGGAACAGGAAGACGACGAGCACGGCAAGGATCGCCCCCTCGATCAGCGTGCTGCGGGCAGACAAGAAGTTTGCGAGTGTCAGCGTGACGCTGTCGTCGACGATTTTGAACTGCGTTCCGGGCCTTGAGTCGGCTATTTCCTCAAGAGCCGCGGCAACTTTTTCGGCAACGTCGACGTCTCCAGCACCCGTCGCCTTGTAGACCGTAAAGCCGATCGCCGGCTCGCCGTCGAGGCGCGCGAAATCCTGTCGTTTCTCCCTCGTGTCTGCAACCGTGGCGACATCGGAGACCGAGACGCTCTTTCCCTGCGGCAAGGCAAGACGAATGGCCCTGAGTTCGTCGAGGGTTGTAACGGCTGCCTTTGTTGCCACCGTCATGTCCTGCGCGTCGACATTGCCCCGCCCAGACGGCAGATTGAACTGGCTTGCGGCGATTTGATCACTGACCGAGGCCGCCGTCAGGGCGAGAGGGGCGAGCCTATCCGCCTTCAGGAGAACATGGATTTCGCGGTTGACGGTGCCGACGAGCTCGACGCGGCCAATTCCGGCCAACCCCTGGAGCTTTCTCACGACGACGTCGTTGATGAAAAAGGACAGATCTTCCGCCGACATCGAGCCGTTATGGGCCGAATAGGTGACGACCGGCTGGTTTTCTGATTCGATCCTATTGATGACCGGTTCATCGATGGCGGCAGGCAGGCGATCGCGGATCTTCGTGACCGCGTCCCTGACGTCGGAGACGGCCCTGTCGACCGGCACGCCGATTTCAAACTCGACCGTGGTCTCCGATCGACCTTCCGAAATCGTGGACTCGATGTGCTTGATATCGGAAAGGGTCGCGACGCTGTCCTCGACGAGCCTGGTGATCTGGATTTCGATCTGATCGGGTGCGGCAGCAGGTTCTTCGACGGTCACGCCGACCGTCGGCACATTGATGGCCGGAAAATAGGTGATCGGCAGCGTTCCATAGCTCTTCAGTCCGAGGCCGGTGAGGATGACGAACAGGAGGATGACGGGCAGCGGGGTGCGGATCGCCCATGTGGAGATGTTCATCGGATGGTCTCAGTTGCCCACAGAGACTGGGCTTGCATCGGCCTGCACGATGACCGGGACCGCCTGGTCGCCGGCCTCCATGAATCCACCCGACTTCGTGACCACCAGGTCGCCTTCATCGATGCCGGAGCGGATCTCAACGAAACCGGCCTGGCGAAAACCGAGCGAAACCGGCTTTCGTTCGATGCGATTGTTCTTGAGGATCTTGATCGATGGTTCCGTTCCGGAACCGGCAATCGCCGAGGCGGGCAGGAATATGCCTTTGCTGCTTCCGATCTCGATGTGCGCGGAGGCAAAGGCGCCAATTGGGGCCGTCAATCCACGGGGCAGAGTGATCCGTGCGCGTCCGAGCCGTGTCCGGTCGGCGAGCGCCGGTGCGACGAAGCGGACGGCGCTTGTCAAACCGTCATGATCCTCAGCGAGCAAAACATGAACGACGGCGCCGACGAGCACGACATCGAACTGAGCCTGTGGGATTTCTGCTTCCAGTTCGAACTGGTCGTCATTGGCGATGATGAAGAGCTGCTCGCTGGATGAGGAGGCGGTCGCGCCGACCTTTGCGGACCGGTTGATGATCCGGCCTGCCACCGGCGCCACAATCGTCGCATAGCTCAGTCGCAATTCAATATCCTTGCGCGCCGCAGCGACGGTCTTGACGGCAGCTTCTGCCGATTGGACGGCCTGCCTGCTGGCCCGCACGCTCACCTCTGCGCGCGCGAGCGCCTTTTGTCGCTGTTCGAGTGCTTCTTGCGACATCAACCCCTTGGGAACGAGCTTTTGCGCGCGCGTAAGATCGGCCCCGGCCTCCTCCTGCGAAATCAAGGCATTGTCGAGTGCGCTTGAGGCCTGCCCGAGTTGAGCTGCTGCGCTCGCTGCCTGCGCGTCGTTTTGCATAAGCTCGACATCGATCCTCGACGTATCCAATGTCGCAAGCACCTGTCCGCGGTTGACGAGATCGCCTTCTTCGGCGGCGATCGAGACTATCCGGGCTCCGGAGAGATCGGTATTGACCAGCGTCGTTTCCCGCGCGACGACCGTGCCGACGACGGAAACGCTCTGTTCGAGAACCTGGGCTCTCGCAGCGATAACCGACACTTTCGGCCCCTCCATGTCAGCGGCGAGACCGTGGATCGGGAGCCCGGCGGTCGCAGACAGCAGGACGATCGATATCAGGACACCCGTTCTGGGGTTTTGGGACGGCCGGTCGCCCTGCGACAGGCCAGGCGTGCGAGAGAGCGGCGTGAAGGAGGTCATCAATTCATTCCCTGGGCGATTTTCGTTTGATTGCCGGATGTTTAGGGCCGCCGCGTCGGCGACCCCAAGGGTTTTGAACAAGATGCTCTGACCAGCCGGTTCAAAACCGGTAACCCAGCATCAGCATGGTTTGCGACTGGACCTTTTCCTTGACGATCGGGCTGTCTGCAGCGTCTCCGACCAGGAAGCTCACGCCTTGCTCGCCCCTGACCACCCAGTTCTCGTTAATCAGGTAGGTGGCGGAAGCGGAGAGATCGACGCTCTTGATCCCAGCCCCGGCCTTGTACTGAGCATGACCGGAGCGGGCCGACTGGCCAGCGTCGACACCGAAATAGGCTTCCATATAGTTATCGTCCGCAAAGGTGGCGGAGGCTTCGGCGCCGAGGATGAGATGCTCCGACAGGGGCTGCGAGATTGCCGCGCCGGCGGTTGCGAGCAGGCCCTCGCTTCCGCCGATCGTCTTGTCGACCGAGACGAAGATATTGGCAGGCCCGAACGTGTAGGTGGCCTTGCCGCCGACCGTCGCGCCGAAATCGATGTCGCCCATGCCGCGCAACGTGTCCGCATCATCTTCGTCACGGCCCGAGTCGTAGCCGACGTTGACGTCGAAGCGGAAAGCGTCCTTTTCGAAGGCTTTAATCCCGATGCCAGTTGGATCGATGGTGATCCGGTCGAAGAGTTCGGCCGATACGAAGGGGAACGGCGAGACTTCAAACTCGTCGCTTCCCTCATATTTCGGTTTGAAGACAGCGCCGGCGCCGACGACGACGTGCCAATCGTGCAACGCCTGGCGAACCGGGCCGAAACGCTCCGGGTCCGGCGGTGGCGGTTCCTGCGCGGCCTGCCCCTTATTTGTGAAGTCGGCGGCTTGTACGGCAAAGGGCGATAAGAATAGCGACGCCACGGCGATGGAAAGCAGCCGGGACCGATCCGCGGTCAGTTTTAGAGAGGCAGACATGAATGCTCCGAGGTTGACTTTGCGCGCATCCCCCCGAGACCGACCTGGAAGCACGCCACGCCTCAGCAGTGCCATGTGCGGGCGGCACCGAGTGTTGGATGTTGTTAAGAGTTGTTTCTGCTTGGATGGCCGTTCTGCGCCGTAGAAACATTTCTTCATAATCGCAGGCGGGGACGCTCTCGCCTGCCATGATAAGGATGAGAGGAAGAACGGAGGTGGCGTGATTGGTTGATGAGCGCACACGAGCGGCTGTCGAACGGCCGAGGATACTGATTGTCGAGGACGATCGTCAGATCGCCGAAATGCTGAGGGACAGTCTTGTCGAGCAGGGTATGGATGTGGAGCTCGCGGGCGACGGCGCAGCGATGGACGCGAAGATGCGGGCTATGCCCCTCGATCTCGTTGTCCTCGATGTCATGCTGCCGGGCGAAGATGGTCTCAGTCTCTGCCGGCGCCTGCGCGCAGGCGGAGGCATCCCGATCCTGATGCTGACATCCTTGAGCACCGACATCGACAGGATCGTCGGGCTGGAGATCGGCGCGGACGACTACGTCACCAAACCCTTCGTTCTGCGTGAGCTCCTGGCCCGGATCAAAGGCCTCCTGCGCCGGTCGGGCTTGTCAGCACAGCGGGAGGCAAGGCCCGCGCACAGACTTTTGCGCTTCGAGGGCTGGCGGATCGATCCGGCCCGGCGTCAAGTCCACGATCCGGCCCAGGCCAGGATTGCCATGACGACCCACGAGTTCGACCTGCTTCTGGCCTTTTGCCGCAACGCCGGCCGGGTTCTGACCCGCGAGCAGCTGCTTGCGGTCACGCATGCCGGGCTTGCCGGTCCGATCGAGCGCAGCATCGACGTGCATATTAGCCGGCTCAGGCAGAAGATCGAGATGGACCCCCGCGATCCGCTCCTCATCAAGACGGTCCGGCTCGGCGGTTACGTCTTTACCGCCCAAGTGGAAGAGGCCGATGTTTAGACGCCTGCGTCGCGTGACGATGACGATCCGCGGCCAGATCACCATCATCATTCTGGTGGCGCTGGTGACGATCATCACTATGGGCGATGCGGTGGAGCGCTGGGCCAGGGAAGATCTTGCCGCCCCGGATCTCGAAAACATCGCCGAAAAGCTGAACGCCATCGCCGAGCTTCTCGGGCCCGCTTCGCCCGAAGACCGGCAGATCATCCTCGCCAACGCACGTCGCGCCGGCTGGCACATCGAACTCACGCCGACGGCGACCGCGAGCCGCTTTGCACAGTCTTCGAGCCATCAGAGCTTGCTGGACGTCGTCGCCGCCCGGCTGTTTCCGCCAGACAACGAACCGCCAATCGGCGGCTGGCAGACCTTCCTCGATGACCGGCGGGTGATTGCCGCCCGTGTCGACGACGGCACGATCGTCATTACCTCGGGTTTCCCGGATTCCATGCTGAGCAGCGCGTTCCTGGGACGCGGGCCCTATTACTTCGTCGCCTTTTTCGTATTGATCGGCTTTTTCTTCATATTCGCGATCAGGGCGATCACCGAACCCATACAGCGCATTGCCCATGCGGCAGCGGTTTCCGATATCACCACCGGTTCTCCTGTTTTCGAGGAGAAGGGAACGGTGGAGATTGTTGCATTGGCCCGGGCATTGAACGGCATGCGCCGGCGCATCCGTCTGATGATCGAAGCTCGCACCCGCATGCTGCGCGGCATCGGCCATGATCTGCGTACGCCGCTGACGCGGCTGAAGCTGCGTGTGGAGCGGATGGGGGAGAGCGGTCAGAAGGACGCCCTACTCTCCGACGTCGATCGGATCGAGAGCTTGCTCGTCGAGAGCCTGAATTATCTTCGAAACGACTATGCAACCGAAACCATCGAACTCGTCGACGTCGCAAGCATCCTGCAGACGGTCTGCAGCGAGTTTTCCGATATCGGCCACGCCGTCCAATACGCCGGGCCGAACCGGCTTCTTGCCAGATGCCGGCCGCTTTCCATCACGCGCGCGGTCACCAATCTTTGCGACAACGCCGTTAAATTTGCCGGCAAGGTCGAGGTGACGATGGCTGAGCGGCCGGATACCGTCCTGATCATTGTCGAGGATGACGGTCCAGGCATTCCGCAGGAGCTTCGAGAGCGGGTCCTTGAGCCTTTCTTCAAGTCGGACCAGTCTCGCGCTGGAGGCGGTTTCGGTCTCGGTCTGTCGATCGTTGCAGACATCGTTCACTCCCATCAAGGCACATTGGAGCTGCGGCAGCGTAATCCGGTCGGTCTCAGCGTTGTCGTGGCGATACCGAAATGAAACGGCGAGCGGCAACCTGCTATCGCAGGTTCTTCAAGACCAGCATCACCTGGTCTGCTCTTGGCGCCGAATGCGACTGACGGTAAAAACGCCCTCCTGATTATCTGCCGGCTCCAACCCCCGGACCGATCACCTGTGCCGGATCGGCACGCGAGGTGGCCGAATTGCAGGATCAGCAGTGAAAATCTTAGAACTCCGTACCGATCCGCACAAAACTGGGCTGTAATCGTCTCTCTTCATACGATAAATGCTTTTTCAGCGACCGCCGCTGACAACTCACTTCCGACGCCCCGATCGCCCCAACAACAGTCCGCACGAACCCCGACGACCGCCCGGCATCGTTCCGGCCGCGCAAGAGGAAGACCCATGGCATCCGTTGCCGAGAGCGCCCCCCGCTTTGAAAAGACCGCAATGTCCATTCTGGTGGCAGTCAGCTTCTGCCACATGCTCAACGACATCATGCAGTCGCTGCTTGCCTCGCTCTATCCGCTCTTCAAGGCCAATTATAACCTCGATTTCGTGCAGATTGGTCTTTTGACCATGACCTTTCAGGTCACGGCTTCGCTTCTCCAGCCGCTCGTCGGCATCGTCACCGATCGCTGGCCGATGCCCTATTCGCTGCCGGTCGGCATGGCGAGCACGTTCTGCGGCCTGATCCTGCTTGGCAATGCCGGCAGTTTCGAGCTGCTGCTGGTTGCCGCAAGCCTGATTGGCTTCGGCTCGGCGGTCTTCCATCCGGAATCCTCGCGCGTGGCGCGCCTTGCCTCTGGCGGTCGCCATGGCTTTGCACAATCGTTTTTCCAGGTTGGCGGCAATGCCGGTCAGGCGATCGGCCCGCTGCTGGCCGCCTTCATCGTGCTGCCGAACGGCCAGCACAGCGTGTCCTGGCTTTCCGGTATCGCCATGGTCGGCATGGTTGTCCTGAGCTGGGTCGGCAACTGGTATATGAGCCACCGCCGCCAAAACGCCAGCAAGGCGGCACCGAGCCGTACGCTGCCGCTGCCGCAGAACAAGGTCGTCTGGGCGCTGCTCATTCTCGTGCTGCTGACGGCGACGAAGAACGTCTACATGGCGAGCGTCTCGAGCTATTTCACCTTCTACGTCATCGACCGCTTTCAGCTTGGTGTGCAGCAGGCGCAGCTCATGCTCTTCCTCTTCCTGGGTTCGGTTGCCGCAGGCACCTTCCTCGGAGGGCCGATCGGCGATCGTTTCGGCGCACGCTTCGTCATCTGGTTCTCGATCCTCGGCGTCATCCCCTTCGCGCTGCTGCTGCCCTATGCGAACCTGTTCTGGACGTGCGTGCTCAGCGTCGTCATCGGCCTGATCTTCGCGTCGGCCTTCTCGGCCATCGTCGTCTTTGCGCAGGAGCTAGTACCGGGTCGCGTCGGCCTGATCGCCGGCGTCTTCTTCGGTTTCGCATTCGGTGCGGGCGGTCTCGGTGCGGCCTTCCTCGGCGGTTTTGCCGACTCGCACGGCATCGCCTTCGTCTACCGCATCTGCTCCTACCTGCCGCTACTCGGCCTGCTCACCATCTTCCTGCCGCGTATCCCCAAGCATCGCCCGGCGTAGGCTGTCTCGTCTGCAAAGAGAAAAGGCAGCGGAAAGCGTTCCGCTGCCTTTTATTTCGAGGTAAGCGCAATCAGCGGCGTCCGGTTTCAGCGAACATATTTTCCCCGGCTTTTGACCAAGACGGATCGACATTCCTTTAATCTACTATTTTGATGGATAATATCCGTCTCATGATGCAGCCATCGACGGCGCGATAGTGGAAGGAAATGATATGTCTGCACCCAAACTGGTCGGTCTTGCCGGCAGCTTCAATCGTCCCTCGAAGACCTTTGCGCTGGTCGAGAATATCGCCGGCCTCGCCGCCGAAAAATATGGCTTCGACAACACGATCTACGACCTGACGGATGTCGGTCCCTCGCTCGGCCAGGCGTTGCGCCGCGACGATCTCGACAATCGCGCCCGGGAAATCATCGCCGACATCGCCAATGCTGACGTCCTCGTCATTGGCGCGCCGACCTTCAAGGGCAGCTATCCGGGTCTCTTCAAGCATCTGATTGATCTTATCGACCCACATGAGTTGCGCGCCAAGCCGATCGTCATCACCGCGACCGGCGGCGGCGACCGTCATGCGCTGATGGTCGAGCATCAACTGCGCCCGCTCTTTGGTTTCTTCATGGCTCACACGCTGCCGACCGCCGTGTATGCCTCAGACCGCGATTTCACCGACTATCAGGTGTCTTCCGAGCCGTTGTCCAAGCGCATCGGGGAGGTGATCGGCGAACTTGCAGCCTTCTTTCCGGGCCGAACCTCCAGGCTGATCGCGGCCGAATAAACGGGCTTCAAGATTGATTTTCGGCGGCGCCTTCCGAGGCGCCGTTTTCATTCAAGCATATTTTAGCCTGACATTAATCCATTAATTTGGTAGAAATTTATCCTGCCACTATCCAAGACGCGGCAAGAGTTTTCCCGGCGATGACAGGACATCGGACGTTCGTGCTTCGCTCACAGCAAGCGCATTTGCAATTATCCGCCTGCTCGGGGCTCGGCCTCATTTAGTCAGACGGGATAAAAAATGACCAAGAACAAAAACATCAGCGCCATTTCGCTTTCGCGCCGCGCGGCCCTCGCTGTTGCAGCCTCCGCGGCGGCACTTATTGCCTTTGCGGGGCCGGTTCCTTCCTTTGCGGCAGACAAGTCGATCAAGGTCGGCATCATGAGCGGCGAGGATGAGGATGTCTGGCGCGTCGTTACCGCTGAGGCTGCCAAGAAGGGCCTCAAGATCGAGACGATCACCTTCAACGACTACACCCAGCCGAACGAGGCGCTGGAGCGGGGCGAAATCGACGCCAATGCTTTCCAGCACCAGCCCTATTTGGACAACCAGGTGAAGCAGCACGGCTATCACATCGTTTCCGTCGGCTATACCGGCGTCTGGCCGATCGGCCTCTACAGCAAGAAGCACAAGTCGGTTGCCGAACTGCCCGAGGGCGCCGTGATCGGCGTGCCGAATGATCCGTCTAACGAAGGCCGTGCTTTGCGTGTTCTGCAGAACGAAGGCTTGATCAAGCTGAAGGATGGAACGGGCATTCTCGCCACGATCGTCGACGTCTCTGAAAACCCGAAGAATATCGAGATCCGCGAACTCGATGCCGGCATCGTCGGCCGTTCGATCGACGACCTCGACGCCGGCGTCGTCAACACCGATTGGGCGCTGAAGAGCGGTCTGTCCCCGGCAGAGCGTGTCGCCCAGGAGCCGATCGCCGACAATCCTTACCGCAACTTCATCGCCGTGAAGAAAGACAACAAGGATGCCGATTGGGTGAAGACTCTCGTCTCCTCCTATCAGAACGAGACGGTCAAGGCCGAATTCGATAAGGTGTATAAGGGTACTGGGCTCAGCGCCTATTGATTTCGCGGCCCTCTCTAGGGCGTCAATAACTGAGGCGGCCCGGGTCTTTGCCGGGGCCGCCTTCAGCGTTTGTGAAGGAATGATCATGAATTCAATTGTCTCAGCCTCAGGGATAGAGACGCCTCGCATCGACGCCGAAGAGGTCGTGCGTCTGAGAGATGTCAAGCGCAAGTTCGGCGCGACAGCCGCACTCGACGGTGTTTCGCTGACCGTGAAGAAGGGTGAAATTCTCGGCATCATCGGCCGCAGCGGCGCCGGCAAGTCGACGCTGATCCGTTGTCTCAACGGTCTCGAGCGCGCCGACAGCGGCGAGATCGTCATCGAGGGCCGCAACATTGCAGGTCTCGCCGAGCAGGAGCTGCAGCCGCTGCGCCGTCGCATCGGCATGATTTTCCAGCACTTCAATCTTCTCTCGGCCAAGACAGTCGAGGAGAATGTCGCGTTGCCGCTGAAGATCGAAGGTGTCGGCAAGGCCGAACGGCTGAAGCGGGCGCAGGAGCTTCTGGAACTGGTCGGCCTATCCGACAAGGCTACGGCTTATCCATCTTCGCTCTCAGGCGGCCAGAAGCAACGTGTCGGCATCGCACGCGCATTGGCCGCACGGCCGGCCCTGTTGTTGTCCGACGAGGCGACATCTGCGCTCGATCCGGAAACGACACGCTCGATCCTTGCTCTGCTGAAGGACATCAATCGTAAGCTTGGACTTACGATTCTGCTGATCACCCATGAAATGGAAGTCGTTCGCGGCATTGCCGATCGCGTCGCCGTTATCGATGCGGGCCGCATCGTCGAGGAGGGACAGGTCTGGTCGATCTTCGCAGATCCGCAGGCAGCGATCACCAAAAGCCTGCTCGGCGGTATCCGCCCGCAGCTTCCCGAACATATCGCCGCGCGGCTGTCGCATTCCGGCGGCACGGAAGTGATCCTGAGCGTCGATCTCGCCGGGCCGGAAGCGCAAGGTGCTCTCTTTGCCGATCTTTCGTCAGCGCTGCCGCACTCCTTCCGCCTCGTTCACGGTGGCATCGATCATATCCAGAACCAGCCGGTGGCGCGGTTCTTCATTGCCGTTCCTGCGCGCGATCCCGCGCTTGCAGAAAAGGTCGAACAATTTCTGAAGGCCCGGTCCGCCCGGGTGGAGGTGCTTGGTTATGACACCGATCATGATTAATCTATTGCTGCGCTCCCTCTGGGAGACGGTGCTGATGACGGCGACATCCGGATTGATTTCGCTGGTTGCAGGCCTGCCGCTCGGGCTGGCGCTGGTGCTGACCAATCGCGGCGGCATTGCCGAAAACCTCACGATCAACCGCATTCTCGGCGGGGTTATCAACGGCTTCCGTTCGGTACCCTTCATTATCCTTCTGGTGGCGCTGATCCCGCTGACGCGCCTGATCGTCGGCACGGCGATCGGCACCTGGGCGGCTATCGTTCCGCTCGCTATTGCCGCGACACCCTATTATGCCCGTATCGCCGAGGTCTCGTTACGGGAGGTGGATCGCGGGCTGATCGACGCCGTGCGCGCCATGGGCGGCAATCGCTGGACGATCATCCGTGAGGTTTTGGTTCCCGAAGCCCTGCCGGGCATCGTCGCCGGCTTTACCGTCACGCTGGTGACGCTGATCGGTGCATCGGCCATGGCCGGCGCTATCGGTGCCGGCGGTCTCGGCGACCTCGCCATCCGCTATGGCTACCAGCGCTTTGAAACCAATGTGATGATCGCAGTCGTCGCCGTGCTCATCGTACTCGTCTGCGGCATCCAGTGGCTGGGCGACCGGCTGGTCGCCCGTCTGGATCACCGCTGAGATCTAGCGCCTGAAGCGAGCGGCGGGATGGCTGGCAGACAGTCGGCCATTTCCGCCGAACAGCTTCCGCCGCAGCGGTCCTTCCGCATAATCAGCCTTGAACAAGCCGCGCTCCTGCAGGACCGGCACGACGAGATCGACGAAATCATTGAGGCTTTCCGGCGCCACCGTGCGCGCAAGATTGAAACCGTCGATGTCGCCCTCCTCGATCCAGCGTTGCAGGACGTCGGCAATCTGCTCTGGCGAGCCGACGATCGGCTTCATGCGGCTGCCGAGCACCATCTGGTCGATGATCTGTCGCTTCGTCACCGGCTTTGCCGCCTGCTTGGTGATCGCCGCTAGGGCCGACTGATTGGCATTGGTCGAGCTCTGGTCGATCGCTTCATCAAGGCCGTATTTCGAAAAATCGACGCCGATCGAGGCGGAGTAATGTGCCAGCGAGGCCTCGACGCTTGCATGCCGGCGATAGTCCTCGAGCTTTTCCTGCGCTTGGGCTTCGGTCTTTCCGACAACGACGGTAATCAGGCTCAGGATCTTGACTGCATCCGCGCCGCGACCATTCGCTTGTGTCTTGGAGCGCAGGGCATCGACCGTCGGTCGTGCCGACTGTGGGTTCGGCCCGGCGATAAAGACGCATTCGGCATGGCGGGCGGCGAAATCCTGTCCACGCGCCGAAGCGCCGGCCTGGAAGAGAAGCGGCGTGCGCTGCGGGGAGGGCTCCGCCAAGTGGATGCCCTCCATCTTATAATATTGGCCCTGATGGCTGACGGCGCGGACTTTCGACGCATCGGCGAAGATGCCGCGTTCCCTGTCGCGCAGCACCGCGCCGTCGTCCCAGCTGCCTTCCCAGAGCTTGTAGAGGATTTCGAGATATTCCTCGGCGGCGTCATAGCGCGCATCATGCTCCGGCAGCTTGTCGAATCCCATGCTGCGGGCAGCGCTGTCGAGATAGCCGGTGACGATATTCCAGCCGATGCGGCCCTTGGTCAGATGATCGAGCGTTGACATGCGTCGTGCCAGCAGAAAGGGCGGCTCATAGGTCGTATTGACGGTGACGCCGAAGCCGAGGTGCTTCGTGACGTAAGCCATGGCCGAAATCGGCATCAGCGGATCGTTGACCGGGATCTGCGCGCCCGTCTCGATCACGGAGGCTGGACTGTTCTTGTAGACATCGTAGACGCCGACAATATCGGCCAGAAAAATGCCGTCCAGCTTGCCGCGTTCGGCCGTGCGCGCAAAATCCGCCCAGTAATCGAGATCGGTATAGCTGACCGAACGGTCGCGCGGATGCGTCCACATCCCGTGATTTATATGTCCGACGCAGTTCATGTCGAAGGCGTAGATCTGCATTTTCTTCATCAATACTGTCCTGAGATGTCAGTCGGTCATTTGGGGGAATTACCGGGCGGATCGGGAAACCACCGTTTCTCTCTCATTATTTAGAAGCAAATTATCTCTCATGCCCGATTACAGGAATTTTCTATCTCTATAAAATCTATGAATTTTACAATGATCTAGTCACATTCCTGGGGCGGAATGATTTTGAACATTGCGGGAGAGGGATATGAAAATCAACCGACGCAACCTGCTAGGCACGGCTGCTGCCGCTGTCCTCACTTTCACCAGCTATGCGGCCGATGCAGCCGACGTCACGCTCAATATCGGCTACCAGCCGATCGTCGAGCCTTCGCGCGTCCCGCAGGCCGATGGCACCTATGAGAAGGTGACCGGCGCGAAGATCAACTGGCAGAAATTCGATGGCGGCGCTGATGTCATCGCTGCCATCGCCTCCGGCTCCATCGACATCGGCTATGTCGGCTCTTCGCCGCTTGCGGCCGCAGCCAGCCGCGAATTGCCGATCGAGACGATCTACGTGGTCGGCCTCATCAGCGACGCCGAAGCGCTCGCTGTCAAGAACATCACCAAGCCCGAGGACCTCAAGGGCAAGAAGATCGCCACCCCCTTCGTCTCGACAGCGCACTACAGTCTGCTGACGGCGCTGAAGCACTGGAAAGTCGATCCGAAGTCGGTGCAGATCCTCAATCTGCGTCCGCCGGAAATCGCCGCCGCCTGGGAACGCGGTGACATCGACGGCGCCTATGTCTGGGATCCGATCCTGGCGCAGCTCAAGAAAAGCGGCAGCGTGCTCGCGACGTCTGCTGATGTCGCAAAGTGGGGCGGCCCGACTTTCGATGCCTGGATCGTCAGCAAGAAGTTTGCAGAGGCACATCCGGACGTTGTCACTGGCTTCGTGAAGGTCACGGGTGCGGCTTACGCTTCTTATCTCGCCAATCCGGATAGCTGGAATGCGAAATCACCGGAAGCTGAGAAGATTGCCAAGCTCACCGGCGCCAAGACCGATGAAGTGCCGGCTCTTCTCAAGGGCTACACTTTCCCGAGCCTGAAGGAACAGGCGAGCGCAGATCTCCTCGGTGGCGGTACGACGAAGGCTGTTGCCGAAACCTCGGCCTTCCTTCTGGAGCAGGGCAAGATCCCTGGCGTTTTGAAGGACTACAGCCCCTATGTTTCCGACCACTGGGTCAAGGAAGCAGCCAAAGCAGGTCTTTGATCCTCCCAAGGGTCCCGGCGCGGCTTCAGCTGCGCCGGTTTTTCTTATAACAGGTGATGCCCATGAGCATACTTTCATTACAGTCCTTGTCGCTCGACTATGCCGAGGCAGGCAGTCGTCGGAAGAGGCGTGTGCTCGATGGCATCAACCTGCATATTGCCTCCGATGAGTTCGTGGTGGTCATCGGCCGTTCGGGTTCCGGCAAGACCAGCCTTCTCAATATTGCTGCAGGCTTCACTGAGCCGAGCGAGGGGCGCGTGCTGGTCGACGGCAAAGAGATCGACGGGCCGGGCGTAGACCGGGCCGTGGTGTTTCAGGATGACGCGCTCTATCCCTGGCTGACCGCAGCCGGCAATGTGGCCTTTCCATTGAAGCTTCAGGGCATCCCAAAAGGCGAGAGGCAGCGCCGCGCGGAAGAACTGTTGGTGAAGGTCGGGCTCGATGGCGCGGGCCACAAGAATATCTGGGAACTCTCAGGCGGCATGCGCCAGCGCGTCGGCATCGCTCGCGCGCTCGCCTCCGGCCCACGCTTCCTGTTGCTTGATGAACCGCTCGGTGCGCTCGACGCGCTGACACGCAGCCGCATGCAGAAATTCCTGCTGGATGTCTGGGCGGAAAGCAAAACCGGTGCCCTGATGATCACCCACAGCCTTGATGAAGCCCTGTTGCTTGCGACACGCGTCATTGTGCTGGCGCCCAATCCGGGCCGCATCGTCGCCGACATCAGGACCGAGTTTGGCAAGGCGTTGCTCGACGGCAGAAGCGTCAAGGAGATCAACTCGCTCACCGCGTTTAAAAATCTGCATGACGAACTGACCGCACTCATCCACGCGGATGAAGAGGAGATTGCTGCATGAGCGTCGAGGCGGAAACACTCACAGCCGCAGTGTCGGATCAGCCGGTAGAGGCGCGGCCGAAACGCCGTGGTACGCTGCCGATCTCGCTTGCAACCATCGTCGTCATTATCGCCGGCTGGAGCCTTGCTTCGGCCTATGGCGCAGTCTCGCCGGTCTTCCTGCCGTCGCCGCTTGTCGTGGCGAAATCGCTCGCCAATGTCGCGATCAACGGTTTCGTCGATTCCACGCTTGCCGAACATACGCTCGCAAGCCTGCTGCGCATCTTTGCAGCGCTCGCCGTTTCGCTCATCATCGGTGTGCCGGCAGGTCTTGCGATCGCCACCAGCCGCATCGGCAAGGGCATCCTTGATCCGATCGTCGAATTCCTGCGGCCGCTGCCGCCGCTTGCCTATCTGCCGCTGATCATCATCTGGGTCGGCATCGGCGAGGCGTCGAAGGTCACCGTCATCTCGCTTGCCATGTTGCCGCCGATCATCCTGTCGACGGCAGCAGGCGTCAAATCCGCTCCCGGCGATTTCGTCAACGCCGCCCGTTCCTTCGGGGCGAGCCGGCTGCAAGTGCTGCTAAATGTCATTCTTCCGAGCGCCATTCCGTCCATCCTGACGGGCACGCGCATTGCGCTTGGCGCCGGCTGGTCGACGCTGGTCGCGGCCGAGCTCGTTGCTGCAAGCCAGGGTCTCGGCTTCATGATCCAGTCCGCGGCGCAGTTTCTTGTGACCGATATCGTCATCGGTGGTATCATCGTTATCGCAGCGATCGCCTTCCTGCTGGAGATCCTGGCGCGGCTGATCGAACGGCTCTTCGTGCCCTGGGCCGCGCATCGCTGAACGTCTACCATCGCCTTGCCGATCAAATTATCCTAAGGCTGTATCGCGCCGCGTCACCGCATGGTGGTAGCGTGGCGCGCAGACGATGCGGAGGATGATATGACGAAGAAGACGCTGTCGGACTGGGAGGCGCTGGCGGAAAAGGAGCTGCGCGCAGCGCCGGAAACGCTGACCTGGCACACACCCGAAGGCATCGACGTCAAACCGCTCTACACGGCCGCTGATCTTCACGGTACGGACGCGGACAGCTTGCCGGGCTATGCGCCCTTCACACGCGGGCCGCGTGCCACCATGTATGCCGGCCGCCCCTGGACGATCCGGCAATATGCCGGCTTTTCGACCGCCGAGGAGTCCAACGCCTTCTACCGCCGCAATCTCGCCGCCGGGCAGAAGGGCCTCTCCGTCGCCTTCGATCTCGCCACTCATCGCGGCTATGACAGCGATCATCCGCGCGTCGTCGGCGATGTCGGCAAGGCGGGTGTTGCGATCGACAGTGTCGAGGACATGAAGATCCTGTTCGACGGCATTCCGCTGCAGGACATGTCCGTTTCCATGACCATGAATGGTGCAGTCATCCCGATTCTGGCGAATTTCATCGTCGCCGGCGAGGAGCAGGGCGTTGCGAAGGCGGAACTCTCTGGAACCATCCAGAACGATATCCTCAAGGAGTTCATGGTCCGCAATACCTATATCTATCCGCCCGAACCCTCGATGCGCATCGTCGCCGATATCATCGAATATACGGCCAAGGAGATGCCGAAATTCAACTCGATATCGATCTCCGGCTATCACATGCAGGAGGCAGGCGCGACGCTGGTGCAGGAGCTTGCCTTCACGCTGGCCGACGGGCGCGAATATGTGCGCGCGGCAATCGCCAAGGGTCTTGATGTCGATGACTTCGCCGGTCGGCTTTCCTTCTTCTTTGCGATCGGCATGAATTTCTTCATGGAGGCGGCCAAGCTTCGCGCGGCTCGGCAGCTCTGGACCCGCATCATGGAAGAGTTTCAGCCGAAGAAGGCATCCTCGCTGATGCTTCGCACCCATTGCCAGACATCGGGTGTATCGCTGCAGGAACAGGATCCTTACAACAATATCATCCGCACCGCCTTCGAAGCGATGTCGGCCGTGCTCGGCGGCACGCAGTCGTTGCATACCAATTCCTTCGACGAGGCGATCGCCCTGCCGACGGAATTTTCCGCCCGCATCGCCCGCAATACGCAGCTCATCCTGCAGCACGAGACCGGTGTCACCAATGTCGTCGATCCGCTTGCCGGCTCCTATTATGTAGAGAGCCTGACAAAGGAACTGGCCGATAGAGCCTGGGCGCTGATCGAGGAAGTCGAGGCGCTTGGCGGCATGACCAAAGCCGTCAATGAGGGCCTGCCGAAGCGGCTGATTGAGGAAGCCGCCGCCCGCCGTCAGGCCGCCGTCGACAAAGGCGAAGAGGTCATTGTCGGGGTTAACAAATACCGGCTCGAGGCCGAACAGCCGATCGATATCCTGGAGATCGACAACAGCGCGGTACGCGCCGCGCAGATCCGCCGTATCGAGGAGACCAAGCGCCGCCGCGACGGCGTGAAGGTCAAGGAAACGCTGGCGGCACTTCTGGAGATTGCCCGCAGCGGCAACGGCAACCTGCTTGCCGCTGCCGTCGAAGCGGCAAGGGCGCGGGCCACCGTCGGCGAAATCTCCGACGCGATGCGGGAGGTCTTCGGCGATCATTTTGCGACGCCCAAGGTGATCCGCGGCATCTATGGTGCGGCCTACCGGGACGAGCCGGAGCTTGACGTGCTCAAGGTGCGTATGGCGGAAGTGACCGAGGCCATGGGCCGCAAGCCGAAGATCATGGTCGCCAAGCTTGGCCAGGATGGGCATGACCGTGGCGCCAAGGTCATCGCCTCTGCCTTCGGCGATGTCGGCTTCGATGTTCTTGCCGGCCCGCTGTTCCAGACGCCGGAAGAAGCGGCCAGCATGGCGCTCGGCGAGAAGGTCAATGTCGTCGGCGTCTCGTCGCTGGCGGCCGGGCACCGGACGCTATTGCCGCAGCTGATCGATAAGCTGAAGGAACAGGGCGGAGGCGATATCATCGTCGTTTGCGGCGGCGTGATTCCGCGGCAGGATTACGAGTTCCTTCACGAACACGGCGTTGCCGCCGTGTTCGGTCCGGGGACGAACGTGCTCGAAGCCGCGAATTCCGTTCTCGACCTCCTGCAGGGTGTCAGGCGAAACCAGTAGCTCAGAGCAGCCCGCGCTTTGCGAGATTGCCCATTAGCGAGGAAATGCCGAAGGTCCAGGGCGGGCATTCAGTCGAAAGCCTCACCGTGTTGACCAGCGCGCCAAGGCCCGCCGACGAGATTTCCACGACGTCGCCGATCTTGTGGGTGAAACCCTGATTCTTTGCGTCGCGATCCTGTGTCGGCGCAAACAGCGTGCCGAGGAACAGCATGAAACCATCCGGATACTGGTGGTGAGCGCCAACCGTTTGCTTGACGAGATCAGTCGGATCGCGGCTGATCTGCGACATGGAGCTCTTGCCGTGCAGCACAAAGCCGTCCGTGCCGGTGACCTTGAGGTCGAGCTCGGCTTTGCGTACGTCATCGAGGCTGTAGCTCGCATCGAAGAGGCGGATGAAAGGGCCGATGGAGCAGGAAGCGTTATTGTCCTTCGCCTTGCCGAGCAGCAGCGCCGAGCGGCCTTCGACATCCCGCAGGTTCACGTCGTTGCCAAGTGTCGCGCCCTTGATCTCGCCGCGGCTGTTGACCGCCAGCACGATTTCCGGCTCGGGATTGTTCCAGGTCGAGATCGGATGAAGGCCGACGTCCGACCCCCAGCCGACCGACGAGAGAACCGGCGACTTGGTGAAGACCTCCGCGTCCGGGCCGATGCCAACCTCAAGATATTGCGACCAGATGCCTTCTTCGATCAGCGCCTGCTTGACCGTGGCCGCCTCCGGCGAACCGGCCTTGATATTGGTCAGGCTTCCGCCAATCAGCGTGCTGACGCGCTCACGGATGGAGGCGGCGCGATCCGGGTTGCCGGCGGCCTTTTCCTCGATGACGCGTTCGATCATCGATTGGGCGAAGGTTACGCCGCAGGCCTTGATCGCCTGCAGGTCCGCCGGCGCCAACAGATAGGCTTTACTCGCATCGGGCTTGCCTGTGCAGTTTGCCGCAACTTCCTCCAACCTACCGAGCGTTTTGCCGGCGGCAGTGCGGACGAATTCTGCCGCATCTGATCGCTCCAACAGCGCGCTCAGCGTTGGCGCTTCGGAAGAGGTAATGTCGACGAGCGCGCCGTCACGCAGCGTCACGATGCTCGGCCCGGCAACCTCCGGATTCCAGGCGCGGCCGACAAAGAGACCGCCTGAGACGGCAGCATCGAGGGGGAAATGGGACATGGCGATCTTCCGTCACGGGCGGAGCGGGGAGCGCTCCTGCGAAAAAATTGATGGGTGCCGTCCTCCAACCCGACGGCGATGAAAATCGAGCATATTCGTTGCAACAGAGCAAGTCTCGCTGCGAGAAAAGCGGTTCGCGTTGTATCGGGGGTATGGTCACGCGAGAACGCCAAATCAGTATTTCATCATAACTTATAACTATTTAGATACAAAATAACCTTTCTATTTCATATATTTAACGAGATGGCAAAACTCTTTTGCCGCTGATCTTGCCTTGACAGATCAGGTCTTTCGTTATCTGTTTTGCCCCATGGAGGAGGATCGGCGACCGCCGGACTCAGAAATTCCGCCGGGAGGAAATATTGCGATGTTGAGATTTGCCGTCGTCGGGATCGACCATGGGCATACGTTCGATCATGTGAAGGGATTGTTAGCCGCCGGTGCTGAATTCGTCGGTTATTGCCCGCAGACATCAGTGCCCGCACTCCGCGAGATGTTTGAAAAGACCTATCCGGATGCACCGCAGATCGACCGTGAAAAGATCTTTGCCGATCCCTCGATCAACGTGATCTGCATAGCCGCCATTCCTCGCGATCGCGCAGGCTTAGCGGTCCGCGCCATGCAGGCCGGCAAGGATGTCATGACAGACAAGCCGGGCGTGACGACCTTTGCCCAGCTCGACGAGGTCAAGCGCACCGTTGCCGAGACCGGCAAGATCTTCTCCATCTGCTTTTCCGAACGCCATTGCGTGCGCTCCGCCGTCAAGGCCGGCAAGCTCGTCAAGGAAGGCGCGATCGGCAAGGTCATCCAGACGCTCGGCATGGGCCCCCACCGGCTGCAGCTGCCGACGCGGCCGGACTGGTTCTTCGATCCGGAAGCCTTTGGCGGCATCATCGTCGATATCGCCTCGCATCAGGTCGACCAGTTCCTGTTCTACACCGGCTCGACGACGGGCGAGGTGGTGGCAAGCTCGGTTGGTAATTTCGGCATGCCTGAAAAGCCGGCTTTCGAGGATTTCGGCGAAGTGTTGCTGCGCTCCGACAAGGCGAGCGGTTATGTCCGCGTCGACTGGTTCACGCCGGAGGCGCTGCCGACCTGGGGCGACGGGCGTCTGACCATTCTCGGCACCGAAGGTTATATCGAGCTGCGCAAATATATCGATATCGCCGGTCGGCCCGGCAAGGATCACCTCTTCCTCGTCAATGGCAAGGAGATGACGCATATCGACTGCAGCGGCGAGAAGCTCGATTATTTCGATGCTTTCGCCGCCGATGTACGCGACCGCAGCGAAACTGCGATGACGCAAGGCCACGTCTACGAAGTCTGCCGCCTTTCAATCGAAGCACAGACCAAAGCCACTCGTATCGGTACCCGCTGAGGAAAATATCATGACACGGAAACTGCGCGTCGGCGTCATCGGTGCGGGCATTGCTGAACGGCATCTGACAGGTTTCGGCTGGAACAGCGATCTCTTCGAGGTTCCCGTTCTCTGTTCTCTCGACGCAGATCGCGGCAAGCCGCTCTGCGAGGAGCATAATATCCCCGAATACACGCAGGATGCGGATTCGCTCCTTGCGCGCGACGATCTCGATATCATCGATATCGCCACGCCGCCGGATTCGCATTTCGAGCTTTGCCGGAAAGCGATCGAGAGTGGCAAGCATGTAATCTGCGAAAAACCGCTCTTCGGTTCTATCGCCGAGGTGGACGAGATGGCGCGCATTCTGGCGCGTTCGAACGGCCGCAAGCTGATGCCGATCTTCCAGTACCGCTACGGTAGCGGCCTGCAGAAGCTGAAGCTTCTGATCGAGCGCGGTCTTGCCGGCAAGCCGTTCCTTACCACCATCGAAACGCATTGGTGGCGCGGGCCGGATTATTACGCCGTGCCGTGGCGCGGCAAATGGGCAACGGAACTCGGTGGTGGCTTGCTCGGTCATGCGATCCACGCCCATGACATGCTGAACTATGTGCATGGTCCCTGCGCCGAGGTGTTTTCCTATGGTGCGACGCTGGTCAATCCGATCGAGGTGGAAGATACCGCCGCGCTGTCGGTGAAGATGAAGAACGGCTCGCTCGCCACGCTTTCCATGACGCTTGGTTCCCGCAAGGAAATCTCCAGGCTGCGTTTCTGCTTCAGTGATCTCGTCGCCGAAAGCATTCTGGAACCCTACACGATGGGCCGCGATCCCTGGACCTTCATTGCCGGGACGGAGAAACATCAGGCCCGCATCGACGCGGCGCTTGCGGATTATGAAGAGACGGAAGACGGTTATACGCGCCAGTTCGAGCTCTTCCACAAGGCGATCATCGAGGACCGCGATCCGCCGGTGACGCTTCAGGACGCACGCAACTCGCTGGAACTGGTGACCGCCGCCTATTCTTCGCAGCGTACCGGCCAGCCGACGCCGATGCCGATCACGGCCGAGCATCCGCTTTACCGTTCCTGGCTTCCGGAAGAGGGACGGCGCCTTGCCGCTGGCGTCTGAGGGGAAGACGATGCTGAAATCTTTCGAACATATCGGCATGACAGTCAGCAATATGGACCGGGCGATCGAGTTCTACTGCGGCCTGCTCGGGCTGAAGCTGCACCTGCGCAAGCAGATGCCTGACGGCATGCAGGTCGCCTTCCTTGACGCTGGCGACGGAATGCTGGAAGTTTTTGCGCCGCCGGGCGGTGCGACGCGCGCTGTCGACGTTCCGGATGGAACAGCCGGGGTCCGGCACATAACTTTCCATTTCGAGAACGTTGAAGAAACTTTCGCCCGACTGGAAGGGGCCGGTGTCGAGATCAAGGAGCGGCCACGTTTTGCAGTCCATTCCGAGATGCTGAACAGGATCGCCTTCGTCCGCGATCCAGACGGCATCATTGTCGAGCTCGCGGAGCGCTCGCAGAACCGGCTTGGGTGAAAGCCCCGTGTGAATAGTGACGAGTTCAAAGAAAGGGCGCGGTATGAACCGCGCCCTTTTTACTTTTATCGGCGTTCGCCGGAAGCCTTTTTCTTGGCTTCGTCATCCACCAGCTCGTACCAAATGGCGTTGAGGACGGCGAAGGCGGCTGCCAGGGGGAAGCCCAGTATCCATGCGAAATACCACATCGTTTCATCTCCTCAGTAAGCGTGGCTGTTCTTGTCGGTGACGCTCTTCTCGTCGACCTTGCCCCACAGCACCTTGTAGACCCAGGTGGTGTAGGCAAAGATGATCGGCAGGAAGATGACCGTAACGACCAGCATGATGAAGAGTGTCTGGTGGCTCGACGATGCATCCCAGACCGTGAGGCTCGACCTCGGATCGAGCGAAGAGGGCAGGATGAATGGGAACATCGACAGGCCGACCGTCGAGATGATGCCTGTTATCGAGAGGTCGCTGAAGAGCAGGGTCGCGACTTCCAGCCGTGCGCGCATGGCAAGGAAGGCGGCCGCCGCACCCAGGAAGCCGAATACCGGAGCGGCGATCATCCAGGGATAGGTGCCGTAATTGGCAAGCCATGCACCGCTTTCCAGCGCCACCGTCTTTAGAAGCGGGTTCGACGGGCCGACCGGGCTGATATCGCTGGTGATGCGATAACCGCTGATGCCGGCCCAGAGCCACAGGCCGCCGAGCGCAAAGAGCACGATGACCACAAGCGTTGCGATGCTGCCGAAGCGCCGGGCGCGATCAGCAACCGGCCCCGTTGCCTTCAGCACGAGCCATGCGCTGCCATGCATGACGAGCATGGCGACGGAGAGCAGCCCGCAGAGAAGGGCATAGGGATTCAGAAGCGCGAAGAACGATCCCTCGTAGAAGATGCGCATGTCGTCCGCGAAACGAAAGGGAACGCCCTGCAGCACATTGCCGACGGCAACGCCGAAGATCAGCGACGGCACGAAGCCGCCGATGAAGAGCGCCCAGTCCCAGCCGTTGCGCCAGGCTGCACTGTCCCGCTTGGAGCGGTACTTGAAACCGACCGGGCGCAGGATGAGGGCGAAGAGGATCGCAAACATCGCCAGATAGAAACCCGAGAAGGAGACCGCGTAGAGCGGCGGCCAGGCGGCGAAGATCGCGCCGCCTGCGAGGATGAGCCAGACCTGATTGCCTTCCCAGGTGGCGCCGATCGTGTTGATGGCGACACGGCGTTCCGTATCGGTCCTGGCGACGAAGGGCAGGAGCGTTCCGACGCCGAGGTCGAAACCGTCGGTGACGGCAAACGCGATCAGGAGCACGCCGAGCAGCACCCACCAGATGATGCGCAGGGTATCATAGTTAATCAGTTCGTGAAGGATCATGACAGGTCACTCCGCGGGAACGAGGGTTTCGGAAATGAGCTTGGCTTCCGGCTCGTGGTCCGGTTCCGGCCCCTGGCGGATCGCCTTGAGCATCAGGCTCATCTCGATGATGATCAGTGTCGTATAGAGCGCGGCAAAGCCGATGATGGTCAACAGGACTGCCCAGGCGCCGTGATTGGAGACGGCGACCGCCGTCGGCAGCACGCCTTCGATGACCCAGGGCTGACGGCCGATTTCGGCAACCACCCAGCCGGCCTCGATGGCGATCCAGGGCAGCGGGATGGCAAAGACAGCGATGCGCAGGAGCAGCGGATATTTATCCAGATGCCGGCGGGCCGACAGCCAGAAGAAGGTTGCCGTCAGCACGATGAAGAACATGCCGAGACCGACCATGATGCGGAACGACCAGAAGAGTGTGGGCACATGCGGGATGGTGTCACGTGCAGCCTGGGCGATTTGTTCGTCGGTTGCCAGTCGCGGATCGTCGACATAGCGCTTCAGGAGCAAGGCATAGCCGAGGTCGTGGCCGAGATCCTCGAAGGAACTGCGGACTTCCTGGGCCACCTGATCCTGGGCGGGTGCTGCGCGGATCTGCGTCAGCGCGTCATAAGCCTTGATGCCGTCGCGGATGCGGACCTCGGCCTGCTGTTCCAGCTTGTCGATACCGGGGATTTCCGTCGTCAGCGAGCGGGTGCCGATCAGACCCATGACCCAGGGGATATGGATGGCGAAATGCGTTTCGCGTGCTTCCTGATCCGGGAAGCCGAAGGCGGTGAAGGCAGCCGGTGCCGGCTCGGTCTTCCACATAGCTTCGATCGCGGCGAGCTTCATCTTCTGGTTTTCGGTGGCGAGATAGCCGCTTTCGTCACCGAGCACGACCACAGACAGGGCGGAGGCGAGGCCGAAGGAGGCGGCAACCGTCATCGAGCGCTTGGCAAGCTCGATATGCCGGCCCTTGAGCAGGTACCAGGCAGAAACGCCGAGCACGAAGATCGAGGCACAGACATAACCGGCCGAAACCGTGTGGACGAACTTTGCCTGGGCGACAGGGTTGAAGACCACGTCGTAGAAGCTTGTTATCTCCATGCGCATCGTCTGAGGATTGAGAGCGGACCCGACCGGGTTCTGCATCCAGCCGTTGGCGATCAGGATCCAGAGCGCAGAGAAATTCGAGCCGAGCGCGACCGCCCAGGTGGCGACCAGATGGCCGACCTTCGACAGCTTGTCCCAGCCGAAGAAGAAAAGGCCGACAAAGGTCGCTTCGAGGAAGAAGGCCATCAGGCCCTCGATCGCCAGCGGTGCACCGAAGATATCGCCGACATAATAGCTGTAATAGCTCCAATTCATGCCGAACTGGAATTCCATGACGATACCGGTTGCGACGCCCAGCACGAAATTGATGCCGAAGAGCGTGCCCCAGAATTTCGTCATCTGCCGCCAGATCTGGCGGCCGGTCATGACATAGGTCGTTTCCATGATGGCAAGCAGCACGGAAAGGCCGAGCGTCAAGGGCACGAACAGGAAGTGGTAAAGCGCAGTCAGCGCAAATTGAAAGCGCGATAGCGCTACGATGTCTAATTCCATTGTCTTACTCCCACGGTCCCACGGGGTATCAAGTAGTTTCCGCATTGCCGGCTGGCCGTGCGGGGCATGCCTGTTCGCTCAATCCGGTCGAAGCCGATCGAGCGCCTTTTCGAACGCCGCCTCTCCACGGCGCGAAACTTCCGAGATGCGGCCGTCCTCGATGACGGCGACCACGTTTGCGAGCGCCGCTTCGCGGCGAATATGCGTAGCGATGACAAGTGCTCGGCCGTCGGCCCTGAGCGCGAGGCGATGCAGCACATCGCGTGCGGTGCTGCCGTCAAGCCCCTCGGTCGGCTCGTCGAGCAGCCAGAGCGGCGTGTCGCGCAGGAAGAGGCGGGCGAGTGCCAGCCGGCGAGATTGTCCGCCTGACAGTCCCATACCGCCTTCGCCGAGCAGTGTGTCGAGGCCTGATGGCAGTGCATCAACATCGGCAAGCAGGCCAGCGCCAGCAAGCGCGCTGCGCAATTGCTCATCATCGGCACAGGGTGCCGCGAGCAACAGGTTGCCGCGCAGCGTGTCCTGGAAAAGCTCGGTCCGCTGGGTGAGTAGCGTTCCGTCGAGCGCGGCGGCCATACCATCTACCGGCGGCAACTCGCCGGCTAGAAGTGAAAGCAGGGTCGACTTACCGGCGCCGCTCGAGCCGACCACGGCAATATGCTCGCCGCGACGCAATTCCAGCGTTACGTCAAGCAGGGCGGGCAGGGCCGCTCCGTCATGGGTAACGGTTGCATTCTGCAGCGCGAAGGCGAGCTCATGGGCAGGCGTCTTCGGCGTGAAGTCCACATCGGCTGCCGAAAGGCGTGGTGCGATGCGTCTGGCTGCAAGCATCGTCCTGCCGAATTCCATGGCGCCGCGGCGTAGCGCTGCGAAGGGTTCGGTTGCGGCAAAGGCAACGAGTATGCCGAGTGCGGCGACCGGGGCGGTGATTGCGCCTGTTTGCATCAGCATCGCTGATGTCAGCAATGCTGCAACCAGCAGGGCGGTGGAGAAAAGCCCGAAGCCGAAGGTCACTCCGGTCTCGATCCTGTTCAGCCGGTCGTCTGCCCGTGCGGTATAGGCATCGGCGTCGGTTATCGCCTGCTGCTGTGCGGCGATCCGGCCGGCCATCAACAGATCGGTCTGCCCAGCGATGAGATCGATCGTCCGCGACCGCAGGGTTTCGATGCCGTAGGCACGTCGGCGCGCATGTTTGCGGGCCGCCTGACCTGCCGCCAGCGGCAGGCCGAGCCCGACCAGAATAAGGCTGAGGCCGAAGAGAAGCCCGAACAGCGGATGCATCAGGCCGAGCGTAACGCTGGCGACGAGTGCTGCGCCGACTGCCACGGCTGCAGGCACCAGGATACGCAGATAGAGCGAATCCAGCGCGTCGATATCGGCCGTCAGACGAAAGAGCAGCCGCGCTGGGCGGTTGAGGAGCGCGCGCGCCGCACCTGCGGAGGCCCAGCCGCGAAACAGACGTTCGCGAAGGGCAGCCAGCACGGCAAGCGTGGCATTATGGGTGGTCAGCCGCTCGCCGTAACGAGCCGCCGTGCGCAGAATGGCGAGGAAGCGGATGCCCGCAGACGGCGCAAACACGTCGAAGGTCGCAGCGATGGTTGCCGAAAGCCCGGCAAGCGCGGTCGCGGTGATGAACCAGCCCGAGAGACCGAGCAGGGCGATGCCCGCCGTTACCGTTGCTGCCGAGAGCGCGGCACCGAGCAGCAGCTCCTTTCGGCGTGTCTCGACGAAGAGACGCAGCACCGGCTTGATATCTCTTATGAAGGTGGTCATTCGGCAGCCTCCCGGAAAGTTGTGGCATCGAGGCGGATGGTGCGCTGCATGCGCGCGGCAAGCAGCGGATCGTGGGTGGCGACGATCAGCGTGCGTCCTTCTGCGAAAGCGAGCAGGCTCTCCGTTATGTCGGCTGCGGATTCGGCGTCGAGATGGGCGGTCGGTTCGTCGGCAAGGATGATGCGGATATTGGGGTCGCAGGCAGCACGCGCGATCGCCAGCCGCAGCGCTTCGCCGCCGGAAAGGCCGATGCCGGCTTCGCCGAGCGGGCGATGGCCGTAGGCCTTCGCAACACCTGCAAGCTTTGCCAGATCGAGCGCCTCGGAAACTCTGTCTTTTGTGATTCCAGGCCGACCGAGCGCGACATTGCCCGATATCGTGCCGGCGAAGATATGCGGATTCTGGCCGATCCAGGCCATTTTGGCGCGATCTATGGCTGTTCCACCGATCAGAACCTGACCTTCCCCGCAAGGGGCCAGGCCGGCGGTCAGAGACAGCAAGGTTGACTTGCCCGTGCCGCTGGCGCCGAGTAGCGCCACGTGTTCGCCGGCGGCGATGTCGAGATTGAAACCGTCGAGGACCGGTTCCTGATCGGACCGATAACGAAAGCCGATATTTTCCAGGCGGATATTGAAGGCTTCCACTACAGTCGTAGCCTCGGCACTCTCCTCATAGGGAAGCCTCATGCCGTCGGCAGCCAAGCCATCGAGCGCCTTCAGCGCCGCCTCGCCCGAGGCGCGGTCATGCCAGACGGCGGAGAGTTCGCGCAGGGGTTCGAAAAAGGCGGGTGCGAGCAGAAGAATGAACAGCCCCTGCGAAAGAGCGAGGCCGCCCGACCACGCGCCGAAACGGATTTCGCCGAGCAGGCTGAAGCCTATATAGACAGCGGTCATCGCAACGCCGAGCGCTGAGAAGAGCTCGAGCACGGCAGACGAAAGGAACGCGATTTTCAGCACCGCCATGGTGCGTGTGCGCAGCGATTCAGCCTCGGTGCGCAGCCGTAAAGCAGTGGCGTCGACCGCATCCAACGAACGGATCGTTGCAAGCCCGCGCAGCCGGTCGAGCAGGAAGGCGTTGAGGCCGCCTGTCGCGGCAAGCTGCTTTTCGCTCGCAGCCTGCGCGCGCCAGCCGATGAGTGCCATGAAAATCGGAATGAGTGGTCCTGCAAACAGCAGCACGAGTGCAGCAATCCAGGAGATCGGAAAGACGCAAGCCAGGATGACGAGCGGCACGAGGCTCGCCTTCACCCGTGCCGGCTGGAACCGGGCGAGATAGGGCACGATCAGCTCGGCCTGCTCGCCAAGAATGCTCGCCGCCTCGCCGGAGGCCGGGCGGTCGATATCGACCGGCGACAGGCGGGCGAGCAGGCGAATAGCGGCGACGCGCTTTTCGCTGAGTTCCGCGCGGGCGGCGCGAAAAGCAAGACGGCCGCCAGTGGCGTCGAGACAGCTTTTGACAACGCCGAAAAGCAGAATGAAGAGGGCCGGCCAGAGGATATCGGCGAGGCCGCCACCATCGGCCAGCCGTCCGACGGAATAGGCAAGCAGGCCCGCCTGCGGAATCCAAAGCACGGCTGCGAAGGCCTGCAGCATGGCTGCGCTGCGCAGCCGGCTTTTGGTCTTTGCCGGCCTATGCGTCACGGCATCGCCTTGGAGCGTCCTTGCCTCTTGCGGGTCTCTTGCGTCGAAGAAAGCACTGTTCACGACGCTAACTCTTGTTCGCAGGATTGGGACGACGACGGCCAAGCGAAACGACCCTGTCCTTGGCCTCCAGGAGCTTCGTCACCTTCGCGCCTAACGAGAGTAACGTTGCAAGCCTTTCTGTTTCGAGTTGTTTTACGTCATCATACCAATGCGTCAGCTGCTCGATGAGCGTGTGCATCTCGCCCATGCGCTCCTGCGCATGGCGTTCAACCTCGCTTGCCGGGCGCTGCATGAGGATTTCGCGCAGCATCGAAAGCGTGGGATCGACCTCGCGTTTCTTACGCTCTTCGGCGAGTGTTCTGAGAATCACCCAGACATCGTCAGGTGTCGTGAAGAAGTCGCGCCGGTCATCCGGCTTATGGCGCAGCAGCACCAGGTTCCAGGCCTGCAGTTCACGAAGGCTCATGGAGACGTTCGAGCGCGAGATACCGAGCGCATCGACGATTTCCTCGGCGCAGAGCGGCGAGGGCGAGACGAAGAGCAGCGCGTAAATCTGGCCGACCGTGCGGTTGATTCCCCAGCGGGAACCCATTTCACCGAAGTGCAGGACAAAGGACTGAACGAGAGGCGGAAGGTTCATTGTCATTTCCGTTACGTCTGTGATTTCAGAAACTTCTGAAATTACTATACCGGCTTTCGCTCTTCTGCCGCAATTGCCCAGGCTGACCTGCGTCAATTTGGATGCACGCCTCGATGATCTGCCTCTTGATAGACCGGTATTGCGCGCCTGGAATTGACTTGAGTCAAATCCCGCAAACATAAAACGCCCGGCGGACCTTTGTCCGCCGGGCGCTAAAAGCCGGATAAATTAACCGGGAGAGGCGCGGGCCTCAGATCAGGCCGGTCAGGATGCCGACGCCGGCAACGGCAGCAAGGCCGCCTGCGGTGCGCACGACGAAGGCGCCCTGGCGCTCGCCGACACGGGCAATCAGGAAACCGGTAGCGAGACCAACTGCATGCAGCAGGGCGGTTGCGATCATGAAACCAGCGGCATAGGCAGCACCCCCGGCATTTTCAGGCATTTCGGCGCCGTGCGCATGCCCATGGAAGATTGCAAACAGACCGACGATACCCATTGCGACAGCTGTCGAGGCACGCACATTCAGGGCAACGACCGCGCCAAGTACGACGACGGAAAGCGCGATGCCTGTTTCAACGAAAGGCAGATTGACACCGGCAATGCCCAGCGCCCCGCCGAAGGCCATGATGAGCACGAAGGTTGCCGGTACGGCCCAGACGGCACGGCCGCCGAGCTGGAAGGCGAAGACGCCGACCATGACCATCGCAAGGATGTGATCGAGGCCGGAAATCGGATGGCTGAAACCGTGGACAAGGCCGGCTGTTTCGCCAACGCCGGTATGAGCATAGGCGACTGCCGGAAGTGCTGCGGTGGCAAGCGCGAGAAGGCCGCCCTTGAAGATTGATTTCATTTTGGAATTCCCTCTGATCTTGAGAGCATCTCCGCTTTCGTCAAGGCGCGGAAATGCTCTGTCTTTTTGATTTACGCAATTCCGGACGCAAAACTGCTGCGCACTTTGCTGGAATGCTCTGGCGCCTGCGGCCGCCGACTCCTCAGGCACGGTTTCAAGTCGCGTCATCAAGCTAGTCCAGCTATATTCAGCCGTCAACGGAAAGCATGGAATAGATAGAAATTTCAAGTGCTTGTATCGTAGGCAATTGCCTTTTTGAAAGGCGGCTTCCCAAGAGGCTCTCAACCGGATTATCAATCGTGTTGCGGAGGTGAGAGTTGCCGCATCTCGAGGAGGATCCCATGACGAATACCGAAAGGCCGATAGCAATCAGCGCGCCCGAGCCACGCACGCTCGATCTGATCTTCAGTGACGAGGCACACGCCGAACTCAACGCCAAATACGAGATCGTCGAGGCCGATCCCGAAAACATTGCCGGTCTTGGCGATGATATTCTTGGCAAGGCGCGCTACATCATCGGCCAGCCGCCGCTCTCCGCGGATACGCTCGCGCGTATGCCGAAGCTCCGCTCGATCCTTAATGTCGAGAGCAACCTGCTCAACAACATGCCTTATGAAATCCTGTTCCAGCGCGGTATCCATGTCGTGACGACCGGGCAGGTGTTTGCCGAGCCGGTCGCTGAGATCGGCCTTGGCTTCGCGCTCAGCCTCGCGCGCGGCATCGTCGATGCCGATGTAGCTTTCCGGGAGGGGCATGAACTATGGGGCGGCGAGGGGAATGCAAGCTCGCGGCTGCTATCGGGCTCCGAAATCGGCATCATCGGCTTTGGCGATCTCGGTAAAGCGCTGCGACGGGTCTTGTCGGGCTTTCGTGCGAAAATCAGGGTTTTCGATCCATGGATGCCCCGCTCGATCCTGGAGGAAAACGGCGTGGAGCCCGCAAGCCTGAACGAAGTGCTGACGCTGAGCGACTTTGTTTTCGTCGTCGCCTCCGTCACCAGCGAGAACAGAGGCTTCCTCGGCGCGGATGCATTTGCCAGCATGCGCAAGGGCGCAGCCTTCATCTTGCTCAGCCGCGCAGATGTCGTGGACTTCGAAGCGTTGATGGCGGCCGTCGCTTGCGGCCATATCGTTGCGGCGAGTGATGTCTATCCGCAGGAGCCGCTGCCGTCGGACCATCCGGTGCGCGGCCTCGAGGGTTTTATCCGCTCGGCCCATCGCGCCGGCGCGCTCGACAGCGCCTTCAAGAAGATGGGCGATATGGTGCTCGAGGATATGGATCTAATGGATCGCGGCCTGCCGCCGATGCGCTGTAAACGGGCGGAGCGCGAGACGGTTTCCCGCATGCGCTCCAAACCCGTTTCAGTCAATTAGGCAGCGCGCTGGCCGGTGCCCTGGATGGCGGCAAGCTTCCAGTCGGCCCCGGACTTGCGCACGAAGGTCCAGACCTCCGTGCTTTCGCTCGGGCGGCGGTCATCGCCCGACACGAGGCGACCACTGTTGCGCTCGACCATGGCATCGATCGAGGAGTAGCGCATCGCAAGCGTTGCATATTCCATACCGTCTTCACGCCAGGCTTCGGCGATATCGCCCTGCAGCAGCTTGACGTCGGTAACCTGGTTGCGAACGCCGTTGGTGGCGTTCTCGCCGAGTTCTTCCGCAAGGTAGGACATGGCCTCCGGCGTCGTCAGTCGGCGCAATGAACCGTAGTCTTCCGCGCCGTAGGCCGTCTGAACCTTCGTCAGCAGTTCTTCGAACTGGTCGAGATCGGCCTGGGCAAGGCCGATTTCGTCACTGGGACGCGCATTGCGTTGCTGCTGCGAGCCGGAGCCAGAACCGATCGCCGGAATACGGAAGGACGAACCACCGTTTGCCGGCGACATGTTGGAAGACTGCAAACCGCCAAAGCTCTGGCCGCCAGTGCCATAGGACGGCTGGCGGCGATTGGCGAAAAAGCGCATGGCAAGCGTGATCGCACCGAAGATCAGCGCGATCTGCAACAGCATGCCGAGGAAACCGAAGCCGCCGCCGAAGCCGTGGCCGAGCAGCATGCCGAGAAGGCCACCGGCAATCAGGCCGCCGATCATCGAACGGCCGAAGCCGCCGAAGAACCCGGGGCGCTGCTGGGCATAACCCGGCTGCGGCGTATTATAAGGCGCGTTCGTCTGCGGGCGCGGCGTCATCGAACGTTCGATGGGGGCAGCCGGGGCTGGGGCGGTACTGGTGGCAGGAGGCGCGCTGAAGGTGCGCGTGCCGCGACTTCCGAATCCGCCGAATCCACCGGCGCGGCGCGCATCGGCATCACCGATCGAAGCAAAGACGGTAGCGCTCGCAAGAATAGCAATCGCTGCGATCCTGGCAAAACGCGAAACGGCACTGGGCATTTCTCAAACCTCCTGTCATGCGCTCAACGGCATGTCAGGAGTTAATATAGGTATTCTTTCTGCTCTGTGAAGCTGTGCGGTGCTACTGGCAGACGTCGACCCATTCGGCTCCGGTGATTTCCGCCAGCCGGCCCGTCGAAATACGCACCGCAGAATTGGTCGAACCGGCGGCTGGCACGACTTCGTCGAACTGCTTCAGCGACACGTCGCAATAGACAGGCAGTTGCACGGGCAGGCCGAAGGGGCAGACACCGCCGACCGGATGGCTTGTCACTGCCAGCACCTCTTCGGCGTCGAGCATGCGCCCCTTGCCGCCGAAGGCATCCTTGAATTTCCTGTTGTCGAGACGCGAAGTGCCGCTCGCCACAATCAGCATGATGCGGTCGCCGACGCGCAGGCAGATTGTCTTGGCGATCTGCGCCGGCTCGACGCCATGCGCCTCGGCTGCGAGGATGACGGTCGAAGAGCTTCCGGCCGTTTCGATGATGGCAACGTCTGGGGCATTGGCGGCGAAGAAGGCGCGGACGGATTCAAGGCTCATGGGATGGGATACTTTTGGATGAACAGCCAATCTGGAGCCGCATGAGAATGCGACGTGGGATTCACGTATTTGCGGTCCAACTTAATATTTACATCTCAGAAAATTCAATCGCGTAGTTTCTGAGAAAGCATTTCTGTGCGTCTCGAAACGCGATCTGGATTGCTCCCGATTCCTAAGTCATGGATATTGCTGGAAAAGCGTCTTTGACGATGCAGCCTTCGGCGATTGGGGACAGAGCAGTGAGCAAGCCGAACTATCGGGATATCGCCCGCCAGGCAGGTGTGGGAACCGCCACCGTCGAACGGGTGCTGAACGGCCGGGGCGGGGTTCGTCCCGAACTGGTCGAAAAGGTGATCGTCGCTGCGCGCAGCTTGGATTACCCGCGCACGCTTCCCGATACCCATCGCGGCCTGTTGCGCATCGAAGTGCTAATGGTTCGTCCGGAGACGACCTTTTATCAGCGGCTTTCCAAGGCATTCGAGCGAATTGCCGCAACCCTCGACCCACTGGTCGTCGTGCATCGCAGCTTCACTGAGGAGATGAAGCCGGAGGAGATTGCTCGTCGCATCCTGTCGACCGACCTGCCGCGCGCGGGCCTCATTCTTGCAGTGCCCCGCAGCCCGGTGATCCAGGCTGCTGTCGAAAACGTCATCGCCCAGGGATTGCCGGTCGTCCACGTCGTCACCCGCGCGTCCGAACGCTCAGGCGAATTCGTCGGCATCGACAACTATGCCGCCGGACGGACAGCTGCGCTTTTCATCAGCCGTATGGCCCGCCGGCAAGGACCTGTTGTCGCAATCTGCCACCCGATCTACCAGGTGCACCGCGATCGCATCCGCGGATTTTCCGACTATTTTCTGGAGCATCCCGGCGCCACCAGCTTTCAATGGCTGGGCTTCGGCCTTGATGAAGAGCACTTCAGTGCCGAGCTTCTGCTTTCTGCCCTGAAAATCTATCCGGACCTTGCCGGCCTCTATAATGCCGGAGGCGCCAACTCTGCGCTGATCGACGTGCTGCGCCGTCATGCGCGTGGGCGCAATATCTTCTTCGTCGGCCATGAACTGACTGACTACACCCGCAAAGCCTTGCAGGATGATGTCATGGATGTGGTGCTGGACCAGGCGCCGGAAGCCCAGGCCCGGCGATCGCTCGATCTCGTCCTGCGCCGCATCGGCCTGACCGATATCGAGCCCGATCGGGCGCCTATCCGTTTCATCACCATTACCAAGGAAGGGCTTTGATCTGATTTGATCAAGAATGGCTTCGGCGCCGCGACGGTCTCCTGCTAATTTCAAGGCAGGAAGGAGAGCCGGAGCGTCGAGAGGAGCGACACCGGATCAGGCGCACCAGGCGCTCTCTTTCAAAAGGACTTGTGCGGAGGGGAGATTTCCGCTTCGCCCGGAGGAGAGTGAAATGAACGATCTGAAATTCGGCACGCGTAACAAGCGCGGCGACTGGGTGCCCAACAAGCCCGTCGAGACCGCGCCGCTATTTGACTTTCCGCCACGGCTCATGGCCGTTTTGAAATGGCTGCCGCATTATTTCTTTCCCTGGAATGCGATTTTTGCAGCGTCCGCGGTCGCTTACTGGGCCATGGTCATTCCGCCGATAGAGACGATGCGAACGATCGGTTTCGGCTGGATTGCTTGGCTTTATGTCGTGAATGCAATCTGCGTCCTGTTTTTCTACGGCGCCTTCGAGGTGCATCTCTATGTGCTGAAACGTCAGCAAAACCGCTTCAAGTACAATGGAAAATTTCCAGCCGATCAGAAGAGCAAGGCCTTCTGGTTCGAACGCCAGAACGTCGACAACATGCTGCGCACCTTCCTGTCGGGCGTGACGATCTGGACGGCGATCGAGGCTGCCATGTTATGGGCCTATGCCAATGGTTACGCGCCTTGGCTGAGCTTTGCGGAGAACCCCTGGACGCTTGCCATCGTCGCGCTGGCCGTGCCGATCATTCATGAGTTCCACTTCTTTTGCATTCATCGGCTCATCCACACACCCATCCTCTACAAGTGGGTGCACTCGGTCCACCATAACTCGGTCAACCCGTCGCCCTGGTCGTCGCTGTCGATGCATCCGGTCGAGCATCTGCTCTACCTCGGAACGGCCTTCTATCACCTGATCCTGCCGTCCAATCCGATCCTCATGCTCTATCAGCTTCACTATGCGGGCTTCGGCGCCATTCCGGGTCACGTGGGCTTCGACAAGGTGGAGGTCGGCGAGGACAAGCTGGTCGATAGCCATGCCTATGCGCATTACCTGCACCACAAATATTTCGAGGTGAATTACGGCGATGCCCTGATCCCGCTCGATAAGTGGTTCGGCACCTGGCACGACGGCTCGCCCGAAGGCGAAGCCCGCATGCAGGAGCGCTATCGCCGGCGCAAAGAAAAACTCGCAGCCCGCAAGGCCGGCATGGAAGTCAAGGGAGCGGCCGAATGAGCTGGATCACTGCCTGCAAACTTGAGGACATCGAACAGGAAGGCGCCATCCGTTTCGATCACGGCAGCCGCACCTATGCCATTTATCGCGGACCTGACGATAGCGTCTATTGCACCACCGGGCTCTGCACCCACGAGGCAATCCACCTCGCGGACGGACTGGTCATGGATTTCGAAGTGGAATGTCCCAAGCATTCCGGCGCCTTTGACTACCGCACTGGCGAAGCGCTCAGGCTTCCCGCCTGCGAAAATCTGAAAACTTATCCCGCCGAGGTGATCGATGGGGAAGTTCGCGTGGCTCTCGCCTGAGCCTGCGACATCAGCAGGCCTGAACGGCCTCCGGAATGCTTCGGGTGGCCCGGCATCCAATGGGAGGAAATCATGAAGTCATTTTGTGTGGCGGCCGTCCTGGCCGCCCTGACGGCCAGTGCTGCCTCGGCCGAGACCATCGGCGTCTCGATGCAGAGCTTCGACAACAATTTCCAGACGCTGCTGCGTGAAGGCCTGAGCACCAGAGCCTCTCAGGTGGGCGGGATAACTCTGCAGATCGAGGATGCTCAGACCGATGTCTCCAAGCAGCTCAATCAGGTGAATAATTTCATCGCCGCGGGAGTGGATGCGATCATCGTGACGCTGGCTGATACATCAGCCGCGCCCGGTATCAGCGCGGCAGCCGAGAAGGCCGGCATTCCGCTCGTCTATGTCAATCTCCAGCCTGATAATGTCGACAAGCTTCCCAAGAACCAGGCCTATGTCGGCTCGAAGGAAACCGATTCCGGACGGCTGGGGGCGGAAGCTGCCTGCGAAATCCTCAAGAAGAATGGAAAGGCCGGCGATGCGCAGGCCTATATCCTGATGGGAGACCTTGCGCATCAGGCCTCGCGCGATCGAACCTCATCGGTCAAGGAAACGCTCGCGGCCGGCGATTGCAAGGGCGTGACCATCGCCGACGAGCAATCGGCCGCCTGGACGCGCACCAATGCCATGGACCTGACGACAAACTGGATCACAGCCGGTCGTCCGATCGACGCGGTCTTCGCCAATAATGACGAAATGGCGATCGGTGCGATCCAGGCGCTGAAAGCTGCCGGCGTGTCGATGGACAGCGTCGTCGTTGTCGGCATCGACGCGACGCAGGATGCCCTGGCTGCGATGACGAACGGCGATCTTGATGTGACTGTGTTCCAGAATGCCAAGGGGCAGTCTGCCGGTGCGATGGATGCGGCTGTTGCCCTCGCTCGCGGCCACAGCGTCGACAAGCAGGTCATGGTGCTGTTCGAACTGGTCACGCCGACGAACATGGCAGAGTACGCCCACCAGAACTGATCCTCCCTGGCCGGTGTCTCCCCTCACGAGCGCCGGCCTCTTTTTTTTATGGAGAGCTTTATGAGCGGCATTGTCATCATCGGTGCAGGGGAATGCGGAACGCGTGCTGCATTTGCTTTGCGGGAGGCGGGATATTCCGGGTCCATCACGCTGGTCGGAGCGGAGCCACATCTGCCCTACGAACGGCCGCCGCTGTCGAAGCCGATGAGTGGCGCCGTGCAGATGAAACTGATCTGCGCGCAGGATGCTCTGGCCTCCGCCGGCATCAACTATCTCAAGGGCGTGTCGGCCTCGAAGCTGGATACCGACGCCCGCACGGTCGCTTTAAGCGACGGATGCGGGCTGGCCTATGAAAAGCTGTTGCTTGCCACGGGCGCGCGTCCAAGACGGCTTGCATCTCCCGGTGCCGAACACGCGCTCGACTTCCGCACCCATGCCGATGCCGAAGCGATATTCTCCAATATGAGAACAGGTCGGAACGTTGCTGTCATCGGCGGCGGTTTGATCGGGATGGAGCTTGCGTCCGTGCTTCGCGGCAAGAGCATTGCGGTCAGCGTCATTGAAGCAGCACCCAAGATTCTGGGGCGCGCCGTCCCCTCGCGCTTTGCCGAAAAGCTGCATGCCAGGCACGTGGCGGAAGGCGTCGATTTCCATTTCGACCGGGGCGTTGCGGCAATCACCGATACCGGCGTCACTCTGACGGACGGCAGTACGGTGCAAGCCGAACTTGTCGTCAGCGCCATCGGTGTAATGCCGGAGATCACGCTGGCGCAGCAGGCTGGATTGGCGACAGGCAACGGCATCCTGACGGATACCCATCTTCGCACCAGCGCGCCTGATATCTTTGCGGCGGGCGACTGCGCAGCAATGAGCCAGCCCGGCGGGGGTCATATTCGCTTCGAAAGCTGGCGAAATGCCAGAGCCCAGGCCGAGCTTGCCGCTCGCAATATGGTCGCTTCAGTCGAAGCTTTCGTCGCCATCCCCTGGTTCTGGTCCGATCAATACGATCTCGGCCTCCAGGTAGTCGGGCTGCCGCAACCGGCCCATCAAAGTGTGGTCCGCTCGCGTGGCGAAGATGAGCTTGAATTCTATCTGGACGGCGGGCGTCTCGTCGCCGCAGCAGGGCTTGGCGTCGGCAATGGTCTCGCCAAGGATATCAAACTTGCCGAAATGCTGATCGCAGCCGGAGTGCATCCTGATCCCGCCGCTCTCGCCGATCCGAACCTGAACCTCAAGGTGCTCCTGAAAAGCGCAAGGGTGGCATGATGCAGAGGCTGCTGATCTTCCAGTCGCTCTGGGCCATGGAACGCCGACATACGGATGGCCATGAGCGCAACCTCGATGAGAACATCGCGATGATCTCGGAGGCCGGCTTCGACGGCATCAGCGCCCACTATACGAACCGCGCCGACGTTCTCAGGTTGAATGACGCTATTCGGGGCGCCCGATTGAAGATCGAAGGCGTCTGTTTTCCCCGCAACGTCGAAGATTTGCGCCTGCCGCTCGAGCTTGCCGTGGAATTCCCGGTCAGCCATATCAACGTGCAGCCTGATGTCCGACTGCGCCGCGTCGAGGAGTGCCTGCCGATCCTGGACGGCTGGATGCAGCTTGCCGAGGATGCCGGAGTTCCCGTCTTCATCGAAACCCACCGCAACCGGATGACGACGGATCTGTTGTTTACACTCGACCTGTTGGAGAAGAGGCCGGATCTGCCGCTGGTCGCAGACCTCTCGCACTTTACGGTCGCACGCGAATTCGCGTTTCCGGTCGATGACGAAACCCATGCCATGATCCATCGCATCCTGCGCAATACCCAGGCCTTCCATGGCAGGGTCGCATCGTGTGAACAGGTGCAGATCGAAATTTCGTTTCCTCACCATCGGCCCTGGGTCGACCTCTTCCTTCAATGGTGGGACCACGGCATGCGCGATTGGCGCAGTCGCGCGGCTTCGAATGCCGAGCTGGTCTTCATCTGCGAGCTGGGGCCGAAGCCCTATGCGATCACCGGGCGAGACGGTAACGACACCACCGATCGGTGGGCGGAGGCGCTACTGCTTCGGCAGATGCTTCGCGATCTCTGGGCCGGCATTTGATTGTTATGATCGCATTGGCCGCAAGCCGGCAGGGATGATCTCGTCTCGAAACCACTCCTGCCGGGTATTCCCTCGGCAACATCAGCGAGGGGGCCGATCTATTCATCGGACAAAGCGAGGTCACGGCACAGCCAGGATGGGAAGGTATCGAAGCTGTTTACAATGCGACGACGTCTCCACCGGGCAACGATGGCTGCGATGAGAATTTCCTTGAAACTAAATCGCGAGCAAAGCTCGCTCATAGATGCCGTCAGGCTTTCGCCGGCATGTTGATTGGTCATGATCACCAGCGGTCAGAATTCTGAGCCGCCCTTCTTTCAAGCTGAATCTGCGCAGAGACATAGCGCGGACATCACCGCCCAGACGCTGCGTGCGAAACGAATGCCATCTCTGGATGGTGAAGCTTGAAAGATCTCGGATATGATCGAGGGTTGGAGCTTCGAAGGCCTATGCCAAAGAGGCGTTGGATGAAGAAATATCTGTCATTGCACGCCTCCATTGTTGAACGGCTCCGCCGCAATTATTAGCCGATTGCGAAAATACAGGCAAGAGCGCGATTTCGAACTCTTCGAAGAGGAGATGGCGTGATGGCGGCGGGGCCATGTTGCGGCTCTCGACGTCGCCTCAGAACTCTTCGATGCCGATTTTCATCGGCATTTGGCCTCGCCTTTTGATAGGGAATTGACCGCGCCGAGAACATCGTCATAATAATTTTGCACACGTGCTCAATTTTGTCATTCGGTCGTTACGTTCGCCCCCTAGAGCGGGATACGCCACGTTTTCGTGGGGTTATCGGAACGGCCATCAACACCAGTGATGACCCGTCAAGAGGCCTCACACTGCTCTTCTGGGGAGATGAAGAAGATGACTCTTTTGYCGACACTGAAATCCCTTGCCGTCGCCGCTGCAATCCTGGCTTCGACTTCTGCATTTGCACTTGCCAAGGACGTTCACATCAGCGTCTGGGCCGGCGGTACCGGCCCGAACGACGTCTATCGCCTCGACGCCATCGAGATCGCAGCCCAGCAGCTGCAGCGCGAAGCCGCCCTCAAGGGCGAAGACCTGAAAATCACCGTCGAGAAGAAGCCCTATTCTGCCTGGGAAGATTTCAAGCAGGCGCTGACCCTTGCCGCAGAAGCCAAGACAGCTCCGAACATCGTCGTCAGCGGCCATGAAGACATCGCGCCCTGGTCGCAGGCCGGTCTCATCGTTCCGATCGAGGACTATGTCGATCTCGACTCCTGGCCGCTCAGCGACATCTATGAAAATCTGTTGCAGATTGCCTCCTATAACGGCACCGTCTACGGCATTCCGCAGGATGCTGAATCCCGGCCGATGTTCTTCTGGAAGCCCTACATGAAGGCGATCGGTTACAGCGATGCCGATCTCGATGCCTTGCCGCAGAGTGTCCAGGACGGCAAGTACACGATGAAGAACCTGCTCGAAGACGCCAAGAAGATGCAGGACAAGGGCCTCGTCCAGCCCGGCTACGGCTTCTATCCGCGTACCAGCAACGGCCCTGACTACTGGCAGTTCTACACCAGCTTCGGCGGCGCGATGGAAGAGGGTGGCAAGCTCGTCTTCGACAAGGCGGCGATGACCCGCACCTATCAGTTCTTCGCCGACGCCGTTAAAACCGGCGTCACCAAGAAGAACCATATCGGCATGCCGGGCGATCAGTGGTGGAAGGAAGTGGCCACCGGCAAGGCCGGCATTTGGGATGGCGGCACCTGGCACTATGCCCGCCTCGTCAATCAGGAAGGCCTCAAGGACTTCTTCGGCAACGTGGTCTTCACGCTGATTCCCGCCGGCGAAGGCGGCAAGGCCAACACGCTGACCCACCCGCTCGTCTATCTGCTGACCGCAGGTCACGACCAGGAAGACACTGAGATCGCCGCCCAGCTGGTCAAGATCGCCTCCGAGCCGCGCACCAACGCCCTGCATGCGGTCAAGTCGGCTCACCTCGGCATCTCCAAGTCGGAATCCACCGTCGACTTCTACGCGGCCGACCGCTGGACCCGCGAAGCCACCGAGCGCCTGCTGCCGCATGCCAATGCGATGCCGAACAATTCCGATTTCGGCAAATATTGGAACATCATGTGGAAGAACCTTGAAGCATCCTGGACCGGTGCCAAGACTGTTGACGCCGCCGTCAACGATGCCGAGAGCGAGCTGAAGAGCACGCTCGGCGATAAGATCGTCATCCGCTAAGATCGACGCACTCAGCCGAAAGGCGGCACAAAAGCCGCCTTTCGGAGCGTCGTCCGTGAGGGACTTCCCATGAAATCGTCCAGAACGCTTGGGCTGGTGATGATCGCGCCTGCGGCGATCATGATCATCCTGTTCTTCCTTCTGCCGGTCGTTCTGACGGCCGTCTTTTCGATGACCAACATGACGACCGCGACCGGCATATCAGGCGGTGTCTACCAGATCGCGCCGAACTCCCTGATCGCGCTGAAATCGGCGATGCCCGACATCGCCGCCGAGATGGCCGAACCGCGCTACACGATCGACGAGGCAGGCCTCACGGCCGTCGAACGCCTCGGGATGGCGCCGGGGATTGCTGCGGAATTGCGCGCCAAACATATAGGCGAGGTCTTCCCGGCACGCCGCGACGTCGAGCGCATGATCAAGGATCTCGCCGAGCGACCTTCGACACGCGAGGTCAAGCAGATCTCCGAACAGTTCAACCGCTCCGTCCTCAACACCCGCTTCGACAGCAAGGACCAGCTCTTCTCCGCTCTCGATACGCTGGGTTTCAAGCTGACGCCGGAGCAGAAGGAAACCGTCGCCAAGACCACCTATACCGGCTGGACCTGGACGACCGACAATTTCTCACGCATGGCCACCTCGCCCGACATGGCGCGTGTGCTTTTCAATACCGTGCTTTATGTTGCGCTGGTGCTGGTGCTTTTCAACGTCGGTTATGCGCTGCTGCTCGCCATCTGGACGCATTACATGCCGCCGACGCCGGCTTCGATCTTTCGCGGCATCTGGCTCCTGCCGCGCATCACACCTGTCGTCATCTACGTCATGCTGTGGAAGTGGCTCGCCTGGGACAGCGGCTTCATTTCGATCCTGATGGGCAAGTTCGGCTACCCCCCGAAGAACTACCTGCTCGATACAGCTTATAATGCTTGGTTCTTCGTCGTGCTGATCAACGGATTTATCGGCGCCTCGATGGGCATGCTGGTGTTCTCGTCGGCGATGAAGGCCATTCCGAAGAGTCAGTTCTATGCGAGCGAGGTCGACGGCGCCTCGCGCTGGCAGCAGATCCGTTACATCATCCTGCCGCAGATGCGCTGGCCGATCCTCTTCGTCACCTGCTATCAGACCCTGTCGCTGCTTGCTTCCTTCAACGAAATCCTGCTCGCCACCAATGGCGGGCCGGGCAACGCGACCGAGGTCTGGGCGCTCTCCGCCTATCACACCGCGCTCAGGAACTATGCCGGCAATCTCGAATACGGGCTGGGTGCCGCCATGGCGCTGGTGCTCGTCGTCATCGGCGTGACGCTGTCGCTTCTTTATCTGCGCGTCTTCAACTACGGCACGCTTGTCGCCAAGCCCCTGATCGAGGATTGACCATGGCCGAACGCTCGCAGCCCTCGGCAAATTACCGCAACTGGCCTGTCATAACGGCACTGACCATCGTCAGCCTGCCGCTGCTCCTGATGTATGTCTATCTCTTCCTCGACACGGTGACGGTAAAGCAGCCGGATGCCTTGCTGCCCTCCGGCTTGACGCTCAATCACTGGCGCTTCCTGTGGGAGACGACGGCGGGCAAGGCGAACATCTGGCACGTGACCCTGAATACGCTGCTGTTCTCGGCCTGCACCACCAGCCTGGTGCTGATCGTCTCGTCGATGGCGGGCTATGTGCTGTCACGGCTGAACGTGCCGGCACGCGGCTTCTTCCTTGCCGGCGTCATGGTGCTGCATGCCTTTCCGTCGGTGACGCTGATCATCGCCATCTTCATCGTGCTGCAGATGATCGGCCTCTACAATTCGCTGATCGGCGTGATCCTGGTGAAGGCGGCGATCGACCTGCCGCTCGGCATCTGGCTGATGAAGGGCTTCTACGACACGGTGCCTTGGGAAATCGAAATGGCGGGCGTCGTCGACGGCGCCTCACGTTTCCGCGTCTGGCGCAGCCTGGTGCTACCACAGGTCAAGCCCGGCATCATGGCGCTCGGCCTGTTTTCCTTCCTCTCCGGCTGGGGCGAGTTCATCCTGCCGCAGGTGCTGGCACCGGGCAATCAGGTGCAGGTGCTGTCGGTCTATCTCGCCGGCTTCCTTGCCGACGACAACAATTACGATTTCAACATGTTCAAGGCGGTCGGCCTCTTCTACCTCATTCCGGTGCTGATCGCCTACGCACTCTTCAACAAATACCTCATGAACATCTACGGCGGCGGGAGCAAAGGCTGATGCGCATCCTCCTCGACAATTTCTCGAAGAGCTTCGGCTCCACCAAGGTCATCGAGAACATGAAACTTGAAGTCGGCAGTGGCGAGATGCTGGCGCTGCTCGGCCCCTCGGGCTGCGGCAAATCGACGACGCTGTTTGCCGTCTGCGGCATCCACCGGCCCACCGGCGGACGTATCCTCTTTGGCGATCGTGATGTGACCGACCTGCCGAGCCAGATGCGCAATGTCGGCGTCGTCTTCCAGTCCTATGCGCTTTACCCGCATATGACGGTTGCCGAAAACATTGGCTTTCCGCTGAAGGTAAAGGGCGTCAATGCGGCCGATACCCGCAAGGAGGTCGAGCGCATTTCCCGCCTCGTGCAGATCGGCAATCTCATGGAGCGCCGGCCAGCCCAGCTTTCCGGCGGCCAGCAGCAACGCGTGGCGCTTGCCCGCGCGCTGATCCGCAAGCCGGATGTGCTGCTGCTCGACGAGCCGCTCGCCAACCTGGATGCCAAGCTCCGCCTTGAAATGCGTTCGGAAATCCGCCGCATCCAGCGCGAGACGGGCATCACTGCGATCCTCGTCACCCATGATCAGGTGGAAGCGATGAGCATGTGCGACCGCATCGCCATTATGAAGGAAGGCGAGATCGTGCAGATCGCCACGCCGGCCGAAATGTATAGTGATCCACGCACCGCCTTCGTCGCCGGTTTCCTCGGCAACCCGCCGATCACTTTCCTGCGCGGCGTGATGAAGGATGGCACCTTTGCGATGCCTGAAAGCGAGATCCGCGTGCCGGTTTCGGTCCAGGCTGCCGAGGGCAGCAAGCTGACGCTCGGCGTGCGCCCTGAACATTTCAATCCGGCCGGCGATATCGTCGTTTCCGGTAAAGTCACTTTCGCCGAAACGCAAGGCCGCGAGAACCTCTACGACGTACGGCTCGCCGGCGGCTCGCTGCTACGCTCGATCCAGCCGGTCCGCAATGACATCACCGTCGGCGACGAGGTGAGGTGGGCGATTGATAGCAAGGGTGTGTTCGTATTCGACGACGAAGGGCGGAGGCTCTGAGCGATGCGTGACTTCTCGACTTTCTTCGAACGCTACGGCTGGCCCTCGAACAAGGGATATCTGCCTTTCTGCATCGGCCATCGCGGCGCGAGCGGTCATGAGCGGGAAAATACGCTCGAAGCCTTTCAGCGCGCCGCCGAACTTGGTGCGGAAATGTGGGAGCTCGACACACAGCTCACCAAGGACGGCGTGGTGGTGGTCTCCCACGACGATCACCTCGAGCGTGTCTTCGGCATCGACAGTCGCATTTCCGAGATGACGGCGGCCGAACTTGCGGCCCTCGAAGGCGTCAATATTCCGACCTTCGAGGCGGTCGCCGCCCTTGGACGGCTAACCAATACGGGCCTCTACATCGAGCTCAAGGCGCCGGGCACGGGGCTTCTTTGCTGGAAGCACCTTAACGAAAAGAACCAGCGCTTCGCCTGCCTCGGCTCCTTCGATACGGCACAGGTGCGCGAGCTTCGCGATGCCGGTTGCGACTATCCGCTCTCGGTGTTGATCCGCGTCGGCCACGATCCGCATGCGGCGGGTGACGAGGCCGGTGCCGATATCCTGCATCTCTGCTGGGAACGGGCCGGCGAACGGCCGCAGGATCTCGTGGGCGAAGAGCTTATGCAGCGGGCTTTCGGCGAGGGCCGTGAGATCGTGCTGTGGCATGAGGAGCGGCCGACCATTCTTTCCGACATCATGAAGCTTCCGGTGCTCGGCATCTGTACGGACCTGCCCGATCTGATGCGCCCGGCCGCTGGGGGTGAAAGACATGGCAGACAAGGATAACAAGGGGCCGAGAAAGGTCACGTCCTTCGACGTGGCGCGTGTGGCAGGCGTCTCGCGTGCCGCCGTCTCGCGCGCCTTCACGCCGGATGCCAGCGTTTCGCCGAAGACGCGCGAAAAGGTCTATCAGGCGGCGAAGGATCTCGGCTATCGGGTGAACTATCTCGCCCGCAGCCTGACCAACAAGCGCTCCGATCTCGTCGGCGTTGTCGCCGCCGGGCTCGACAATCCGTTCCGTACACTGCAGATCGAGCATCTGGCTCGTGTCCTGCTCGCCCGCAACTTTCGTCCGATCCTGCTGCCGACCTCAAAGGAGGCCGACACCTCGACCGTCATCGGCCAGTTGCTGCACTATGCCGTCTCGGGCGTCATCGTCACGTCGGATGCACCGCCGACGGAGATCTGCGAGCAGTGCGCCGCCGAAGGCGTACCGATTGTGCTGATCAACAAGGGCGATGATATTCCCTTCGTCGATCGCATCATCTCCGACGATCGCATGGCCGGGCATCTTGCCGCCTCGCATCTCATCGAAAGCGGCGTCAAGGCGCCGGCGGTCATGGCCGCGCCTGCCATCTCCTATACGGCAAGGCGACGCAGCGAAGCCTTCATGATGACCTGCCGTCAACGCGGCCTTGAGCCCCGAATGGTGGAACTGAAGGTTAACGACTATCGGAACGGTTATGACGCAGCCGCCGGTCTTGCCTCGCTCGGCATCGACGGCCTGTTCTGCGCCAATGACTACATGGCTTGCGGCGTGGTCGACCGGATGATGAGGGAGCACGGCCGCGAGGAGCAGCCGCCGATCCGCATCATCGGCCATGATGACATCCCTCAGGCAAGCTGGGCGGCCTACGACCTCACGACCATCCGCCAGCCGTGCGATTTCCAGGCTGAACAAACGGTCAATCTGCTGATGTCCAGGATGGCTGAACCGGATATGACCGCCCGCGTCGAATTTACCCCCGTGACGCTGATCAAAAGAAGGACTGCTTGATGAATTCCGCATTCGATGCCTCAGCTCTGACCGCGCGGGCGGAGGTCGCAATCGACGTGGCCCGCAACGCTGGACGCGAGGCTGCGCGCTTCAGGCGTGAAGGAAAGCCGGGCGCGCTCAACGTCGAGAATAAGGGATTGCAGGATTTCGTCACCATCGCAGACAGGCAGGCAGAGCAGGCGATCCGCGAGGGACTGCTGGCGCACTTCCCTGAGGATACGTTCATGGGTGAGGAAACCGGCGGTGAGTCAGGCTCGGCCGGCACCTGGGTCGTCGATCCCATCGACGGGACGACCAATTACATCCGTGGTTTTCGCCACTGGGGTGTTTCCATCGCCTTCGTCGCCGATGGCAAGGTGGAGATCGGCGTGGTCTATGATGCGGCCAATGACCAGGTCTTTTCCGCCATCCGCGGCCGCGGCGCCTTCAAGGAGGGCCAGCCGATCCATGCCGCCCCGACCACCGATCCCGCCAATGCGATCGTTGTGCTCGGTCATTCGCGCAAGACGAGCTTTGACGACTATGCGGCACTCTCCAAGCGGCTCTACGAACGTGGCATGGATTATCGCCGCATGGGGGCAGCCGCAGTCGATCTCGTGCGTGTGGCGGAAGGAGTTTCGGATCTCTTTTACGAACGGCATCTGAATGCCTGGGATATGCTTGCCGGTGCGCTGATCGCTGCCGAGGCTGGCGCGAAAGTTGCCATTCCACCAGTCGACAGACTGCTGCAGCATGGCGGCCCTGTCATCGCCCATTCGCCTGGATTGGCAGAAGAATTCGCTTTCCTCGCCGAGTTCGAGGGATTGGCGGGGTGATCAGCCTGCCATGCGTTTCAGCCATGCCCGCTCGGTCGCCAGAGCTTCGTCCGTGGTGATCTGATCCGGCTTCAAGGCGACCAGTGCCGAGAAATTCGTCCACTCCGTATCGCTGAAGCCACCGTTGGGATACTTCAGTGTGAAGGTCCAGGCATCGACCAGCTTACCCTCGTTATGGCAAAGCGCGATCATATCGAGGCCTGCTTTTGCCGCATCGAGCAGCATCGGCCAGTAGAGATAGATTGTTTCCGGCTCCGTCGGGCCGCGCAGATCGGCAAGCAGTTCCTTTTCAACCGCTTTCCATCCTTCGGTCCTGTATATGTCGCCGAGCTTGTCGCTGGGGTCGATGCCGCGGCGCAGATGCGGCAGCTTCTCCTTGACGGCCAGAATCAGCTCCAGACTTCCGGCGCTAACGATGACGGAGGCGGAAATCTTCTGCAGGTGTTCGGCCAGATGGGCGATCCCCTTTTCGCCGATGACCTCGTAATCATCCTTCATGTCGAACTGCAGCAACGCGTCCGGATGGGCCGATTGCAGCATGGCTGCCAGATCCTCGCTGTAGAGGAGCGGACGATTGCCGTCCTTCATGCGCAGGTCGCGCAGATCCGCAAGGCTCTTCTCGGCAATGATGCCGTGCCCAGACGTCTCGCCTTCCAGCTGCCTATCATGCAGCACGACGAAACCGCCATCGGCGCGCACCCGCAGGTCGAGCTCCATCGAGGCGCCGGCCTTGAAGCCTTCAGCCATGACCTCCGCCGAAAACAGCGGGTCGGTCATGCGCCGGCGCAGGCGATGCCATTTCAGCAGGGTCTGATGGCCCTCGAACTTTATCTGAAGCCCACTTGCGTCCGTCATTCCGAGATCCTTGGCATGTTGGTTTCAGCTCTTCGTGCATCGGAACAGCTCGATTCTCAAGAGGCGGTGGCAGATTAGGCCTGATATCCCGGCAGCGGCTTCTTTTCACCGAGCAAAGCCTTTTTCGCGTGCGCCATTCTTCCTGTGGTATCAGCGTGCGGCGCAACAGAATAAATTAGAATACAAATTTTGTAGACAATATTTCCCGGCAGCGCGATCCGTGCGAAAATCATCGCTTGGTTTTCCCGGAGGTGACGTATGTTTGCGGCATTCAAAACTTTCCTTGCGAAGCTTTTCTGGGGCCGTGAGCAAAGGGTCTTCGAAATGCCTGCCCGAGCGACCGAACAGGATTCCGAAAGCCGCCTGCATAGCCTGCGTGAAGAGGAATTGTTCTTCTGGCAGCCGACTCCGAACTCCTGGTATTGAGCGATCAGCCGCTGTAGGTCTTCGTCACCGCTTCCGATGCGGCTGCGATATTAGCGGGGAAACCAGCCCGCCGAAGCGCCGCGCCATAAGCCACGACATTTGCAAGCACCGTCTGGAACGTTGCCCGTGGACCTGTATGGTTGAAGCGTATCAAGTGGGACGAGCCCGCTCCGACACCTGGCGTCAATTCGACACCCAACCCTGCCGAAAAACCGATGACAGAACTGGATTCAACTCCTGATGGCACGGAGACCGTTGTCACGAGGTTTGATGCCTGTTCGGCTGGCACCCAAAGGCTGGCGCCCAACGCTGCAAGGCCTGCTCGACTTGCCGAAGCGGCTCTCTCATGGCGTGCGACGATCTGCTCGATGCCCTCCGCCTCGACCTGGTCAAGCGAGGCCTCCAATGCAAAGAATTCCAGTGGCGCCGGCGTTCCCGGCAACGCTCCGCCGCCGGCATCGACCCAGGCCTTCAGATCGACCAGCGACAGGATGGAATCACGTGGCGCATCGTCACGCAGGATCAGCTCCCAAGCTCGCGGGCTGACCGACAGGGCGGAAACGCCGGCAGGTCCGCCAAGCGCCTTCTGCGGGCCGATCACGGCAATATCGATGCCCGATCCGGTGACATCGAGCGCGTGACCGCCGACAGATGCTACCGCATCGACCACCGTTACGATGCCTCGTGCCCGCGCCAACGCGGCGATTTCAGGCAGCGGATTGAGGATGCCGCTTGCCGATTCCGCGTGAACGAGCGCCAGCACACGGACACCGGGATTGGCATCCAGCGCCGCAGTAATCGCTTCGACCTCGATGGGTCTGCCGGGTCGGGCGACGATGTCGATGACGGTAGCGCCGCCGCGGCGCAGCCACTGCCCGAACCAGCCGCCATACGGACTGGTTACGATGTTGAACGCCGAAAGGCCGGGCTTTGCAAGGCTGGTCGCGACGGCTTCAAGCGCCACCACGGCCTCGGCCTGCACCAGCAGCACGTCGTTATCAGTCTTCAGCAATACGCCGATGCGGCGGGCAAGAGTGGCGTAACGTTCTGCCGGATAGACCGGCGCGCCGTAAAGCGGGTTCCAGGCTTCGGTCATGAGCAGCTCCTTCAAGCGGGTTCGGTCACGAGGTGCGGCACGGCCGCAACGAGCTGGCGCGCCGCGTCGGATCGTGGGGCGGTAACGACATCTCTCGCCGGTCCTTCCTCGACGATACGGCCGGCGTCCATGACGGCGATGCGATGCGAGATCGCCCGCACCACCGCGAGGTCATGGGATATGAAGAGATAGGCAAGGCCGCGCTCGCGCTGTAGCTCGACCAGCAATTCAAGGATGCGGCCGCGAACGGTCACATCGAGTGCGGAAACGGCCTCATCCAGAACCAGTAGGGAGGGCCGCGTCGAGATGGCGCGGGCAATGGCGACGCGCTGTCGTTGTCCGCCCGACAGCGTGCGGACTGGGCGGGAGGCAAAGGCGGCGGGCAGACCGACGCGCTCGAGCAGGGCAGCGATTTCGCCCAGCCGCCGCGCCCTGTCCGCAATGCCGTGAATTCTTAGCGGATCGTCGAGAACCGTGGCGACCGATGCCAGCGGATTGAAGGCAGCGAGTGGGTCCTGAAACACCATCTGCATATGCGCGCGTCGGCGTCGCAGGTCGGCGCCGCGAAGTGCGAGCCAATCCTCTCCTTCGAACCGGATGGAACCGGCATCAGGCTCCAACAGGCGTAGAAGGACACGCGCCAGTGTCGATTTTCCGCTGCCGGAAGCTCCGACCAAGCCCAGGGTTTCGCCGGCCGCGATTGCCAGGGAAACTGCGTCAAGCGCCGCTACCTGGCGACCGGAACCGGAATAGGCCTTGGACAATGCAGCTACGGTCAGAAGCCCATTCATGATACCGCCTCTGTAATCAGGGGCTGTGTGGAGAGATCGCGATGGCTGGAGATCAGGGCGGCGGTATAGCTGTGAGATGGCGACGATAACACCGATCGAACGGGACCAGCTTCCAACAATTCTCCATCGCGGAAGACGGCGACGCGGTCGACGAAGCCGGAGGCGAGCGCGATATCATGAGTAATGAAAAGCAGCGTCATGCCTTCCTCACGCACTAGCCCGTCGAGAAGACGGACGATCTCTGCCTGGACTACCACGTCGAGCGCACTGGTCGCCTCATCGGCGATCAGCAAGGCGGGTTTGGCCGCGATTGCCGCGGCAATCACCACGCGCTGCCTTTGGCCTCCTGAAAGTTGATGCGGGAAAGCGCGCATGACGCTTGCGGACTGCGGTATGCGCACCCGTTCCAGAAGCTCTTCAGCACGGGCATAGGCCTGCCGCCAGTCCAACCTCAAGTGCTGTCGAGCGGCTTCCGCAACCTGCTCGCCAATGGTCAGCACCGGATTTAGACTGGTGCCGGGATCCTGAAAGACGAAACCGAAATCGCGGCCGGGGAGCGGAGCATGACCGAGAGCCGGCCATGTTATTTCGCCTTCGATTTTGACCCGTTTCGGCAGGAGCCCGGCAAGCGCACGGGCAAGCGTGCTCTTCCCGGAGCCGCTTTCGCCTACGATCGCCAGCCTCTCGCCTTTTACGATATCGAGATCGACATAACTCAACGCCACCTCTTGGCCGTAGCGGACCGAAAGTCCTTTCACACTGCAGAAGGGAGCAATCATTACCGGGCTCCGCCAGTGTCGAGCGCCCGGGTCAAACCCTCGCTAAAGAGATGAACGCCGAGCACGGTGATGGCCAGCGCCAGACCGGGCAGAACCGAAAGATAGGCTGCCGAGCGCAATACGCTGCGGCCTTCGGCAATCATCGAGCCCCAGGTGGCGAGATTGGGATTACCGAGACCAAGAAAGGAGAGGGCGGCTTCGGTCAGGATCGCGCCGGCCACGATGGTGGCAGACAGGGCCAGAACCGGCGGCAGGGCGTTCGGCAGGATTTCCTTAAAGGCGATCTCGGCCGGATGCATGCCGATCACGCGTGCGGCAGCCACATAATCCCGCTCGCGGATGGATAGCACTTGCGCTCGCGTCAGCCGTGCGGGATCGGCCCAGGTCCCGAGTGCAATCGCAAAGACGACGACCGGTGTCGACACGCCGATGATGCTGACGAAGGCGAGCGCCAGCAGGAAGCCCGGAACGATCTGGAAGGCATCGACGACGCGCATCAATGCCTCGTCGATGACACCTCCGGCAAAGCCGGCAGTCATGCCCACGAAAAGCCCGAGCACCATGGCGGAAAGGGCTGCGGCAATTCCTACGGCCAGCGAAGTCCGCGCGCCGTAGAGCAGGCCGGCGAGCACATCGCGCCCCAGCCTATCGGTGCCGAGCGGTAGGTTCGAGTCGGTGAAGGGCGCAAGCAGCGCCCGGCCGGCGATCCGCAGCGGATCTCCTGGCGATATGACCGGGGCCAGCAGACCAGCAATCAGCAAGGCCGCCAGGATCGCAAACCCGATCGCTCCTTCCGGAGTCTGAAGGAGACGGCGCAGCAGTGTCATGCCCGACCCTCCGATGCGCCGATGCGCGGATCGAGGGCGGCATAGGCGAGATCGACGATGAAATTGACGCAGATCACCAGAACGGCGCTGGTGACGATGATGCCCATCAGCAGCGGCGCGTCACGGCCGTTGACCGCCTCCTGCGCCAGCCTGCCGAAGCCTGGAATGGCAAAGACGCTCTCGATCACCACGCTGCCACCGAGCATGGCGGCAGACTGCAGCCCGAGCATGGTGACGAGTGGTAGCAGCGCATTGCGCGCCACATGGCGAAGCACGATGCGGCTGCGCGACAGTCCCTTTGCGCGGGCAAACAACACGAAATCGAGCTTCCAGGCTTCTGCCATGCCTGAACGCATGACGCGCAGAAAAATCGCAAGATAGATGCAGGCTAGAGCCCCGACTGGCAGGGCAAGATGTTCTGCGATATCAAGCGCACGGGAAGGGCCGGCCTTGCCGGAGGCGATAGTCTCGATACCGGCGATCGGCAGCCAGCGCAGCTTGACCGAAAAGAGGATGCTGAGCACCAATCCCAGCCAGAAGCTTGGAATGGCATAAATGATCAGAGAACCGATCGACAGGGCGCGATCACGCAGACTGCCCGGCCTTGCTCCGGCCAGGATGCCGAGCGCCGAGCCGAGTCCGAAAGAAAGCCCCGTGGCACTTCCCATCAGGAGCAGTGTGTTCGGCAGCCGTTCGGCAATGAGGTCGCGTACCGGCCGGTTGAAGGCTACAGACCAGCCGAGGTCGAGACGGACGAGCGACGAAAGATAGAGCCAGAGGCGGGCGAAGACCGATTGATCGAGCCCGTAGCTTTCCCGCAACGATTTGATCAGCGTCGCATCACCGCCGCCGATCGAGCCGAGATAGGCATCGACGGCGTCGCCGGAAGCGGATTCGAGCAGGAAGAAGCTGAAGATCACGACGATCAGCAGCACTGGAATGCTGCTGATGACCCTGCGTCTCAGGAGGATGAGTGCACGTTTCACGCCGGACGAGGCCTCTGAAGGAAATCAGCCTTCGACCCTATCATGATTGCAGCGCTGTATCGCCCCAGTTCGAAACTACCCAGCGCGGATTGTCCGATACGTTCAATACCGTATCGCGCGCCACAGTGATGAAGCCCCATTCGGCAACATTGATCAACGGCAGTTCCGCCACCGCGAGCTGCTGGAACTTGTAGTACAGGTCGGTACGCGCCGCAGTATCCACGGTTTCGGAGGCCTGCTCTATGATCTTGTCGAGTTCGGCGCTGACATAGCCGCCTTGGTTGGAGAAGGGCACACCGTCAGGCGTTCCGGACTGCACAAGGATCGTTGTGGAAATGGCCGGATCGCCACGGAAGACCGGCGGGCCAACAGCGATGTCGAAGTCGTGATCGGTGTAAACTGCCTTCTGGTGGGCCGCTGCATCGGCGTTGACGATCACGGCGTCGATGCCGACAGCAGCAAGCGCCTGACGCAGATAATCGCCGAACTGGCGTGTCTCGTTGAAATAGGGCGCCGGGCGGAGCTTGAGCTGGAAACGTTTGCCGTCAGGCCCTTTGGTGTAGCCTCCCTGATCAAGGAGGTCGTTCGCCGCCTGAACGTCGAAATTATAGTTGGCGACATCGGCGGTGTAGAACTCCTTCGAATTCTTCGGAACTGGACCGGTCGATTCCGTCGCATAACCGAGGAAGATCGTATCGACGACGAACTTTTTGTCGATCGCATGGGCGATCGCCTGACGCACCCTCAGATCTGACAGTTCCTTGCGGCGATGGTTGATCTCGATGACGAGCTGATAGGTCAGCGCCTCATAGCCCTTGGAGATGACCTTGATGCCGTCAACCTTGGAGATGCGGTCGAGATCGGCGAGAGGTACGGCCGAGAAGGCGGCGAGGTGGATTTCCTCGGCTTCGAGCGCGGCACCAGCCGATTCACGGTCGGGCAGCACGCGGTAGACGATTTCGTTGAGCTTCGGCTCGCCCTTCTGCCAATAGTTCTCGTTGCGAGTCAGCCGGTAATATTCGCCCGGCTTGTATTCGGCGAATTTAAAGGGGCCGGTGCCGACAAGCGTATTGTTGGCCGGGTTCTTGGCGATGTCGCTGCCTTCGAAAATATGCTTGGCGACGACGCTGGTGACGGCCGGCAGTGCATTGCGGATAAGCTGGAAAGGCGTCGGCTTCGAGAAGCGGAAGACCGCCGTGTGGTCATCGGGCGTGTCGACGGCCTCCAGATTGGCGAAGACCAGGCGGCCGAGATTCTGAAGCGGCTTCCAGACGTTGAGTGCCGAGAAGGCGACGTCGGCTGATGTGAACGGCTTGCCGTCATGCCAGGTCGCGTTTTCTCGCAGCTTGAAAGTCACGGAGCGCCCGTCAGGCGAGCCCTCCCAGGACGTGGCGAGCCGCGGCGAAAGACCGTCCGCACCTTCGAAGGAGGCTTCTGCCAGCGGTTCGATCACTTTGCTTGCAACGAAGAAGACGCCGTTCGAGGCGACGATGGCGGGGTTGAGGTTCTTCGGCTCGGAGTCGGCGGCGACGATCAGGCGTCCGCCGGCCGGCACGTCCTGCGCCAGAGCAATACGCGAAAGCGCTGTCGAGCCGAGCAGCACTGCGGTGCCCTTCAGCAGGCTCCGCCGCGAGATATCTGCAATAGTCATGCCCCCTCCTGATCCCTAAAAATTCAATAGGCTATATTCGAACTGAAACGATAAGTGTGACAGAAATTAAATTCGAATAGGCTGGCCGGGCGAGATATTTTTTGTCACCCAGCCATTATTTTCAGCGACCGCCGACAGCGAGCCGCAGCGCTTCCGTTCCGAGGTTGCGATAGGCCGCTCCCGGGTGCGGTGCAACCAGCCTCGGCCCTTGGCCGCCAAGCTTTTCGCGCAATGTGCCCTGCCGGTATTCGGTCTTGTAGACGCCGCGCTTCTGCAATTCCGGTACGAGCAGATCGACGGTATCCTCGAAGCTCTCCGGTGTCACGGCATAGGCAAGGTTGAAGCCGTCGACATCGGTATCCTCGACCCATTCCTGCATAAGGTCGGCAACCGTGGAGGGAGAGCCGACGAAGACCGGGCCAAAGCCGCCGACGCCCACCCAGTCCGCCATCTCGCGCACCGTCCATTCCTTGCTCGGATCGATGGTCGTGAAGGTCTCGACGGCCGATTGCACGGCATTCGTATAGCGGTGGCGGAGCACCTCGTCCGGCCCGAACTGGCCGAAGTCGATGCCGGTCCAGCCGGAAATCAGCGTCAGCGCGCCTTCGAAAGAGGCGTACTCGCGATATTCGTTGAACTTGCGCTGCGCCTCGGCATCCGTCTCGCCAAGCACGACGGTCTGGAGGTTGAAGGCGAGGATTTCCCGCGGGTTGCGCCCGATCCGTTCGGCAGCCTGGCGGACATTGGCGACATAGCGCTTCAGAACCGCCTTTGAGGGTGCCGCCACGAAAATGCACTCGGCATGTGCGCCGGCAAAATCCTTGCCGCGGCTCGAAGCGCCGGCCTGGTAGAGCACCGGCGTGCGCTGTGGCGAGGGCTCGCTCAGATGAATGCCGGGAACTGTGAAGTATTTGCCGGAATGGTTGATCGGATGGACCTTTTCCGGATGGGTGAAGATGCCCGTTTCGCGGTCTCGGACGACTGCACCGTCCTCCCAGCTTCCTTCCCAGAGTTTGTAGCAGACCTCGAGATATTCGTCGGCGAGATCATAGCGGTCGTCATGATTGGTCTGTGCCGGCTGGCCGATATTGAGCGCGCCGCTGTTGAGATAGGAGGTGACGATGTTCCAGCCGACGCGGCCCTTGGTCAGGTGGTCGAGCGTCGAGATGCGCCGGGCGAATGTATAGGGATGTTCGAAGGAGAGCGAGGCCGTCAGGCCGAAGCCGAGATGCTCGGTCTCGTAGGCCATGGTCGGGATGAGCTGCAGCGGATCGTTGACCGGCACCTGCGCCGAATGGCGCAGTGCTGCATCGACATTGCCGTTCATGACGTCATAGACGCCGAGCACATCGGCGATGAACAGACCGTCGAACTTGCCACGCTCCAGCGTCTTTGCCAGATGCACCCAGTAATCCAGATCCTTGTAGGTCCAGGACTTGTCGCGCGGATGCCGCCACAGCCCCGGCGACTGGTGTCCGACGCAATTCATGTCAAAGGCGTTGAGCCTGATTTCACGGGTCATGTCAAAATTCCTGCATCTGTCGACGGGTGCGGTTATGCGCCGACGGTTTTTCTGTTGATGAAGCTGAAGGCCAGCACGGCGAAGATGAGGCTGCCGGTGCCGACCTGCTGCCAGTAGAAGTTCAGGCCTGTCAGCAGGAGACCGTTGGCAACGATGCTGAGGAGCAGGACACCGAGCACGGTGCCGAGGATGTTGGGCCGGCCGAGCGGCGAGAGCGTCGTGCCGATGAAGGTTGCGCCGATCGCGTTCAGCAGGAAGGCATTGCCGGAGGAGGGGATGTAAACCGTCACCGTCGCCGTCAGGATCAGGCCGGCAACGGCGGCGATGGTTCCGGCGAGAATGAAGGTTGCCGCGACGTGAGCGCCAAGCCCGATGCCGGAGTAGCGCACCACGCTCGGCTGGATGCCGATCGAAAGCACCACGCGTCCAAAACGCGTCCAGGCAAAAGCAGCCGAAGCACCTGCGATGATGACGGCAGCAATGATGAGCGGCACCGGTACATTCGCGATCGTTCCGTGCCCGAGGAAGCGGAAGGCGGGTGGAATGCCTGACGGCGGCAGATAGACGGGATTGCCGCCATTGGTCAGCAACTGCTGGATACTGCGCCCGATGAACAATGTGCCAAGCGTCGCCAGAAAGGGTGCGACGCCGATCGCAGACACAAGAATGGCGTTGAAGGCGCCGACAAGCGCGCCTGCGGCGAGACCGGCCAGCAGCGCCAGCGGTACCGGTTGGCCTGCCAGGACGAGGGAAACGAAGGCGAAGCTTGCAAAATCGACTGCCGTGCCAACGGAAAGGTCGATGCCGCCGGCCGATACGGCAAAGGTCATCGCGATCGAGACGATGGCGAGCAGCGTGAAGTTATTCACGAGAATGCTCTGCAGGTTGCCGGGCGTCAGGAAAGTGGGCGCCAGGATCGAGAAGGCGGAGAAAACCGCGACAAGCGCCACGATCAGTCCATATCGTGCAAAGCCGGCGGCCGAGCGTCCGGCAAAAGTCGGAGCGGACATGTCAGATCTCCCGTTTGCGCAGCAGTGTCGTGGCCGACACGACGATCAGGATGAGAAGGCCCTGCACGCCACTGACGAGCGTGCTCGGCAGGTTCAAGAGCTGGAAGCCGTTGGTCAGGAAACCGACGAACAGCGCCGATATCAGCGTTCCCGGAACGGTCGGCACCAGGCGACGGGAGAAGACCGAGCCAAGCAGTGCGATGACAACGACAGGCAGTAGCGCCTCACCTGAACCCGTCGTACTGCCGCTGAGATAGGAAACCGAGAGTATGCCGGCAAAACCGCCGCAGAGACCGCTGGCAATAAAAGCGCCCGAAAGCAGCCGCTTGAGCGGCAGGCCCGCAGCGCGCGCGGCGTCCGGAAACTCGCCGACGGCATAGAGCCTCAGCCCGACAGGCGTATATTGCACGATTGCGGTTGCGATTGCCGTAAAGCCGATCAGGACATAGGCAAGGATCGGGATACCGAAGCTGTCGGACGCCGAGATTGCCGTCAGGAAATCGGTGGAAGCGGGAACGACGGTATTCTGCGTAAGCACCAGTTCGAGGCCGGCAACGACGTTCATGACGGCGAGCGTTGCAAGCAGCGGCACGATGCCAGCCAGGACGACGGCGGCCGCATTGACCGCGCCGATCGCAAGCCCGGTCAGCAAGGCAGCTGTGATTGCTATGGGATCGCTGTAGCCGAGCTGGATCAGCGAGGCGTAGACGGCGGCGCTCAAGCCCATATTCGCCGCCAATGACAGATCGATGCCACCGGTCACGACATTCGAACCGCCGGCGATCAACACGACCGTCAGGCCGATCGCCAGAACGCCTGAAATGGTGGATTGGCCGAGTACGTTGCCGATATTGCCGACGGACAGGAAATAAGGCGCCGTCAGCGAGAAGACCACGAGGATCGCCGCAAAGGCGAGCAGGGAGCCGAAGCGGAGAACCGCGACGGCCGCTTTGCCTTTCGCCTGCGGTGGGTGGTCGGATAAGGCGACGGGCAGAGAGGTAAACTGAACGTCAGCCGACATGGCGTACTCCTTCCGAAGCGCCGGTCGAGACCGACAGCACTTCATCCGTTGTGGTCTTGGCGGAATCGAGCTCGCGGATCAGCTGCCAGCGGAAGAACACCAGAATGCGATCGGTGATGCCTACGAGCTCCGGCAGGTCGGAGGAGAGGACGATAATGCCGGCGCCGCGCGCCGCGAGCTCGCCGATCAGCGAATAGATCTCAACCTTGGAGCCGATATCGACGCCGACCGTCGGCTCGTCCAACAGATAGATTTCCGACTGACGGCTCAGCCATTTGGCGATGGCAACCTTTTGCTGGTTGCCGCCGGAGAGCGTGCGAACCAGAGCATCGCGGCCTGCCGTCTTGATCTGCAGTCGCTTGATCAGGTCGCTGGTATCGGAACGCTCGCGCTTCAGATTGAGGAAACCGAAGCGCGTGTAGCGGGCGAGGCTCGGCAGCGTGATATTTTCAGACAGGCTCAGATCAAGACCGACGCCGTGACCACGGCGATCCTCAGGCACCAACGCGACCCTGCGATCGACAGCTTTTGCGGGGCTACGTGGTTGTGCCGGTCTTCCTTCGATTTCGATCTCGCCACTGGCGGCCTGTTCCAGCCCGAACAGCGTGCGGATGAGATCCTTGGCACCTGAGCCGAGAAGGCCGGTAATGCCCAGCACTTCGCCGCGGCGCAAAGTGAAATTGATATCGTCGAAACGGTTTGGCGACGAAAGCGCTTTGACCTTCAGGATGTCTTCGCCGAGCTCCACCTGGCGCTTGGGGAACATCTCGGCAATGTCGCGCTCGATCATCAGGCTGGCGATCGCCTTGGCAGAGGTCTCGCCGATCGGAAGAGAGGCGACATCAAGGCCGTTGCGCAGCACGGTGACGTGGTCGCACAGTTCCTCGATCTCGTTGAGGTAGTGCGAGATATAGATGATGGTCACGCCTTCGTCGCGCAGGCGGCGAATCAGGCGAAAGAGGATTTCGGCCTCACGTCGCACCAGCGCCGCGGTCGGTTCGTCGAACACCAGCACCTTCGGCTGATGCAGCAGCGCCCGGGTGATCTGGACGATCTGTCGTTCGGCGGTCGAAAGTTCGCTGATCAGGGCATTTTTCGGCAGGTCCACACCGAAATAATTGGCGAGAAGCTCGCTGGCGCGCTTCTGCATGGCCCGACGGTCGATAAACGGCGTGCCCGCAAGCCGGGTCTCACGCCCGAGAAAAAGCGCTTCCCCAACGGTGAATGTCGGAACCAGCAACCGGTCCTGGTGAATGAAATGGATGCCGAGCTCTTCGCAGAGGTGCGGCGTCAGCCGGTCATGGACTTTGTTCTCGATTTCGATCCGGCCCTCGTCCGGCTTATGCAGCCCGGCGAGAAGCTTGATCAGCGTCGACTTGCCCGCGCCGTTTTGCCCGACGAGGCCGTGGACGGTGCCGCGACGTATGGCGACGGATGCGCCGGCAAGCGCCTGCGCACCGCCAAAACGCTTTACGACGCGATCGAAGCGAATGATGACATCGTCATTCTCGGCCGGTTGCTTCGGGACGGATGTAGTCATGATGCAGCTTTCCAGGAGGAGGGACCCTGCGGCATCAGCCGCAAGGTCCGCCTTGATATCAACCGATACCGAGCTTCTTGACGACCTCGGAGACATTTTCCTTGTTGGCGAGCAGCGCCGGAACATAGGTTTCGCGCGGCAGCGTCTGACCGGTGAGCAGCTTGGCGACGTTGCGGATCGCGACACGGCCGATCTCTGCCGGCTGTTGGGCGGCATCGGCGCCGGCCGGAGAATTCTTATCGGCGACGAGCTGGAGAACCTCCGGGCTGCCGTCGACGCCGTAGGTGCGGATCTCGTTGCGGCCGGCAGCGGCGATCGCCTGCGTCGCGCCGAGCTGCGGAATATCCCAGGCCGACCAGACGGCCTTGATCGAGCCCTTGTCGGGATATTTGTTGAGGATCGCAGTGATCTGGGTGAAGGCGTCCTGGACCGTATTGGGGATGACATCCCGCAGTTCCGGCTGGATGATTTTCACTTTTGAGAAATACTTGATGACGTTGACGAGCTGATCGTAACGGATCGCGCAAGGTGTCACGCCATAGAAGCCGTTGAACACGACGATATTGCCCTCGCCGCCGATATCGGAGACGAGCTGCAGGGCGAGGTCCTTGCCGATGCCCCAATTGTCCGAAGTCGTGTTGTTGATCGAATTGGTCGAGCCGACATCGACCGTCAATACCGGAATGCCGGCATCGCGCGCCTTCTTCAGCCAGGGATCGATGACGCTGAGCGTGCCGAGGATCTGGACGATTGCATCCGGCTTCTGGGCGACAAGCGTCTGAAGCTGTGCGATCAGCTTGCCGTCGTTGCGGCCGGCGTCAACGGCGATCGGCTCGCCACCGAGCCGCTTCACCTCTTCGATCTGGGCGTTGTAGACCTGAAGATCGAAATAGTGGTCGGTGCCGGTGGCGCTGATGGCGACGCGCTTGCCCTTCAGCGAAAGGCCTTCGTCTTCGGCTCTTGCGGCGGGCGCAGTCAGCATGCTCGCGCCTGCAAATGTCGCTCCGGCAACTGCTGCAAGCTTCAAGATTTCGCGGCGTCCGAAGCCGCCTCCAAGTCCTTCATTCATAACGATACCCTCTCAATCTGATAGTCTGTAAATTATATAGATTTTAGGCGCATAAGAGGTACGTTATTCCAAATGCATGCGGCCGCAGGAAATTTTCTGAGGCCGGATCCTGCTGTCAGCGATCGGTGTTGCGGCCGAGGCCGTAGGTCAGAGCCAAGGCTCCGACAAGCACGGCGCCCTTGACGAAATCCTGGGTGTAATAGGGAGCGTTCATCATGGTCAGGCCATTGAGCAGGACGCCGACGAAGACGGCTCCGGCAATGGTGCCGAGGACGTTCGGACGGCGAAGGTTGAGAACAGCAAAGCCGATCAACGCGGCGGCGACGGAGTCCATCAGCAGCGAGCCGCCGGAGGAGACGTCGCCGCGACCGACGCGAGCGGCAATCACGATGCCGCCAAGCGCTGCCAGCGTTCCCGAGATGACATAGGCAAGCGTCTTCAGCCGCGTCGTCGATGCCCCGGCAAGCCGCGTCGCCACCTCGTTGCCGCCGGTGGCAAACAGCAGCCGGCCGATGCGCGTGCGTTCAGTGAGTACAAAGAGGACGATTGCAACGACAGCCATCAGGACGACGGAGACCGGCAGGGTGCCGAACAGGCTGTAGCGGCCAATCAGCAGAAAGGCCGGATCATAGGCGCCAGTCGCCTTGGAGCCATCGGGCAACACGAGGCCGGCCGAAATCGAACGACCGGCCGTCGGAATGAGTTGCAGGCCTGACAGCAGGAACATCATGGCAAGCGTCGCAAGCAGATCGGGCACACGCAGACGCACGATGAGGAAGGCGTTGACGAGCCCGATTGCGGCGCCGAAGGCGAGCACCAACGGTACGGTAGCGAAGGCATTCAGATGCCAGACGATCATTGCGTAGCTAGCGGCCATGACGCTCGAGGCGGCAACCGCGCCGATCGAGAGGTCGAATCCGCCGACGGCCAGTGTTACCGTGACACCGGCGCCGAGGATGGCGACGACCGACACAGCCTGCAGGATGCTCATCAGGTTGCCGATATTGATGAAGGCGGGTTCGGCGTAGGTGAAGCCGATCACCATCAGCCCGAGCAGGATGAAGACTGCGCCGGCGCGCAGAATGCCGCCGAGCGCCAGGAGACGACTGGCCGGGTTGCGACTTTCCGGCCCTGCTGCAGCCTTTGGAAGCGCTTCGTCGTTGATGGTCGTCATGTGGAAAGTCCCTGTACGGCTGAAGAAGAGGCGGCATTTATGACGACTGGCCGCAGCGTGTGGCGGTCGATGGTCAGGATGCGGTCAGCGACCTCATAGGCCTCTTCGGGATCGGATGTGGCGATCAGGGTTGCGCGGTCGGTGCGCGCGCGGATCGCCTGGATGATATCGTGGCGGGCGCCGACATCGACGCCCTGGAATGGTTCATCGAGCAGCAGCAGGCGGCTGGGCTCCGCCTCCCAGCGGGCGATCACCGTCTTCTGCTGGTTGCCACCTGACAGTGTCCAGACGGAGGCCAGCGGGCCGGCGGCTTTGATGCCAAGGCGGGAAATCGCCTTCTCGGCCTCGCGCCGCTCGCGCCCCCCGAGAAGGAAGCCGTGCGGATACCATTTGGAAAGATGCGGCAGGCTGATGGTTGCAGCGAGCGAATTGCCGGGCCAGGCGGCAGGCATGAGCGAGGAACGGTGGCGGTCTTCCGCGGCCATTGCCACACCGGCCGCAATGGCGTCGCCAGGCGATTTCGGCCGATAGGACCTGCCATCGAGCCGCATCTCGCCGCCGGCGAATCCTCTTGCGCCGAAGATCGCAGACAGCAGGCGGCTCTTGCCGGCGCCGAGCACGCCGGTGATCGCGACGACCTCGCCCTCGTGCAGGGTCAGATCGAAGGGCGTGCTTGCCGGAAGAAGGCGGATATCGTGCATTTCGAGAACGGCCGGACCGGTCGCCGGGCACGCGTCCGGCCGTGCCGCTTCCAGCCGGCGGCCGATCATCGTCTCGATGGCACTGGAAAAATCGATGGGGCGGGTAAAGCTGCCGACGACGCGACCACCACGCATGACGAGTGCCCTGTCGGCAATCGCTTCGAGATCGGCAGTCCGGTGCGAGATGTAGAGGATCGCAAGACCCTGCGCACGCAGAGTGAGCAGGATGTCGAAGAGGCGCCGGCTCTCGTCTGCCGAAAGGCTTGCGGTCGGTTCGTCGAGGATCAGCAGGTCGGCCTTGTTGGCGAGCGCCCGGGCGATTGCCACGAGTTGCCGGTCGGCAGCGGTCAGATCGCCGAAATCCCTGTCGAGCGGCAGCGAGAAACCGGCGGCATCGAGCATCGCGCGGGCTTGGCGGCGCACGCTTGCGCGCGAGACGAAAAACGGTGTGCCGCGCTCGGCAAAGCGATGCAGAAGCAGGGCGTCGGCCACCGTCAGACCTGCCGCGCCGACAAGGTCGGTCGACTGGTGCACGGTCACCACGCCGGCCTTGGCCGCTTCGGACGGGGTCCTCGGAGAGAAGGGCCGGTCGCTCAGGCTGATCGTGCCGCCATCGGCTGCGAACACGCCCGACAATATCTTGACCAGCGTCGATTTGCCCGCGCCATTGGCGCCCATCAGCGCGACGATCTCGCCGCGGTCAATGGAGAAATGGGCGCCCGCAAGGGCGCGAGTCGACCCGAAACTGCGGGTGATATTTTCGACGTGAAGGAGTGGCATCGCGCAAATCCAAGTCTGCTTTCAAGCCGCGATATTGGCCTGCAAGGCGCCTGAACCTCCAGGCACGCTTTGTCACTCGTGCGTGGTGTCGGGAACAAAGAATCTCCGGAAACCGCGAAAATCGGATCATTAAATCTACTAAAAACATAGAGATTATATCTAATAATTTCATGCGTCGCGGGGGAGCTGCCTGCCTGTCAGACGACGCCCACGATTGACCAGAAGGACCGCGACGATGAAATCCCTCGCACGGCTTACGCTCTCTGCAGCCGCAATCACTTTCCTTTTTGCCCAGCCCTCCCTTGCCGCTGGCCTCAATGGCGCTCCCGCTCCCTTCGACAAGGGCGGCGTGAAGGTGGCGCTGATCAGCTATATCTCTGCCGGTGACTTCTTCCAGGCCTATCAGGCTGGCGCTGAAGCCCAGGCCAAGGCGCTCGACATTGACCTGCGCGTCTTCCCGGGCCGGCAAGATGCCGCCGAGCAGCGTGAGCAGATCCTGCAGGCGATCAATCTCGGCGTCGCCGGCATCGTCGTTGACCATGGACTGCCGGAATCGCTCGGCGATGTTGTCCAGCAGGCACTGGACAAGGGCATCAAGGTCGTCGCCTTCGATGTCAATCTCAACAATCCCAAGGTGCCGCAGGTGGAGCAGAGTGACCACGAACTCGCTCAGCTCGGGCTTGAGCAGGTGGTGAAGGACAACGGCAAGAGCTTCAATGCCGGCTATGTCTACGTCGCCGGCTTCGCGCCGCTCGACCGCCGCAACGAGGTCTGGGATAAGTTCAAGTCGGAGAATTCCGGCGTGGTCGAAAAGGCCCGCTTCGGCAATGTCAGCGACACCACGGCCACCTCGACCGCCGACCAGGCCAAGGCGGCACTGACCGCCAATCCCGACATTACCGTCGTCTTCGCGCCCTATGACGAGTTTGCGCGCGGCGTGAAGCTCGCCGCCAACGATCTCGGCATCGCAAGCAAGCTGAAGATCTATGCGGCCGACGTGTCGACCGCCGACATCCAGGAGATCACCGAGGAGGGCAGCCCCTGGGTTGCGACCGTCGCGACCAATCCGGCCGTTGTCGGCGCTGTCTCCGTCCGCGCCGCGGCGCTGCAGATCGCCGGGCAGGAGATTCCCCACCAGATTACCGTCAAGCCGACGCTCTTGACGCAGGAAAGCCTGCGTGCGGCCGGCGTCAAGACGATCGAGGACCTGGCGCAGAAGATCCCGGCCTTCAGCACAAGCGACGCGGCTACCGCGAGCTGGATCCCGGACAAGCTTTTCTAAGCTGCCTGCCTCGATCTTCCGGCGGGGGTTGTGCGGCCCCCGCCGGGCCTATTTCTAAAAACCGGAGTTTCGATTCATGAGCCAGTCCAATGTCGTCTTCGCGACCAATCGCAGCACGACGCGAGAGGACCTCTTTGCCCGCGCCGAGGAAATCTCGGCCGATCTTTCCAGCCGCGCCGCCGAACTCGACCGTGAAGGCCGCCCACCGCTTGGCGAAATCATCAAGCTGAAGAATGCCGGCCTGCTGAATGCCTTGCACGATCAAAAGATCGGCGGCAGTGGCCTTGACTGGGTGGATGGCTTGCGGCTGGTGCGCATCCTCGCGCGCGGCGAAAGCTCGATCGGCCAGCTTCTCGGCTATCACTACGTCAACAGCCAATATGTCTACTGGGCGCTTGAGGAAGCTCGCGCCCATGCGCTTGGCTCTGAAACCGTTGCGAAAAACCTCTATTGGGGTGCGGCCGTCAATCCACGCGATCCGGGCCTTGTGCTCACCCGTCGTGGCAACGGCTATGTGCTGAACGGGCGCAAGTCGTTTTCCACCGCCGCCCATGTGTCCGACTATATCAATGCCAATGCGAGCCTCGACGACAAGATCGTTGGCTTTGCCGTGCCGACCAACCGGTCGGGCTATCAGGCAAATGATGACTGGGACAATTTCGGCCAGCGCCTCTCCGACAGCGGCAGCGTCGAATTCCACGATTTCCCCGTCTATGAAGAGGATTTCGTCGGCGCTCCGGCTGCCCTTGATGCAGCCCCGCCGGTGCTCTCGACCTTCAATACACCGCTCATCCAGCTCGTTTTCGTCAATTTCTATCTTGGCAGCGCCGAAGGCGCGCTCAAGGCTGCGGTCGATTATGTGCGCACGACGACACGGCCCTGGGTGACATCAGGCGTCCAGCGCGCTGCCGATGACCCCTATATCCTTGAGCGGGTCGGGGAATTTACGGCGGCACTCAAGGCCTCTGCAGCACTTGCGGATGCGGCTGCTTCCGCGGTTCAGGCGGGGCTTGCGAAGGGCCAGGCGGTGACGGCCCGCGAGCGTGGCGAGGCGGCTGCGGAAGCCTATGCCGCCAAGGTACATGCCACCCATGTCTCGCTCGATATCACCTCCCGGGTTTTCGAACTGACAGGCGCACGCTCGACGGCGGAGAAATATCGTTTCGACCGTTACTGGCGCAACGTGCGCACCCACACGCTGCACGATCCGGTGTTCTACAAGGCGAAGGAAGTCGGCGAGTTCGTGCTGAACGACAAGATTCCTGAAGTCAGCCTCTACAGCTAAGGTCAGGTACATTTTCTCAAAAAAGAAACCCCATTTCCGCAATCGGAAATGGGGTTTTCAGTTGAGGAGAGAAATCAGAGCGCGCCGTTTTTCGGCGGAATCACGCCGTTCAGGTGGTAATTGCCAACGACGTGATATTTCCAACGCACGGGATCGTGCAGCGTATGGGTGCGTGCATTGCGCCAGTGCCGGTCGAGGTGGAGATCGGCCTTGACAGAGGAGGTCCCGGCAAGCTCGAAGAGCGTATTGGTGGCTTCGATGGCGATCTCGGTGGTCAACACCTTAGCCGCAGCAACGGCGAGCGTGGCCTCGACGACCGTTGCCTCCGTCGTTTCGATTTGCGCCGCGTCGACCTTGCGGCCAGCGCGTTCGACCAGAGCCGCTGCAGCCTCCAGCCGGATGGCAATCTGCCCGACCTTGGCGATCGTCAGCGGATCGTCGGCAGCACGCTCCGCGCCGCTGTCCATCCAGGGGCGGGACTTGGTGCGCACAAAATCCAGCGTCTCGGTGAAGGCGGCGCGGGCTATGCCGAGATCGATGCCGGCATGGATGATCTGGCCGACGGAGCCTATCGTCGTCGGTCGCTCGAAGCCCTTGTGATGGAGTACGACGGAATCGGCGTGAACATAGATATTGTTCAGGATCGTCGTTCCGCTGCCCGTCGTGCGCTGGCCGAAGCCATCCCAGTCATCGACGATCTCCACACCCTCCGTGCCCTTCGGCACGAAGGCCATGACCAGCCGATCCTCCTCGTCGAGCGCGAAAACCGTCACCCAGTCGGCGAACAGGACGCCGGTGGAGTAATATTTGGTGCCGCTGACGCGGTAACCGGGGCCGTCGCGTCGGATACGGGTATTGTAATGCCCGACCGTCTTCGTGCCGCGCTCCGAGAGCGCATTGCCGAAACGGTCGCCAGCGAGCGCACGGCCGAAGAAATACCGTTTCTGCTCCTCGCTGCCGTCAGTGCGCAACGCTTCCAGAATGTAGAAGTGGTTTTGTGGAATCTGGCCGATCGAGCTGTCGGCTTCCGCCAGGATCGCGGTCACCTCGGCCAACACCGCGTTCGATACGTCGAGCCCGCCATACTGTGCGGGAACTGCGATCGCCAGCAGGCCGGATTGGGCCAGTTCATCGAGTTCGGCAAAAGGCAGCCGACGTTCGGCATCGCGCGCGGCGGCTGTGGCGGCAAATCGAGCGGCGAGTTTTCTGGCAGTTTCCAACGCCTCGTCGTCGCTTTCAATGCGGGCGGCTATCGGCCGGATCTGGTCTTGTTGCCTCTGCACAGTGGTCATCGATTTCTCCAGTTCTCACAGCGCTATCGGTGAAAGAAATCGAGCCGGGAGATAAGATTATAAATTCTATAGATGCGATAGAAAATGAAAAGTGCTTGCTTATCTGGGGCGTGCCCTGGCTACTAACGTCAGTCTTTATCGATCTCACCTGGAAGTGACCGGATTGCTGGTGAAATTGTCGCCGGAAATTGCCGTCACCGATCTCGAATTGCCACCGGCCAACCCTTACCTAACCAACGGACAGATGCGTCGTTCCGGCATCAGCGTTCAGCAGAGGGCAGGCGACCGCTTCGCCCGATCCATGAGGAAAACATGACCCGTTCACGGCAATTGCGCCTCGGCGCCTTCATGCGTCCCGTCAGCCTGCATACCGGCGCATGGCGCTATCCGGGCTCCTATCCGGACGCCAACTTCAATTTTGCCCATATCAAGTCCTTTGCGCAGAAGCTTGAGGCCGCGAAATTCGACGCCTTCTTCATGGCGGATCATCTGGCTGTGCTCAACATGCCGGTCGAGGCGCTGAAGCGCAGTCACACCGTGACCTCCTTCGAGCCCTTCACGCTGCTTTCGGCGCTGGCCGCCGTCACCGAAAGGATCGGGCTGGCGGCAACGGCATCCACCACCTTCGACGAGCCTTATCATGTCGCTCGCCGTTTCGCTTCGCTCGATCATCTCAGCAATGGCCGCGCTGCCTGGAACATCGTTACGACCTCCAATCCAGATGCCGCGCTTAATTTCGGTCTCGATGAGCATGTGGAACATGGCGAGCGCTATAAGCGGGCGCGGGAATTCTACGATGTCGTCACCGGCCTCTGGGACAGTTTTGCCGACGATGCCTTCATCCGCGACCGCGAAAGCGGCATCTACTTCGATCCCGAGAAGATGCATGTGCTTGATCATAAGGGCGAGGAACTGAGTGTGCGCGGGCCGCTGAACATCGCCCGGCCGGTGCAGGGCTGGCCCGTGATAGTCCAGGCCGGCCAATCGGATCCGGGCCGCCAGCTTGCGGCGGAAACCGCGGAAGTGGTCTTCTGTTCGCCGCGCGACCTCTCGGGCGGTAGGGCGCTCTATGCCGATATCAAAGGCCGGATGGAAGCCATCGGCCGCAACCGCGACCACCTGAAACTGCTGCCTGCTGCTTTCGTTGTCATCGGCGACAGCCTCGAGGAGGCGCGCGCCAAGCGTTTGGCTCTCGACAGCCTCGTTCACTATGACAGTGCCATCGCCTCGCTGTCGATCGCGCTCGGCCACGATGCCTCGGGCTTCGATCCGGACGCGCCGCTGCCCAGTGATATTCCCGATACCAATGCCAGCAAGACCGGGCGCGCGCAGGTTATCAGGCTGGCGCAGGAGGACAACCTCACCGTGCGTCAGCTTGCCCAACGTTATGGCGGTTATTCCGGCCTTGCCTTCGTCGGCACGCCGGCAAGCATTGCCGACGAGATGGAACGCTGGCTGGACGAAGAGGGTTCGGATGGCTTCAACATCGTCTTCCCCTACCTGCCGCAGGGGCTCGACGACGTCGCAACACGCCTGGTTCCCGAGTTGCAGCGTCGCGGCCTGTTCCGGACAGAATACGAGGGCACCACGCTGCGTGAGCACCTCGGCCTGCCGCGTCCGGAAAACCGCTTCTTCAGCTCGGGCCGTTAGGGCCGGGCAACGATCAGACGCAACGATCCCTCGAAGAAAGGCTGCGTGCGAAGCTCGCCATAGCGCGCCTCCCATGTGCCGTCCTTGAGGTCGCGGCCGAGTTCGGCGGTGAAACGCTCGCCGATCACCGGATCGACAAAGCTCCAGGCGGAATTGGCAAGCCGGGCGCCGGGATCGAGCATGCGCTCCGGCCGGCCGTAATAGGCCTCGCCGAAACCATCGGTGCAGGTAAGCGGGATCGGCACCGGCGATATGTCGATCTTGCCACCGAGAACATCGGTAATGGTCTGCAAGGGCGGATAGCGGCTGGCCTCGACGGCGATCATCTCCGGCGCATAATCGAATAGCCATGAGTGCTCGAGTTCATTTGGATCGCAGCTGAGGATCAGGACGGGGCCGCGTGAAACGCGCCGCATCTCTGATAGGCCGGCCTTGAGGTCGGACCATTGATGCACAGTGAATGTCGCCATGCTCGCATCGAAGGAGTGATCGGCGAAGGGAAGCTTTTCGGCCGTTGCATCGATTGCCTCGGGCAAATGTGCCGGGCGCTGCGCGCGCATGGAAGCCGAAGGTTCGACCGGCGTAACCTTCCGGTCGACCGGCTCGTAGGAGCCGGCACCGGCGCCGACATTCAGCACCGTTTCGGCATTGCCGAGCGCGGCACGAATGAATTCTGCGATGTGCGGATCCGGCTGGCGGTACTTGCTGTAATTTGTGCCGATTACGCCGTAATTTGCGTCGCCTGCGCTTCCGTCATCATGTCTGTTATTCACGATCGGTCTCCGTAATTATTTTAAACGGTAAAGCTTCGCCCTTGCCGAAACGCGTTGCGTTCCAGCATCTGTTGTTCCTGAAATGGCATTCAGTCATGTCACGAGCCGCAACAAACACCATGTAACGCAGGACGAAAACCGATATGATCGAACAAATATTGTTCGGAAAACTCACATGGCTCGCCGCATTCCATCGCTCAATGCTCTCCGCGCTTTCGAGGCTGCCGGCCGTCTCGGGCGCATGACGCTTGCCGCTGACGAGCTGAATGTCACCCACAGCGCGATCAGCCGGCAGGTCCAGCATCTCGAAGATGTTCTCGGCGTTCCCCTATTCGAGGGGCCGAAGAACAAGCTGCGGCTGACCGAGGCAGGTACGACGCTGCTGTCGGGCCTGAATGCCGCCTTCGACCAGATCGACAGCTCCGTGCGCGCCGTTGCCGATACCGAGGACGGAGCCCTGGACGTTTCCTGCCCAGGAACCTTTACCATGCGCTGGCTGATCCCTCGGCTTTACCGGTTTCAGGCGGAATATCCTGATATCGACGTGCGGCTAACCGCCTCGTCGCGTCCGGTGGATTTTGCCCGCGACAGTTTCGATGTCGCCATCCGCGTCGGAACCGCTCCCTGGCCTGCCGGGGCGGACGTCATTCCTCTTTTTCCCGAGCAGACCGGTCCGGTGCTTGCCCCTTCCCTGGTGGAAAGCGTGGGCGAGCGCTTTACCCGCGCAGCAAGACTTCATACCCGCAGCCGGTTGCGGGCCTGGGGCGACTGGCTTGCACGCTCGGGCATTGTTGTCGAGGCGGGCAGTCGCGTCGAATACGAGCATTTCTATTTCATGCTGGAGGCTGCCAATGCCGGGCTTGGTGTCTGCGTCGTGCCCTGGCCGTATGTGACCGACGACGTTCGCCTCGGCCGGCTGGCCGCCCCGCACGGCTTTCTGGAAAGCGGCCACGAATATGTGGCGCTGCGCCGGGCGAGGCGAAACCGAAAATCCTCGCTTTTCTGCGAATGGCTGGAAAAAGAGGCGTGCGCATTCGTCGTCTCGCATCCTGCGCCATCGACGCGGAGCCACACTGCCGCTATCTCCTGATGACGCCGACCCGTGCCAGCACTTCGCCAGGAATGCCGTAGCGCTGAATAATATCCTTGTTGTTGCGCAGGCCGCAGATCTCACGCTGAACGAACAGCGCCCAGACGGCGTCGGATGCCTCGTTGACCAGCGTTTCGCGCTGTTCGGCGCTGTGGCGATCGGGATTCCAGGCTTTCAGGGCTGCCAGCGCCGATTCGACTTTCAGTCCGTTGCGCCCGAGCGAACTGGCGCGCTCCGACATAAGCTCGTATTCGAGCACGTTCACCCCGCCTTCGGCCGAAAAGGACTGCCTGAAGGATTGCGGTGGGCGAACGCTCATAGACTGTCCCTTCGCAGGTTACGACGCCGGCGCGCCCGTGACCTGGAAATAGGCCCAGGCGGCGGCAAACACGAGGATCACCGCGGCGATGACCAGGAGCTTGCGGAGCATCGGATTGGGGGCTTTCGGCGGAGGCTTCGGCTTGCGAAACTTGATAACGTTGTCGCTCATTGTCCTGCTGTTCGGTTTGATCTTCGTGCAGCAGTAACGCATATCGGCGCTTTTGGCACCCATGTTGGCGTCCAGATATACGCTTTTCATGTGTGCTGCCGGCCTAAGGCCGGCAGCCTGATGTCAGCCGATCAGCGCGCCGCCCAATTGGCGCCGCGGCGGAAGATAGTCTTCATCTGGGGCACGTCGAATTCCTTGGCGACATGGCCGAGCGAGGAATAGAAGACACGGCCCTTGCCGTATTTGCGCTTCCAGACAACAGGCATGGTCACGCCGTCGATCCAGTAGGCATGCTCGCCGGTGAAGGTCGTCGTTGCCAGCACCTCGTTCGAGGGGTCGACATGCATGTAATATTGCTCGGAATTATAAGGGAAATCGGTGATCCCCTCCATCAGCGGGTCGTCTGGTCGGGTGACGTTGACCGTGTAGTTGATGATGTTGCCGGGATGGGCAACCCACTGGCCGCCGATGATGAACTGGTAATCGGTCGATTCACGGAAGCTGTCGCCGGCGCCGCCGTGATAACCGGCAATACCGACGCCGCTTTCGACAGCGGCAGCGAGGTTCTTCACCTCTTCCTTCTCGATTTTCGACATGGTGATAACGGGAACGATCAGGCTCAGATCATGGATCGACGGGTCGGCGAAGGCCTCCGTGCTGTGCTCCACATAGACCTTGAAACCGTCTTCCTCGAGCATGTCCTTGATGATTGCGGCGCATTGTTCCGGTTCATGGCCTGCCCAGCCGCCCCAGACGATGAGTGCTTCACGCATGTATTCCTCCTGAATGTTACTTGCCGAGCAGTCCGTCGACGAGAGATTGGGAAAGTGGAGCAGGGCGCTCCGTTGTTGTGGTGAGCGTCACCGTCTTGCCGGCATCGGACGCCTTCTCGAAGGCTTCCATAACCTCAAGCACGTGCAGCGCCAGATCGCCGTTTGCGCGGTGCGGCCGGTTCGACCGGATGGCATGGGCAAGATCGGCGACGCCGAGCGAGCGATAATTGCCGTCGGCATAAGGCAGGGTCACGGGCTGGTCTTCGAACTGGCCGCCTTTCTTCAGATATTCGACCGGGCCTGCAAAACGGTTCGGATCCGGTACGATCAGCGTGCCTTCGGTGCCGTAGACTTCGAGCGGCACATGCTTGTGGCCGGCGACATCGAAGCTCATGCCGATCTGCACGACAGCGCCATTGGCGAAAGCCATGACACCGGCCACATGGGTCGGGATATGAACGGGGATGCGCTCGCCGTTGCGCGGCTCGCTGGTGATGATGCGCTCATTGCGCGGCGTGACCGCAAAGCCGGCAACCTTGGCGACCGGTCCCAGCAGGTTGACGAGGTCGGTGATGTAGTAGGGGCCCATGTCGAGCATCGGGCCGCCGCCGACTTCGTAATAGAAGGCCGGATTGGGGTGCCAGCGCTCGTGGCCGGGGCACATGAAGGTCGCGGTGCCGCCGACCGGAATGCCGATGACGCCCTCGTCGATCAGGGCGCGGGCCGTCTGATGACCGCCGCCGAGGAAGGTGTCGGGTGCTGCGCCGATGCGCAAACCCTTGGCCTTGGCGGCATCCGCCAATTTTTTCCCTTCCACGAAATTAATCCCGAGAGGCTTTTCCGAATAGGTGTGCTTGCCGGCTTCCAGTGCCTGCAGGCCGACGGCGACGTGGGCTTTCGGAATGGTCAGGTTGACGATGATCTCGACCTTCGGATCAGCCAGAAGCTTTTCAACAGACTTGGCCTGAAGGTTGAATTCATTGGCTTTTGCCTCTGCAAGTTCGGGATTGAGGTCGGCCAGTCCGCGGATGTCGAGGATCGGGAATGCCTCTGTCATTGCCTTCAGATAGGCGCCCGAAATATTGCCGCATCCAATGATGCCGATACCGACTTTTTCCATCATATCCTCCCGTAAATATTGATTTCTGACGTTAAAGCGCCGGCCCGGTGGTGCTCCAGGGCGATTCATAGAGTTCGTAAAGGGCGACGGCGGCGGCACCCTGCGCCCAGAAATCGTCGGTCGAATCGTCAAAGACGAGTTCACTGACGCCCTTGAGCGAGGGCGGAATGGCGAGTGCATAGGCATCGCGCAGGCTGTTGAGGAAAGGCTCGCCGAGAGCAAGCGACGAGCCGACGAGAATAACCCGCGGCGGCGCAAACAAGGTGACGATATTGGCGATGGTCAGCCCCACCGCTTCGCCGGCCCGCATGGCCGCGCTGATCAACTGGTCGTCATCGGCCTGGATCATCGCCTTTACATGGGTCATGCCGCGGCCAAGACGCACCGCTTCGGCAAACCGGCCATCGGCCTGCTGCTCGCCGAGGATTGCACTTTCGCCGGCCTGGCTGGAAAGGCGAACCACACCTTGCTGGCCCATGCCGAGAACGAGATCGCCCAGATTGTGGCTGAGGCCGCCGGCGCCGCGGAAAAGCTGGTTGTCGTGCAGCACGCCAAGGCCGAGCGTCTGCTCCAGCGAAATCAGCACCATGTCTTCCAGATCACGAGCCTTGCCGAACCAGTGATGGCCGAGCGTGATGGCATGCGCATCGCTCTCGATGATCGTCGGAGTCGACAGGCGAGCCGACATTTCGGCAGCAAAATCAATATTCACGTCGCGGAAGATCGGGCTCGATCGAATATGGCCGGTACGGTGCTCGATAACGCCGGGAAGTGCCAGACAGATGCTGTCAATATCATCGAGCGACAGGCCGATATCCACGACGCAACGCCGCACGGCATCCTCGATCAGGTCGGCAATGACAGCGATCGGCTGACGATCGATGCGGATCGGCAGCGTCAGCTTGGAGAGCACGTCTCCACGGAAATTGGTGACGGCGAAAACCATGCGGCTGGCCGCGATCTTGGCTCCAACCACGCGGGCGGCATCCGGATTGAGCTCCAGCATCACGCGGGGCCTTCCACGCACGGCTTCATTGCGGATATCGCCCTCATGACGCGGCAGAATTAGCCCGTCGTCGAGCAACGAGGCAGTGATGGCGGAAACCGTCGTCGTCGAAAGCTCCGTACGCTCGCTGATCTGGATACGAGAGATCGGACCATGGCGCCGGATCGTGTCCAGCACGTTCAAGCGGTTGATCGCACGCATTAGTTCGGGATCTGCAGTCTTCATGAAAACGAGCCAGGCATCGATTTGTTGGAGCAGGTGCCCCAATATTTTTAACGGGTTACGAAATAAATAACAGGCAAGTGCGGATGACTGTCAAGCGAATTTGACGAAAAATACGGCAGTTGGGTTGACATCGGGCAAAAGCTCCGTTGAATTAATCCGCATAGGGGAAAAATTGTGAGGACATGGCCCCTGGGAGGAAAATCATGAATTTTATGTTGAAGAACGCCACCTTCGGCGGCAGGCGGATCGTATCCATGGCCGTAACGGCCGGCATGTTGTTGGCAGGAGCGGGTGCTGCTTCCGCGACGACGGTGGTCAAGTGGCTGCATCTCGAACTCGATCCGAAAAACGTCGCGGCCTGGGAGGAGATCGTCAAGAAGTACGAAGCCCAGCATCCCGACGTCGACATCCAGATGCAGTTCCTCGAAAACGAGGCCTTCAAGGCCAAGCTTCCGACATTGCTGCAGTCTGACGACGTGCCGGATTTCTTTTTCAGCTGGGGCGGCGGCGTCTTGAAGCAGCAGTCCGAGACGGGCGCGCTCCAGGACGTGACGACGGCTCTCGACGCCGATGGCGGCAAATTGCGCAATGCCTATACCCCGGCTTCGGTCGACGGCCTGACCTTCGACAGCAAGACCTGGGCGATCCCCTACAAGGTCGGGCTGGTCAGCTTCTTCTACAACAAGGCGCTGTTTGCCAAGGCCGGCGTCAAAGCCGAGGACATCAAGAACTGGGCCGATTTTCTCGCCACGGTGAAGAAGATCAAGGCGGCCGGTATCGTGCCGATCGCAGGCGGTGGCGGCGAGAAATGGCCTATCCACTTTTACTGGAGCTATCTCGTCATGCGGGAAGGCGGACAAAAGGTCTTCGAAGCGGCCAAGAACGGCGAAGGCGAAGGTTTCCTCGATCCGTCGATCATCAAGGCCGGTGACGATCTTGCCGAACTCGGCAAGCTCGAACCTTTCCAGCCCGGCTATCTCGGTTCGAGCTGGCCGCAGGCGCTTGGCGTTTTCGGTGACGGCAAGGCTGCAATCATCCTTGGCTTTGAAGCGACGGAGGCCAACCAGCGCAAGAATGCCGGCGACGGCAAGGGTCTCGCACCCGACAATATCGGCCGCTTCGCTTTCCCGACGGTCGAAGGCGGCGCCGGCAAGCCAACCGATACGCTCGGCGGCTTGAACGGCTGGGCCGTCACCAAGAAGGCATCGAAGGAAGCGATCGATTTCCTCGCTTTCCTGACGAATGCGGAGAACGAGCGGGCGATGGCCAAATTGGGCATGCTTCTACCCGTTGCCGCTGGCGCCGATGACGGCGTCACCAACCCGCTGCTTGCCGAATCGGCAAAACAGCTTGCGGGTTCCACCTGGCATCAGAACTTTTTCGACCAGGATCTCGGTGCGGCCGTCGGCCGTGTCGTCAACGACGTGTCGGTGGAAATCGTCTCCGGACAGATGAATTCCAAGGACGGCGCCCAGATGATCCAGGACGCTTTCGAACTGGAGCAATAACCAGCGCCCGCAGACCTTCCCGGCGCTCTCGCCAGAAGCGGAGCGCCGGCATTGCTGCCGACGAGATACGAAAGCAGGAACATGGCCAATATTTCAGTCCTACCGACATCGAGTGCCGCAAGGCCGGCAAGACGAGCCGCAAACAGCAGGAGTTCGGTCGCGCACGACCGGCTGACGGTGCTGTTGCTCTTTCTACCGCCGGCGCTGCTGCTCTTCACGCTCTTCGTCATCATGCCGATGGGCGAGGCGGCTTGGTACAGCCTTTACAAGTGGAACGGCTACGGCACGCCGACCGAGTTCATCGCGCTCCGCAATTTCCAGGTTCTATTCCGCAATGCAGCTTTCACCCAGGCGCTGGTCAATAACGGCCTGATCATCGTCATCTCGATCTGCATCCAGGTGCCGCTCGCGATCTGGCTGGCCACCATGCTTGCCCACCGCATTCCGGGGGTCGTCGGCTATCGCCTGATCTTCTTCCTGCCCTATGTGCTGGCGGACGTCGCCGCAGGCCTCATCTGGCGCTTCGTCTATGACGGCGACTACGGCCTGTTTGCCGCCATTTCCAACTTCTTCGGCTTCGCCAACCCTTACGTGCTCGCCGACAAGGACGTGGCGATCTATGCGGTGCTCGGGGTCATCGTCTGGAAATATTTCGGCTTTCACATGATGCTGTTCATCGCCGGCCTGCAATCCGTCGACAAGAGCGTGCTGGAGGCGGCCGAAATCGACGGCGCCACCGGCTGGCAGAAATTCCGCTACGTCACGCTGCCGCTGCTCGGTTCAACCCTGCGTCTCTCCATCTTCTTTGCCGTCGTCGGCTCGCTGCAGCTCTTCGACATGATCATGCCGCTGACCGGCGGCGGGCCGTCCAACTCCACCCAGACGATGGTCACCTTCCTCTACACCTATGGCGTCATGCGCATGCAGGTCGGCCTTGGCAGCGCCGTCGGCGTCGTGCTCTTCGTCATCTGCGTGACGCTCGCCTTCGGTTACAAAAGGATATTCATGCGCCATGACTGATATGAGCTCTTCCATCCGCATGAGCACGTCCACCCGCATCTATCTCTACGTATCGCTCAGCCTGATCGCGGCGATCGTGCTTGTGCCGCTGCTGACGACCGCGCTCGGCGGCTTCAAGACGCTGGGCGACCTGCGCACCAACCCGTTCGGCCTGCCGATGGAATGGCAATGGTCGAACTACACGGACATTCTCTTCGGCGAACGCTACTGGCTGCAGATCGGCAATTCGCTTGTCATTGCAGCCCTCACCGTGCTTCTGACGCTGATCGTCTCGTCCATGGCGGCTTTCGCCTTTGCCCATGTCCGCTTCTTCGGCTCGTCCTTCCTGCTCAATTATTTCCTGCTCGGGCTGATGTTTCCGGCGGCGACCGCGATCTTGCCGCTCTTCATCCGCATCCGCGATCTCGGCCTGCTGAATACCTATTGGGGCGTGGTGCTGCCGCAGGTGGCCTTCGGTCTCGGCATGAGCATCCTGCTATTTCGCAATTATTTCCGCAATCTCCCGGAAGAATTGTTCCAGGCAGCCTTTGTCGACGGTTGCGGTTATCTGCGCTTCTTCTGGCATATCTCGCTGCCGCTTTCCCGCCCGATCGTCGCCACCGTCAGCATCATCTCCTTCGTCGGCAGCTGGAACAGCTACATCCTGCCGCTGATCATGCTGAATTCGGAATCCAAATATCCCTGGCCGCTCGGCATCATGGTCTATCGCGGCGAATACGGCACGGAGTGGCAACTGGTGCTGGCCTTCATCACGCTCACCATCCTGCCGACCATCATCGTTTTTTTCGTCGCCCAGAGACACATCATCGCCGGATTGACTGCCGGTGCCGTGAAGTCCTGAGCCGAGCCATTGGAGGTGTTATCATGGCATCTGTTTCACTGAACGATATTCGCAAGGCCTATGGCGCCGTTGACGTCATCCACGGCATTTCGCTTGACATCGAGGATGGGGAGTTCGTCGCCCTCGTCGGGCCGTCTGGCTGTGGAAAATCGACGCTGCTGCGTATGATCGCCGGCCTGGAGGAGATCACGGACGGCGAGATCGCGATCGGCGGCGCTGTCGTCAACGGCATGACGCCCCGCGAACGCAACATCGCCATGGTCTTCCAGTCCTATGCGCTCTATCCGCATATGACGGTCGCGGAAAATATGGGTTTCAATCTGAAGCTCGCCGGTGTGGGGAAACCGCAGATCGAGGCCCGCGTCGCCGAGGCCGCCCGAATGCTGGATCTCGCCCAGCTGCTCGACCGCAAGCCGGCCCAGCTTTCCGGCGGCCAGCGCCAGCGTGTCGCCATGGGCCGCGCTATCGTGCGAAACCCTGCCGTCTTCCTGTTCGACGAGCCGCTGTCCAACCTCGATGCCAAGCTGCGTGTTCAGATGCGCTCGGAAATCAAGACGTTGCACCAGAAGGTCAGGACGACCTCGATCTACGTCACGCACGACCAGATCGAGGCGATGACGCTTGCCGACCGTATCGTCGTGCTCAATCAGGGTAGGGTGGAGCAGCAAGGTACGCCGCTCGAGCTTTACAGGAAACCGGCCAACCTCTTCGTTGCCGCATTCATCGGATCGCCGGCGATGAATATGCTCGACGGCACGGTGGACGGGGAAAACGGTCAGCCGGCCGCGCGTCTTTCGGATGGAACTGCCATCCGCATCGGTCCGGACCGCAAGGTCCGTCCCGGCCAGGCGGTGACTGTCGGCCTGCGCCCCGAGCATCTGACGCCTGATGGCAAAGAGGGAAACGTGCTTACCGGGCAGACCCTGCTCGTCGAGCCGACCGGCGCCCAGACGCATGTCGTCTTCGATCTTGCCGGCCAATCTGTAACTGCCGTAGTGGATGGAGCTTATGCTGCCCGGTACGGCGCCCGTTTTGAGGCCAATATCGCCAGCGAACAGGTTCATATCTTCGACCGAGGCACCGGTCTCGCGCTTTGATTCCGAGAGATTGCTGGCGGCTGGGCGTGTCCCGGACCGTCGAAATCAAAAAATCCGCCGCCGATCGTATGATTGGCGGCGGATTTGTCTTGTCAGTGCCTATTCGGCGGGCTGTGCCACCAGGGCAAGCAGATCGCTCTCATCCCGCAGGTCGCCCGCCATCGCGGCGGCAAAACGTGTCTGGTCGAGTTCGTTTTCCCAGCGGGCGACGACGATGGTTGCAACCGCATTGCCGACAAGGTTCGTCAGTGCCCGGCATTCCGACATGAAGCGGTCGATACCGAGGATGAGCGCCATGCCGGCGATCGGAACCGAGGGGACGACCGAGAGTGTCGCGGCAAGCGTGATGAAGCCGGCACCGGTGATACCTGCGGCACCCTTGGAGCTCAGCATAGCAACCAGAAGCAGCAGGATCTGGTCGCCGAAGCTCAGATGCGTATCCGTTGCCTGGGCGATGAAGAGCGCTGCCAGGGTCATATAGATGTTGGTGCCATCGAGATTGAAGGAATAGCCGGTCGGAATGACGAGGCCGACGACCGAGCGCTTGCAGCCGGCGCGCTCCATCTTGTTCATCAGACCGGGCAGGGCGGCTTCCGACGACGACGTGCCGAGCACCAGCAGCAGTTCTTCCTTGATATAGCGGAGCAGCGCCAGGATGGAGAAGCCGTTGTAGCGGGCGACTGCGCCGAGCACGACCAGCACGAAGAGCAGCGACGTCAGATAGAAGGTGCCGATCAGGAAGGCGAGGTTGGCGATCGCGCCGATACCATATTTACCGATGGTGAAGGCCATGGCGCCAAAGGCACCGATCGGCGCGAACTTCATCAGGATCGCGACGAGGCGGAAGACCGGAGCGGTCAGAACCTGGAAGAAGTCGAGCACCGGTTTGCCGCGCTCGCCGACGGAGCCGAGCGCGATGCCGAAGACGACCGAGAAGAACAGCACCTGCAGGATGTCGCCTTTGGCGAAGGCGCCGACGATCGTATCCGGGATGATGTTCATCAGGAAGCCGACGATCGTCGCGTCATGGGCCTGGGCGGCATAATTGTTGACCGCCTTCGTATCCAGCGTTGCCGGATCGATATGCATGCCGGCGCCGGGCTGCAACACGTTGGAAACGACGAGGCCGACGACAAGCGCCAGCGTCGAGAAGACGAGGAAATAACCGAGCGCCTTGCCGACCACACGGCCGAACTTCTTGAGATCAGACATTCCGGCAATGCCGGTGGTGACAGTCAGGAAAATGACCGGCGCGATCACCATGCGCACGAGCTTGATGAAGGCATCTCCGAGCGGCTGCAGCGAAGCGCCGAGGGAAGGATAGAAATGGCCAAGCAGAATGCCGGCGGCGATGGCGGCAAGCACCTGTACATAGAGGTGCCGGTAAAAGGGAGTTTTGCCGCGCGCTTCGGCGGCATTCATTGCGATATCCATGGTATCCTCCGCTATGCCGAGCGCCAAATAGGCGGCGGGCAAGTCATGATGGTCAAACAGCCTCCCGACTGCTGAGTACGCAATTGCAACGCGCGTGCCAGTTTCCAAAATGGGGATAAGTGTTTGATATTATTATTGGCGCAATGGAGAATTCGGTTCAAAGGTGCGGAATTTCGCACAAATTGATTTGCCGATCGTGCGAAAACATGCACAATGTTGCTATGCTCCAGCTGACCGCATCCGAACGTTTCCTGACGCCTGAACAGCTACGCCGGCGCTCCCGGTCCTTCTGGCTGATCTTCGTAGCGCTCGCTGCGGTGTTGATCGGAATGGCCCTTTATGGCGCCGGCATTTATGGCCGCCTGCAGGCCATTGCAGCACTGGAGGATCAGGGGCAGACGGATGCCAATCTCAAGGTGGCGTTGCTGCGCGCCGTGCTCGAAGGGCCGCGGGCTCTGCCGCTCCTCCTTGCAGATGACCAGCAGGTGCGTGACGCTTTGTCATCAGAACGGAATGACGCCGTCATCGGGCTCGACCGCAAGCTCGAGAGCCTCGTTACCGGCACCCGTGCCTCGGTTCTTTATGTGACCGGCAAGAGCGGCATCGCGATTGCCTCCAGCAACTGGCAGGAACCCTTGAGCTTTGTCGGCAACGACTATTCCTTCCGTGATTATTTCCGCCGCGCGATGGAGACGGGCACGGCGGAGCATTTCGCTCTCGGCAATGTCAGCAACAAGCCCGGTCTTTATATTTCCCGGCGGGTGGGGGATGCGGCGGCACCGCTCGGTGTCGTCGTCGTCAAGATGGAGTTCGACCAGCTGGAATCCGACTGGCGCGACGCAGCCCGGCCGGCCTATGTCACCGATGAGCATGGGGTCGTGCTGATCACCAGTCTGCCCTCATGGCGCTTCATGACAACGAAACTCCTGCCGCAGGACAGCGTCGCGGCGATCAGGAGCAGCCTGCAATTCGGCGAGGCGCCGCTGGTGCCCTTGCCGATTGTCGAGAGGCAGGCGCTGAGGCCCGGGGCGGCAATCGTGCATGCCATCCTGCCGGGAGGCGGGGAGGGCGAGTTCCTGCGGCTGCGCACGGACGTGCCTTCGACCTCATGGCAACTCGAATATCTGGTGCCGACCCAAGCGCCGGTCGCCTCTTCCGTGCGCGAATGGCGGTTGCTGACGTTGGCCGGCCTCATTCCGGTGCTTGCGATCATGACCTTCCTGCTGCGCCGTCGCCAGGTCGCCGTCATGCGCATTGCGACCGAGCGGGCCGCGCGCGAAGAGCTTGAGCGACGGGTGCTGGAGCGGACGGACGATCTCAGCCGCGCCCGCGACCGGCTGCAGGCGGAGATATCGGATCATCGCGCGACCGAAGCCAGGCTGCAGGTGGTTCAGCAGGAACTTGTGCAGGCAAACCGCCTGGCGATTCTCGGGCAGGTCGCTGCCGGCGTGGCGCATGAGATCAATCAGCCGGTGGCGACCATCCGCGCCTATGCCGACAATGCCCGCACTTTCCTCAAACGACAGCAGCCGGGCTCGGCCGATGACAATCTCGATGCGATTGCCGGCCTGACGGAGCGTATCGGAACCATCACCGAGGAGCTTAAAGCCTTTGCCCGCAAGGGTCGGACTGCGGCGGAGCCAGTGGAACTGCGGGCCGTCATCGAAGGCGCGCTCGTGTTGCTACGCAGCCGTTTTGCCGGCCGGCTCGACGCGCTTGATATCAGGCTGCCGCCGGCTGATCTGAAGGTGAGTGGAAACCGCATCCGTCTGGAGCAGGTGCTGATCAACCTCTTCCAGAATGCACTGGAAGCGCTGGACGGCAGGGAGGGAGCAAAGGTCGATATCTTCTGCGAGGAGACGGACAGCGCGGTGACGGTGACTGTCGCAGACAACGGCCCCGGCATATCGGAAGACATCCTCGGCTCACTCTTTTCGCCCTTCAACACCTCGAAGGAAAAGGGCCTCGGCCTCGGGCTGGTCATCTCCAAGGATATCGTTTCCGACTACGGTGGCCGCATCGATGTCGAAAGCAATGCGTGCGGCACACGCTTTACTATCCATCTGCAGAAAGCACAGGCATGAGCGATATGATCCCGGTCTTCCTTATCGATGACGACAAGGATCTCCTGAGGGCGACGAAGCAGACGCTGGAGCTTGCCGGTTTCTCCGTTTCGACCTTTTCCGCCGCTACGGAAGCATTGAAGGAGCTGAATCCGGAATTCTCCGGTGTCGTCGTGTCCGATATCCGCATGCCCCAGGTCGACGGGCTGCAACTCTTCGACCGCATACGGCAACTGGACCAAGACCTGCCGGTGATCCTGATCACCGGGCACGGCGATATCCCGATGGCCGTAAAGGCGATCCAGGGTGGCGTCTATGATTTCATCACCAAGCCCTTCGCCGCGGATCGGCTGGCGCAGAGCGTGCATCGGGCGGCTGAAAAGCGCGGGCTCGTGCTCGACAATCGCTCGCTTCGCGAGGCAGCCGAACAGGCCCAGGGAGACCTGCCGCTGATCGGCCAGACACCGGCCATGGAGCGCCTGCGACGGACGCTCCGGCAGATCGCCGACACGGATGTCGACGTGCTGGTGACCGGCGAAACCGGCAGCGGCAAGGAAGTGGTGGCGAGCCTGCTGCACCGCTGGAGCCGCCGGGCAAAGGGCAATTTTGTGGCGCTGAACTGCGGCGCCCTGCCGGAAACGGTGATCGAAAGCGAGCTCTTCGGCCACGAGGCGGGTGCATTCACCGGCGCCCAGAAGAAGCGCATCGGCCGCATCGAACATTCGAGCGGGGGGACGCTCTTCCTCGACGAAATTGAGAGCATGCCGGCGTCCGCACAGGTGCAGATGCTGCGTGTGCTGGAAATGCGCGAAGTCATGCCGCTTGGCACCAACGAGGTCCGGCCCGTCGACTTGCGTGTCGTGGCCGCCTCCAAGGTCGATCTCGGCAATCCGCGTGAACGCGGTGATTTTCGAGAGGATCTCTACTATCGCCTCAATGTCGTGACGATCAGCATCCCACCCTTGCGGGACCGGCGTGACGATATCCCGATTCTCTTTGCCCACTTCACCGAACGCGCCGCCAACCGCTTCAGGCGCCCGGTGCCCCCCGCTTTGCCCGAACTGCATCGTCATCTGAAAGGGCATGATTGGCCGGGAAATGTGCGCGAGCTCTCGCATTTTGCCGAGCGATTCGTGCTTGGCCTTGAAACTACGCCGGCGGAGCCCGAGCAAAACGGGAGAGAGGACAAACAGGCCTTCCTGCCTCTGCCGGCGAGGATCGATCGCTATGAGGCCGATATCATCCGCGAGACACTGATCCGCAATGAGGGCGACGTACGCCGGACCATCGAAACACTCGGCATCCCGCGCAAGACCTTTTATGACAAGCTGCAGCGCCATGGTATCGAACGGGCAGCTTTCAGCCCTTCGAAGGCGGATGGCTGAAATGCCGGCATTTGCCGGCAGCGGAAACGGGCCCGGAATAAACACTTGAAGCGGCGATGCTTCGGACCGTGACAACTCGTCGTCCTGCGCTAGATTGATCAGTGCTCATGCGGCCAATCATGGAACGAACGCTTGATTTATGATGTTGTTGTCGTCGGTTCCGGCTTCTCTGCGGTCGCAGTCGTCTGCAATCTTGTCCGGAAACTTCCGTCGACGGCGTCCATCGCCGTCATCGGTGACGATCCGGGCTTCGGCAGAGGCACGGCCTATCGTACCGAAATGCATCTCCACCGCCTGAACGTTCCGGCAGCGCGAATGAGCCTCTTTACGGACAGACCAGCCGACTTCGTGGAATGGCTTGGTCGCAAGAACCGGCCGTCGCGGGATGCCGATTTTGCCTCGCGCAGCGATTATGGCCTTTATGTCAGGGACACGCTCGCAGATCTCCTGCGGCATCAAGCCCGTTGCCGCGTCGATTTCATCAGGTCCAAGGCCACAGGCTGTGTCGAACGCTATACTGGCGCGCTCGGCTTCCTGCTGGAACACGGCGGGGAAATCGCCGGTCGCCAGGTCGTGCTCTGTCTCGGATTGGGCAATGCGAAATTGCCTGTCGATGTTACAGGTCTCAGTCTTGGTACGCGTTCGCATGTCATTGACAATCCCTGGCGCCTGTCCTGGCTGACACGGGTCGGTCCGCAGGACCGCGTCTGTATCCTGGGTTCGGGCCTTACCATGATCGATCAGGTTCTTGGGCTTCGCTCGCACGGACATCGCGGCCATATCCATGTTCTCTCGCGACGCGGGCTTGCGCCGCACGGACATGCGCGCGATCCCAAACCGCCAGCAATCGTCGAGATCGATACAAAGACAGCGACGCTTAGCCAGATCCTGCGAGGGATCCGGAGGCAGGTCCGATCCGGAACTCCATGGAGAAGCGTCATGGATGGGCTGCGGCCGAGAACGCAGGCGATCTGGCAAGGTCTTGCACCCGCGGAGCGGTCGCGCTTTCTGCGGCATGCCCTGCCATGGTGGAATGTCCACCGTCATCGCGTTGCGCCGGACATTTACGACAGTTTTCAGCGTCTGAGACACCAGGGCGTCGTCGCATTTCACGCCGGCTATCTCAAAACGCTCACCGACGCCGGCGAAAGGATTGATATCGAATATCGCAAGAGAGGAAGCAGTGAGATCGATATCCTTAATGTGGATTGGATCGTCAACTGCACCGGCATGGAACGTGCCGGGCTGGCGCATTCGCCGCTATTGCAGGAGATGCGCCGGCAAGGCTTCGTCGCCGCCGATCCGCTTGGCCTCGGAATCTCTGTCGACCGGAATTCGAAGGCGTTGAACTCTGAGGGTGTGGTGCAAACGAACCTCTATGCCGTCGGCGCTCTGACGGCCGGTCAGTTCTGGGAAATCACCGCCGTGCCCGATATCCGCACGCAAGCCGAACAGGTCGCAACAGAGTTAGCCATCTCAAACGAGGCACGGTCGCAAATTCTATAGGTTGCGCCGATGGGTGGATTTCTATCTGATGTTGTCTTTTTCGGCAGGGTCTTCCAACAAGCGCACAGGCCAGCGGCGAATCAGATTGTGCTTATTCAGGGCGTCACGTGTTCACGTCATTGGAATGACAGTGGATTGGCATTCTCGCAAAACCGCGCGCGAATAATACTCCTGGCGCAGATTCAAAGCTATAGAGCCGGTAAATTTTCAGAGATCAAATCGACGGGCTGCCCGCACTTTTTTGTGTAGCGATGCCGGAATGGCAGCCACGTCTTATTTCCGTCTCGGGAGCCCTTGATCTTTCGTAACATTGGCGCACCATCTTACTTAGCGAAGGCGAAAATCGCTGAGGCAGACCTTTATAGGAGGGCCTATGCTGACCAATTCCCTATTCGATGCGTTCACGCGTAACTATGAGTCTCGCCGCGAGACGGACATGTCTATCGCGGACTATCTGGCATTATGCAAGAAAGATCCGATGGCCTATGCCAATGCCACCGAGCGCCTCCTCGACGCAATTGGCGAACCAGAAATCATCGATACAGCAAAGGATTCGAGGCTCGGCAGGGTCTTCATGAACAGGACCATCCGAACCTATCCGGCCTTTGCAGGCTTCTTCGGGATGGAAGAGACGATCGAGCGGATCGTATCCTTCTTCCGCCACGCTGCCCAGGGCCTCGAAGAGCGCAAGCAGATCCTTTATCTGCTCGGCCCTGTCGGCGGCGGTAAGTCTTCGCTTGCCGAGCGCCTGAAGCAGCTCATGGAGATCAATCCCATCTATGTGCTGAAGGCCGGTGACGACTTGAGCCCGGTCTTCGAAAGCCCCCTCAACCTCTTCGATCCCCTGACCATGGGGCCGTTGTTGCTCGAGCAATACGGCATTCCAACCCGCCGCCTCAGCGGCTTGATGAGCCCATGGTGCCTCAAGCGCCTCGACGAGTTCGACGGCGATATCTCACGCTTCCGCGTCGTGAAAATCCAGCCGTCCCGACTTCGCCAGATCGCGATCGCCAAGACCGAGCCGGGTGATGAGAACAACCAGGACGTCTCATCGCTGGTCGGCAAGGTCGATATCCGCAAGCTTGAGCACTATTCGCAGAACGACCCCGATGCCTACAGCTATTCCGGCGGTCTCAACCGCGCCAATCAGGGCGTGCTGGAATTCGTCGAAATGTTCAAGGCGCCGATCAAGATGCTGCACCCGCTGCTGACGGCGACGCAGGAAAGCAATTACATGGGCACCGAGAATATTGGTGCGATCCCGTTCTCGGGCATCATCCTTGCCCATTCGAACGAAGCGGAATGGCAGAGCTTCAAGGCCAACAAGAACAATGAAGCCTTCATCGACCGCATTTGCGTCATCAAGGTTCCCTACTGCCTCAGGGCCATGGAGGAGCAGAAGATCTACGAGAAGCTGATCGAAGGGTCGGAACTTGCAAGTGCGCCATGTGCTCCGGCGACATTGGAAATGCTTGCCCGTTTCTCCGTCCTGTCACGACTTCGCAAGCACGAGAATTCAAATCTCTTTTCGAAGATGCGTGCCTATGACGGCGAAAGCCTGAAGGAAACCGATCCGCGCGCCAGAAGCGTGCAGGAATATCGGGATGCTGCCGGCGTCGACGAGGGCATGGACGGAATATCGACACGTTTTGCCTTTAAGGTTCTAGCGTCGACATTCAACCACGACACGACGGATATCGGTGCCGATCCGGTGCATCTGATGTATGTCCTGGAACAGGCTATCCGCCGCGAGCAGTTTTCCGAGGAGACGGAAAAGCGCTACATGGAGTTCATCAAGGCAGAACTGGCACCGCGCTATGCGGAATTCATCGGCAACGAGATTCAGAAGGCCTATCTGGAATCCTATTCCGACTATGGTCAGAATCTCTTCGATCGTTACGTCGACTATGCCGATGCCTGGATCGAGGACACCGATTTCAAGGATCCGGATACCGGGCAGATGCTCGACCGCGAACTTCTGAACCAGGAATTGACGAAGATCGAAAAGCCGGCGGGCATCGCCAACCCAAAGGATTTCCGCAACGAGATCGTCAAGTTCTGCCTCAGGTCGCGCGCCGCCAATGGCGGCAGGAACCCATCCTGGACGAGTTATGAAAAAATTCGGGAAGTGATCGAAAAGCGGATGTTTTCGCAGGTCGAGGATCTGTTGCCGGTCATTTCCTTCGGGTCGAAGAAGGATAGCGAAACCGAAAAGAAACACAGTGAATTCGTCTCGCGCATGGTGGCGCGGGATTATACCGAACGGCAGGTTCGCCGGCTGGTGGAGTGGTACATGCGCGTCAAGCAGGCGAGTTAGGTAGGTTGTCCGAGCGAGTACCCATGTAGGAGCAAACATGCACATCATTGACCGGCGGCTTAATCCGCGCGGTAAAAGTCTAGAAAATCGACAACGGTTTCTACGGCGTGCCAAGGACGCCGTCGGGCAAGCGGTAAAACAATCTTTGCAGAACCGCTCCATCCGCGATGTGCTTGATGGCGGCGAGGTCACTCTTCCGATAGGCGGCATGGCCGAACCGGGCCTTCACCGGGGCGGAGGGGGAATTCAGGATCGCATCCTTCCGGGCAACCAGAAATTCGTCGAGGGCGATTTCATCAGGCGTCCGCCGGCTTCAGGCGGCGGACGTTCGTCAGAGGCGGGGGAAGGCGATGGCGAAGACGGCTTCCGCTTCGTGCTTACCCGGCAGGAATTTCTCAACATCTTCCTAGAGGATCTGGAATTGCCTGACCTCGCCAAGCGCAGGCTGAGCGAGACCGAGGAAGTGACGCCGCAAAGGGCCGGTTTTTCCGTCTCCGGTTCTCCTTCCAATATAGCCGTCGGGCGCACCACACGCCTTGCCATGATGCGGCGCCTGGCACTTCACCGGCCGAAGGCAGAGGAAATAGAAGCGCTCCAGAAGCAGATCGACGAATGCGACGACGCGGAGGAGCGTCTTGCCCTGGAAGAGAAGCTGAAAACGCTGACCATCAAGAGCAAGCGCATCCCCTATATCGATCCGCTGGACGTGCGCTATCGGCGATTTGAAAACACGCCGAAACCTGTCGTGAAGGCGGTGATGTTCTGCCTCATGGACGTTTCCGGTTCCATGAGCGAGCATATGAAGGATCTCGCCAAGCGCTTTTACCTGCTTCTCTATCTCTTCCTGTCGCAGCGCTATGAAAAGGTGGAGATCGTCTTCATCCGGCATACGGAAAAGGCCGAGGAAGTCGATGAGGAAACCTTCTTCTACAGCCCGGCGACAGGCGGCACGCTGGTATCCAGTGCACTTGCCGTTATGCGCTCGATCGTTGCCGCACGCTTCGATCCGACTGAGTGGAATATCTATGCGGCGCAGGCCTCGGATGGCGATAACTCCTATTCCGACGGCGCTCTGACCGGCCAACTCCTGCAGCAGGAAATCCTGCCTGTCTGCCAGTACTTCGCCTATATCGAGGTTGGTGAGGAAGGCGGCGATTCCTCAATTTCGAGATCGCCGCTCTGGGCGCTTTATAATGAGATCCGGTCCGACGGTCTTCCGCTTGCCATGCGCAAGGTCTGCCGCAAGAACGAGATCTTCCCGGTCTTCCACGACCTGTTTCAGAAAAAGGCTGCCAAGGCAGGGGCTACGCCATGAAGACCAGCATTCGGCACAAGGAAAAGCTGCTGTTTGAAGGCGCTGACTGGGATTTCCCGACCCTGCAGCGCATTCATGACGCCTGTGAAAACATCGCGCTTGGAGAGCTTGGGCTCGATGTCTATCCGAACCAGATCGAGGTCATCACATCGGAACAGATGCTCGATGCCTATTCCTCGACGGGCATGCCGCTCTTCTATCGCCACTGGTCCTTCGGCAAGCACTTTGCCCATCATGAGGCCTTCTACCGCCGCGGGATGCGCGACCTCGCCTATGAGATCGTCATCAACAGTTCGCCCTGCATCTCCTATCTCATGGAGGAGAACACGGCGACCATGCAGACGCTGGTCATCGCACATGCAGCCTTCGGCCATAACCACTTCTTCAAGAACAACTATCTGTTCAAGCTCTGGACGGATGCCGAGGGCATCCTCGATTATCTCGATTTCGCCAAAAGCTACATCTCCCGTTGTGAGGAACGATATGGGGAGGTGGCCGTCGAGCGCACGCTGGACGCCGCGCATGCGTTGATGTCGCACGGCGTGCACCGCTACGCGGGCAAGACCCAGATTGACCTCAGGCAGGAAGAGAAGCGGTTGCAGGAGCGCCGCGCGCATGAGGAGAAGATCTTCAACGATCTCTGGCGGACGGTGCCGATCGGTCTCAAGCGTAATAAATCCGACCGCGATCTTGAGCGCAGACGTGCGGCGCTCGGTTTGCCACAGGATAATATCCTTTACTTCCTCGAAAAGTCGGCGCCCAGGCTTCATCCCTGGCAGCGCGAGATATTGCGCATCGTCCGCCACGTCGCCCAGTATTTCCATCCGCAGCGCCAGACCAAGGTGATGAACGAAGGGACCGCCACCTACGTCCATTACAAGATCATGCAGCGCCTGCACGAGCGCGGGCAGCTCAGCGACGGCAACTATTTCGAATTTCTGAAATCGCATACGAATGTCGTCTTCCAGCCGATGTACGAGGATCGGCGTTTCTCGGGCTTCAATCCCTATGCGCTGGGTTTTGCGATGATGCAGGATATCGAGCGCATCGTGACGGAGCCGACCGGGGAAGACCGCGAATGGTTTCCCGATATCGCCGGGCGGGGCGATCATATGGCCGTCCTGCGCGATATCTGGGCCAATTATCGCGACGAGAGCTTCGTCAGCCAGTTCCTGAGCCCGAACCTCATGCGGCGGTGGCGCATGTTCCAGCTCCACGATGATCCGGAGGTTCAGGAAGGTATTCTGGTTTCGGCGATCCATGACGAGCGCGGTTATCGACGCATCCGCCGGCAGCTCTCCCGCGGCTACGACATAGGCCACACCGACCCGGCTATCGAAATCGTCGACGTCGATCTGGCCGGCGATCGCAGATTGCTGTTGCAGCACCGGGCCAGCAATAACGAGTTCCTGGAAGAGGAGGATCTGAAGCTCGTCCTGCAACACCTAGCCGATCTCTGGACCTACGATGTTCTCCTGGAGGAGCTCGACAGCAAGGACAACATCGTCAGGAAACATGTCGCCCATCCGCGCACCTTTGCAAGACAAAGCGAATTTGCCTGAATGGGTGTGATTTCGCCTGCGTCTGGGAGGCAAGATTCTCCAAACGTGATTGGACAGGCAGCGCAGTTGGTATCAACCTTCAGAGTGGGGGCGTGCAGTCTATTTTCCAAATAGGAGGCCGCCATGGAACAATACGCAGTCGATCAGCTTAAGGCTATAGCCAAGGTCAGCCGTACCACTCCACAACTGTCTCGCGCCGAGCGCTTGGACCGGTGGGCGGCGCTCCTGGAAGGCGATTCCGCGCGTTCGCTCGTAACCCTTCGGGAAACCGAATATCTGCCCCGCGACCAGCGGATGATGATGAGGATCGCCGGCTCGCCCATATCCGTAGCCTATGCCGATCCGGTTCTGCGTGCCGCGGGTCTTGAGGGCGATACCTATGGGGATGCCCAGAGCTTCTTCGATCTTAACGATCGACAGCTGCACGGGCTCGTCTGCTCCTGCCATTTCGGAGCACAGGTCGATGCGGGTGTCGTCGCCCGCCATCTGAGAGCGACGTCTATATCCGGCTTCAAGGGCATCGTGGCGCGCATGCGGCTGCTTTTCACGCGATAGACCGACGGCGAAACAATTTTTACATTTAGAGACCGGGCAGCGGAACCGGGCCGGTGAAATGCGGCACTTCATAACCGCGTTTGACCTGCGGCCGGGCGGCAAGTTGAAGATACCAGCGACGGACATTCGGAAAGTCGCTGAGGTCGATCTTGTGACGCGCAAAGCGCGAAACCCAGGGCCAGACGGCCATGTCGGCGATGGAATAGTCGCCGGCGAGGTGCTCCCGGCCTTTGAGCCGGGCGTCGAGCGTTTCGTAGAGCCTGATGGTGTCCCGGCGGAAAAGCGCCTCGGCGAAGGGTGCGCGGCCTTCATTGTAGGTCAGAAAATAGTGCGCATGGCCGAGTGTCGGGCCGAAGCCGCCCATCTGCCACATCAGCCATTCGATGGTGTGATGGCGCGCAGCGCCTTCGCGCGGCAGGAACCGGCCGGTCTTTTCGGCGAGATAGAGGAGAATAGCTCCGGATTCGGCAAGCGTGATGCCGGTCTCGTGGTCGACGATGGCTGGGATCTTGCTGCCGGGATTGATCGCCAAGTAGCCGGCGGAAAACTGATCGCCTCTGGTGATATCGATCGTGTGGGTCTTGTAGGGAAGGCCGAATTCTTCGAGCGCAATCGATATCTTCATGCCGTTCGGCGTGATCCAGGTATAAAAATCGATCATCGGGATGGTCAATCGAACATCAGTTCGTCGACCGGCAGCTTTGCCATGCCGAAACGACCGGTAACGTCGTCGAGGCCGGAGAACATGTCCCGCAGCGCATGGACGATGGTCTCAACCCTCGGGTCGGCGACGCGATAGACGATAGCCTTGCCTTCACGGCGCCCTTCGATGATGCCAGCCTCGCGCAATTCAGCAAGTTGCTGCGAAAGCGTCGGCTGGCGGATGCCGAGTTCTTCCTCGAGCACTGAGACCGATGCTTCGGTTTCCATTAGATAGCAGACAATTGCGAGCCGGTTCGCATTGGCGACCAGCTTCAGAAGTTCGCTCGCCTCGCCGACGCTACGGCAGACCCTTGATGATACCGGCTTGGTCATGGCCACCTCTTCTATTCTATAAAAAAGTAAAGTGAACACATCGGAATTTCAATGCCGGACACGCTGACAGTGATGATGGCGGCAGAAGATTTTAATATCTGTAGATTTTATAGGTTTTTGATTTGCTTTCCCTTCGCTTCCCGGGACGCCATTTCTCGTCATCAATTTATAAAAAAGTAGATTGATCGCAATTGTAGTTCTCGAGCGGAATGAAGATGAGAATCGGCGTTCACCCCAACAATCTCCACCTCCGGCTCGCCAGCGTCTGGCCGGGTGCCCTTGCCAGTCTCGATCCGATCTTTGTTCCCTATAGTGAGGGCCGCGATACTGCGTCGCTGCTCGAAAGCGGCGCCATCCATGCGGGCGGAACGGGCTCGACGCCACCGATCGAGGCGGATGCCCGTGGTCTCGGCGTCGAATATATTGCCGCATCCGCGCCACGGCCCGCCAATGGCGCAATTTTCGTGTGCGCCGACAGCGATATCGGCTCCGTCGCCGATCTTGCCGCACGCAGAATTTCGCTGATTGATGGTTCGTTTCACACCTATCTGCTTGCCCGCAGCCTGGAGGGCGAGGGTCTTGCGCTTGGAGACGTGGAGCGCATCGAAAGCGGTACGCGAGATTCCCTGACGGAACTGCTGGAGGGCCGGGTGGACGCCTGGGTTGCGATGTCGCCGCGGCTGGAGAAGGTGATCGGGCGGACCGATCTCCGTCTCATCGTACGCTGCGGCGCCACTATTCCCAATCGGTCGCTATTCTGGAGCCTTTTGCGCGCCGGGCTCTCTTCCGCCGAAGTCGCCGGTATCGCCTCGGAGCTTGCCCGGGTTGGCCGCGAGATTACTGCGGACCCGGTGAGGGCGGCTCATCTTCTGGCGGAAAACGACCGCAGCGGCACCGATGCCGAAGCCTGGGAGCGGGTGGTGCGCTCGCGCGATTTCTCGGTCGTGCCGATCGATGCAGCAGTGCTTGCCGAGCAGCAGGAAGAGGCAGACACGCTTTTCCGCCATGGCCATTTTGATCGCGCGGTCGCCATTGTCGGGCCGCTGGAAGCAACGAAGTGAGGAGCCGGGGATGAACGTCTTCTGGTATATGTGCGCGCCTGACGGCGCTTATCCGTGGCAGCCGGAAGGCTCCCGTCAGGTCGATTACGGCTATTACAAGCAACTCGCCCAGGCCTATGACCACCTTGGTTATACCGGTGCGCTGTTTGCTACCGGTGCTCACGATGTCTGGGTGCTGGCAAGTGCGCTGCTCTCCTATACCGAAAGGCTGCGATTCCTCGTTGCCATCCATCCGGGTCTCGTCGCACCGACATTGCTTGCCAAAATGGCCGCGACCTTCCAGGAATTTGCCCGCGACCGCCTGCTGATCAATGTCGTCTCAGGCGATGCCAAGATGCTCGGCGCCTATGGCATGATGCTGCCGCATGACGAACGCTATGATATGGCGGACGAATATCTGCAGCTCTGGCATCGCCTCTTTGCCGGTGAAAGCGTTACCCATCAGGGCAAGTATTTCTCCACCGATGGCGCCAAGCTCGCCTTGCCCGTCGGCGAAAGCATCGCCCCGCCACCGCTCTGGTTCGGTGGTTCCTCCGACAAGGCGCTCGATGTCGCGGCAAAACATGTCGATACCTACCTGTCCTGGGGCGAAACGCCTGAGCAGATCAAAGGCAAGGTCGAGGCCGTGAAGGTGCGTGCCGCCCAATACGAACGCGAGCTCGAATATGGCATCCGCCTTTATGTGATCGTGCGCGATACGGACGAGAAGGCGTGGGAAGCTGCCGCCGACCTTTACGGCCGCATGGATGATGCGGCGATTGCCGCCAACCAGCGCTTCGTCGCTCGCAGCGATTCCGTCGGCCAGCAGCGCATGACGGCTCTGCATGGAGGCCTGAAGCCAGCCAACCTGCGTGATCTCGAAGTCGCCCCGAACCTCTGGGCCGGAATCGGTCTCGTGCGGCCCGGCCCCGGGACGGCAATTGTCGGCTCACCGGATACGGTGCTGCGCACGCTTGAGGCCTATCAGAAGGCCGGCGTCGAAACCTTTATTCTTTCCGGCATGCCGCTGCTTGAGGAAGCCTATCGTTTCGGCGAAAAGGTTCTGCCGCGTCTCGATGTCAGCAGGGAAGTGTCGAAGGCGCGCAACTACACCTGGTCGACTCTCTTCGATCGCGACCTTTCCACCGTCAAGAGCGCCTGACCCTCCGGCAAGAAAGCAAGTTCCGTGGCAGCAAGCGAATTCCATCCAGCTGAACAGGAGACGACGGGTAACGGGCTTGCAGCCCGCATCCTGAGGGCGATCGAAGCCGTACTTGGCGTCGCCGCCGCGTCAGTGCTTGCCGTGCTGCTTGTCATGGTGCTGGTCAGCGTCTGCATGCGCTATTTCTTCGCGGCCGGCTTCATCGGTGCGGAAGATCTCGGCATCTGGCTGCATGTGCTGCTGATCGCACTCGGCGCGCCGCTCAGCCTCAACAGTGCGCTTGCCATGCGTCTCGATGTCTTCGTCAACATGCTGCCGGAGCGGCTGCGTCCGGCAACGCAGATCTTAGCCGATGTCTTTACCGTGCTCTCTGGCCTCATCCTGAGCTTTGGCGGCAGCGAGATCATGACCATGCTCGGCGGCACGTCCCCGACGCTCGGCGTGCCGGAATGGATCCGCTTCGGTTTCCTCGGCGCCGGAGGCGCGCTGATCCTCGTCGTCCTTCTGCTGCAGCGCATCGCTGAAGGAAGGGCTTGGCCGGTCCTCCTCTCGATCGCCATCGGTGCTGCACTCTATACCGGCATTCCCTTGATCTCCATCGAACTCGACTGGCCGCCCAGCATCTTTCTCGGGCTGATCGCCGCGATTGGTCTTGTGCTCGCAGCACCGCTGCCGCATGCTTTTCTGGCCGCCGCCTATGTGGTGATTGCCTTCGGCAGCAGCCTTCCGGAACCGGCCATCGTCTCTTCGACGGTCACCGGTATTTCAAAATTCCTGCTGCTTGCCATTCCCTTCTTCCTGCTTGCAGGCGGCCTTCTGACGGCATCGGGCGTTGCCAACCAGCTGGTGCGCTTTGCCGCTGCCATGGTCGGTCATCGCCGCGCCGGTCTTGCGCAGACGACGCTGCTCACCAGCGTGCTCTTTTCCGGTGCCTCCGGCTCCTCGGTTGCCAATGCCGCGTTCGGCGCATCCACCTTCCAGCCGGAACTCGTCCGGCACGGCTATCCGCCGGCAAAGGCTGCGGCGATCATCGCTGCGACCTCGGTGCTCGACAATGTCATCCCGCCATCGATCGCCTTTCTGATCCTTGCAACCGCCACCAATCTGTCGGTCGGTTCACTGCTGGTCGGCGGCTTCTTCGCCGGCGGGCTAATGGCCATCTGCCTTGCGGTTGCCATTCATCTGACGGTCCGCGACCAAGCGCCACTGCCGCGGGCCACATCTGCGCAACGCTGGCAATCGGCCGTCCAGGCAATTCCGGCCTTCGGTCTCGGCGTCATCGTCGTGGTTGGTATCCGTATCGGCATCGTCACGACGACCGAAGCTGCAGCCCTTGCCGCCTTCTATACTTTCCTGCTTGGCATCGGTGCGCGGCTTGGCATCTATTCGCTGTATGCCGCTTTCCGGCAGGCTGCCGTCGAGGCGGCAGCGATCGGCCTGCTGATCGGCACGGCTGGCCCCTTTGCCTTCCTTTTGGCCGTCGACGATGTCTCTGGCCTGATCTCACATCTGACGACGGTGCTCGGCGGCAGCGCGCTTGCGGTGATCCTGCTGTCGAACATCATCCTGCTGATCGTCGGGCTGGTTCTCGATATCGGCGCTGCAATCCTGCTGTTCGGGCCGATCCTGCTACCGGCCGCAGTCGCCGCCGGCATCGACCCCATCCATTTCGGTGTCATCATCGTGGTCAACCTGATGATCCACGGCCTGACTCCGCCACTCGGCATGCTGATCTTCGTCGTCAGCGGTGTCACCCGCATTCCAGCCTCCGCCCTCTTCAAGGCTGTTGTTCCCTACCTGCTTGCTCTTCTCGTCTCGCTCGCAATCCTTTGCGCCTGGGCGATCATCTTCTAACCGACAGGATCTCATCCATGGATAACCTCAATCGACGCAATTTCCTGAAGACCGCAGCGATCGCGGGCACCGCCCTTGCCGCACCGGGCTTCGTTCGCACCGCGGCTGCGCGGACGACGGCGATCACCATTGCCTCGCTGCTTGGTGACGATAAACCGGAGACCAAGATCTGGGTGAAGATCAGCGAACTGGTCGAAGCCAAACTGCCTGGCCAATTCAAGTTCAATATCGTCAAGAACGGTGCGCTTGGCGGCGAAAAGGAAGTGGCAGAGGGTGTTCGCCTCGGCTCCATCCATGCCAGCCTTTCGACTGTCTCTTCGCTCTCCGGCTGGGCGCCGGAACTGCAGATCCTTGACCTTCCCTTCCTGTTCCGTGATGCCGATCATGTCCGCCGCACCGTTAGCGGCGATGTCGGCACCGATCTGAAAGGCAAGCTGCAGGCACAGAGTTTCGTCGTCGGTGATTTCATCAATTATGGCGCCCGCCATCTCCTGACCAAGGAGCCGGTGACGCGCCCGGAACAGCTCAAGGGCAAGCGCATCCGCGTCATCCAGAGCCCGTTGCACACCAGGCTCTGGAGCGCCTTCGGCACAACGCCGATCGGCATTCCGATCACCGAAACCTATAATGCGCTGGCAACGGGCGTCGCTGACGCCATGGACCTCACCAAATCCGCCTATGCCGGCTTCAAGCTCTATGAGGTCGTGCCCTACATGACCGAGACCGGTCACATCTGGGCGTCGGGCATCGTCTATTATTCATCGACTTTCTGGGATGGCCTGAACGACGAACAGAAGGCGGTCTTCCAGCAGGCGTCCACCGAAGGCGCTGCCTACTTCAACCAGCTCATCGTCGACGATGAGGCGGCATCCGTAGAAGTCTCACTGAAGAACGGAGGCAAGCTGTTGAAGCCGGAAGCCTTCGAGGAATGGCAGAAGGGTGCCCAGGGCGTCTGGGACGACTTCGCGCCCGTCGTCGGCGGACTGGACCGCATCAAGGCCGTTCAGTCCGCCTGATAAAGTTCCGAGGAGACGGGAATAACATGCAGCCGTGTGTTATTCCCGTCTGACCTGTCAGCCCTCTTGTCGATACGCTGAGGCGACCGCTAGGCCCATCAGATAGACACGCCGCCGCTTAGATCGCGTCGCCTTCGCGTCGCCGACCCCGAATGAAGATCTCGGATCGTTCACAGGAGTTGTGGAGACGACGTGTCCGCCGCGCGCGGTTCTGGCTGCCGGTCGCTTGGCGAATCCAGCAAGCACGACCTGATCGTAACCGAGGTCGCGCGGGCAGATGGCGTAGCCGCTGCAAAGGCGGCATATCGCATGTGGAAATCGTCAGCGATGCCAGCGTCGTCTTCCTTCGACGAGAGAAAAGTAGCCGACAAGGGAGGCACTGGCTGCGTAAAGCGGCAATCATCAGCCGCACCGTTTGAACTGTAAGAATCATCAGACGCGGATAATCAAATCCCCGGCTATAAGGTTTCTGGCGAATTGACAGTATCGGGGCCACACCATAAGCCGGACTGTGACCGGCAATTAGGAGGCAGCGATAATGTCGATCTGGATTGGGCGAATTCTGTCAGCGGTGGTCGTTATTCTGCTCCTCGCTGATGCAGGCATTAATCTCTTTGCACCTGGGGTCATAAGGGCGGAAATGGAAGCAACCGGTTTCCCCGTCAATCTCGCCCCGGCGCTCGGCATTATTATCGCGGTCTGCGCGGTCCTTTATGCTGTTCCGAAAACAGCCTTCCTTGGCGCTATACTCGTAACCGGCTTTCTCGGCGGCGCAATTTGCACGCACTTCCGCCTGGGCGAATTTTTTACGCCTCCCCAGATCATCTGCCTATTTCTTGGCTTTGCAGCATGGGGCGGCCTTTATCTGCGCGACCCGAGACTGCGCCAGTTGATGCCGCTGAATATGGTTTGAGCGCGGGGCCGCCTCATCCTGGAATATGAAAAGGGTGGGCCATGGCCTCTACTCTGTCCATCGGATTACCCAGGCTCGCACAATAAAAAAGCTCGCCCTCGGGTGAGGGCGAGCTAATACCATCTACAGGAGTGGAATTCTGTATCGATGGGTGAGGCCGATCCAGCAGGGAACCGGACCGACCTCAGTCTTCTGAATTGGAGGTCACCAACGCAGAAGCCTGTGATGAAAAACCCCGAGATGCAATCCCGGGGTCTTCAATGTTCAGATTAGAACGAGCGCTGCAGACGGAAGTAACCGGTCGTGAAGTCGTCGCTATCTTCCGGATCCAGGTACTGTACCGAGGCCTTGGCGTAGAAGTTGTCAACGATCTGGTAGTCAACCGTCAGGCCAACCTTCCAGGCATCGCCGGTACCGTCGAAGTCATCCGGAACGGTGTCGAACGCGCTGTGACCGCCGATGTAGTTGCCGTAGTACTGAACACCAGGGGTGATCTTCAGCTTGTCCGTTGCCTTGATGGCGTATTCGGCAGCAACTGCCCATTCAGCCGTCGAGTAGTAGGAGTTCGGGCCGCTGGAGTAGACAGCAGCGAGGCCGAGCGTGCCCGGGCCGAGTTCAGCCGTGCCCATAGCGCGGATAGCGCCGTCTTCGTTGTCGAAGTCCCAGCCGCCGGTAACCTGGTAGCTGAAGGCACCAGCCGTGCCGCCGATGCCGAAGGCAACGCCGACATTGTTCGGACCATCGTTAGCAACGAGGTCGCCCGTGAGCGGATCCACGTCGCCCTGGTAGACACCGTCTTCCAGTTCGTCGACGCTGATACCAGCGTAGAAGGAACCGGTTTCGTACTGATAACGGAGCGAGTTATGCAGCGTTACGACAGAACCGATGTCGTCGGTTTCGCCGGAGAGACCATCGTCCCACCAGGAGTAGAAGAGACCAGCGCGGAAGCCAGCGACGTCCAGGTAAGCGGAGTCGAGGATCGTGTCCTGGTTCGTTGCGTTGTCAGCGTTAGCCTGGAGAACGATTACGCCGGTGAGCGGACCGTATTCGGTGTCGCTCTTGGCTGTGAACTGAACCTGACCACGGGTAACTGCATCCCAGTCAGAGTCGTTGTCACCGCCGACGTTCGAGCCGACGTTGACCTGGAAACGGATGTAACCTTCGATCTTCAGGCAGGTTTCCGTGCCCGGGATATAGAAGTAGCCGGTGCCGTAGGCGTCGCAGACGCGAACGTATTCAACCGGTTCCGGCTCGGCAGCGACGATTGCGTCTGCTGCGAATGCCGGTGCAGCGATGAGGGCAGCTGCAGAACCAAGCAACATCATACGAATGTTCATGGAAAGCCAATCTCCTAAGTTCGAGTGCGTTCCACGAAAGAACGTCCCCTCTGATAAAACCCGATTAATTCGGTAAGAGCTAAAATAGCTGAAAGGCGCGAGGGCTCAACAACGAATGCTCTCATTTTGTAGAGAATTCTAACTAAACCATGGTGTGTGTGACAGATGTACAACAGTCCTTGCGCGGGTATTAACAAGAGGTAAAACAGAATAGCAAAATATTGCTATATTAGTACGACTTAGCCGAATTGGTGGCGACAAAATCGGCACGGCGGTTTGCCGCGCAATCCTGAATTTATCGAGAACGATCGGGTTCCGGGCCCGTATTTGCACATCGGGGACAGGCCGCCGAAGGAAAATCCGGCTGACAAAGGGATTGAAGCCGCCAGACGCGGCCGGCATTCAATCGCGCCGTGAGTCGCTCCAAACGATGGTTCGACGGAGGCCGAGGGCAAGCCCCGTGGAGGCGCACCGCTTCTGGGAACGCGCTCTATTCCTTATCACGGAATCTCACACCCGTGCGCGCTGCGCTTCCGGATCGGGGATCGGAACGGCGGCCATCAGAGCCCTCGTATAGTCTTCTCCCGGGTGCTCAAAGATCTGGCGACGGGTGCCGGCTTCTACGATCCTGCCGCCGCGCATGACGGCGACCTTATGCGACATGCGTTCGACGACCGCCATGTCATGCGAGATGAAGAGGTAAGAGAGCCCCATGCTTTCCTGCAACTCCAGCATCAGATCAAGCACGCGGGCGCGGACAGACACGTCGAGTGCCGCAACGCTTTCATCAGCAACGATCAGCTTCGGCTCGAGCGCTAAGGCGCGGGCAATGCAAATGCGCTGGCGCTGACCGCCGGAAAATTCATGCGGATAGCGCGTGGCGGCGTCCGCTGTCAGGCCGACACGGCGCAGGAGTTCTGCGACCCTGTCCCGTCGCTCGGATTTGCTGGCGATGCCATGAATGACCAGTGGTTCAGCGATTGCGGTGCCGACCGCCATGCGCGGGTCGAGCGAGGCATAGGGGTCCTGAAAGATCATCTGCGCAGTGCGGCGTATCGGCTGCATTTCGCGATGGCTGAGGCCAGCAATATTGCGGCCGCCGATCAACACATTGCCCGTGAAGGGGATGAGGCCGAGCACCGCCTTGCCCGTCGTCGACTTTCCTGATCCGCTTTCTCCGACGAGACCGAGTGTTTCGCCCGGCAGGATATCGAAGGAGACGTCGCTGACGGCTGCAGCCGGTGCCTTGCCTTTGAAGAGAAGGCTTGCCGCACCGCCATAGGTGACGTTAAGGCCACGCACATTCAGAACCGGGGTCCGGTCGGGATGCAGGGTCTCGACGCCGCGAGACGTGATGCGCGTCGGACCGTCCGTGCCGGTAAAAGCACCAAGGCGCGGCACGGCCGAAAGCAGCTGCTGCGTATAGGTCTGGCGCGGTGCGCGGAAAATGGTGACCGCCGGGCCTTGCTCGATGACGCCGCCATTCTGCATGATGATGACGCGGTCGGCCATTTCAGCGACAACGCCCATGTCGTGGGTGATGAGGATGATCGATGTGCCGAATTCCGACTTCAGCTCACGCATGAGCTTGAGGATTTGTGCCTGCACCGTCACGTCGAGCGCCGTGGTCGGCTCATCGGCGATCAGCACCTTGGGACGGCAGGAGAGCGCCATGGCGATCATCACGCGCTGCCGCATGCCACCCGATAGTTCGTGTGGATATTGCTTCAGCCGCCGGGCAGGATCGGTGATCTGCACGGCATCGAGCATCTGTAGCGCGATTGCCTCGGCATTCTCGCTGCCCTGATGCTCGCGGATCGCCTCCGTCAGCTGTGCGCCGATCGACATGACCGGGTTGAGCGACGTCATCGGCTCCTGGAAGACCATAGCGATATCGCCGCCGCGCACGCCGCGCATGGTCCGATCGGAAAGTTTCAGCAGATCGCGTTCGCCGAGCATGATGCTGCCTGAGGCGACCTGGAGGGAGGCCTTCGGCAGCAATCCCATGATCGACAATGACGTCACCGATTTGCCTGAACCGGATTCTCCGGCCAGGCAAAGCGTTTCGCCGCTCGCCAGATCAAAGCTGATATCTTTCAGGACCGGTTTGCGTCCCTCCGGCGTTCGCGCATCGACACTGAGATTGCGGACGCTGAGAATGGGCGCGGCGGGCATGGCTTCAATCACGCGAATACGATCCTCGGGAAGTAGAAGGAGACGACCCAGTTTGGCATATCGACGATTTCGCTGATGCGCAGATCGCCGCAGACCGAGCAGAGCAGATAGGCATCGACCGCGCTCATGCCATGCTCGGCGGTCAGAAGATCGATCATGCGCATCACACTTTCGCGCGCGCCTGTCATCAGGTCGGGGCCGATGCCGGTGGTGACTTCATAGCCCATACCATCGAGATGGCGAGTGACGGGTTCGGTCGTCGTGAAACGCGGCGTCTGCAGGCGCACATCCTTGACGAGCTCGATTGTCGCCTCGACATTCATCTGGCTTTCGATCGCGGTACCGCAGACTTCGCCGTCACCCTGTGCGGCATGCGTATCGCCTATAGAGAAGAGTGCGCCCTCGACCTCGATCGGCAGATAGAGCGTCACACCGGCGGTCAGGTCGCGAATATCCATATTGCCGCCGACGCGGCGTGGCGGCACGACGGAATGGGTGCCGGGCTCGGCGGGAGCAACGCCGATGGTCCCGGCAAAGGGCTTCAGCGGTACACGGCCGCCGGGGCCGTAAAGAGCAGGCGTCATGCTGTTGGCGTCATAGGACCAGACATGCAGTGCCGGATCCTTGAACTGGTCGGCGAGCAGGCCGAAGCCCGGAATATTGGCCGTCCAGCCGGTGCCCGAGGGGATGAACTTGCGCAGTGTCACCTTCAATGCGTCGCCAGGCTTGGCGCCCTCGACGTAGATCGGGCCGGAGACCGGGTTGATCTTGCCGAAATCCAGATTGTTCAGCGTATCCAGCGTCGCATCGCTGCCGAGCTGGCCGCCCGAGGAATCCAGGCATTCGAAATGGATGGTCTCGCCAGGCTTGGCGACGACGGCCGGTGCGAAGTCCTTATTCCAGCCAAAATTATGCTGGGCGCGGTGAATGGTGTGGGTGCAGGCAATGCACATAAGGTGTCTCCCTCGATTTTATAGAGCCTTCCCGGCCAAACCGGGAAGGCATTGTTTATTCGGGGTCTATTGCTTCACGTAGATCGCGTCGTAGTTGATGACTCGGGTCGGGTCGATGTAGATGTTGTCGGCACCGCCCATGCGCAGCGACTTGGCAACGACACGGCGCTCGTTGATGACGGGGACCCACGGCGCATCAGCCATGATATCGGTGAAGATCTTGCCCCAGGCGGCAGTGCGCTCGGCGGACTTGGCCGGATCGGACATGGAGTCGGCTGCTACCGCGCGCTTGTCGAGATCGGCATTGCAATACCAGGACCAGTTCCAGCCGCCCTGAACAGCACCCGCGCAACCGAGGATCGGGCCGTAGAAGTTGGACGGATCCGGGAAGTCGGCAATCCAGGCCATGCCGCCAGACCAGATCATCGGCGCTTCACCTTCCGTGCCGCCTGCGGCAATCACGTTTGCCTGCGCGAGGGCGCGGACCTCAGCCTTGACGCCGATAGCTGCGAGATCCTGCTGGATGGCCTGAGCGATACGCGGTTGCGGATCGGTGTTGGTCGAGTAGAGCACTGTTTCGAAGCCATCCGGAAGGCCGGCTTCGGCAAGCAGCGCCTTGGCCTTGGCGACATCATAGGTATAGCCGGGGAAAGACTTGTCATAGCCAGGCATCAGCGGTGGCAACGGCTGGTTGGCAGGCGTGGCGCGACCGTTCAGGATGCGGGTGACGCGCTCCTTGTTAATGGCCATGTTAACGGCCTGGCGCACCTTCACATTGTCGAAAGGCTTCACCTTGGTGTTCAGCGTGACGTAGCCGGTGTGAAGCTGCTCGCCGTCGACGATCATCTGCGGGCCGTCGGCGGAGTTCTTGATTTCGAGGAACTTGGCCGGCGGAATGCCGTCACCGGCGATATCCACTTCGCCCTTCTGCAGGCGCAGTAGTGCCACCAACGGCTCCTGTCCGACTTCAACCTTGAAGCTATCGATATGCGGCATGTCCTTGACGAAATAGTCCTTGTTGCGCTCAAAAACGAGCTGCTGGCCGATCGTCCAGTCCTTCAGGATGAAGGTGCCGGAACCGACCGGTTTCTTGCCGAAGTCGCCGCCGGCGGCTTCGACTGCCTCCTTCGGCACGACCGAGGCGAAGTTGATGGCCAGCACATGCAGGAAGGTCGCGTCGGGGCGCGAAAGATGGAAGACGACGGTGTCTTCGTCAGGCGTTTCGATGCCAGAGAGCGTCTCGGTCTTGCCGCCCGTCTCGTCGTCAAAGCCCTGGATCGCTCCAAAGAAGCCTGCACCCGGACCCTGCGTCTTGGGGTTGACCGCGCGCTCGATAGAGTATTTCACGTCGGCGGCGACGATTTCGCGAGCATTTGTGAATTTCACGCCCTTGCGTAGCTTGAACGTATAGGTGAGGCCATCAGGCGAGACGCTAAAGCTCTCGGCGAGTGACGGTACGAGGTTTGGCGTGCCCGGCTCGTAATCCATCAGTCTGGAATAGAGGCTCTTGATCATCGACCAGTTGACCCAATCGTAACCGATGGCGGGGTCAAGCGTGGTAATGTCGTCCTTGTAGGTCACGACGATATCGCCGCCCTGTTTTGGTGTTTCCTGCGCCTTTGCGGCGAAGGGAGCGATCGCCACCATCGTTGCCGTGGTTGTGTGTCGAAGCCAGCGTTTGAACATTTGGGTTCCCCTTCTTTGGTTGCTGTCAACGTGTGCGGATGCGTGGATCAATGAGCGGTGTCACCAGATCGGCGAGCAGATTGCCGATGACGATGGCGAGTGCTGATGTCAGCGTGACGCCCATAATAATCGGTATGTCGACCTGCTGGATGGCCTGCCAGGCGAGCTGGCCGATGCCCGGCCAACCATAGACCGCCTCGACGACGACCACGCCGCCCATGAACTGGCCGATATCGATACCGATCATGGCGATGATCGGCAGGATGGCGTTCGGCAGGGCATGGCGAAAGATGACGCGGCGCGAGGAAAGCCCCTTGGCGCGGGCCGTGCGAACATAATCCTGATTGAGAACGTCTATCATCGCCGATCGAACCATGCGTGCATACCAGCCGGCCCCGAGGACGCCGAGGGTGGAAGCAGGCAGCACGACATGGGCAAGCGTTCCGTAGCCGCTCATCGGCAGCCAGCCGAGTGTCACGGCGAAAACATAAAGCAGCAGGAGGGCAACGACGAATTGCGGCGCGGAAACCCCGACGAAGGAAGCCGTCATCACCACCCGGTCGATGAAGCCCCCGCGGCGTACGGCAGCGATCGTACCGAGTGTCAGCCCGAGCACCACCTCCACCAGGATGCCGGCCAGCATGAGGACGAGTGTTGCCGGCAGGCGGGCGGCGATCAGCGTCCAGACCTCGGTCTTCTGTGCATAGGATCGACCGAGATTGCCGTGCAGCAGATTACTCAGATAGGTGCTGAACTGGATGAGCAGCGGCTGGTCGAGGCCGAGTTCGTGGCGGATACTGGCGACCGTCTGCGTCGTGGCGCTTCGACCGGCAATCATGCGCGCCGGGTCGGCCGGCAACGCATAAAGCAGAACGAAGGTGATGGCGGCAACGCCGAGAAGAATGAGGGCGGCCTGCACCAGCCGGCGAAGGATGAGGAAGAACATCAGCCTCTCCCGCGCTGGGTGGGATCGAGAATGTCGCGCAGTGCATCCCCGACGAGATTGAAGGAGAGGGCGGTCAGCAGGATGATGGCGCCGGGGAAGAAGACCAGCCAGGGGGCAGCCTGGAAGTAGCTCTGGCTTTCGAAGATGATGTTGCCCCAGGAGGGCTGCGGCGGCTGCACGCCGATACCGAGGAAAGAAAGGGTCGCTTCGAGCAGTACCGTCGTTGCGATGCCGAGTGTTCCCCAGACGATCGCCGTAGGTACCAGATGCGGCAGGATATGCAGGAAGAGGATACGCACGTGGCCGGCACCAAGCGAGCGCTCGGCCATGATGAAATCACGCTCCACCAGGCCGCGCGTCTCCGTATAGACGATGCGGGCGACCTGCACCCAGTTGACGAGGGCAATCACCATGGCGACGATCCAGAGGCTTGGCCGCAGCAGCGCAGCGAGCACGATTGCCAGCAGCAGGGCCGGGAAAGCCATCATCAGGTCGGTGAAACGCATCAGGATATTGCCGACGATGCCGCGCATGTAGCCGGCAAGAATGCCGATGAACAGGCCGATCGCCACAGCGATGCCGTTGGCGACAAGGCCGATAACGAGAGAAGTGCGGGCGCCGAAGAGCATGCGGGAGAAGAGGTCGCGGCCGAGCGTATCCGTGCCGAGCAGATAGGGACCGCCGGGCGCCAGCGGAGCGCCTTCCAGCGAAAGGCCGTCGAACATCTGCTCATCGGGATTGAAGGGAGCGATCCAGGGTGCGGCAATCGCAAACGCGATCACGATGAGGACGACGATAAGGCCGAAGAGAGCAGTCGGCTGGCGCAGCATGGCTTTGATCACACGCATCAACCGGCCTCCGGCAGGGGTTCTATGCCGCCGAGAATGAAGGCGGCGATCTGTTCCGTCGGCAGGCGGCGGCGCATGGCGCAGTTGCGCAGGATCGAATAGGCGCGTTCCTCATCGACCCCATGCGCCTGCATCAGCTTTTCGACAGCGGCATGGACGAGCGGGCGCATGCGTACGCGCTCTTCGAGATATTGGAGCCGCTCCGCAACATTTTTGCGCTCCTGATGAATGGAGACGGCCATGACGAGGGCCGGATAGACGGCGGAGGCGGCGATCGGCTTGGCGATGATTGCACCGGCGCCCTGGCCGAGTGCCCAGGCTATGCGACCGGGTGCTTCCGAGCCGAGCAGAGCAACGACCGGGCATGTCGGCATCGCGCCAGCCCACGGCAGGAGATCGTCAAAGCCCTGATCGGCATCGACGATAACCATATCTGGCACGCTTGCGGCCGAAAGCGGCGCCCATTGCAGGGTTGCGGACAGGCCGAGCAGACGGAGCTGGCGGATCAGCCTTTCGGTGTTGCCGTCCTCGCGGTGAAGGACGACGGCATGCCAGCCGGTGAAATTGGGCGTTTCCTTCATGACACCACCCGCAGTTTCGGCGAAGCCGATTTGTTGCGGCCGGTCAGATAGGGATCGGCCGCAAGCGGCGGACGGGAGGCGATCACATCGAAACCGTTGTGGATATTGATGCGGCCGAGATGGAAGGGCAGCGCGGCGTGGTTCGTCTCCCGGTCGATGGAAACCGCGCCGAAGGGTGTTGCCCAACTTCTGTCGTACAGTTCCTGGCGCACGGCCGCCGGCTCGTCGCCGCCGGCAGCCACGATCGCATCGACACAAAGACGCACGGCAGTATAGGCACTGGCAAAGACGCTGGAGATGCGGCGAGGCTCGCCGTAATGGGCAACGATCCGCTGCTTGAAATCGCCATTTTCGGAAGTAGCGACACTGTCGAAATAGGAGGCGGCGCAGAGCTGGCCGATGGCCGCACCCGGCGCAATATCGTCCAGCTCACATTCCATCAGGTCGCAGCTGACGACAGGGCAATTCTCGGGCCGGAAGGCGGGGTCGCGATCGGCAAGCCGGCGGATCGCCTCGTGGAAGGCATAGCTCGACGGGCCGATAAGATTGTTGAGGATGAAGCTCGGGCAGCGCTGCTCGATATCGGCGACGATGCGCTCGACAGCGGTTTCCTCGAGCGGCAGGTAACGCTCGCCCAGAACCTCGCCGCCCGCATTGGTGGTGAGTTCGCGGGCGAGCCGGTTCATCTCCCAGCCCCAGACATAGTTGGCGCCGACAAGATAGGGCCGGTTGCCGTAACGTGGGATCAAATGTTCGAAGAGCGGCAGCAGATGCTGGTTCGGGCAGCCGCCGACATAGATGACGTTCTCGTTCGCCTCGAACCCTTCGTAAGGGCACATGTACCAGAGAAGCCCGTCATGCTTTTCGATGAGCGGGATGACCTCCTTGCGGGCAGCCGAGGTAATGGTGCCGACGATATGGCGGCAGCCGGCGCGCAGCAGATTGCGCGCGCCTTCGAGATAGGCGGCAAGATCGGCCTGCGGGTCGAAGAAGACCGGTTCGACCGACCGGCCGCTCGTTGCCGCAAATTCGGCGATCGCGAATTCCGCGCCGTCACGTGCGTCGCGGCCCATCGAGCCGTAAGGGCCGGTGGTGGAGTAAAGAATGCCGATTTTCAACGCATCGTTCATCTGTAGCCAAAAACCAAAAACCCCATGAGGGCGTTCCATCCGCGATGGGGCCATCATGGGGCGAAACTGCCCAGCGACTATCGAAGTCATGTAAGAGTGCGGAGATGCTCTCTGCCTAATCCGCAAGCATGAATAAAATACAGGCACTCCGGCTTTGTCAAGCGCGCTTGAGGTGATTTATCGGCTGTGCGGCAAGATCGTCAGCCGCACACTACACGCCCCGTAAATCAGCCTTTGTATTAGCCAGATGCGGGCTTAGCGTGGCGGGAGACGCGCATGCGCTCGATAATATGATGGCCGGACCCGCCGACATGTTTGGCGATGGTCTGGGCCGCGCCCTCCGCAGCCTGCGCCTTGATGCAGGCGATCAGCTCGCGATGTTCTTCGAGCACGTTCGATTGCCGGCTGAGAGACGTCGGAAAGCGTCGGCTGATTGCCCACAGGATCTGGCGATGGCGTATCCAGAGATCGACGRCATGGCAGTATGGTGCTTGTCATACATCAGGCGGTGGAATCGCATTTCCAAGTGCGAACGGGCCAGCTCCTCGACGTCCGCCTTGGTGACGATATCGACGAACCAGCACGTCAGGGCAGGCTCGATCAGGGCCTCGATTCACAGATGTCACAACCGAACTCCTCTGTGTGTCGTTTCCCCAAACCGCTCTACATTTTCCGGTGGCATACGGTATCAGGCCTACCGTTTCCTCAGCCGTAGCCGCTCGATGATACTCCGGCCGGAGCCCTCGACATGCTGGCCGATGACGCGCGCTGCGCCTTCGGCGTCCTGCACCTTGATGCAGGCAATCAACTGCCGGTGTTCCCCGATCACATTGGCCTGACGGCTCAGTGATGTGGGAAAGCCACGACCGATTGCACCCAGGATTTGGCGATGCCGAATCCAAAGATCGACGGCATGCCGATTGTAATGCCGGTCGTACATCAGCCGGTGGAACTGCAGGTCGAGATCAGAGTGTTTTTCCTCGTCAGCGTAGTTCAGCGCCTCGATCTCCGCCTGCACGCGCTCGAGATCGTCAATGTCGCTCATGGTAGCGATGCCAACGAACCAGCGGGTCAGGGCGGGCTCGATCAAAACCTCGATCTCGCAGATGTCGCGGACAAACTCCTCGTCGATCGGGCGAACCCGGGCCCCGCGGTTTGGCTCCATGATGACGAAGCCTTCGCCACGCAGCTGCTGCAGCGCCTCGCGGACCGGATTGGTTGAGGTCCCCATGCGGCTTGCCAGCTCGGCGACCTTCAGGCGCTCGTTGGCCTTCAGGCGGCCGTGGATGATGTCGTCGCGCAACCGCTCGTAGATGGAAGCGCCGCTGTCATCGACGAGGTCGTCACCCTCGGATGCCGGCTGTCTCATGCTCGTTATCGTGCTCATGAGTTTACTTTTAATGCACTTTCCCCGTGTTTGCCAAGAGCGAAATAAATAAGTTCATACACTCAGATTGACAAAGAATGTACGATCTGAAAGGTATCGTTCAACACGAGGCCGCAACGGATGTCGTGAACAAGGGACGGAAACCGGCGGTGAGGGCCGGCTATCAGGAGGAGAAAATATGGGTTACCAGCAAACGCTGCGTGGCCTCGTCGTGTCGACGGGGCTGTTAGGTGCTGCCATCCTGGGATCGATGGTCCCGGCTTGGGCGGTCGATTTCAAACAGGCGCCAATGCTCGACGAGCAGGTCAAGGGCGGCAAGCTGCCAGCCGTCGCCGATCGTCTTCCGGAACATCCCTACGTCGAGACCATGGTCGATGGCGTCGGCAAATATGGTGGCACGCTGCGCACCACGATCCTTGCCAACGGCGACCAGTACAATCTGACCCGCACCATCGCCAACGAGCTGCTGGTTCGCTGGGATCCGGCCTGGCAGAAGGTCGTCCCGTCGCTGGCGGAAGAATTCACCGCGTCTGAAGACGCAACTACCTACACTTTCAAGCTGCGCAAGGGTCTGAAGTGGAGCGACGGCCAGCCGTTTACCGCTGACGACATCATGTTCTGGTACGAAGACGTGTTCATGAACAACGCGCTCTCGCCGGCCAAGAACCCGACATTCACCGTCGCCGGCAAGCCGGTGAAAGTGCGCAAGATCGACGACCTGACGGTCGAGTTCAAATTCGATTCGCCTTACGGCCTCTTCCTGCAGCAGCTCGCCTATGGTCAGGGCCATCTGCCGGTCATCTACCCGAAGCATTACCTGCAGCAGTTCCACGAGAAATATAACAAGGACGGCATCCCGGCGCTCATGAAGGCCAATCCGGCTGCCGGCGACTGGGTAGCGCTCTTCAATTCGAAGGTTTCGCTGACGTTCCAGCCGCCTTTCTGGCAAAACCTCGAATTGCCGACCATGAACCCCTGGGTTCTGACGGTTCCCTATGCCGATAGCGACCGTGTCGTTGCGACTCGCAATCCCTATTACTGGAAGGTCGATCCTGACGGTAACCAGCTTCCCTATATCGACGGCATCACCTGGGCGAAGCTCGACGATCCGCAGCTGATGGCCTTGAAGATGACCTCGGGCGAGTTCGATTTCTCCTTCCGCCACATCAACAACTCGACCTTCAAGTCAGTGCTTTTCGACGGCCAGGAAACCGGCAATTATCGTTTCGTCGATGTCAAGGATCTGCCGGCCAATGATGCCGTCATCCTCTTGAACCTCAACTCGACCGATGACGTGAAGCGCAAGCTCTTCCAGAACAAGGACTTCCGCATCGCGCTCAGCCACGCCATCAACCGTCAGGAGATCATCGATCTCGTCTATGTCGGCCAGGGCGCGCCGGCACAGGTCGCAACGCAGCCGGAGCACGAGCTCTTCAACGAGCGCGAGGCGAGCCAATACACCGAGTTCGATCCGAAGCTCTCGAACGAGATGCTCGACAAGATCATGCCGAAGAAGGATGCAGAAGGTTTCCGCCTCGATGAGAGCGGCAAGCGCTTCACCATCAACTTCATGGTCGCCGACGTCTTCGGTCTTTCCTACCCCGACGTCATGCAGATGGTGCAGAAATATGCCAAGGAAGTCGGCATCGATATTCAGCTGCGCACCACCGACCGTGCCCGCCTGAATACGATGTGGTCTGCCAACGAGCAGGACGCCTATATCTGGAACTGCGTCGGCGGTCTCTCGGAAGTCTATACCGATCCGCGCTGCTACATGCCTTTCCAGAAGGCTGATATCTTCTTCGCGATGCGCTGGAGCGAGTGGTATTCCAACCATGCGACTGGCGAAGAGCCGCCGGAGCAGATCAAGGCGCTGATGGCTGCCTATGACAAGGTCAATGCCGCCGTCACCGATGATGATCGTCGCAACAAGATGAAGGAATTCCTGAATCTCTCGGCCGACAACTTCCTCAACATCGGTATCTCGCGCCCCATGCCGAAATACATGATGGTGTCGAAGAACCTGAAGAATGTCGTCAACGGTATCCCGATCACCGGCAACCTCTGGCACCCGGCTCCGACGCTGACCCAGTGGTATTTCGACAAGGCCAATTAAGGCTCCTCCCAGAGCCGGTGGGGGTATCATGCCTCCGCCGGCCACCCCTTCGATCCTATCGAACGGTCACAGATCATGCTCCGTTATATCGCCAAGCGGCTGGTGTTCGCTATCCCGACACTTTTTGCCGTATCCATCATCGCCTTCGTCATCATCCAGCTACCGCCGGGGGATTATCTGACGACCCTCATGGCCGACTGGGCGAGTCAGGGTGGCGCCGTGGAAGAGGGAACCGTCGCCGCCATGCGCGAGCGTTACGGTCTCGATCAGCCGATGTATTTCCAGTATTACAAATGGATTGCCGGCATCCTGCTGCATGGCGATTTCGGCATCTCCTTCGAGCTCGGCAAGCCGGTCACGGAGCTCATCTGGGGTCGTCTCGGCTTTTCGCTGCTGCTTTCCTTCCTGACGCTCTGCTTCGTCTGGGCAGTGGCGATCCCGATCGGCATACTCTCTGCGGTTCGCCAATATTCGATCTCCGATTATTCGGCGACCTTCCTTGCCTTCTTCTTTCTCGCCGTGCCCGATTTCCTCATGGCGCTTTCGGCCATGTATTTGATGTCGGCCTATTTCGGCCAAAGCGTGGGCGGCCTGTTCTCGCCCGCCTATGTCGATGCGCCCTGGAGCTTCGGCCGGCTCATCGATTTCGCCCAGCATGTCTGGCTGCCGGTCATCATCATCGGCCTCGGCTCGCTTGCGGCACTTGTCCGCATCATGCGCGCCAACCTGCTCGACGAACTATCGAAGCCCTATGTGACGACGGCCCGCGCCAAGGGCATGTCCGAATTCGAACTCCTGATCCGCTATCCGGTGCGCCTTGCGCTCAACCCGCTGATCTCGACGCTCGGCTGGATCCTGCCGGCGGTCATTTCGGGCGAGATCATCGTCTCCGTCGTGATGAGCCTGCCGACCACGGGACCGCTGCTGCTGCGCGCCCTGCTTGCCCAGGACATGTATCTCGCCGGCTCGCTCATCCTCTTGATTTCGGTGTTGACGATCATCGGCACGCTGATCTCCGACATCCTGCTCGCCATCACCGACCCGCGGATCCGGTTCCAATGACAGATATCACCCATCTCCCGCCGGATACCGGCCCGTCCATCAATCTCAGCGGCAAGGATATCGCCGTTGCCGGCCAGTGGCAGCTCTTCTGGCTGAAGTTCAAGAAGCACAAGATCGCACTGGCGAGCCTCGTCGTCATCGTCTTCATGTATCTTGTCGCGGCCTTCGCCGATTTCATCGCGCCGCTGGATCCGAACGCCACCAATGCGCGCTTCACTTATGCGCCGCCTCAGGGGCTCTCGCTGCTCATCGACGGTTCTTTCCGTCCGCATGTCAGCCAGCTCAAAATGACGCTGAACACGGAATCCATGCGGCGCGAATTCACGCCCGATCCTACAAAGCCTGTTGATGTCGGCTTCTTCGTCAAGGCGCCGCAGCCCTATTATCTGCTCGGCTTCATCCCGATGCAGACCAAGCTCTTTGGTCTCAAGAACCCGATGCCCGGTGACAGTCTTTATATTTTTGGCGCCGATCGCCTCGGCCGCGATATCTTCTCGCGTGTCGTGCATGGCGCCAAGATCTCGCTATCGATCGGCCTCGTCGGTGTCTTCATGAGCCTTATTCTTGGCGTCACCATCGGCGGTATCTCGGGCTTCTTCGGCGGCTGGATCGACCTCGGCATTCAGCGCATGATCGAACTGCTGCGCTCCATCCCGACCATCCCGCTGTGGATGGGGCTTGCCGCCGCCATTCCGGTAGGCTGGCCGCCGCTGCGTACCTATTTCGTCATTACGCTGATTGTTTCTCTGATAGGCTGGACGAGTCTGGCGCGTGAAGTGCGTGGCAAGTTCCTGTCGCTGCGCAATGAGGACTTCGTCATCGCCGCGCGCCTCGACGGCATGAGCGAGATCGGCATCATCTTCCACCATCTGGTGCCGTCCTTCATGAGTCACATCATCGCGACGCTGACGCTGGCGATCCCCTCGATGATCCTTGCTGAGACGGCGCTCTCCTTCCTCGGCATCGGCCTGCAGCCGCCGATCATTTCCTGGGGCGTGCTCCTGCAGGAGGCGCAGAACATCCGTGCGGTGGCGCAGGCCCCGTGGCTGTTGTTCACGCCTGCCGCCGCCATCGTCATCTCGGTGCTTTCCCTCAACTTCCTCGGCGACGGTCTCCGCGATGCCGCAGATCCCTACGAGTCGGTTTCATGACCATGACAGACGATACGATCCTCAAGGTCGATGACCTCAAGACCTATTTCCCGACCCGTACCGGCATCTTCAAGGCGGTCGACGGTGTTTCCTTCGAACTGAAGCGCGGCAAGACGCTCTGCGTCGTCGGCGAATCCGGTTCCGGCAAATCGGTGACGGCGCGTTCCATCCTGCAGATCGTCGACCGGCCGGGCCGGATCGAGAGCGGTTCGATCGTCCTGACGCGGGAAGATGGCACATCGACCGATCTCGCCAAGCTCGACCCGCGCGGCAAGGACATCCGCAACGTGCGCGGCAAGGAGATCGCCATGATCTTCCAGGAGCCGATGAGTTCGCTCTCGCCGGTGCATCGCATCGGCACGCAGATCGGTGAGGCTCTGCGTATCCATTTCGGTATCCGCGGCCAGCAGCAGCGCGAGCGTGTGCTCGAACTCCTGCGGCAGGTGGAAATCCCTCGGCCGGAAACGGCGATCGACCGCTACACGTTCGAATTCTCCGGCGGCATGCGCCAGCGCGTGATGATCGCCATGGCGCTCGCCTGTAATCCCTCGGTCCTGATTGCCGACGAGCCGACCACGGCGCTCGACGTGACGACGCAGGCCGAAATCCTCGACCTGATCCGCAAGCTGCAGCAGAGCCACGGCATGGCCGTGCTCTTCATTACCCATGACATGGGTGTCGTCGCTGAGATCGCCGACGAGGTGCTCGTCATGTATCGCGGTAAGGTGATGGAGAAGGGACCGGTCGAGCAGATCTTCCACGCCCCGCAGGACGACTACACGCGCGGGCTGATCGGCTCCGTCGTCAAGCTGGAGCGTAAGGCGGAAGTGCGCCTGTCACGGCCGCCGATCCCGGCCGAAGCGCCACCATTGCTGGAGGTGAAGAACCTTTCGCTGACTTTCCCCTCCGGCCTGAAGGCTGTCGATGACGTGTCGTTGATCGTGCGTCCGGGCGAAACGCTTGGGATCGTCGGCGAATCCGGTTCCGGCAAGACGACGATGGGCCGCTGCATGCTGCGCATCTACGATCCGCAATCCGGCGCCATGGATTACCGCCGCAAGGACGGCAGCACTGTGGAACTGCGCACCACCGACAAGGCAACACTGAAGGATGTGCGGCGCGATATCCGCATGATCTTCCAGGATCCGGTCGGTTCGCTCAGCCCCCGCAAGACGGTCGGTCAGATCATCGCCGAGCCGCTGAAGCTTGCCGGCATGAAGGGCAGGCCGCTCGACGACCGGGTTTCCGAACTTATGCAGCAGGTCGGCCTCGAACCCGCCTGGCGCGAGCGTTATCCGCACGCCTTTTCTGGCGGCCAGCGTCAGCGCATCGGTATTGCCCGGGCGATTGCCGTCAAGCCACGTCTGATCATTGCCGACGAGGCGACCTCGGCGCTCGACGTTTCCTTGCGCTCGCAGATGCTGGACCTGATGATGAAATTGCAGGACGAGCTTGGCCTCTCCTATGTCTTCATCTCTCACGACATGTCGGTCATCCGCTATATGTGCGACCGCGTGGCGGTCATGTATCGCGGCAAGATCGTCGAGGCCGGTGAGACCGATCAGGTCGTCAACAATCCGGCGCATGACTACACGCGTGCGCTTCTCTCGGCCATTCCCCATCCCGACCCGCGTGACCGGCGCATCCACAACCGGTTCCGCTACGACCCCACACGTACAGTTTCAGCCAACGGATAAGTCATGAAAATTACCGACGTCAAAATTATTGTCTGCTCGCCGGGCCGCAACTTCGTCACCGTCAAGATCTTCACCGATGAAGGCCTGACAGGCGTCGGCGACGCCACGTTGAACGGCCGCGAAAAGGCCGTCGTCGCCTATCTGCAGGATCATCTGGCGCCGCTTCTGATCGGCCGTGATCCCTCGCGCATCGAAGATATCTGGCAGTATTTCTACAAGGGTGCCTACTGGCGCCGCGGCCCAGTGACGATGGCGGCAATCGCCGGTATCGATACGGCCCTCTGGGATATCAAGGCCAAGGCCGCCAATATGCCGCTCTACCAGCTGTTTGGCGGCGCGAGCCGCGAGAAGGTGCTATGCTACACGCATGCCCAGGGCACCGATATTGCCGAAGCCGTCGAGGCCGTCGGCAAGCGTATCGAGCAGGGCTACAAGGCGATCCGCGTACAGGTCGGCATTCCGGGACTGCCTGACGTTTATGGTACGGGCAAGAAATCCGTCACCAACAATGCAGACGATGATGCTGTGCCGCATGAAGAGGTTTGGTCGACCTCGAAATATCTGCGCCACATCCCCAAACTGTTCGAAGCCGTTCGCGAAGCCCATGGTCCCGATATCGAACTGCTGCACGACACCCATCATCGCCTGACACCGATCGAGGCGGCTCGCCTCGGCAAGGATCTGGAATTTGCCCGTCTCTTCTGGTTGGAGGACACGGTTGCAGCAGAACACCAGGAAGGTTTCCGCCTGATCCGCAAGCACACGACGACGCCGCTTGCCGTTGGCGAAGTCTTCAACACGATCTGGGATGCGCGCCTGCTGATCGAAGAGCAGCTGATCGACTATATCCGCACCACGACGGTGCATGCCGGCGGCATCACGGCACTTCGCCGCATCATGGATTACGCCAGCGTCTATAATGTCCGCACTGCCTGCCACGGCGCGATGGACATGTCGCCGATCTGCCTTGGCGCCAACCTGCATCTCGATCTCTGGGTTCCGAACTTCGGTATCCAGGAATATTCCGGCTACCTGCCCGAAATCCTCGAAGTCTTCCCGAGCGCCTGGAGCCTCAATGATGGCTATCTGCATCCTGGTGAGGCTATCGGCCACGGCGTCGATATCGATGAGAAGCTTGCCGAGAAATATCCATACCAGCGCGCCTACCTGCCCGTGAACCGTCTGGAAGACGGCACGCTGTGGCATTGGTAGGAGGAGAAAGAAATGAAGATTGCAGCGATAAAGACCTATGCCGTCAAGGTCGGCATCCGCAACCAGCTTCTGGTGAAGGTCGAAACGGACGAAGGCATTTTCGGCTGGGGCGAGAGCGGTTTGTCCGGCCGCGAAAAGGCTGTGGTCGGCGCTCTCGAACATTACGCGGAATTTCTGCGCGGCCGCGATCCGTTCAAGATCGGCGCACTCTGGCAGGAAATGTATCGCAGCCAGTATTTCGAGGGCGGCCGCGTGCTGCAGGCGGCGATTTCCGCCATCGATATCGCGCTGCATGACATCAAGGGCAAGGCGCTCGGTGTTCCTGTCTATGAACTCCTGGGTGGCAAACAGCGCGACCGCATCCCGACCTTTGCGACGACCTTCGCCGAGCCGGGACCGGCGATGATCGAGCAGGCGAAGATGCTGGTGGAGCACGGCTGGACGGCCATGCGCCTATCGCCCGCTGGCCACGAGAACAAGGATATCTACGAGCCGCGCGAGCACATCGCCACGACGGCGAAATGGTGCATCAAGGCCCGTGAGGAGCTCGGTGAGGACGTCGTGCTCGGTATAGACTACCATCACCGGCTGACGGTGGCTGAGGCCGCGAGCTTCTGCCAGAAGATGCCGAAGGGCACGCTCGACTTCCTGGAAGAACCAATCCGCGACGAGACGCCGGGCGCCTATGAAGCGCTCAGGCGCATGACCGATGTTCCTTTCGCGATCGGCGAGGAGTTCTCCTCGAAGTGGCAGTTCCTGCCCTACATCGAGCGCGACATTCACCAGTTCAATCGGCTCGATGTTTGCAATGTCGGCGGCCTGACGGAATCGATGAAGGTCGCAGGCTGGAGCGAGACGCATTATGTCGACATGATGCCGCATAATCCGCTGGGGCCGGTCTGCACTGCCGCGACCATCCACTTTTCTGCGGCGGTCGCCAATTTCTCCTGGCTGGAAACCCGGGCAAGCCCGGCCGAAACCCATCTCGGCTTCGACAATTCCGAGTTCTTCCCGGTTCAGCCGCGGCTCGAAGGCGCGTTTTATCCGGTCTCGGACGCTCCTGGCCTCGGCATCGAGGTCAACGAGGAACTGATTGCCAGGCAGAGCTTCGAATATTGGGAAGCGCCGCATCTGAAACGCCGCGACGGCTCGGTCACGAACTGGTAATATAGCGCGCGGACAGGTTTCGGCAGGCATGTCCTGACCTGTCCGCACGCAACGAATTTTCCTGAACTACACGCTTAAAGAGAACACTCTTTCTTATAATTCATATTGTCTATGGTTTTTATAGATTATGCGACGCAACCGCGGAGCTGATCTGGATGAAACCATATGTCTTATCTTCTGAGCCTTCTCGACAAGAGCCCGGTTGAACAGGGAAAAACTGCCGCCGAAGCCTTGCAGGCGAGCGTGCGGCTGGCGATCCGCGCCGAAGAACTCGGCTATAACAGGTTCTGGGTCGCCGAACATCACAACATGTCCAATCTGGCGAGCTCTGCGCCGGAAACCTTGATCGCCTATCTCTTGGCGCGGACATCGAAGATCCGCATCGGCTCGGGCGGGGTGATGCTGCAGCATTATAGCGCCTACAAGGTGGCCGAGAGCTTCAATCTTCTCGCCTCGCTGGCGCCTGGTCGCGTCGATCTTGGTGTCGGCAAGGCCCCAGGCGGCTTTCCGCTGTCGACACGGGCTCTGCAGGCAGCCTTCGATCCTGAAAGAAAGCCGGATTTCTCTGTCCAGCTTTCCGACATCAACACCTATCTCGCCGCCGATCCCAATTACGAGGGCGCGCAGGCGACACCTTTTCCACCGACGGCACCCGAGCGCTTCCTTCTTGGCGCAAGCGTCGAGAGCGCAGTGTTGGCCGCCGAGAAGGGCTGGGAGCTGGTATTCGCCGGTCATCTCAACGGCGATCCGGAAAACCTGCGCAAGACCTTCGAAGCCTATGAACGCGCCTCCGGTGGCAAGAAGCCGATCCTGGCGCTCGCTGCCTTCGCAGCAGATAGCGAGGAGCAGGCCCGCGAGCGCGTCGGCAATCTGCGCATCGTCAAGATTTTTCTGCCGAATGGCCAGACCGTGAATGTCGGCAGCGAAGAACAGGCGGCCGAATTCGCCCGCCAGGCCGGCGTTACGGAGTATCGCACCGAAGAAAAGGTACCGAGCGTGCTGCATGGCACGGCAACCCAGATTCGCAAGGAACTGGACGAGTTGCATCACCGCTACGGCGTCAAGGAATTCGTCCTCGACACGCCTGCCCTTGCTGCATCCGAGCGGCTTTCCTCAATCGAATTGCTCGCCAAGGAACGGCTTTCCCTCGCAGCCTGACCATCCCCAGGAGGATTGAACCCATGGCCCAGAAGAAAATCACTTTCGGTATCATGCTGCAGGGCCCAGGCGGCCATATGAATGCCTGGAAACATCCAAGCGGCCCGGCTGATGCCAGCACCAATTTTGAGTTTTTCGTCAAAACGGCGCGCAAGGCCGAAGAGGCCGGCATAGCCTTCGCCTTCGTTGCCGATGGTCTCTACATCAACGAACAGTCGATCCCGCACTTCCTCAACCGTTTCGAGCCGCTGACGATCCTTGCGGCGCTCGCGGCCTCGACCTCTAAGATCGGTCTGGTTGGCACGGTTTCCACGTCCTACAGCGATCCCTTCACGATCGCCCGCCAGTTTGCCTCCATCGACCTCGTCAGCGGCGGCCGCGCCGGTTGGAACGCCGTGACTTCGCCGCTCGAAGGGTCGGGCCGCAACTACGGCCGCGAGCATCCCGAGCACGAGCTGCGTTACGAGATCGCCGAGGAATATATCGACGCCATCAAGGGTCTATGGGACTCCTGGGATGACGATGCCTTCGTGCGTGATCGCGAGAGCGGTGTGTATGCTGACAAGAGCAAGCTGCACCGGCTGAACCACAAGGGGCGTTTCTTCCGCATTGAAGGGCCTCTCAATATCGGCCGGTCGAAACAGGGTCAGCCGGTCGTCTTCCAGGCAGGTGCCTCCGATTCCGGCATCCGGCTTGCCGGCAAACATGCCGATGCGGTCTTCACCAATGGCGGGCCGATCGAGGAAGCGCAGGTTTTCTACAAGCAGCTCAAGCAGAGCGCGGTCGCGCAGGGACGCCGAGCCGCAGAGATCGGCATCTATCCTGGCATCGGCCCGATCGTTGGGGCGACGACAGAGGAAGCGGAGGCCAAGTATCAGGCGATCCGCAATCTCGTCACCATCGAAGAGGCGCTTCTCTATCTCGGCCGCTTCTTCGACCATCACGATTTCAGCGCTTATCCGCTCGATGAGCCGTTCCCTGACATCGGCGATATCGGCCGCAACAATTTCCGCGCCACGACCGACCGGATCAAGAAGACGGCCCGCGAGAAGGGGCTGACCCTCCGGGATGTCGCGCTCGACAGCGCAACGCCGCGCACCGCTTTCATCGGCACAGCTGAGCACATTGCCGACGAGATCATCCGCTGGATTGATGGCGAGGCGGCCGACGGTTTCATCCTCGGTTTCCCTGTCATCGCCGAAGGCTTCGACGATTTCGCGAAATACGTTCTGCCGATCCTCGAAGCGCGCGGTTACTTCGACCCTGTCCTGAAGGGAGAGACATTGCGCGACCACCTCGGCCTGCCGTTCCGCGAGAGCCGATATGCGGGTGGCGAAGAGGCTATCGAACATGGAAAGGCCGTCGGCGCATAACGCGCCGCGGACGTTTCCATGAATGTCATCACCAAGACTTCGCGCAGTCATGATCGGATCGAGGTAGGAATTGCCGCTCATCTCGACGAGTTCATCGCGCTTCGCCACGACCTTCATCAATATCCGGAGCTTGCTTTTCAGGAACGCCGCACGAGCAAGCTCGTGGCTTCGCATCTTTCCTCCTGGGGCTATGAGGTGGCGACGGGCATTGCCGGTACCGGCATCGTCGCCACCCTGGTCCGCGGGAATGGCAAGCGGACGATCGGCATCCGCGCCGATATGGACGCGTTGCCGATCGAAGAAGCGACCAGCCTCTCCTATGCCAGCAGCAATCCCGGCGTGATGCACGCCTGCGGTCATGATGGCCATACGACAATCCTGCTTGCGGCCGCACGCTACCTTGCGGAAAGCGGCAATTTCAGCGGCACCTTGCGGCTGATCTTTCAGCCCGCGGAAGAGATCGGCGCTGGCGCCCGCAAGATGATTTCCGAAGGGCTGTTCGAACGCTTCCCGGTTGATGCGGTTTTCGGTCTGCATAATTGGCCGGCCGTGCCTGCAGGCCACTTCGGTTTCGTCGCCGATGCCGCGATGGCATCCGTCGATCAGGCAGTCATCCGCATTGTCGGCAAGGGTGGTCATGGCGCCGAGCCGCATCGTGCCGTTGATCCCATCCTCGCCTCGGCCTCCTTCATCACGGCGTTGCAGAGCATCGTTTCGCGCAATGTCGATCCGCAGGATATGGCCGTTGTCACCGTCGGCTCCATCCATGCCGGGTCAGCGTCGAACGTCATTCCGGAAAGCGTCGAGCTGAAGCTGACGATGCGTGCCTTCAGCCAGGCGGTGCGCGACAAGCTCCAGGAACGCGTGCCGGCGCTTGCCCGAGCCCAGGCAGAGAGCTTCGGGGCAACGGCCGAGGTCGACTATCGGCTCGGCTTTCCAGCGCTGATCAATCACCGGGCCGAGACGGCCTTTGCCCGCGAGGTCGCGCTGTCCTCTTTCGAGCCGGAAAGCGTTGAAGCGGGGTTCCGACCGCGCACGGCGAGCGAGGATTTCGCCTTCATGCTGCAGGAGAAGCCGGGCAGCTACCTCTTCGTCGGCAATGGCGACAGCGCTCCGCTGCACAGCGCCCACTACGATTTCAACGATGCGATCATTGCGCCCGCCGCCCGCTATTGGGTGCGGCTCGCCGAGACCTTCCTCACTGACGATAACGGGTGACGAACGACATGAGCGATACGTTTCTCTACACCAGTCCTCTCGACCCTCGCGCCAAGCCGCTGATCGACGAACTGATCCACGAATATGACAGCCGCTACGGAAACTATTTCAGCGAGGAGGGTGCCGCGGCCGAACTCAATCGCTATCCGCCCGAGGCTTTCGCCCCGCCTGTCGGCAATTTCTTGCTGCTCGTGCGCGACGGCGAGACGATCGGTGGTGGAGCTTTCAAATATTACGACCGGGAGACGGCCGAATTCAAACGCATCTGGACGCACTCCGATCTGCGCAGGCAAGGCCTTGCCCGCAAGGTGCTTGTGGAGCTGGAGGTTCAGGCGGCCCGGCAAGGCTATCAGCGGGTCTACCTGACGACCGGCTTTCGCCAGCCGGAGGCCGTCGGCCTCTACCTTAACTACGGCTACACGGCACTCTTCGACCCCAAGGTCGACCCTGAAATCTACAAGACGCTGCCTTTCGAGAAGGACATTCGTCACCTCGCACCGCAGCTGTCGGCCAATACCGATCAACCGCCGCTGCAGGCCGCAGCGGGTCGCTGAGTCCAAGCAAAAAACACTCCACAACAAGGGGAAACACGATGGCACTGACGAGCGACTATGCCGGCATCGACACCGGCAGCAGCAGGGCAGACGATCATGCGCAGCAGGACTACTCGCGATTGAGGATCGTCCCGGCGCGGCATCCCGGCCGGCTTGCCGGCAGCGTATTCGCCGCTGTCGTCATTGCCGCAGTGCTCTATTCGACCTTTACCAATCCGCGCTGGGGCTGGGATGTCTTTGCCGAATGGTTTTTCGCAGCGCCGGTTCTTGCCGGTCTCGGGCGCACGCTGCTTCTGACGCTGCTTGCGACAGTTTCCGGCTCTATCCTCGGAACCGCGCTGGCGCTTGCCCGCGTCTCGAAATCGCCGCTGCTGTCTGGACTCTCATGGGGTTATATCTGGCTGCTGCGGTCGATCCCCGTCATCGTTCTGCTCCTGGTGCTGAACAATCTCGGCTATCTCTATGAGACCATTACCCTCGGCGTACCATTCACCGGCACTGTCCTTTTCGAATATCCGACGACACAGTTGCTGACGCCCTTTGCTGCGGCGTTCCTCGGCCTCACGCTCAATCAGTCGGCTTTTTTCGCCGAGATCGTCCGTGGTGGCATCCTGTCCGTCGATCAGGGGCAGCTTGAAGCCGCCTCGGCCCTCGGTCTTCCTCGTCGCCGACAGGCCTTTCGTATCGTGTTGCCGCAGGCCATGCGGTCGATCCTGCCAACTGGTTTCAACGAGATCATCGGGCTGACCAAGGCCACTTCGATGGTCTATGTGCTGGCCCTGCCGGAGCTGTTCTACACGGTACAGGTCATCTACCGCCGGAATCTCGAGGTCATTCCGCTGCTGATGGTGGCGACGGTCTGGTATCTCGTCATCATGACGGTGCTGTCGATCGCCCAGCACTATATCGAGCGCTATTTCTCGAAAGGCGCGCTGCGCAACCCGAAGCCATTGCCCTTCCAGGCTTTCTTCCAGCGTTTCGGCCGTCCGCTACCTGCAATTACGCCCTCGAGCGTACCAGTCCGCACCTCCGGTTTCGGGGATGCGGCAGTGCTGCGATCCGCCGGTGCGGTGCGTATCCACGGCATTTCCAAAAGCTTCGGCTCTCTAAAGGTGCTCGACGGCATCGACCTAACCCTGCCGGCAGGCAGCGTCACCGCCATCCTAGGCCCCTCCGGCTCCGGAAAATCCACGCTGCTGCGCGCCATCAATCACCTGGAGCGCGTCGATAGTGGTTTCATCTCGGTCGATGGCGATCTCGTCGGCTACGAGCAGAAGGGTGACGTGCTCTACGAACTCAAGGAAAAAGACATTCTGAAGCGTCGTGCCGACATCGGCATGGTCTTCCAGAGCTTCAATCTCTTCCCGCATCTGACCGTGCTCGAAAACCTCATCGAAGCGCCCGTCCAGGTGCGTGGCCTGAGCCGCGAGGACGCCATCCAGCTTGCGCAGGAACTGCTTGCCCGCGTCGGCCTCAGCGACAAGATCAACGCCTATCCGCGTCAGCTTTCCGGTGGCCAGCAGCAGCGCGTCGCCATCGCCCGTGCGCTGGCACTGCGCCCGAAGGTGCTGCTGTTCGACGAGCCTACCTCAGCGCTCGATCCGGAACTCGTGGGCGAAGTCCTCGACGTCATCAAGGAGCTGGCGCGTACCGGCACGACGCTTGTGATTGTCACCCACGAAATCGGTTTTGCCCGCGAGGTGGCCGATACCGTCGTCTTCATGAACGGCGGCCACATCCTCGAAGCCGGTTCGCCGGCCCGCATCTTCAACGAAGCGGAACATCCCCGAACCCGAGAATTCCTCGCCAAGGTCTTCTGAATAAGAGGGCAGGGCGCCAGCAGATCCCGGCCGCGACGGGCGTCCGGAGGGCATGAAAACAACAACAACCCTAGGATGAAATGGAGAAGGAAAATGGCATTCAGAAATAGAGCCAATTACCTGCTTGCCGGTGTCGTCGCCTTGGCGACACTCGGTCTCGGCACGGCGCAGGCCGCCGAAAAGTTCAATCTCAGCCCGGATACGTCCAACCGCGTACGCGCTGAAAAGGACGAGACGGCCATCAAGGCCATCGCGCCGAACTTCAAGTTCGTCGAACCGGGCAAGTTCACCGTTGCCGTCAATGCCTGGGATCCGCCGATTGCCACCTATGCATCGGATGCTGCGACCGTGGTCGGCGCCGATCCGGATCTGGCGCAGCTGCTCGCCGATTCCTTCGGCCTTGAGCTGAACCTCGTTTCAGTCGCCTGGGCTGACTGGCCGCTCGGCGTCTCCTCCGGCAAGTATGATGCGGTCATTTCCAACGTGACGGTCACCGAAGAGCGCAAGGAGAAGTTCGATTTCTCTACCTATCGCAAGGACGTGCTCGGCTTTTATGTGAAGTCCGACAGCAAGATCACCGAGATCAAGGAACCGAAGGACGTCGCCGGTCTCAAGGTGATTACGGGTGCTGGCACCAACCAGGAAAAGATCATCCTGGAATGGGATCGGCAGAATGTTGCCGCCGGCCTGAAGCCGATCGAGGTTCAGTATTATGACGACCGCGCCGCAGCCGACCTGGCGCTGCAGTCCGGTCGCGCCGATATCGAGTTCAATCCGAACGCGACCCAGGCCTACAGCTCTTCCATCAAGGGACACACCAAGCTTGTCGGCATCGTCTCCGGCGGCTGGCCGCTGACGGCTGAAATCGCCGTCACGACGAAGAAGGGCGGCGGCCTTGCGGATGCCGTCACCGTCGCCGTCAACGATCTCATCAAGAACGGAAAGTACGGCGAAGTGCTGAAGCACTGGAGCCTGAACGCAGAAGCCATCGACGAAGCAAAGACCAACCCGCCGGGGCTGCCGAAGAGCGGCTCATAAAGGATGGTCTGACGGACCGGCGTTGGAGGTCGCGCCGGTCCGTCCTCGTTTTCATATATTTTGGAGAGTTCTGTTGTGACGATATTTTCCAGACTGCGCATCACATCGATTGCCACCATTGCCTCGCTGGCAGCCTGCTATGCAGGCATTGCCACGGCTGATGAGTTCGACCTGAGCCCCGAGCAGCCCAACCGCGTGCACGCGCAACGCAACGAGGCGGCGATCGCGTCCATTCCGAAGAATTTCAAGTTCGTATCGCCCGGCAAATTCACGATTGCGGTCAGCCCCGGCGGGCCGCCGCTCGCCACCTACGCGACGGATGCCAGGACGGTCGTCGGCGCAGACCCCGATTATGCCAGTGCCATCGCCGAAAGCTTCGGGCTGCAGCGTGAGATCGTCCCGGTTGCCTGGATCGACTGGCCGCTCGGCCTGACCTCGGGCAAATATGATGCTGTCATTTCCAATGTCGGCGTGACCGAGCAGCGCAAGGAGAAGTTCGATTTCTCCACCTACCGGAAAGGCCTTCACGGTTTCTTCGTCAAGGCGGACAGCCCGGTGAGCTCGATCAAGGAGCCGAAGGATGCGGCGGGACTGCGCTTCATCGTCGGTGCCGGCACCAATCAGGAACGCATCCTGCTGAAATGGAGCGACGAGAATGTCGCCGCCGGTCTCAAGCCTCTCGAGCTGCAATATTATGACGATGAGGCGGCAAGCCTGCTGGCGCTGCGCTCGGGTCGCGCCGACGTCATCGTCCAGCCGCATGCGCAGCTCGTCTACATCGCCGCCCGCGACAAGAACCTCAAGCGGGTCGGAACGCTGAGCGCTGGCTGGCCCGATCGCTCCGATGTCGCGATCACCACCCGCAAGGGAAGCGGCATTGCCGATACGCTGACGCTCGCCACAAACGGCCTGATCAAGGATGGAACCTATGCAAAAATCCTTGAGCACTGGCAGCTCTCGGAAGAGGCGCTGCCGGCCTCCGAGACGAACCCGCCCGGCCTGCCGAAATTCTGAGTGAGGACAAGATGAGCGGCAATACGCTTTCGATCAGCCATATCGGCTTTCTGACACCCGGTAACTATTCCGATGACGACCCGCTCCCCGGCCTCGAAAAGACGTTGCAGCTCCTTGGTTTCGGTGAAGAGCTGGGTTTCGAAAGTGCCTGGGCTCGCCAGCGGCATCTGGAGCCGGGAATCTCCTCGGCGACCGCCTTTCTGGCGGCCGCCACCCAGCGAACCAGCCGTATCGAACTCGGCACCGCTGTCATTCCGATCGGTTACGAAAGTCCGTATCGGCTGGCAGAGGATCTTTCGACGGTCGACGTTCTATCAAAGGGAAGGTTGAATGTTGGACTGAGCGCAGGACGTCCGCTGCATGCCGACCTCATCGGTCCGCTTGCCTTCGACGGCGACTGGCAGAACCATGATTTCTCGCATGAACGCGTGCTGCGCTTCGCCGGCAATCTGAAGGGAACCTATCTCGGCGACGAGAACACCTTCATCAAGACGCCGTTCGGCCCGCAACGCCCGAGGCTGCATCCCTATGCGAGAGGCCTGATTGACCGCATCTGGTATGGCGGCGGCTCGCTGCGCTCGGCCGCCTGGGCCGGGCAGAACGGGTTCAACCTACTGATCGGCAATGTCACGACCGGCGAGGAGACCGACGATTTCTTTGTCGCCCAGTCCCGTCAGCTGGTCGTCTACCGTGGCGCTGGCGGAGCCGATCGACGTGTAGCGCTCGGCCGTGTCATCGTGCCCTTCGACAGTGCCGATGCGGCCACCCGCAGGCGATATGCCGATTATGCCGCCGGGCGTCATGAGCGCACGCTTTCCCCGCAAGGTGAGCGGCGCACCCTTTTTGCCAGCGATCTCGTTGGCACATCGGAGCAGATTCTCGAGCGTCTCCATGCCGATCCCATCCTGCCGCATGTCAGCGAGCTCCGGCTGGAATTGCCCTATGAATTCGAACATGACGAATATCGCCAGATCCTGCATGACTTTGTCACGCATATCGCGCCTGAACTCGGCTGGCAGACAAAGGTCCTTCGGGTGGCCTGATGCGTGATATTGCTATGCGAGTCGCTTGAAAGAACCGAACGAGCAGGTGCATCAATAACATGTCCCCATCGGCCTTGAATCGAGTGCTGCATTCGACCGCAGCCTCAGTGCGACAAACATCGGAATTGTAGGAATCTCTCCGTGACCAGATTAGTCGAATATTTCATTTCCATAAGCTCACCCTGGTCGTATATCGGGCTGGATGCCTTTGCCGAGCTTGCCGAAAAAAACGATGTGAGCATCAAGCCGTATCTGACGACGGTCGTTGAAGAAAACGGCGGGATTTTCTCTCGCAACCGGCCGGAAATCCGTCGAGCTTACTGGGTCCGGGATCTCAAGCGTTGGGCGGGTGTCCGCGGCAAGACCCTGATCCTCGAAAACCGGCCGGAACTCAGCGATCCAACGCCGGCTTCCTTCTTCGTCATCGCCGCCTATCTCGACCGCCAGGACTGGATCGGCGTGACACGTGCCTTGCAGCATGCCTTCTGGAGCGAGGCAAAGGATATCGGCAGGCCCCATATCCGCGAAGCGATCGTCAATGCGGCCGGTTTCGATGGAGCGGCCTTGCTGCGGCGGCAGGGCGACGGCGATGTTCAGCAGAAATGGGCGGCAGATCGTATTCACGCACGCGAAAGAGGCGTCTTCGGCTTTCCGACCTTTGCCTATGAAGACGAGCTCTACTGGGGACAGGACAACTTGCCCTTCCTCGAGCGCCATCTTCACGGCGACAGGCCGTAAAAAGCCGTCGTTCGAACAGCGCGCTTCCGTCGCCGGTGAAACTCTCTCCGGCGGTGAGATCGATATTGTGTCTTCTAAAGCCGCCGCTGACCGTCTCACCGGACGCAGCGTTCTTTCCGAGCGCAGGATCGTGGAGATCGGCGACAAGCGGAAGTCTATTCGCCGCCGCATCATGCTGGAAGGCGACGTGCCCAGCCCGTCGCACATTCCACCTGGCTGCAGCTTTTCGCTAGCCCTGATCCGATTCCAGTCGCCTGCGCAAAGCCGTCCTTTAATCTTTGCGCTTCGGCGTGTTGGACGGCGCGTTCAGCCGGCGCCACGGTGCGTGATCCGTCTTGATCGTGACCGAAGCGGAAGATGGCAGAAGCGGCAGCCGCTTGCGCCGTCCGAAGCGGCGTTTGAAGCCAAGTATGTTTTCGACAAAGCTGCGGGCGTAGAGGCCGGGGCCGCTGGAATAGATGCGCCAGCCGCCGTCGACGGCGATCTCGCCCTTTTTGACCTGCTGCCAGTTGCTCGCGGCCTGATAGCGATCCGGGAAGGCGACATCACTGCTGCTGAAATAGGTATTGCGCTGGCGCAGAGATGCTTGCGGCAGGGCATCCGTGACAGCGATCGGATTGACGAGGCCGATCGCCCTCCAGAGGGCTTTTGCATCGTCGGCGATGGCCAGCGTTTCGCAGTAGCGTAGATGCGCATGCACATACATCAGACCGATTTCGCGGCCGAAAAAGGACGAGGATTCGGCGCGGCGGAAGAGCGTTTCCGGGCCGCCTGCATAGGTCGCAGGCTTCTCCATCAGGCGCACGCCATCGGGGAAGAGCAGGTGTTTTTCGATCAGCTTCATATGCTCTTGCCGCTGCGCCGGCGTGAAGAGCTTGCCGAGCATGGCCTGTGTCATCGAAATCAGCGAGTAATGCAGCCCGGTGCGTTGGTCGTTGGGATGCAGCAGCAGTTCGACCCCGTCATGGGTGGGATCGAAGATGCCGTAGCCGGCAACCACGCCGTCGCGAATTAGATGCTTGTTGAAGTCGCGCCGCATGGCGGTTGCGATCTTCCGCAGCGCTGTTGCGCCATCCCCCTTGCCGACGCGGCGCAGGATGGCGGAGTAACGCACGACCTGCTCGTAGAGCAGGGAAACTGTCCAGCTGCTCACCATCCAGTCGTGCAGATGGGGATCGGCTGGCTGCAGGGAATCGTTCCAGTCACCTTCGCCATAACGGATCAGATGCGTGCCGGGGATGAAGCGTTCGCGCACCGTATCGAGGAGCTTTTCGACATGGATGGCGATCGTATCAGCCGGCGCTTTGCCCATCGTCTTGTCGTCGCGCCAGGCGACTTTCTCCTCAAGGATGACAAGATCGCCGGTCGCTTCGATATAGTCGCATAGTGCCTTGAGTGGCCAGACGACGATGTCGCCGTGGCTGTCGCCGGAGCGGATGTTGGAATAGGGCTCCAGCATGAACCATTGCGGCCAATCGCCTTTCTCCAGGGACTGCTCGCTGAAGACCGTCTTCACGACTTCTTTGGCTTCGCGATCATGCTCATAAGCGAGCAGGAATTCAATCGGCCCCTGGCAGGCATCTCGTGTACCCCAGGCCGCGCCCGTATATTGCTCAAGCCCGTGCGGAACACTCAAATGCACGATGGCATCATGTGCCAGCCAGGGCAGGATCGTCGCATGCGCCACGGCTTCGGCTCTTGGCTTGTCGAGCGTCAGGCCGCGGATAGTATCGCGCCAGAAACGTGACGCCGGTACCAGCATCTCTTCTTGCGTCACGCCGCCTGCATAGCGATCTGCCAGACGTTTGGCCTCCGCCTTGTCCGTCATCGAGCCGACGACGGTGAAGGACAGCGATCGTGTTTCCTTGGACCGCACCGCAATGAAGGCGCCGTTGCGGGCGACGCCATCTTCATAGAGAAGCTCGTCGCCGCCGATCGCCTCAACGGCATCGGGTGTGGAGCTCACCAGCCAATAGCTTGCATCGGGAAAACGTTCGCCCCAGAGCCAATGCGGGTCCGGACGAAAGAGCATGCGCTTGGCATCGTCGTCGAATTCGACATGACCGCTCGTATCATATTCCCGTTCGCCGAGGACGAGGTGACCGAAAACCAGGAAACGGCAGGGCTTGCCTTCCACGGAGACCTCCCACTGCATGGCAGGATTCTCGCCGGAGGCCGTGGCCATCACGGTGATGGTGCGGTCGGCAAGGCGATAGATCCAGCGGCAGTCGCTAAGCCCCATCTCGAAGATCGAGGGTACGGCGAGAAGCTGCCAGCCCTGGCCGACATCGACAAGGATGCGCAGCCCGGTGGTGCGCGTCAAATTGTAGGGGTCGCGGGAGACGGAAAACAGCTTGTGGAAGGACGTATTGCCGATCGTCAGCTGCGCGGCAAAGATGCCCTGCATCCAGCAGGTTGATGCCAGCGTGATATCGTCGAGCAGCATGTTCTGGCCGCTGCGGATGATCGCTCCATGGCGCCGCGCGACCTGTAGCTCCTTCTCCCGTAGCACGATATGTCGGTTGAGAGCCCCCTCGGGCACGAAGAAGGAGAGGAGCTTTCCGTCGACGCGTTCTTCGAGGATGCGGTCGGGATAGAGGCCGGCGAGCGCCTTGTCGCCGAGCGTTTCCACCGTCAACAGCGCAGCACTCTGCAGGATGCTGCGCGGAGGCGTTTTCTCCGCCGGATCAGTCGCCTTCTTCTCGGCGGTGGTCAGATGGTCGAGGCGGGAAAGATCTGCATCGCTTGATGCTGCCTGGTGATCGTTGAGGAACAGGCCGAAGAAGCTGGCCGTCACGCCCTCGGATGAAACGGAAAGCGGCTTCGACTGAAGGGCAGGGCAGGCCATCTCATGCTGCCGGCGCTGGCTTGGCAGGTCGCTGCCGAAGGGGCCGACGAGAAGATCGTTACTGCGGGCGGCTGATTGCACCAGCTGGATTGCATCTGTGGCATAGGCAGCCACACCTTCCAGGCAGCCCTGTGCGAGCCACGGAATGCGTCCGCCACCTTGCTTGAGGTTCTGCCGGTTCATCACCACCAGTCCGAAAGCCGGATGCTCGGCGATGTGATGATCCACATATTGCGAGGCATAAGCCTCGCTGTTCATCAGGAAACCACGATCGCCGAGGCCGACATCCTGAACCAGCACAAGATCGGCCGGCAGCTTATCCTCGCCGGCATGGGTGAGCGTGACATGCCAGAACCAAGTCGCCTCGGACGGGGCGAGCACGAGGCTGACATGATAGCGGATTTCCCCGGCTTCACCGCTCCAGGCAAAGCCCGTTTGGTCGTGGCCGAAGCGGCTCTTTGCCCGCGGTCCGACGATCTCGGCGATGACAGGCTCCTTGCCGCCGAGCCGCAGATAGAGACGTCCGACGCCGCCGGAAAGCGGCGATCCCTGGATTTGGTTGATCTGCACAGATCCGAGACTATCGGCATAATCGATGGAAAAGAGCGTGCCGTTCGGTAGCGCGGATATGGAGAGGCCGGAGCCGTTTGCGATTGTCAGAAGGCCGAGGTCGTCGCGGCGGGGCATCTGCAATTTGCGATTCAGTCTCGAGGGCATGTGAGATCTCGTGTCGCCTAAAAGGGAATCGAAGAATGACGCAAAATGATTGAGGGAAATATTATCTGTTGTCACTGGTGAGATCGTGTCGCGCAGACTGTTTACCGCAGTCCGGATTGCCGAACTGCCGCTCTTCATCCTTTTTTGGGCTAAAAAGGCTCTTACGCCGCTATGCCCTGGCCGCAGCTGGCAGATCGTCTTCTGCTGCTAGACAACAAGCGGAAAAAACCTCTCCGACACCGATCAGCACTGGCCGGTCGAAGCCCATATCGACCATGGCGATAGCGAGATCTTCCAGATTGCCGCTCCACCGCCGCTCGTCGGCACTGGCGACCGAACTGACAATGACAACGGGCGTCTTTGTGTCGAGGCCAGCTTCGATAAGTCTGTTCTGTATGGCGCCGGCGGTTCTTCCGCCCATGTAGAAGACCGTCGTCTTTTTCCGATCGGCAAGGGCGTGCCAGTCGATCGTCTCAGGCAGCTCGCCATGGCGCGAATGCCCGGTGACGAACTGGACGGCCTGAGCATGATCGCGGTGGGTCAAGGAAACGCCGAGCCGTGACGCCATAGCGCTTGCCGCCGTGATGCCAGGGATGACATCGACCGGAATATCATGCTGTTTCAGATAGGCGATCTCCTCGCCGGCGCGGCCGAAGATCATCGGATCGCCGGATTTCAGCCGGGCAACGTTCTTGCCGGCCTTGGCGAAAGTCAACATCATCTCGTTGATGTCTTCCTGCCTGCAGCTCGTGCGCCCGCCGCGCTTGCCGACCAATAGACGTTTGGCCTCACGCCGCGCCAGTTCCAGAACTTCGTCCGACACCAGATCATCGAACAGGATGACATCGGCGGCTTGTAATGCCCGCACGGCCTTCAGCGTCAGATATTCCGCATCGCCCGGACCGGCGCCGACAAGCGTCACTCGTCCGACGGGGCGCGCCTGAGCCGGCCCTTTCATCTCCGCAAGCAGATCGCGGGCGCTTGTCTGCGTCGGTTCAGCTCCGAAAGCGCGATCGACAAAACGCTCCCAGAAGGCGCGGCGCTCAGCGCCGGGCTTCAGACGAAGGGCAATCTCTTCGCGCAATGACTGGGCAAGGGTCGCCCAGGATTTCAGGGATGTCGGCAGCAGCGTCTCGATGCGGCGGCGAATGGCCTGGGCGAGAATGGGGGCGGCGCCATCGGTCGAGATCGACACCACGACGGGCGAGCGGTTGACGATGGAACCGAACTGGAACTGGCAGAAAGCCGGTTTGTCGATCACATTGACGGGAACGCCGGCTCGGCGCGCGGCCTCGAAGAACTCCCGGGCTTCGGCCTCGTCATCGCAGTCCGCTATGGCAAGCGCCGCGCCTGCAAGAACATCCTCGTGCCATGCCATTGGACGGTGGATGAGCGCGCCTTCCGGATGTGGGGAGCCGCGCTCAATGAGGGTGGCACAGACCTCGTTCAGTTGCTCTGCATGGATCTCGACTCTCGCCCCGCAGGCGGCCAGCAGTTCCGCCTTCCAGGCGCAGGCATCCGAACCGCCGGCGACGATCACCCGCTGGCCGGCAAGCGACCAGAAGACCGGCAGCTTGGCGAGCGGCGCCATGCGGGCCGGCGCCCGGTCGGCAACATCATTCGGCAGCGTCTGCAACACAGGCATTGATGATCCCTCTGATTTCAGCGCGGCAGGAGCCGCAATTGGTGCCGGCCTTCAGTTCGCTGCCGATCGCCTCGACACTGCGGCAGCCGGAACGGACGGCGGCGACGATCTGGTTGACGCCGACGCTGAAGCAGGAACAGACGGTGGCCCCTGGATCCGGCATGTCAGCGCCCGGCCTGCCGGCAATGATCGCAAACCGGCGGCGCAGATTGCTGTGATCTGCAGTCAGCTGCGAGACTGCCCAGTTGCGTGCGACAGCAACCGGCTCCTTTGCAAGGAAGAGCGCGGCAAGCAGCCTTTCTCCGTCGAAGAAGGCGATGCGCCGGTCGCCCGATTGCTGGTCGGCATAACCCAAGGGCTCGATATGGTCGGCAATACCGAAGCTTTTTCGGCACCACGCCGTCCAGTCTGCGATGCTGTCACGGAACGCGATCTCCAGTCGCCAGCCGCCATCGGCCTTGGCAAGTGCCCAATAGTCCGCATCGAGCACATCAGGCTTTGTCACGCTGACAGCGAAACCATAAGTGGCAGCGCGATAGCGGCTGACGGCAACCGCGACATTCTTCGAGGCGGGCTGGCCGGAAACCGGATCCGTCGCGGGTTTGACGACAGCGCCGATCCGCCCCCCCGCGGAGTTCTGATCGCTCCAGTGCATGGGCACGAAAACGCTGCCGCGTGCCTGCCGGTCGGTCACAAGCGCGCGGATGATGGCCTTGCCGTAGGCGCTTTCGACCTGCACGAGGGCGGCACCAGCCACGCCAAGCTCGATCGCGTCGCGGGGGTGGATCTCGGCGAAGGGCTCGGCGATATGGGATGACAGCCGCGCGCTCTTTCCCGTGCGCGTCATCGTGTGCCACTGGTCGCGGATGCGGCCGGTATTCAGCGTGAAGGGATAGGCCGCATCTGTCCTGTTGGTTGCCGGCGCTTCAACGGCAATGAAGCGCGCCTTGCGATCGGGATGGAAGAAACCGCCCTCGGCGAAGAACCGCGTTTCCTTTTTCTCCGTTCCGGAAGGTTGCGGCCACTGGAACGGCTTCAGCGCATCATAGGTGGGCGGCTGTATTTCGGCATAGGCGCCGATATCGAAGTCGCGGCTGCCATCATTCTCGAAGGCGGACAGAGCGGCATGCTCAGCGAAGATGGCGGCCGGCGATGCGTAGTCGAAAGCTTCGGTAAAACCCATCCTGCGGCTGACTTCTGCCATCTGCCACCAGTCGGCGCGTGCTTCCCCCGGCACGCTCAGGAAGGGGCGCTGCCTGGATATGCGGCGTTCCGAATTGGTGACAGTCCCTTCCTTCTCACCCCAGCCGAGGGAGGGGAGCAACACATGCGCGTGTCGTGTCGTATCGGTCTCGCGCAACATGTCCGACACGACGACGAAGGGGCAGGCGGCAATCGCCGCCTCGACTCTGACGGCATCGGGCATTGAAACGACGGGATTGGTGGCCATGATCCAGAGCGCCTTGACATGACCCGCCTCGACGGCTCGGAACAGATCGACGGCCTTCAGACCGGGTTTTCTGGCAAGATCAGGCGCATTCCAGAAACGCTGCACCCGGTCGTGATCCCCAGCGTTTTCGATGGCCATATGGGCTGCCAGCATATTCGCGAGGCCGCCGACTTCGCGCCCGCCCATGGCATTCGGCTGGCCGGTCAGCGAAAACGGTCCCATGCCGGGTCGACCGATGCGACCCGTCGCCAGGTGGCAATTGATGATGGCATTGACCTTGTCGGTACCGGAAGCCGACTGGTTGACGCCCTGGCTGTAGCAGGTGACCACCCTTTCGGTGGCTTCAAACAACCGGAAGAATTCTCTCACCTGCATTGCCGGCAGGCCGGTGCGATCGAGCAGATCGTCAGTTGTCAATGTGGAAGCAGCGGCAAAGGTCGCGCCGAAACCTTCCGTATGAGCGCCGATGTAGTTCTGGTCGATGGCCGGGCTTGCCGCGAGATGGGCGAGCAGTCCCATGAAAAGCGCCACATCGCCATCGGGTCGGATGGCGAGATGCAGGTCAGCGATATCGCAGGTCATCGTTCTGCGCGGATCGATGACGACGATCTTCAGGCCCGGTCGGGCAGCCTTGGCAGCCGCCAGCCGCTGGTAGACGACAGGATGGCACCAGGCAAGGTTCGAGCCGGTCAGGACGACGAGATCGGCGAGTTCCAGATCCTCGTAGAGGCCCGGCACGGTATCCGAGCCAAAGGCGCGCCGATGGCCGGCGACCGACGAGGACATGCAGAGGCGCGAATTGGTATCGATATTGGCTGAGCCGATGAAACCCTTCATCAGCTTGTTGGCGACGTAATAATCCTCGGTCAGCAACTGGCCCGACACATAGAAGGCGACGGAGTCCGGCCCGTGTTCGGCGATAGTTTCCGAAAAGCGCTGCGCTACGAGATCGAGAGCCTCATCCCATTCCGCCTGCTTGCCGTCGATTTCCGGATGGAGCAGACGCCCATCCAGATCGATCGTTTCGGCGAGCGCCGAACCCTTGGAGCAGAGCCGGCCGAAATTGGCCGGATGCTCGGGGTCGCCCTTCACGGTCATAGCGCCGGCATCGTCCACCTTGGCGATCACGCCGCAGCCGACGCCGCAATAAGGACAGGTGGTCTTGACCTCTGCTCCCATCATTCCGCCGCCATCATCAGGCTTTCGAGCGCGATATAGAGCGTGCCGCCCTCGTTCTTGAGCGGGATCGTGCGCACCGTGCCGTTATCGGCACCGAGCGCCTTGCCGGTATCCAGCGAAATCACCCAGTTGTGCAGCGGGCACGTGACGGCATTGCCGTGCACGATGCCTTCAGAAAGCGGTCCGCCCTTGTGCGGGCAGCGGTTTTCGATCGCATAGACCTCATGCTCGCTCGTACGAAAGACGGCGATATTCATCTGCGGGGTCTTCACGCAGCGGGAGCCGCGTAGCGGAATATCGGAAATGTCGCCGATCGGGTGCCAGTTCATGATGGTTCTCCTCACTCGGCCGCCTGATTGAAGCCGATGGTTGCCATCGGCCGGAACTCGTGCTTGTCCTTGCCTGAGACACGCTCCGACCAGGGATCGACCTGTGCGAATTTCTGGGAAAAGACGAAGCGCTCGTAATAGACCTGGCGCTTTTCATGGTCTTGCATGATCTGCCGGCGGATCTCGTCAAGGCCGATACGCTTGGCCCATTTGTAGATGCGCTCAAGGTAACGCCCTTGCTCGCGGTACATCTGGGTCAGTGCCACGATATGTTCGAGCGCTTCGTCCTCGGTCTTGACGAGGCCGAGTATCTCGGTGCCCTTGATGTCCAGGCCTGCGGCGCCGGCAAAATGGATCTCGAAGCCGGAATCCACGCAGATGACGCCGACATCCTTGCAGGTCGCTTCCGCACAGTTTCGCGGACATCCGGAGACTGCCATCTTCAGCTTGGCCGGCGTCCAGGAGCCCCACATGAATTTCTCGATGCGGATGCCGAGCCCTGTCGAATCCTGGGTGCCGAAGCGGCACCAGTCGGAGCCGACGCAGGTCTTCACCGTGCGCAGGCCCTTGGCGTAGGCTTGGCCGGAGACGAAGCCGGCCTTGCCGAGATCTGCCCAGACAGCGGGCAGGTCTTCCTTCTCGACGCCGAGCAGATCTATGCGCTGGCCGCCCGTGACCTTGACCATCGGAATGGCGAACTTGTCGACCACGTCGGCGATGGCGCGCAGTTCGCCGGAATTGGTTACTCCGCCCCACATGCGCGGCACGACGGAATAGGTACCATCCTTCTGGATGTTGGCGTGGACGCGTTCATTGATGAAGCGCGACTGATAGTCGTCGGCATATTCGTCCGGCCAGTCACAGACGAGGTAATAGTTGAGCGCGGGGCGACATTTGGCGCAGCCGCCCGACGTCTTCCATTCCAGTTCCTGCATGACGGCGGGAATGGTCTTCAGCGTCTTCGCCTTGATGAGGCGGCGCACGTCGTCATGGCCGAGCTCAGTGCAGTTGCACATCGGCTGCACGGCCTGCGGATTATAGGCATCACCCAGCGTCAAGGACATGAGCTGCTCGACAAGGCCGGTGCAGGAGCCGCAGGAGGCGGAGGCCTTCGTGTGAGCACGCACGTCATCGAGCGATGTCAGTCCCTTGGCCGAGATCGTGGACGTGATCTTGCCTTTACAGACGCCGTTGCAGCCGCAGATTTCCGCATCATCCGGCAAGGCTGCAACGGCCGCCATAGGGTCCAGCGGGGACCCTCCCTGATAGGCCTGGCCGAAGATCAATGTGTCGCGCATTTCGGAGATGTCGACGGCCTTTTTCTTGAGGTCGTTGAACCAGGCGCCGTCCGAGGTTTCGCCATAAAGCACCGTGCCGATGATGCGGTTGTCCTTCAGAACAAGGCGCTTGTAGATTCCTGCAGTCGCATCGCGCAGTACGATTTCCTGCCGGTCGTCGCCGTCGGCGAAATCGCCGATCGAGTAGAGTTCGATGCCAGTAACCTTGAGCTTCGTCGGCGTGTCGGAATGTTTAAAGGTCGGCTTCGTGTCGTCGGACAGATGGGCGGCGGCCACGCGGGCCATCTCGTAGAGCGGCGCGACGAGGCCATAGACCATGCCACCCACCTCGGCGCATTCTCCGAGCGCGTAGATATCGCCATCCGAGGTCTGCATGCCGGCATCGACGACGATGCCGCGGTTGACGGCAAGTCCGGCGTCCTTGGCAAGATTGACATTCGGTCGAATGCCGACAGCCATGACGACAAGCGTGGCGGGAATGATCGTGCCGTTGTCGAGTTCGATACCCTCCACTTTGCCGTCGCCGATGATCGCCTTGGTATTGGCCTTGCAGATCACCTTGATGCCGCGTTCCTCGACGGCTTTCTGCAGCAGGTAGCCGGCAGCGGGATCAAGCTGGCGCTCCATGAGCGTTGGCATAACGTGCAATACGGTGACATCCATGCCGCGCTGGGCAAGGCCGGCGGCTGCTTCGAGCCCGAGCAGACCGCCGCCGATGACGATTGCCTTTTCGCGCGACTGGGCTGCCAGCAGCATGGCCTGCACGTCGTCGAGATCGCGGTAGGTGATGACGCCCGGCAGATCCTTGCCGGGAACAGGGATAATGAAGGGCACTGATCCGGTTGCGATCACCAGCTTGTCGTAGCTTTCGGTGACGCCGTGGTCGGAGGTGACGGTCTTGGCGACGCGATCGATGTTGACGATCTTGTGGCCCTTGTACAGCGTGATGCCGTGCTTGATGTACCAGCCGTCGCCGTGAATGATGATCTGTTCGTAATCCTTTTCTCCTGACAGGACAGGCGAGAGCATGATGCGGTCGTAGTTGACGCGCGGCTCGGCGTTGAAGATCGTAACTTCATAGCGGCCCGGCGCCTGTTCCAAGAGGTGCTCCAGCATGCGCCCGGGCGCCATGCCATTGCCGATGATGACGAGTTTTTCGGTCATATTTACAGGTCCCTGGATCAGGTTGCAGCCACGGGCGCGGAGTGCCCCTGGCGCGACAATTGCTTTACGGACAGGTGCATCCAGATCAGCGAGATCGCGACGATCGCGAAAAGCAGCAGGAAGCAGCTCGACCAAAGGCCGGTCATGTCCTTGAGGAGGCCAAAGGCGATCGGAAGGATGAAGCCGCCAAGCCCGCCCATCATCCCGACGATGCCGCCGACGGCTCCGACGCTTTCGGGATAGTAGGCCGGAATGTGCTTGTAGACGGCAGCCTTGCCGAGGCTCATGAAGAAGCCGAGCACGAAGATGACGACGATGAAAATGACAGGCGTGATGGTAGCAGACGGCAGCGAAAGAACGAGGGTGGCCACGGCCGATACGGCAAACATCGCATACATAACGCTGCGCGCACCCTTCTTGTCCGACAGCACGCCGCCGAAGGCTCGGAAGATGCTGCCCGGGATGGAGTAGGCGGCTGCGACCATGCCTGCAGTTTCCAGGTTGAAGCCATAGACGCCGACCAGATAGCGCGGCAGCCACAAGGACAGGGCGACGAACCCGCCGAAGGCGAAGAAATAGTAGAGCGAGAAGCGCCAGACCTGAACGTTCTGCAGCGGCGCGAATTCCTGGGCAAGGCTCTTGGAAGCAACGCCACGTTCGCGGCGAAGACGGAAGGCCGGATCATCGGTCGTGGTGAACCAGAAGACGATTGCCATCAACGCCAGACAGACGGCCCAGATCTCTGCGACCGCCTGCCAGCCCCAGGCGAGCAGAACGAACGGGGCCGCGAATTTGGTCACGGCCGCGCCGACATTGCCCGCGCCGAAGATGCCAAGCGCCGTTCCCTGCTTCTCCGCCGGGAAGAAGGGCGAGACGTAGGCGACGCCAACTGCGAAGGATCCGCCGGCAAGCCCGACACCGAGGCCGGCGATCAGCATCTGCGAGTAGGTGTGGGCGTAGGAAAGCAGAAAGGTCGCCAATGCGGCGGCAAGCATCGTCAGCGTATAAACAAGACGGCCGCCGTAGCGTCCCGTCCAGATGCCGAGGACGATGCGCACGAGCGAACCGGTCAGCACTGGGGTGCCGACCAGCAATCCGAACTCGGCTTCGTTCAGGTTGAGCTCCTGCTTGATGCGGATGCCGATGATCGCAAAGATCGTCCAGACGGCAAAACAGAGAGTGAAGGCGACCGTGGAGATCCACAGTGCTTTGGCTGGTTCGCCGGCGGACATGGGCTGCGCTTTCTCGATGACAGACATGGCTTCTCCGTGGCCCGACAAGGTCGTGCCGATCTATCGCTGGGGGTTAAAACAAAAAGCCGCTGGTCAGGACGCGCATGCACGAGGTGCGCGAAATATCCTGATCAGCGGCTTTGCTGGTGGCGCCCGCCGTTGGACGCCGAATTCATGGCCTTCTGGCCCATCTGCCTCAAGCGATCCGTATGCAGATGCTCAAGAGGTAACTCTGTGTCTCTGATGAGCGCCTATCGCGCACATCCTGCCCCGATCGCCCTTGACCAGTGCAGTTTTTGTCTTGCAAGCAGCGTGCCAGTTTGTTCAAGCTACTGCAGGCCATTGAAATAAAAGGGAATTACTTCGACATACACCCGATGCTGCTTTTGGAAGCACGAAATCGCTCTGCAAAACTTTTGTGCGATTGCTCAGTCGCGGGTCGGAACTGCTGCAAGCGATTTATGCAATGCAGCAGTTCTTTCAAGTCTCATCAGCGTGCGGAATGAAGGGCAAGGCGCTCTTCACGGCAAAGCCCGCAATATAATCCGGCAGTTTCGATGGATCGAAAATATGGCCGTCCATGAAACGGTCGTCTTCGTCCGCGCCTTCGATACGCACGTCGGCATCAATGGGTGCGCTCCCCTCGCCAAGGGCTGTGCGGTAAAGGTCCGGGCGATAGGCGGAGGCGGCTGCGCGTGCGGGGTTTAGACCGAGTTCGGCCTGACCCCAGCGGATCATCTGACTGTAGATCCAGAGTGCCTGGCTCGCGCGCGGATAATTGGCAAAGCCCGAATGGAACATGAAGTAATTATCGATGATGCGCCGGTTCCCCTTTGCATCGAGGCTGAACTCGCCGGCCAGCACATGACGGATGATGTGAACCGGGGCTGCGATGTAGCGGGCATCCGCGAGGGCCTCGGCAAGCGCATCGTGGTTTTCCGGCCGGTCGCACCAGCGCGCCGCTGCGTCGAGAGCAACGATTAGCCGGGAGACTGTTTCCGGATGGCTGTCCGCCCATTCCGGGCGCATGCCGATCACCTTTTCCGGTGCAGATGGCCAGATATCCTGTTTGGCAGCGACGATACGCCCGACACCGCGCTCCGACGCCACCATGTTCCAGGGTGCGCCGACGCAAAATCCGTCGATACCGCCGGCAGCCAGCGCATCGGACGTCAGCGGCGGCGGCACGACGACGAGTTTGACGTCCTTGTCCGGATCTATGCCCCCGGCGGCGAGCCAGTAGCGGAATTCGTAATTATGCGAGGAAAAGGGATAGGTGACGCCGAAGGTGGGCAACGGCTCTCCGCGCGCTCTCATCTCTGCCAGCGCCTTTGCGAGCGCCCTGGCATTTTCTAGTGCATTCGCGGTCTCGGAAAGATCGGCGGCATCCCGCATTCTATCGAACAGGCGGGTCGAAAGCGTGATCGCATTTCCGCCGCGCCCGAGAGAAAAGGGCGTAATCGTCGGCGATGGATTGGAGCCGAGGCCGAGCATGGAGGCGACAGGCATCGGCGAGAGCATGTGGGCGATATCGAACTGCCGGAAGGCGAGACGGTCGCGAACGTTGGCCCAGGAGACATCCTTGACGAGGTCGAGCGTCAGGCCCTCACGCTGCGCGAAACCGAATTCTGCGGCAACTATCAGCACAGAGGCATCGACAAGCGGAATGAAGCCGGCTCTCAGTGTTCTCTGGCCTTCGCCATTGAGACGCGCAGGGGCCGGCTGACCGGCGCCGGGATCAAGGTTTTTCGTCATCATATTCACTCCGGCTTTCTCCGGACATCAGCACGCGAGGCCGCCATCACATCAAAAGCCCCGCCGCGGTGACGACGCTCTGGGCGATGTCGGACATCTTCTTTTTCTCGTTCATCGCCGTCTGGCGCAGCAGTGCAAATGCCTCTTCCTCTGACAGGCCGCGCATCTTCATCAAAATGCCCTTGGCGCGCTCCACCACTTTGCGTTCTTCGAGAGCCGATTTGGCATCGGCAAGTTCGCGCTGTAGCCGGCTGAAGGCATTGAAGCGGCTGACCGCCATATCAAGAATGGGTTTGACGCGCTCCTTCTTCAACCCGTCGACGATGTAAGCCGAGACGCCTGCATCCACCGCGGCTTCGATGGAGGCCGTGTCGGAACGGTCGACAAACATGGCGATCGGCCTGCCGACGGTGCGCGTCAGCTGAAATAGATGCTCCATCATGTCGCGATTGGGGTTTTCGATATCAATGATGATGACATCGGGCCGCAGCGTATCGATGATTCTCGCCACGCCTTGGACCTCGTGGATGACCGTTACGCGCGCATGGCCGGCCTCCCGCAGCCCCTCTTCGATGATGGAAGCGCGAATGGTGTTTTCATCGATCACAAGAATGGTCAGGTCGAGCCGGCTCATGCGCTATTTATGACGCAACGCAGCAAAGCGGACAAGCTTAAAAGGCAATTTATTAGGCATTTTGTAAAAATGACTAAATAATGGTCTTGTTGCTTTATATATGTGCAGCGGCCTGATTTCCCCGGGGCTTCGAAAGAGATCGCGGCATCCATGCGCCTTGCCGTTGGCTGCGCTACCTATGCCTGAGTATAATGCACCGCCCGGCCGCGCACTGTTATCGTCCGGCTGTCTCGAAGACGGAGAGCTGACATGAGCGACAAACGTCCTGATGGTGTTGAGGAATACGGGCATCCCGCAGGCGGCTGGGATGCTCTGAAAGCGGTGGCGAAAACGCTGAAGCATCAGCAGATCGTCGCGCAGGGCAGCACGACCCTGCTCAAGGCAAACCAGCCGGACGGATTCGACTGCCCTGGCTGCGCATGGCCTGATCCGAAGCACACTTCGTCCTTCGAATTCTGCGAAAACGGTGCAAAGGCGATCACATGGGAATCGACTGCCCGCCGTGTCGCGCCGGAATTCTTTGCCGAACATACGGTCTCGGAGCTTTGGGAATGGATCGATCACAAGCTCGAAGACCAGGGTCGGCTGACGCACCCGCTGAAATACAACGGTACCACGGATAAATACGAAGCCATCGAATGGGATGATGCCTTCAACTTGATCGGCGCAGAGTTGAACAAGCTCGCCAGCCCGGACGAGGCTGAGTTCTATACTTCCGGCCGTGCTTCGAACGAAGCTGCATTCCTCTACCAGCTTTTTGTACGCGCCTATGGCACCAACAACTTCCCCGACTGTTCGAACATGTGCCATGAGGCAACGAGCGTCGGGCTGCCGTTGTCGCTTGGTGTCGGCAAGGGCACGGTGACACTTGAAGATTTCGATCATGCCGATGCCATCTTTAGCTTCGGCCACAATCCCGGAACGAACCATCCGCGCATGATGACGACCTTGCATGAGGCATCGCGCCGCGGCGTGCCCATCATCGTCTTCAATCCGCTGAAAGAGCGGGCGCTCGAGCGTTTCGCGGCGCCGCAAAATCCGGTGGAGATGGTGACCTTTTCCTCGACACGCATCGCATCGGCCTATCACCAGCTCCGCACCGGTGGCGACCTCGCAGCCCTCAAGGGTCTGATGAAGCTGATCTTCGAGCGCGATGAAGCCGATCTTGTCGCTGGTGGCGAGGGCGTTCTGGACAGGGCCTTTATCGCCGAACACACTGTCGGCATCGATGCCCTGAAAGAGGATCTCGCCGCCGCGCGATGGGCCGATATCCTCAGTGTCTCCGGTCTCACCATGGAAGCGCTGAACAGCGCCGTCGATGTCTATCTCAGCGCCCGCAATGTCATCCTCTGTTACGGCATGGGCATCACCCAGCACGCCAACGGAACGGCGAATGTCCAGCAGCTTGCCAATTTCCTGATGCTGCGCGGCAATGTCGGCCGCCCCGGCGCCGGTCTCTGCCCTCTGCGTGGTCATTCCAACGTTCAGGGCGACCGGACTGTCGGCATTACCGAAATTCCGAACAAAGCGCTGCTCGACGGCATGGAACGCGCCTTTGGTTTCCGTCCCCCTGCAGAGAAGGGCCATAATGCGGTCGAGGCCATCGAGGCGATCGCTGCCGGCAAATCGAAGGCGCTGATCTGCCTCGGCGGCAATCTGGCTGTCGCCATGTCCGATCCTGACGTCACCTTCAAGGCCATGCGCAAGCTCGATATTGCCGTCCATATCGCGACCAAGCTCAACCGCTCGCATCTCTTGACGGCAAAGACCTCGATCATCCTTCCCTGCCTCGGACGAACCGACCTTGACACGCAGGCATCAGGGCCGCAGTCGGTGACGGTCGAAGATTCCATGTCGATGGTGCATGCCTCGCGCGGCTTCCTGAAGCCGCCGGGTGAGTTATTGAAGTCTGAGCCGGCCGTCATCGCAGGCATTGCAATGGCCACATTAGGCACAAAACACAGCATCGATTGGAGCGGGTTGATCTCCAATTACGACCGCATCCGCGACAAGATAGAATTGGTGTTCCCGGATTTTCATGAATTCAATAGCCGTGTCCGCGTTCGCGGCGGCTTCCGGCTCGATGTTCCCGCTTCTTACCGCGTCTGGAAGACGGCGAGCGGAAAGGCAACCTTCCTCGTCGCCCCCGGTCTCGAAGAAGATCCTCGCCTGAAGGACCCGACGACACTGGTGCTGACGACGCTGCGCAGCCACGACCAATACAACACGACGGTCTATGGCCTCGACGATCGCTATCGCGGTATCTTCGGCCGCCGTGATGTCATCTTCATGAGCGGTCAGGATCTTGCTGAACGGGGCCTGCGTGACGGAGACCGGATCGATATCCGCTCAGCTACCCGCAACGGGGGTGGGAAAACCGTCATCGGTTTCACGGTTGTCGAGTATAATATCCCCGTTGGTTCGGTGGCCGGCTATTATCCGGAAATGAATGCGGTGATCGCGCTCGATCACTATGACCGCAAGTCGGGCACGCCGAGCTACAAGGGGGTTCCGGTCAGGATCTCTAAGAGCGAGGCCCAAGCTGCTGCCTGATGGTCATGCCTGTACTTTCGCGGGCGATGACTTCGAAGCCAAGATCGATCTGGCTCGGTGGATGGCGGCTCGTCGAATTGAGGGCCGCCAGTACCTTTTCGGCGGCAAGCTTGCCCGTCTCGAACCGCCTCGTCACTATCGATGAGAGGGAGGGTGACGCACAGGCAGAAAATTCCAGATCATGAAAACCGATGATGGCGATATCGTCAGGCACGCGGATGCCGCGCTTGCGGCACTCCTGCATGGCGCCGAGCGCCACGTTGTCGTCGGTGCAGAAGATCGCTTCCGGGCGGTCACCACGTTCATGCATCAGGGCCAGGAGATCGGAGCCGAGCGCAACCGAGCTGTGCCGCGGCCGCTGGGTGACGATCTCAAGGTTCTCCAGGCCCGCTTCCTGCATTGCCAGGCGATAGCCGTCGAAGCGGGACTGTGAACGATGGTCGAGATTGCCCGCCAGAAAGGCAATACGCTTGAAGCCGCGGTCTATGAGATGCTGCGTTGCCGCCTGCCCAGCGCGATCTTGCAGCATGCCGATATTGAGGTCGATCGGATCCGGCGACAACTCGAATGTCTCGACAACGGGCAAATGCGCCCGAATCAGAAGCTGATGGGCAAGCGGTGTATGATGAATGCCGGCGATGATGATCGCTTCGACCCGTTGGCCGAGCAGTACCTTGATGGCATTTTCCTCTTCCTGCTCGGAATACCGGCTGTTGACGACGATGACCTGAAAGCCCGCCCCGACAAGCACGTCATGCAGAGCAAAGAGATATTCGGCAAAGATGACGTTATAGAGCGTCGGCACAATGACGCCGATTGCGTGCGTGCGCGACGAGGCAAGCCGGCTGGCCGCAATATTCGGCACATAGCCGAGTTCCTGGACGGCGGCATTGACACGCCGCCGCAGCGCTTCCGAGACCGCGTCGGGCTTGCGAAGTACGCGTGAAACTGTGATCGGGCTGACGCCGGCCAAAGTTGCCACATCGTCCAAAGTTACTCTTCGCATGTGCTCTCGCTCTATACAACAAAATCGTGCGGATCTGTAATTTATCTCGCAGTTGCGAAATATTGTTCTTCGCTTTTGCATTTGACAGCGCTAGCAAATCCGATTTGACAGCGCTGTCAACTATGTTACGTTAAAATTGCACCGGAAAGGATGGGATGGAACCTTCCGGGAATCAGCATGCCAATAAGACTTTGTGGAGAGGCGGCTCGGTCCGCCCGAGGGAGGAGATATTCAATGCTCAAGGTGAAGAAAGCGAAAATGGCACGTGTCGCCGCGTTTTCGGCGTCGGCGCTTGCGCTGCTCTGCAGCACGGCCATGGCGGAGCCAAAGGTCGTGTCCGGCCCCGCCGCCGATCCGAATTGCATGGTTCCGTGGTCGGCCGAAACCCAGTTCTTGCAATATCCGAAGAAGGATGGTCCTTACCGCATCGCGCTTGCCAACGGCTATATCGCCAACACCTGGCGCATCCAGATGGTGCAAACGGCAAAGGCCTACGCTGCCCAGCCGGATGTCGCCGCCAAACTCAAAGAATTCAAGGTTGTGTCGACCGGCGAGGACGTTCCGGCCCAGATTTCGGCGATCAACAACTTCATCGATGCGGGTTATGATGCCGTCGTCGTCAACGCCCAGAACCCGACAGCCTTCGGTCCGGTCATCAAGCGCGCCAAGGAAGCCGGCGTCGTTCTTGTCGCCTTCGACAATATCCTCGACACCAAGGATGCGATCAACGTCAATGTCGACCAGAAGGGCCTCGGTGTCATCTGGGCTGACTGGCTGGTGAAGCACCTGCCGCAGGGTGGCAAGATCCTCGAAGTGCGCGGCGTTGCTGGAACTTCCGTCGATACGGATCGCCATAACGGCATCCACGAGACGCTGGACGCTTCCGGCAAGAAGTTCACCGTGACTGAAGTCGTCGGCAAGTGGGACGACGGCGTGGCCCAGAAGGCAACGGCCGATGCGATCGCTACCAATGGTCCGTTCGATGGCATCACTGCCCAAGGCGGTGACACCGGCGTCGTGCAGGCGATGATCGATGCGAAGCATGCTTTCGTGCCCTTCGGCGGTGAGACGGAGAACGGCTTTCGCAAATTCTGCGCGGCCCATGCTGGCGACGGTCTGAAATGCTCGTCGGCCGGTACCGGTCCGGCGCAAGTCGCCGTCGCTATCAAGACGGCCATCGCCGCTCTTGAAGGCGAAGTCGTGCCCCAGGCCGTTAAGCTGCCGACGGCACTCGTTTCGGATCCCGATTTCAAAGAAGGTGAGGATTATTACCCCACCCAATCCGACAACTTCTTCGTCGGCAACGCCTTCCCGACCTGCGGTATCAACTTCACCGCACAGGAGATCATGGGGCAGTCCAAGGAAAACCAGTAATCCCCACCATCCGGACCTGACTGCGGGCGCGAGCGCCCGCAGTCTCGAACTCGACGCGACCGAATGGAGGCTGGATGCATGACCCTTTCCGAACCGCTTCTGCGCCTGGAAGGCATATCGAAACGCTACGGCGGCGCGATTGCGCTGAAGGAAGCCAATATCGCAGTCCGCCCGGGCGCGATCCATGCCGTGCTCGGGGAGAACGGCGCCGGTAAATCGACCCTCATCAAGATCATGGCAGGGGTAGTCGCGCCTGATGAGGGGCGCATGCTGCTTGACGGGAGCGAGGTCTCCTTCGCCTCACCGGCTGCCGCCAATGCCGAGGGCATCGTCTGCGTCTTCCAGGAACTGTCGCTCATTCCCGATCTGTCGGTGGCCGACAATATCGTTATCAGCAATCCGCCACTTCGTTTCGGCATGATCGACCGCAACAGGCAGCGTCAGATTGCTGAAGCTGCGCTGGCCCGTGCCGGAGCGGCCGATATCCATCCCTCGTCCCTTGTCAAGGACCTGCCGCTTTCCCGTCGGCAGATGGTGGAGATTGCCAAGGCTCTTGCGCGCAAGCCGCGGTTGATGATCCTCGACGAGGCGACCTCGGCGCTAACCCAGTCGGATGTCGAGAAGGTCTTTGGCGTGCTGAAGCAACTGCGTGCCGAGGGCATGGCGCTGATCTACATTTCCCATCGCATGCACGAGATTGCCGAGCTCGCTGATGACTGCACGGTCTTTAGAAACGGCCGCAGCATCGAATCCTATCCTGCCGGCACCAAGACGGACCAGCAGGTTGTGGAACTGATGATCGGACGCGAATATACCAATGTCTTTCCACCCAAGCCGCTGCGATCGAGGGCAGATGCGCCGGTGCTCTCCTGCCGCAATCTCTCCTGGGAAGACCGGCTTTCCGGGATCAATTTCGACGTGCGGCCCGGCGAAATCATCGGGTTCGGCGGGCTGGATGGGCAAGGGCAGCGCGAATTGCTGCTGGCGCTTTTCGGTGTGCTGCGCGACCTGAAAGGCGAGGTGGCGGTCAATGGCCGACCGGTAAGGTTGAAGAGCCCAGGTGCTGCGAAATCAGGCGATATCTCCATGGCGCTGATTCCGGAGGACCGCAAGACCGAGGGCCTCATGCTCCCCATGACGGTGCGCGAGAACCTGTCGATCGCCGCACTCGACCGCGTTTCACGCAATGGCGTGATCGATCGGGCCGCGGAGCTTCGCGAGATCGACGAGCTGTTGAAGCTTCTAGCGATCAAGGCCGCGACGATCGACATGCCGGTCGCCTCGCTGTCAGGCGGCAACCAGCAGAAAGTCGTGATCGCCAAATGGCTGATGAACCGCCCGCGCATCATTCTGCTCAACGATCCAACCCGCGGCATCGATGTCGGCACAAAGCAGGAGATCTATGCTTTGCTGCGCAAGCTTGCCGACGCGGGCGCGGCCATCATCTTCTATTCGACCGACTATGACGAACTGGCCGGATGCTGCGATCGCGTGCTCGTCATGTATGATGGCAGCATCGTGCGCATCCTCGAGGGAGACGAGATTACCGAGCGCGAGCTGGTGAGCGCCGCCCTCAACATCGGCGCCGGCCAAGCGCAGCAAAGGATAGCCCAATGAGCACGCAGGCGGGCGGCGAATGGCGGTACTGGTACGTTCAGCAGAAGGGTACGCTCTTTGCAGCGCTTCTGTTCATCCTGATGTTCATCATCTATGTCTCGAACCATCCGGCCGGCTTCACGCCGAATGTGGTGCAGACGGCCGCCAACAAGGCGACACTGCTCGCTTTCGTGGCGATGGCGCAATGTTTCGTGGTCATCACATCGGGCATCGACCTTTCGATCGGCATGATCCTCATCCTGTGCAATTGCCTTGCCTCATGGCTCGTCGTCGGCACGCCGCTGCAGACTGGGTTGGGTGTCGTGGCCGTACTTTTGACCGGTCTCGCCTGCGGCCTGCTGAATGGGCTCGTCATCATCTTCGGTCGATTGCAGCCGATCGTCACCACGATTGCGACCAGTGCGGTCTTTTACGGATTGGCGCTGCTGTTGCGGCCCACACCCGGCGGCTCGGTCAATGAAGATCTCGCCGATGTGTTTACCTCGAAACTTTTTGGCGTCATCCCTGCAAGCCTCGTCGTGCTCGCGCTTGTCGTCCTGGTGATCTGGGTGCCATTCAGCCGTTCGGTGCTCGGCCGCACCGCCTATGCGGTCGGCTCGGCGGAAAACGCCGCTTACATGTCGGCCATGCCGGTGAAACGGGCGAAGCTCGCCGCCTATGGGCTGGCGGGGCTGCTTTCGGCCATCGGCGGGCTTTACCTGACCTTCTTTTCCTATACGGGCGAGGCAGCTTTTGCGAGCGGCAATGCCTATACGCTCTATTCGATCGCGGCAGTGGTGCTGGGCGGCGTTTCGCTCGCGGGTGGCAAGGGAAGCGCCGTCGGTGCCGTCTTCGGTGCGCTGGCCTTCCGCACCATCGGCGACCTGCTGTTCGTCTTCGATCTCGATCCGCTCTGGCAGCCGCTCTTCCAGGGAGTGGTGCTGATGCTGGCAGTCAGTATCGGCTGCATCGGCCTGTCGCGGGTCCGCAATCGCCTGGAGTGGTTCCAATGAGCGAGGATGCTTCCACCATGCGGCAAATTCCCGTGCCCGCCCGGCTGCGCGGTGTCGATCCGGCTGTGGCGATCGCCTTTGGCTGTATCATCCTGCTGCTTCTCGGCGGCTCGCTCTATTCCTCCAACTTCCTGTCGCCGGATTACCTGCTGCAGCAGTTGAAGGTGGCTTCCTTCCTTGGTGTCATCGCAACAGGCATGATGGCGGTCATCCTGCTCGGGCAGATCGACCTGTCGGTGCCATGGGTCGTGACGACAGGGGCGATGATGGCCTGCGCCGCCACTGCTTACGGAACGACGGGTGCGGTTCTCGCAATCCCATTCGGCATTCTCTGTGGTGCTGCGATCGGTCTCGTCAATGGCATCGCGGTTGCCTATCTGCGCATTCCCTCGATGATTATCACGCTTGCGACCAATGCCGTCGCGCAAGGCTTGATGGTCGTCTACACCGGCGGTTTCTCGCCACAGGATTCGGCTTCTGCCGCCATGCGCTTCCTGGCAACCGGCTATGCCATACCGGGGCTTCCGAATGGCGTTCTGGTGTGGTTGGCCGTCGGCCTGCTTGCCGTCTTCCTGCTGACGCGAACGACTTTCGGCCGGGCGCTCTATGCAATCGGTAATCGCGAGCGCGCCGCGTATATGTCCGGCATCAACACCCGCAGGATCACCTTGCTGGCCTTCATCATGTCAGGTGGGCTTAGCGCGCTCGGCGGCGTGCTTCTCGCCGGATACGCCTCGAAAGCATCCCAATCCATGGGTGACGCCTATCTCTTGCCCTCGATCGCAGCCGTGGTGCTTGGCGGCACACATGTCCTCGGCGGCAAAGGTTCTTATCTCGGAACCGTTGCCGGCGTCATCCTGATCACCCTCCTCCAGTCGATCCTCTCGGTCATGCAGATCGAGGAGGCCGGCCGCCAGCTCATCTATGGGGCGGTCATCATCGGCATGTTGCTGCTTTACGGGCGGCAGAAGGTCTCGTGACGAAACTCAGTACTTCGCTTCATCCAGGCGTTCGATTGCCTTGACGTGTTCGACCGATAGACGATTCGGGTCGAGGCTGCAGGCGAGGTAGGTATCAGCGATCGCTTTGGCGAGTTCGGGGCCGACCACGCATGCATCCACGGTGGTGATGACTTGGCGGCGCGCTCGGCAGAATAGGTATCGTGGGGCAGCGCCGCCCGGATGCTTGTTAGCAGAAATCGACACGCCGACGTCCGTTCCGCAGAAGAGCAGGGCGCGATCATAATCGCCGTCGATAATCTCTTTGCGCTACGTCAGCATGATGTTCCGCAAGCCCTCTTTCCCGTCGGGATATCGCTCTTAGCCCAGCAATTGCTGGGTTTTCGACACCGTTCCTGGCTCTCTGGCACCCTGACATTTACGTGATTTCATATCGCTTGACATTTGTCGAACGCGAGTCGAATATTGTCAGCATCGACATTCGGGCGGAGGTTTCCTGATGTCGAATGGCGCGTTGGAATTTGCTCGCCAGACGTATGCGTGGAGGAGACTGACGTGGAATTTCTGCTGGAAGTGGAAGGGCTCAAGAAGTCCTTTGGCGGTGTCGCAGCCCTGCGCGACGGCCGCTTCCAACTTCGCGCCGGCTCGGTCCATGCGCTGTGCGGCGGCAATGGCGCGGGCAAGTCCACATTCCTGAAAATTCTGATGGGCATTCACAAGCGCGATGCCGGTTCGATCCGCAGGCGTGGCCAGGAGGTGGATTTCTCCAGGCCGGCTGATGCGCTCGCGTCCGGTATTGCCATCATCGAGCAGGAACTGAGCCCGGTTCCGCACATGACGGTTGCCGAGAATATCTATCTCGGCCGCGAGCCGTCAGCCCGTTTCGGCGGCATCGATTTCCGCACCATGAACCGCGCGGCGCAGAGGCTGCTCGATGGGCTGGAATTCGATATCCGCGCAAACCAGTACATGATGAACCTTTCGGTCGCGCAGATGCAGTTGGTGGAGATTGCCAAGGCGCTCAGCCACGATGCCGAAGTCATCTTCATGGACGAACCGACATCGGCCATCGGCGAGCGTGAGGCCCAGCAGCTCTTTGCGGCGATCCGCCGCTTGCAGGCGCAGGGACGCGGTATCGTCTACGTCTCGCACCGCCTATCGGAAATCTTCCAGATCGCTGATTCCTACACGGTCTTCCGCGACGGTTCCTTCGTCGGTGCCGGCGCCTTGTCGGAGATCGACCGGCCGAGCTTGATCCGCATGATCGTCGGGCGGGAACTTGCCGAAGAATACGTCAAGACCAATACGCCGACACCGCAGATCGGTCTGGAGGTTAGTGCGCTTTCGTGCCCGAACAAGATCGAGGACATTTCCTTCGCCGCCCGTAAGGGCGAGATCTTCGGCATATACGGGCTGATGGGCTCCGGCCGCACGGAGATTTTCAACTGCCTTTTTGGGCTCGACAAACCGTCTGCGGGACGCATCTCGGTCGATGGTGCGGCGATCTCGGTTGCAAAGCCATCGGATGCGATGGCCCATGGTCTCGCGCTGGTAACCGAAGATCGAAAGCAGACGGGGCTCAATCTCTCCGATTCCGTTCGCGCCAATATCTGCATGGCAAGCCTGCCTGAACTGAGCCCAGCCTTTTCCATGGATCATGCAAAGGAAGTGGATGCCAGCAAGCGCATGCGCGAGCAATTTCAGATAAAGGCAGCGCGCGACACCATGCCGGTGTCGGGCCTTTCCGGCGGCAACCAGCAAAAGGTCGTTCTCGGCAAATGGTTCCTGCGCAACCCCAAGGTCCTGCTGCTGGATGAGCCGACACGCGGCGTCGATGTCGGCGCCAAGCGGGAAATTTATCGCATCATCTGCAACTTCGCCGAAGGCGGCGGCACCGTGGTCATGATCTCATCGGAAATCGACGAAGTTCTCGGCATGTCGGACCGCATCATGGTGATGCGCGGCGGCAAGAGCGCCGGAATATACAGCCGGGAGGAGACGAATGCCCAATCACTCGTCCACTTATCAACCTGACCAGGGTCAGGGCGTTCGTCCGGCAGCAGAGGAGCAGGCAGTGTCAGTGAGTGAGAACAAAAGTGCGGGCGGCTGGTTCAAGACCGAGCAGCGCCGTTTGATCGTGCAGGAATACGGCATCTTCCTCGCCTTCCTGCTTCTGGTCGTTATCCTGTCGTTCTCGAATGAGTTCTTCCTGACCGGCGGCAATATTTCCAACGTTCTGCTGCAGACGTCCATCAACGGCGTGCTGGCGATCGGCATGACCTTCGTGATCCTGACGCGCGGCATCGACCTGTCGGTCGGTTCTGTCGTGGCACTCGCCGGCATCGTCAGCGCCAGTTTTGCCACCACTTCGGAAACGGCCGGCGTCATCGGTTCGCCCTATCCGGTCGCTATCGGCCTGCTGGTCGGTGTCCTGGTCGGTGTTGTCTGCGGCTCGATCTCCGGCGCGATCGTCTCGCGCTTCTCGGTGCCTGCCTTCGTCGCCACGCTCGGCATGCTCTCGGCTGCCCGTGGCATGACGCTGATCTATGGTGGGGGCCGTCCGGTTCCCGCACTCACACCCGCCTTCCGCTGGATCGGCACCGGCGATGTGTTCGGCCTTCCTGCTCCGGTCATCGTGCTTGCGGTCGTGTTTGCGGTCTCCTGGTGGATCCTCAACCGTACGCGGTTCGGCCGCTATATCTACGCCGTCGGCGGCAATCCGCATGCGGCCAAGACCTCGGGCATCAATACGGGTCGTATCCGCTTCACCGTCTATGTGATCTCCGGCGGCCTCGCAGGGCTTGCAGGTATCCTGCTCAGCGCCCGCACCGGTTCGGGTCTGCCGCAGGCCGGCGTCGCTTATGAGCTGGATGCGATCGCGGCAGTCGTCATCGGTGGCACGAGCCTTTCCGGCGGTGTTGGCCGCGTGACGGGAACATTGATCGGCGCGCTCATCATCGGCGTCATGAACAACGGTCTCGATCTGATGGGCATCCAGTCCTACTACCAGCAGGTCCTGAAGGGTGCGCTGATCGTCGGCGCCGTCATGCTCGACCAGAAACGAAATTTCGGAGCCTGAGCTCATCAGCAGAAATTCGGGGCAGGCGCTTCGTTCGCCCCGTCCGACAGGCAAGCCATGCCGGCCGCCTAAACCCAAAGTGGAGGAGAATTAAAATGAGAAAGCTTCTGATTGCGCTTGCTTCGGCAACAGCGCTGCTGGCGACGTCTGCCGCAGCCCAGGAAAAGATCAAGATCGGCGCAGCACCCTACGGCCTGAATGCGGAATTCATGCAGATCTGGACGGCAGCCCTGCAGGAACATCCGGCCGTCAAGAGCGGCGAGGTCGAACTGACGGTTTTCGATGGCCGCTATGACGCGCTGGTTCAGCAGGATCAGTTCAAGACGATGATTACGCAGAAGTACAATGCCATCATCTTCGCCCCAATCGACGTCGATGCAGGTGCGTCTGCCGTTCAATCCGCCGTCGATGCCGGCATTCCGGTCATCGGCTCCAACACCCGCGTCAATTCCGACCAGCTGACCTCCTATGTTGGCTCCGACGATACGGTTTCCGGTTATCTCGAAGCCAAGAGCGTGCTGGACAAGATCGGCTGCAAGGGTAACGTCGTGATCATCGAGGGCCCGGTCGGCCAGTCGGCGCAGATCCAGCGCCTGCAGGGTAACAAGAAGGCGTTGGCTGAGTGCCCTGACGTCAAGGTTCTCGAAGACCAGACCGCAAACTGGTCGCGCGCCGAAGCCCAGACCCTGATGGAGAACTGGCTGACATCGCACCCGAACCAGATCAACGGCATTATCGGCCAGAATGATGAAATGGCGCTCGGCGCCATCGAGGCAATCAAGGCTGCCGGCCTCGACGTCAAGAGCTTCGCCATCGCCGGTATCGACGGCGTCACAGATGCGCTACGGGCTGCCAAAGCCGGTGAGATGACCTCGATCCTTCAGGATGCCCGTGCCCAGGCGCAGGGCGCTCTGGATCTGGCGATCTACAATGCCAAGAAGGGCGATTATAAGCCGGAATCCGATATCTGGACCACCTACAAGGATATGCCGTGGAACGACGGCAAGGATAAGACCTATAATGTTCCGTGGACCCCGGTGACGGCTGAAAACGTCGATAAGCTGCTGTCCACCCGCAAGTGATCCTCCCTGGGGCGGGAGGAAGATCCCGCCCCATATCCCGACAGGTTGAGAAGAACGCCATGACTGATTCAAAACAGGTTGATTTGAACTTTTCCTTGAGCGGCAAGGTCGCTCTGATCACGGGCGGTGCGTCCGGCATCGGCAGCGCCATCGCATCCGCCATGGCCGCCAAAGGCGCGATTGTCGGCGTGGTCGACATCAATGAATCGGTCGCAAAGGCCAAGGCCGACGAACTCGGCAACGGGGCGAAATCATTCGTCTGCGACGTATCGAACCCGCAATCCGTCGAAAAAGTGGTTGCCGATGTGGTGGCCGCGTTCGGTCACATCGACATTGCCGTCAACAGCGCCGGCGTTGTCATGCTCGCGCCTGCAGAGGAACTCAGCCTTGATGCGTGGGACAAGACCATCGCCATCAATCTCAAGGGCACGTTTCTGATTTCTCAAGCTGCCGGCCGCGCCATGATCAAGGCGGGCAGGGGCGGCAAGATCATCAATATGGCGTCCCAGGCCGGCACTGTCGCCATCGATCAGCATGTTGCCTATTGTGCCTCAAAGTTTGGCGTCATCGGTCTTTCCAAGACGCTGGCTGCCGAATGGGGAAAGCACGGCATCAACGTCAACACGATCTCTCCGACCGTCGTCCTGACCGATCTCGGCAGGAAGGCATGGGATGGCCCGCGCGGTGAGGCGCTGAAACAGCGTATCCCATCCGGACGCTTCGCGTTCCCCGAGGAAATTGCGGCGGCGGCGGTATTCCTGGCGTCTAACGGCGCCGATATGATCAATGGCGCGGACCTTCTGGTCGATGGCGGCTACACCATTATCTGACGCGCAGTAGATAGGAGTTATAATGCAGAGGTTTATCAATAATCCGGATGAGGTCGTCGAAGATACGGTCAAGGGTTTCGTCAAGGCCCATGCCGACATCGTCAGGCTATCCGCACAAAATTCCCGTGTCATCGCCGCCCGTCACACGCCGGTCGCCGGCAAGGTCGGCGTCATCACCGGCGGCGGTTCGGGCCATGAGCCGGCCTTCATCGGTTATACTGGCCGCAATATGTTGGATGCTGTTGCCGTTGGCGAACTCTTTTCCTCGCCGACCGCAAAGAGCTTCCTCGATGCCGCCCGCGAGGCGAATGGCGGCAAAGGTGTCGTCTGCCTGTATGGCAACTATGCCGGTGACAACATGAATGTGAAGATGGCGATCAAGCTTGCCGCGAAGGAAGGCATCGAAATCGCCACCGTCGTCGCCAACGACGACGTCTGTTCAGCAGGCCCCGAGGAGCGTGAAAAGCGCCGCGGCGTTGCCGGCGAAATCTTCATGTGGAAGTGCGGCGCGGCTAAGGCTGCCGAAGGTGCTAGCCTCGAAGAGGTGCGGGCGACCGCGCAGAAGGCGATCGATAATTGCCGTTCGATCGGCGTCGGCCTCGGCCCCTGCACACTGCCCTCCGTCGGCCATCCGAATTTCGTGATCGAACCGGGTACGATGGAAGTCGGCATCGGCCATCATGGCGAGCCCGGCGTGCGGGTCGAACCGCTGAAATCGGCCAAGGAAGTCGCCGAGGAGATGGCCAGGATCGTTCTCGATGACCACCAACTTGCCGCAGGAACGGAGGTGGCAATCATCGTCTCTGGTCTCGGCGCCACGCCGCTCAACGAACTCTACATTCTTCATGATACGCTCGAATCTGAGATCACCGGACGCGGACTGAAGATCAGCAAGGTCTACATCGGCAACTATTTCACGTCGCTGGAAATGGTCGGCGCAACGCTGACGGTCATGGCGCTGGACGAAGAACTGAAGCGGCTACTGGATGTCGACGTTCAGTGCCCGGCAATGCTCTGAAGGGAGGCAGGCAGAATGCAGCAATTTCAGAATGCCGGATCTGGCGATATTGTGCTCTCGGTCGCGAGCCTGATCATCGAGAATCGCGCCTACCTCAGCGAAATCGACGGCAAGATCGGTGATGGCGACCATGGCGTCAACATGGCCAAGGGATTCGGCATGGCTGCCGAACGCATCAAGGGGGCGGACATGTCGCTGGCGCAGGCCCTCGATACCCTCGGCACGGTCCTGATGACGGAGATCGGCGGGTCGATGGGGCCACTCTATGGCGTCATGTTCACCCAGTTCGCCGAAACCATTGAAAAGTCTGACGCCATCGATACCGCGACCTTCAGCACCATGCTGCACAATGGCCTCGACGGCATCAAGGCGATCGGCTCGGCCAAGGTTGGCGACAAGACGCTGCTCGATACGCTGGTACCGGCGATCACCGCATTCGATACGGCTATCGGCAATGGCAAGTCCTTTGACGAGGCGCTTACGGCACTTGTCGCGGCAGCCGAAGCCGGACGGGACAGCACGCGCGATCTCGTCGCCAAGATCGGTCGCGCCAGCCGCCTTGGCGAACGTTCGCTTGGCGTGCTCGATGCGGGCGCAACCTCCTGCGCATTGATCCTGAAGTCGCTGGCTGATGGTGTGGAGACGAGGCTCCAGCCCGCTTGACAGATCGGGCTTTGGTGAGAGCCCGTGATCCTCCCTTGCATCACCGTCCCGGCCGCCGCGGCGGCCGGGAACAATCAGGCGAGGGCATGTTGAAAACTGCAGCTTTTACGCTCATCTTCGCCGTCGATTTGGATGAGGGAAACCAGGCAGGATGGTCGCAAAGACATCATCGGCACGAAAGAACGGTACGGCTGATATCGCGGCTGAGCCCATTCCGTTGCGCTACGGGGACGATCCCTACGTATGGGCGTGCTGGCTTTACTACGAAGACGGCATGACCCAGGGCGATATCGCCGAAACGATGGGTATTTCGCGGGCGACGGTGAACAGCTATCTCGCCGATGCGCGTGCCCGTGGCATCGTCAATATTTCCATCGAGCCGGCGCGGCTCAGCTCGCTGACCATCGCTCAGGAGCTGAAGCGGCACTTCGGGCTGCACGACTGTCTGGTCGTGCCGAGCGACGACAATGCCCGTCCATTGATTGAACGGCTCGGCTCTGCGGGCGCCCAGGCGCTGCAGAAGATCCTGAAATCCGGCGACACGCTTGCGGTCGTCTGGGGGCGTACGATCATGGCGGTCGGCGAGCAGGCCTCCATATCGGGGCTGCAGGATATGACCGTCGTGCAGGCAACGGGTGGAACGAGCGCGACCTTCACTTATACGCCAGAGCTTTGCGCCGCGGCCTTTGCCGATGCCGTCGATGCCAAGCTCATCAATATTGCAGCACCCGCCATCGTCTCCAGCCCTGCGGTGCGCGACGTGTTCTTGCGTGAACCGCTGATCGACCGGCAGTTCGAAGCGCTTTCGCAGGCAAACAAGGTGATCTTCGGTATCGCCTCCATGCGGCCGAATTCCACGATCCACACAAGCGGCTTTTTCGATTCCGTGTCCCTGCAGGAGTATCTCGCAAAGGATGCGACAGGCGTGGTGGCTGGCCGCTTCATCGACGGTCATGGACGCCTTGTCGCGGGGCCGCTGGACGACCGCACGGTCGGCATCTCCCTCGACCTGCTGAAGAAGATCAAGATGCGCATCGCCGTTGCAGGCGGTTTTGACAAGGTTCCGGCCATCCTTGCTGCGCTTCGCGGCGGCTATGTCAGTGTGCTCATCACCGATGCCGCCACCGGCCGGGGCATCCTCAATGCCGATGGCGTGACGGAGATCGATCAGAAGCACTCGCCGCGACCGAAGGTCGACAACGAGATCTCCACGCCGCTGACTGGCTTCCGCACCCACATCAAGAAGTTCCTGAACGACCCCGACGATGTCGTCGAAGAAATGCTCGACGGCGTCGTCAAGGCGCATGCGCATTACCTTCGCCCGGTCGACAGTTCCAACCGGTCGCTCGTTGCCCGTTCAGGCCCGCGAGCCGGCAAGGTCGGTCTGGTCGTCGGCGGAGGGACGGGGCATGAACCGGCCTTTCTCGGCTATGTCGGCAAGGGGCTCGCCGATGCGGTCGCGGTCGGCAATATCTTCTCCTCGCCGCCGCCGGGGCCGATCCTGCAATGCGCCAAGGCGGCATCGGGCGGAGCGGGAGTACTCTTCGTCTATGGCAATTACGCCGGCGATGTCATGAATTTCGAGATGGCCGCCGAAATGGCTGCAGAGGACAAAATCGAGGTCCGTACCGTCGTGACGACCGACGACATCTCCTCCTCGCCGTTGGAGGATCGGGACGGTCGCCGCGGCGTTGCCGGCAATTTCTTCATCTTCAAGGTCGCCGGTGCTGCCTGCGACCGCGGTCTTTCGCTCGATGCCTGCGAAGCCGTGACCCGCAAGGCCAATGCACGGACCTTCACCATGGGTGTTGCGCTTGAACCCAGTTCGCTGCCTCAGACGCGTCGCCATAACTTCGAGATCGGCCCTGATGACATCGAGATCGGCATGGGCATCCATGGCGAGCCTGGCGTAATGCGCGAGAGGATGATGAGCGCCGATGCCGTCGTCGACGTCGTCATGGACAGGATTTTTTCGGAGATGAAGGCTGTATCGGGAGATCGTGTCGCCGTGCTGGTCAATTCCTTCGGCGGCACGCCTTTGATGGAGCTCTATATTCTTTTCAGGCGCGTGGAACAGCGGCTGAGCGCAAAGGGCATCAAGATCGAGGCCAATTGGGTGGGGCATTATTGCACATCGCTCGACATGGTCGGAGCATCCATATCGATCCTGCATCTCGACCGGGAACTGACGGATATGCTCCACCATCCCTGCGATACGGCATTCCTCAGGGTCGTTAATTGAAAAAATGGAAGACAGCATCCCAGGGGGCTGGGCTGCATGAATTGGGAGGATAATCATGCCGGCAAACGCGGCCCGCAGCCTCAGCAGGATGTTTCACCGGATATCGGTGGCGATTTCGGCTGAGAAAGACCATCTCTCCGATCTGGACGGGGCGATCGGCGATGCCGACCATGGCATCACCATGGCGCTTGGCTTCCAGGCGGTGAATGGCGAACTGGCAAAACACGACCTCGATGAAACGCTGCCGTCGGAGGTGTTTTCGATCGCAGCGTCCGCTTTTCTCGATGCCGTCGGCGCATCGACAGGGCCGCTCTATGCCACGGCCTTTCGCAAGGCAGCCCAGGTGCTGAAGCAGGACGAAACGCTGTCAGCCGCCGGGCAGGCGGCAATCGTCGAGGCGATGACATCAGGTATCAGGGACCGAGGCAAGGGCCAACGCGGCGACAAGACGATGCTGGATGCCTGGATCCCGGCAACCGAAGCCGCTGCCGCTGCCCGCGACCGGCAGGCGAATGTTTCGGACATGTGGCGCGAGATTCTCGAGGCTGCCGATATTGGTGCACGCTCCACGCGCTCCATGGTCGCCACCCGCGGCCGCGCCGCTCGTCTTGGGGAGCGATCCCTCGGACATATCGACCCCGGGGCCGCATCGGCCGTCATCATCATCAGGGCGATGAAGGACACATTCACGGAAAACGAGCCGGTGGAGTGATCCACCGGCTCCGGTACTGCTTTTGACCTGACTACTTGCCGGCTGCCTCAGCAGCCTTCGCGATCACATCGGCGACCTTTTCCGGCTGAGACGCGAAGACGGCGTGGCTTGCCTTGATCTCGGTGACATCGCTTCCTGCCCGCTTCGCCATGTCGCGTTCGAGGTCGGGATTGATCGAACGGTCTTCGGTGGCGACGATCGTCCAGCTCTTCTTTGTCTTCCAGGCGGGATCGCTGACATTGGCCGAGAAGGCCTCCTTGGAGGCGAAGACTTGCGACTTTGCGAGGAACGCGGCCTCGTCCTTCGGCAGGTCGGCGGCAAAGTCGTTGGCGAAGGCGGCAGGGTCGAGATAGAGGTATTTTCCGTCCTTCGTCTCACGAATATTCATGCCGCCGGCCGGCTTGGAACTCGCCAAGCTGATGAGGCTTTCACCCTGGTCCGGCTGGAAGGCCGCGACATAGACCAGGCCCGCGACATTGGGGCTGTTGCCGGCTTCGGTGATCACCATGCCACCGTAGCTGTGGCCGACGAGCAGGGTCGGGCCATCCTGTAGGTCAAGCACCCGGTTGGTTGCGGCGACATCATCGGCAAGCGAGGTGATCGGTTCCTGGACGATGGTGACGTTGAAGCCGCGGCCTTCGAGGATATCGCTTGCCTTGCGCCAGCCGGAACCATCGGCGAGTGCACCATGGACGATGACGATGTTTTTCACCTCGGCCGCCTGGGCAGCAAAAGCGATGGCACTGGTGGCAAAGGCAAGGGCGATGGTAGAAAAATACTTGTGTTTCATGGTCATTGCTCCTGTTGTTCAAGTAGAATGTGAGAACGAATGTCAACCGAATGTGAAGGCGTAGGCCTGGACGTCTGGATCGAGGAAATGGATCTCGAAGTTGCGTGCTTCCACGTCACCGGACTGGCGCACGAGCTGATAGAGTTTGGTCGATGTCACCGTTCCGTTTCCATCGGCATCGATATCGCTTCCATGGTCGGCGCCTGGCGCCTTGCCGTCGATCGTCACCCGGAAGCGGATCGGTTTGCCGTCAGCACTTGGGCCAAGAACGAGATGTAGGTCGCGGGCGCTGAAGCGGTAGGAGATTCCGCCGCCTGCCTGATCGAGGGTCGCCTCTTCGGCGCCGACAGTCCATTTGCCCGAAAGACCCCACTGGTTGAGACCCGGCTGCTTGACCGAATAGTCCCTGGTAGCATCGGCGCGCATGCTCTCGTTGGAGGCAAAGCCGGTGGCCTGCTTGTAGCCGATATAGGTCTCGCCGGAGCCGATGTCCTTCAGGTCGGGGCTCATCTCGGCACCTTTCGCATCCGGCACGACGGGTGTGCTTGTCGGCATCTCGCTGCCAGCTTCGCGCAGCAGGTCCTGGATCGCCTGCTCGGTCTGTCGGTAGTTGCCTTCGCCGAAATGATGTTCGCGGATCTGGCCCTTGGCGTCGATCAGGTAATGGGCCGGCCAGTAGCTGTTATCGAAGGCACGCCAGATCTTGTAGTCGTTGTCGATTGCGACCGGATAGCCGATGTTGAAATCGCCGATGGCCTTTTTGACATTGTCGATCTTCTTTTCGAAGGCAAATTCCGGGGCATGCACGCCGATCACAACCAGGCCCTGGTCTTTGTATTTTTCAGCCCAGGCGCGGACATAGGGGATAGTACGGATGCAGTTGATGCAGGAGTAGGTCCAGAAATCGACGAGTACGACCTTGCCACGAAGCTGTTCCATGGTCAGCGGTGGCGAGTTAAGCCATTCGACGGCGCCGTCAAATGATGGCGCACGGCCTTCGACAGGCAGATCGCTATGGAAAGGTCTCTTCRCATCGGCAAGGCCGATCATCTTGTCGTTGCTTGCTACCTCGGACGATGCTCCATCGGTTGGCTTCACATTCGCGGTGTCGAGAACGGCCTGTTCCAAGGATGCGGTGCTGGCATAGGAGAGCTGCGACAGCAGGCCGGTGTCGAGACCGAGTGCGATAACGACGACACCTGCAAGCACGGCAGCACCAAGGCCCTGACGAATTCGCTCGCTGACGCCAAGTGACTTCTTCATGCCGGCAAAGATCTTGCCGCCGACGGAGAGGGCGATTGCGAGCGAGGTAGCCGCACCCGCCGCATAGGCCAGCAGCAGGAAGGTCGTCTGCAGATTGGCGCCCTGAAGTGCCGCCCCCGTCAGCACGAGACCGAGGATCGGCCCGGCGCAGGGCGCCCAGAGCAGACCAGTCGCAATGCCGAGGATAAAGGCGCTCACCGTTGTCGGCGCAGAACCGGTCTTGCCGGAAGTGTTCAGCAGGCGATTGCCGAAATTGACGACCGGCTGGGTGACGAAGCTTGCAATACGCGGTGAAATCAGGCTGACGCCGAAGACGGCAAGCAGGGCCAGCGCGGCAAGACGGCCATATTCATTGGCGTTGATCGCCCAGCTGCCGCCAACGGCGGCAAGGGTCGCCACAAGTGCAAACGTGGCGGCCATGCCGATCAGCATGGGCAGCGTGCTGCGCAGGAATGGTTGTCCGGCGCGGGCAAAGACGAAGGGAAGAATCGGGAGGATGCACGGGCTGAATATGGTCAGCGCCCCTCCCAGATAGGCAATGATAAGAAGCGTCATCATCGTTTCCTTTGATACCGGGTTGTCAGGCTCTGGAGGGCGATGCGGCCCGACCAGCGATGGCGCCAATCTGGTCGAGGCGATGTATCTCGGATGTGTCCGGTTTCTCGGCAATATGTACCGAAGTGTAGGAAGCGCTCCGATGAGGGCTGCGCTATCTTCCATGGATAAGCGCTTCACCCAGCCGGGATCCCGCAAGAAGAGGGATGATCGGTGAATGAGGAGGATCAAATGACAGTCAGAGCTGAGACGATAAAGCTCAAGCGGGTCTATGCGGCCAGGGTGGATGCGGATGGCGCCCGACTGCTGGTCGATCGCATCTGGCCGCGCGGTCTCAGTAAGGAGCGTGCTGCACTGGCTGCGTGGCTAAAGGATGTCGCGCCAAGCAACGAGCTGCGCCACTGGTTCAATCATCAGCCTGATCGCTGGGAGGAGTTCCACCGGCGCTACACCGCAGAGCTTGAGCACAAAGAGGAAGAGCTGAAGCCCGTGACCGATTTCGCAATGAAGGGCACGGTGACGCTGCTTTATGCCACCAGCGATGACGAGCACAACAATGCCGTAGTGCTCCGTGACTTCCTCATCCAACGGATTTTCGATTGAGAAGGCAGCCAATTGTATCAGAACGTATCCGGAAGGCCGGATGCTACATTCCCATGCAATTGAAGCGGATACCCGAAACATCGGGGATACATGCGCGCTGTTTTTTCCTTGTCATCAACTTGAAACGGAGAGAGCCAATGTCCAGCGAAATCAATCTTCAGCGTCGTCGTTTTTTCGGTGTTGCTGCCATGACCATGGCGGCGGTCGAATTCGGCCTGACCAGCGCCGCCGGTGCCCAGTCACAGGCTACCGCGCCCGCCATCACGGCAGGCTCGCATACGTCCTTTGCACCGCTGAAGCAGATCAAGGCTGGCGTTCTTAATGTCGGCTATGCAGAAGCCGGTCCCGCAAATGGCCCGGTTGTGCTCCTTCTTCATGGCTGGCCCTACGACATCTACAGCTTCGTCGATGTGGCGCCTGCGCTTGCCGATGCCGGCTACCGGGTACTGATCCCCTATCTGCGCGGCTATGGCTCAACCGAATTCCTCTCCGCAAAGACACCGCGCAACGGTCAGCAGGCTGCCATCGCCACCGATATCATCGCCTTCATGGATGCGCTTGACATCAAGCGTGCCGTGATCGGCGGTTATGATTGGGGCGGCCGCACCGCGGACATCCTGGCCGCTGTCTGGCCGGAGCGCTGCAAGGGCTTGGTCTCGGTCAGCGGCTATCTGATCGGCAGTCAGGAGGCGAACAAGAAGCCGCTTCCGCCGCAGGCCGAGCTGGCCTGGTGGTATCAGTTCTACTTCGCCACTGAACGCGGCCGCGAGGGGTATGAAGCCAACCGGCATGATTTCGCAAAGCTGATCTGGAAGCTTGCTTCGCCGCAGTGGAAATTTGATGACGCAACTTTCGACCGCTCTGCCAAAGCCTTCGAAAACCCCGACCATGTCGCGATCACCATCCACAACTACCGCTGGCGCCTTGGTCTTGCCAATGGCGAAAAGAAGTATGATGCATTGGAAAAGAAGCTCGCTGCCTTTCCTGTTATCACCGTACCGACCATCACCATGGAAGGCGACGCCAATGGCGCACCGCATCCGGAGCCTTCGGCCTATGCCAAGAAGTTCACCGGCAGGTACGAGCATCGCAACATCGCCGGCGGCATCGGCCACAACCTGCCGCAAGAAGCACCGCAGGCCTTTGCGCAGGCCATCCTGGATGTCGATCGCTTCTAAAGCCTGCCTTGGCTGCCGCGAACGGAATTCCCTGTTTCGCGGCAGCCAATTCAGAGTCAAAACAGTAAGCAGTGAGTCTGCGTCTGAGATAACAATTCTACTGCGCCAACAGATAGAGGATCCGAAAGTCCCGACATGGAGCACGTCGACCATATCCTGATCGTCGATGACGATCGTGAAATCCGCGAACTGGTTTCGAGCTATCTGAAGAAGAACGGGCTTCGGACGTCAGTCGCCGCCGATGGCCGCCAGATGCGCAGCTTTCTCGAAGGTAACACGGTCGATCTTATCGTGCTCGATGTCATGATGCCGGGTGACGACGGGCTCGTGCTCTGTCGTGAGCTGCGTGCCGGTAAGCACAAGGCAACGCCGATCCTGATGCTGACAGCCCGCAGCGACGAGATGGACCGCATCATCGGGCTGGAGATGGGCGCCGATGACTATTTGCCGAAACCCTTTGCTGCGCGCGAATTGCTGGCACGCATCAAGGCCGTCTTGCGGCGCACCCGCGCGCTGCCGCCGAACCTGCAGATTTCGGAGGCGGGACAGTGGCTTCGCTTCGGCGACTGGCGCCTGGATACGGTCGGCCGGCATCTTCTCGACAGGCAAGGAACGGAGATCGCACTGAGCGGCGCCGAATATAGGCTGCTGCGCGTCTTCATCGACCATCCGCAGCGGGTGCTCAACCGCGACCAACTCCTGAACCTCACACAGGGTCGCGATTCGGAACTTTTCGACCGCTCCATCGACCTGCTCGTCAGCCGCGTTCGCCAGCGACTGGGGGATGATGCCCGCGAGCCGACCTATATCAAGACGGTGCGCAGCGAGGGTTACGTCTTTTCCGTTCCGGTGGAGATTGAAGAGGCCAGGTCATGAGCGTGGGGGCTGCTCTTCGCTCCGGGTTCTGGCCGAGCACGCTGCGGGCTCGGCTTTTCTTCATTCTGCTGGCGGGCCTGGCGATTGCCTATGGCCTATCCTTCACAGTCCTCTTCGTCGAGCGTTCCATGTCGGCCAAGGCCGTCATGCTCGGCACGCTCGAAAGCGATGTCGCGACCTCGATCGCCGTTCTCGACCGCCTGCCGGCGGATCAACGCAGCGACCTGCTCGATCGTCTCAGCCGCGGCAATTATCGTTTCGAACTTGGGCCGGGTCTGCCAGGCGTGCCCGACAATTCCAGCAAGGGCAGGGAAATCGGCGGCAGGATCGAAGAGGCGATCGGCGGCACCTATCCGATCCGCATGGAAACCATTCCAGGCGATATCAGCCGATTGCAGGCACATCTGACGCTGACCGACGGAAGCCCGCTGACGATCGACATCACGCCGCGGCCTCCCATGCCGATTGCGGCATGGTTGCCCTATGTGCTTGCCATCCAGATGGCCTTGCTGGTGCTCTGCACATGGTTTGCCGTACGTCAGGCGATCCGCCCGCTTGGCGCACTTGCGGCGGCGGCGGATGCGCTTGATCCCAACAGGAAAGGTCCGCCGCTCGCCGAGACTGGGCCTAGCGAGGTTGCGCATGCGGCGCGTGCCTTCAACGCCATGCGCGAGAGGATCGCCCACTATCTCGAAGAGCGAGTACAGATTCTCGCGGCGATATCCCACGACCTGCAGACGCCGATCACGCGCATGCGGCTGCGCGCCGACATGACTGACGATTCGCCGGAGAGAGACAAGCTGGTGAGGGATCTCGGCGAGATCGAACGGCTCGTGCAGGACGGCATCGCCTATGCCCGCAGCGCTCACGGCAATGGCGAGAAGTTTTCGCGCATCGACCTCTCATCCTTCATCGACAGTATCGCCTATGACTATCAGGACACCGGCAAGGCTGTGAGCGTCGTCGGTATCGTCCAGGGCATTGCGTCGACCAAGCCGCATGCGCTTCGCCGCATTCTCACGAATTTCGTCGATAATGCGCTGAAATTTGCCGGTGCTGCGGAAATCAGCGTTGAGCGGAAAGGCGAGGGGGATATTGCCATTACGGTGATGGATCGCGGTCCGGGCATTCCCGATGCCATGCTCGAAGCTGCCATGCAGCCCTTCTTCCGGCTGGAGCAGTCGCGCAATCGCGAGACCGGCGGTACAGGCCTCGGCCTTGCCATCGCCCAGCAGCTGGCCGCCTCGATCGGCGGCTCGGTGCGGCTCCATAACCGCGAGGGCGGCGGGCTCGCGGCCGAAATCACCATCCGAGCCAACTGATTTTTTCGCGGCATTTGTATGCGAAAATGTCCAGATAGACCGGTGCTACGCTTTGATACAGTTCGGCCGATTTCAGAAACATGCGGGATACGTCAGACCTCCAGAAACCACTCCGTCACCAGATGCCGCAGAGAGCGGCATGAACCAAGGAGTGCACTCATGACGACGATTGAAAAGGTTCTCTACACCGGCAAGACCCACACCACCGGCGGCCGGGACGGCTCCGCCCGCAGCAGCGATGCACAGCTTGATGTGAAGCTGTCCCCTCCCGGCAGTACCCATGCCGGCACCAATCCCGAGCAGCTTTTCGCAGCCGGCTGGTCGGCCTGTTTCATCGGCGCAATGGGCCTTGCTGCCGGCAAGCGCAAGTTCCGGCTTCCTGCCGATACCGCCGTCGATGCCGAAGTCGATCTCGGCATGACCGGCGAGGGCTACTTCCTTCAGGCCCGCCTGAACATCAGCTTGCCCGGCCTGGAGCCGGAAGTGGCCCGCGCTCTGGTCGAGGAAGCGCATCAGACATGCCCCTATTCGAAGGCGACGCGTGGCAACATCAATGTCGAGCTGAATCTCATCTAAGGCGTTCAGTGCAAATGGGGCGCAGCTCGGCTGCGTCCGCGGAGGTTTTGATGAAAAGGGTCATCATCTGCATTTTGGCAGTAACCGTTTTTGCAGCTCCCTGCATCTACGACGTGTTCTCTAGCGAACCATCGCCTCTGCTGGGCCTGCTTGCGGCAGCCTCGGCAACGCCTGGATTCCTATAGTCATCGCGATCTGATATCGCGAGAAGCAGACACACTAGGCACCCGCCGAGAAACGGGTGCCTTGTCTTTTTCAACGGCTGATTTTCCCAGCGCATTGATGGTGGAGCTTATTTACTGCGCTCGTTTCGCAGGTCGAACAGAGCGTTGTTCTATCCGGCCAGCGACAGAGAAGATCAGCACATCGACGTCGGCATCGATGGTGGCCCCGTCCAGAAGCCGGACGACATCATCTATCCCTGATACCGGCTGTCCGCCGATTGCGAGCAGATAATCGCCCTCGCGAAGACCGGCCCGTGCGGCGGGGCCGCCGTCTTCAACACGACGCAGGCGAACGGTCGTGCGTTGTGGAACGCCGGCCTCGAGCGCGATGCGCCGATGCAGCTCGACTGTATCGGCCGCAATACCGATATATCCGCGGCGGACCTCACCGAAGCGCAGAATGTCAGAGACCACATGCTTGGCGGTGTTGGATGCGACGGCGAAGGCGATGCTCTGCGCCCCTTGGATGACGGCGGTGTTGACACCGATCACCTCACCCGACGACGAGACGAGCGGGCCGCCCGAGTTGCCGGGGTTGAGGGCCGCATCAGTCTGGATGATATCTTCCATCAGGCGTCCGCTGGCAGCGCGCATCGAGCGCCCGAGCGCAGACACCACGCCCGCCGTGACTGTCCATTCGAAACCGAGCGGATTGCCGATCGCGACAGCGATGTGCCCGCGCTTCAGCTTCTTCGAGTCGGCAAGCTGTGCCCAGGCTCCGGACCAGTCATTGGCCCTGATGAGGGCAAGGTCGGTATCCTCGTCGCGGCCAAGGACGCGGCCTTCGACAACCGCGCCGTCGGGTGTCTTGATGGTCACGGCCTTTGCATCGCCGACGACATGATTGTTGGTGACGACGAGGCCGTCAGGCGAAATGGCAAAACCGGAACCGTGTCCTGCCCGCCCGCCGACGCGTTCAATACGGCTGACAGCCGGGCCGACTGTATCAACGGCGTTCGACACCGTTTCGGAATAGGCATCCAGCAGCCCGGCATCGGATGACGGCTGAATGTCGCGATCAATGAATCCCATGAAATTTCCTCCGACGCCCGACGCGTCGATGTTGAGGACCGGCAGCGATTGCTGAAAGCGAAGGGCTGTCAGTTCGACAGTTGAACAATGGAGGATATCAAGTGAGATTTGCGAGACCGTGTTTCAAGAGCCGCGTGGGGACTGGCCTTCAGGGCCGTCATATCCGGAAGTGGCAAGCCGTAACGCGGCGATCTTACAGGCGGCGAGCGCTGCCGCGCCGGCATCGAGACCTCTGACGATGGCATCGATGTAACCGCCGGCAAAATAGTCTCCCGCGCCCGTCGTATCGCGCACCGGGGCGGCCGGCGGCACCTCGACGACAACGGAATGCTCCTGGCTGACGATCTCGATGGGTTGCATGCCGCTCGTCAGTACGAGCGTTTCAAGACGCGGCGCGGCAATTTCGGCAGCGGTCTGCCAGGCGGTCTGCGCCGTTCCTTTCACGTCCGAGCGTGAAGCGATAAGGACATTCGCCGGCCGGCGTTCGGTCGAGAGCGGATACTGTGAAACCACCCGGTCGAAATCCTCCAGTTGCCGCAAGGCGGCCGAACTCATCTGCCGTATATTGAGATAGACGAGCGACGCTTCGATCGATGGGAGGGTCTCGATCGCTGGCCGGCGGCGACTGGCCGGCGCGATGATGGTGCGTTCCCCGTTGGAGTCGACAAGAATATCGACTGCTGCCGTAGCGCCGGGCACGAGGCTGACAAAATCGGTATTGAAGCCGCGCTTGCCGAGATCGTTCAGATAGGCGCGTCCTTCATCGTCGTCGTAAAGGCGGGTGACCAGCACAACCTCATGGCCGAGGTCGAGCAGGACCAGGCCGGTGTTGAAACCGCCGCCGCCATAGCGTTTTTCGATCGACTGGCAGGAAAGCCTTCCACCCGGTACTAGCGGCCGGTCGAGCCACCAGATCCGGTCGACATTGGCATTGCCGACCACCATTATTCTTGCCATTCCGTTTCCCTCGCCGCGCCTTTCCTCCGCTTAGCGCGCGCTGTCGTTCTTGCCAATGATCCTGCCGCGCAGCCAGGCGGAGGAAAGATCGATAGCATAAACGACAGCGACGATCAGGAAGATGATCGTCCAGGCTTCCGGCCAGTGATAGGCGGCAATGCGGTCCGCCAGCAGAAAGCCGATACCACCGGCGCCGACAATGCCGAGGATGGTGCCGGAGCGGGTGTTGGATTCGAAATTATAGAGCATGATCGACAGGATCACCGGCATAGCCTGCGGCATGATGGCAAGCCGGATGGTCTGCAGAGGCCCGCCGCCTGACGCTAGAACACCATCGACGGGTTTGCGCGAAGTGTTTTCGATCGCTTCCGAAAAGAGCTTGGCGAAGGTGCCGATTTCCGAGACGGCGATAGCGAAAACGCCCGGAAGCGGGCCGAGGCCGAAGGCGCGGATGAAGATCAGTGCAAGCACGATCTGTTCGACGGCACGCAGTGCATCGAAACCGCGGCGGGTTGACAGCCGCACCCAGCCGAGCGGCATGATGTTCTTCGCGCCAAGAAACGCGAGCGGAAAGGCGATGATTGCGCCAAGCAGCGTTCCGAGGAAGGCCATCGAAATCGTCTGGCCAAGGCCGATGAGTACGTCGCTCCATTCCTGCCAGGTCGTCCAGATATAGGGCGGGAACATGAAGGAGAAGATCATGCCGAGCCGCGTGAGACCATTCAGGATACGGGTTGGCGAAAAGTCGAAGAGATAGAGGCCGGCAATGAGCGGCAGGATAAGCGCTGCAGCACCGGCATAGCGCATCAGCCGCACGCGCGGCGCCACGGTGAAGGCGCCCGGAACGCGCTGATGCAGCTCGGAAAGGGAAGAGGTGTTCGTCATGTCTCAGGTACTCCGGCCTTCGATGCCGATGATGCGGTGGCGCAGCTTCTCGCTCAGGAAATCGATGATCACGACCGTGACGAGGATGATCACAAACAGCGCCGAGAGATCGGTATATTCCTGAAGCGACATGGCGGTGCGGATCTCCTGGCCAAGGCCGCCGGCGCCGACATAGCCGATGATCGAGGATGATCGTACGTTGATCTCGAAGCGCAGCAGCGTGTAGCTGATGATGTTCGGGATGACCTGCGGCACGACCCCATAACGCATCTGCTGGAACCAGGTGCCCCCCGAAGCCCTGACGCCTTCCAGCGGCCGCATGTCGATATTCTCGTTGACCTCGGAATAGAGCTTGCCGAGCGAACCCGTCGCATGGGTGGCAATCGCCAGCACACCGGCAAGCGGTCCGACGCCGAAGCAGAAGACGTAGATCAGCGCCCAGACGATATCAGGGACAGTGCGGATGACCTCCAGATAGCGGCGGGAGGCGATCAGCAGAAAGCTGTTGGGGCTGAGGTTGCGAGCGGCCGGGAAGCTGAGGATGAAGGCGCCGAGGACGCCGAGGAACGTGGCGACATAAGCGATCAGGATCGTTTCGCCGAGTAGTTCGAGCCAGACCGGCCAGCGCCAGAACCATTCGGAAAGGTCCGAACCGAGCGTTTCGATACGCAAGTGTGGCAGCGTCTTATAGAGATATTCGCCGAGCCGGGGTAGCGAGGCCCATAATTTCCAGGTCGTGATGCGTTCACCCGAGGGCAGGTTGACCTCGGTCATGTCGAAGAAACCGCCCGTCCAGGCGGTCAGCAGGACGGCGGCAGCAAAGAGCGTGACCGAAATGAGCTGCACGATTTTGGCGCGGCTGCGGATAAGGCGGTATTCGGCCTCGAACTGGCGGATGGTAATGGAGGGTGTCGCTGTCGTCATGTCGGATCCCGGTCGTGGGAGCGCCGGATATACGGCGCCCCGTGCCTGACGTGGAGGGATATCAGCCGTTACGGCGCTGCTTCTTCAGCCAGTCGCGCATGTCGACGATCCACTGGTAGCGCTGGGGATCGACGTCGACATAGCCCTTGGAGGTGGAATTGTCGCCCCCGCTCATCTCCTTGAAGGCATCAGGCGCCTTTTCCGGCGTTGCCTTTACCGCCGCCTTGACGTCCGCAATCATATCGGCCGGCAGGTTGGTGCGGGTGGCGAAAGGTCCGTTGGTGATCTCAGGCGACTGCCAGATACGGCAGATCTCGCCCTTCGGTATCATGCCCTTGGATTCCATGCGCTGCGGAATGCCGCTGACGTCGTTGTTGATATAGGTCGCGGCGGCATCGAACTGCTTGTTGGCGACGGCCATGACACCGGTTTCGTGGGCGCCGGAGAAGGGAGCGGCCGAGAAGAAGGTCTTCGGATCGTAGCCCTGCTTGACGAGGTTATAGTAGGGCACCGCATAGCCGGAGGTGGAATCCGGATCGGCGAAAGCGAGTACCTTGCCCTTGAGGTCGTCGACCGACTTGTAGCCGGAATCGCAGCGAACGGTGATGACCGAATAGTAGCCAGTCGAGCCATCCTGTTCCTGGCCGGCGAGCAGCGGCTCAACGCCGCCATTGGTTTCGGTATAAGCGGCAGCATAGGCCGAGGAGCCGAGGAAGGCGAATTCGATCTGGTCGGAGGCGAGCGCCTGGATGACGCCGTCATAGTTGCCGGCGGTGAAGATCTCGACCTTCACGCCGAGTTCCTTTTCCAGATATTGCTGGAAGCCAACGCGGCGTGCAATGCGGTCCTTTTCGTTCTCGCCCGAGAGAACGCCCAGGCGGATCGTCTTGTACTGGTCTTTCCAACCGTCGGCGTGGGCCTGGTTGGAAAGGGCAAGCGCAGCCGTTACGGCCGCAAGCATGAGGACGTTTTTCATTCCAACTCTCCTGTTGCAAAAAAAGCCCGCGGCCTTGCGGGGCCGCGGGCGAAACTCATACCGCCTGGTAGACCTTCTCTTTTGGGGTTCGGCCTGCGTTGAATGCGGTGGATGTCACGGCCTCGTCGATCTCTACATCGAAATCGTCAGTGCCATAGATTTCGCGAACCCGTTCCTGGGTGAGATCTGCCGGCGCGCCGTCAAAGCGTACCCGCCCGGCCCGCATGGCGATGATGCGTTCGCAATAGTTGCGGGCAGTGTCGAGCGTATGAAGATTGACGAGAACGGTAATGCCGTCCTCGCGGTTGATCTTGCGCAACGCCTCCATGACGCGCGTCGCATTGGCGGGGTCGAGCGAGGCGATCGGCTCGTCGGCAAGCATTATCTTCGGGTTCTGGACCAGCGCCTTGGCGATCGCGACACGCTGCTGTTGTCCGCCGGACAATGTGCCGGCCCGCTGCAATGCCTGCGGTACGAGATCGAGCCGATCGAGCGCGCGGATCGCCATTTCCTTTTCTTCGTCCGTGAAGCGACGCAGCATGGACGAGAGAAAGCCGTGTTGGGCAACACGGCCGATCAGCACATTGGTCAACACATCCATACGCTCGACCAGATTGAACTGCTGAAACACCATGGCGCAGGAGGCGCGCCACAGGCGCAGCTCGCGGCCGCGCAGCTTGGTAATGTCCTTGCCCTCGAACATGATCGTGCCGGATGTCGGATCGATCAGGCGATTGATCAGCCGGAGCAATGTCGATTTGCCGGCGCCGCTGCGGCCGATGATGCCAACCATCTGGCCCGCGTCGATGGACAGGTTTACGTCGTCGACCGCGTGTGTTTGACCGAAATTCTTCTTGAGGGAGTGAAGTTCAAGCACCGGAAGCCCCCTGCTTGTCAACGCCATCAGAGACGAGGTTGAATTGTACTTAACTATCAGTCTATGAAACGAAACATATCATTGCAGTGTGACATTTTTATAAAGTAATTATCCAATAATTGCCGTTAGTTATGCCATTTTTGTGAAGTAATACATCCGGAAATTCCGGATGTATTTTGTCGAGAGAAGGCGGCAGAGTATTTTCGCCGCAGGCTTTTTATGCAGCCTGTTGGAATCGCGAAACAATCCCGTCCGAATAGACCTGCCTGCCGTTGGAGAAGGTGGCGCGCACCCGCGGAAGACGACCGCGTTCGGCAATGACGAGGTCGGCCCGCAGCCCGGTCTCGATTGCGCCGCGATCCGCAAGGCCAAGCGCCCGCGCCGGATTGGCACTGACCAATGCGACAGAGGCCGGTAATCCGCCGGATCCGGCTTCTGCAAGCGCGATGATTGCCGGCAGCATGGCCGAGGGGTGATAGTCGCTGGCCAGGATATCGAGAACGCCGCTTTCATAGGCTTCGCGGGCAGAAAGATTGCCCGAATAGGAAAGACCGCGAAGCGCATTCGGTGCACCCATTGCGGTCGCCAGCCCAAACTTGCGGGCCTCCTGCGCCGCCGCCATCGTCACCGGAAACTCGCTGATGCGCGCGCCCAGTCCCTCGACGATTGCGACCTTCTCGACGCTGTCGTCGTCATGGGAGGCGATGATGACACCGTGGTCGCGCGCTGTCGCCGCGATGCCCTGGAGATTATCGACTGCGTCGTTGTTCTGGGCGCGGTTTTCCATGCGCTGCTGAACACGCTGGGCGGCCTGTTCGAGGGTGATCTTGTTGTTGCGCGCTATGCTCTCGATATGACGTTCGACATCGCGGTACTGGCCCTGGCCAGGCGTGTGGTCCATCAGAGAGACGAGATCGAGAGCGCCGGCCCGCAGCAGGTCTTCGATGACGGTGCGGGCATGGGTGAAGGTGATTTCGAAGCGTGCGTGAACCTTATGGTCGATCAGAAGATCGCTCTTCCGGAGCTCGACCAGCGTCTGAATGATCGAGCGCGAATGTTCTTCCGAGCGGATGTGGCCGTAACTGCTGTTTGCGTGGAAGGACAAAGCCGCATAAGCCGTCGTGATGCCGTTGCCGGCGAGTTTCTTGTCGAGCTCGAAGATACCGAGCTCCAGCGGAAAGCGCACATTCGGCCGCGGCTCGATCTCGCGCTCGATCATGTCTCCATGCATATCGATGAAGCCGGGCAGCAGAAGCCTCCCGTGGCCGGAAATATCGGCTGTCGCCACCGGCTCGTCACGCACCTCGGCAATCATACCGTCTTCGATCCTGATTGCGCCACGCGGTATTATTCTATCGCGCAGCACGATCTCGAAATCACTCAGCCACATTCTCTGCTCCATCCTGGATCTGTCGGGTTTGAAGGCTGATTTCGCGGTCGATGAGATCCGCGACATCGTCGGGGTGGTGAAAGACGCCGATCATCGCGACGCCCGCAGCTTTCAACTCTGCGAGACGCGCAACGAGTGCACGGCGCGCATTCTTGTCGAGCGAGGCGGTTGGCTCATCGAGGAAGAGAAGCCGCTGTGGCAGGATGAGCGCACGCGCCAGATTGACCTTCTGCTGCTCGCCACCGGAGAAGGTGGAGGGATAGGCGGCCCACAGCCCCGGCTTGACGCCGAAGGCCGAAAGCCAGCGGCGAGCCTCTTCGATCGCCTCTTCATAGGGCCGGCCGGCAAGGCGCAGGGGCTCGGCGACCAGCTCATCCGCCGCTACGCGCGGACGGGCCTGCAGGAACTGCGTCACGAAGCCGATTTCCCGGCGTCGCAGAAGGGCGATATCGACATCGGCTGCGACCGTCAGGTCGATGACGCCTTCGCGCGTGTGATAATAGGCGTGGCCTGATCGCGGCACATAGGAGCGGTAGAGCGTGCGCAGCAGCGTCGATTTGCCGGCGCCGTTTTCTCCCGTCAGCAGGATGAACTCCCCTTCGCGTAGCTCGAAATCGACATTGTCGAAAGCGTGCAGGGTGCGTTTCAGATGGTGCATCTCGAAATGCTTGCCCAGGCCCTGAACGGAGAGGATCGTCTGCGCAGAAGCGGCAGGATGTGTGTGCATGTTCACCGGCTGGGTCTCCTGTCAAAGCTTCGCATGCACGAGCTGCTGGGTATATTCATGCTGCGGATCCTGGAAGATCTGGTCGGCGAGGCCCTCTTCCACGGCTTCCCCATTGCGCATCACCATCACACGGTCTGCCATCGTGCGGATAACACCGAGATCATGCGAGACGATGACGATGGTGATCCGGCGTTCACGCTGCAACCGCTTCAGCGTGTCGAGCACCAGCGCCTGGACGCTGACATCGAGCCCCGTCGTCGGCTCGTCGAGCAGGAGCAGGGCCGGCTCAAGCGCGATTGCCTTGGCAAGCTGCACGCGCTGCTGCATGCCGCCCGAGAGTTCCGCGGGCCGGGCATCCATGCGCGCGACCGGGAATTCCGAAGCATCGAGCGCGCCCCTGGCGCGGGCACGAAGTCTCGCGAAATTCCGCTCGCCGGCAATCAGCAGCCGCTCTGCGACATTGCCGCTGCTCGTGTTGTTCATCCGGAGCCCGAGATGCGGGTTCTGGTAGACGATGCCGATATGGCGTGCTCGCAGCATGCGCCGCTCGAAACGGTCGAGCGTGAAGAGGTTGAGATCCTCGCGGCCGGGCAGCGCCAGCCTGTATTCGCCGCCGTCGGCTCTGTCTTCGAGGTTCATCATACGCAGCAGCGTCGATTTACCCGAGCCGGATTCGCCGACGATGCCGAGCACTTCGCCAGGATAGACGGTGACATCGACGCTGCGCAACGCCTGCACATCGCCAAAGCTCTTGCGGATGCCGCTCATCGTCAGGATGGGCGAGGACAGCATCAGCCGCGGCGGCTGGCGCCCGGAAGCAGAAAGATTGGAAGCAGAAAGATTTGCGGCACTCATTGCTCGATCCTGCCTTGCTTGTAGTAGGTCTCGCCGATGGCAACGGCCTCGCCATCCCGCTTTTGGATATGCTTGACGCCGTACTGACTGTCGGAGACCTCGAAGGCCGAAGAGCCGTCGTCTTGCGGCAACTCGTTCATGAAGTAGCCTGTTACGCCGCTGCGGTGACAAATCTTGTCAGCATGATCCTCGACCCGGTAGGGCACGTCGTCGAAGACGAGCGGTTCGACGCGCGTGTAGGGCGGCACGGCGTGGATACGTTTTTCGCGGCCGGCGGAGAGGATCGTAAGGTTCGCCGCCTGGTTCATCTTCGGCACGTCCCAGCGGGGGATCGGCGAAGGTGTCATAACATGGCGCCCATTGACCATGCTCGGATAGCTCGAACCCTGCATGATGCGGCCGGAACGCACGAGCTGTTCGTAGAGCGTCAGCCAGAGCTGGCCGTAATCCGCATCGCCATGCATGATACGGGCTTCCGACATGTCCGGCTGGACGGACCGCAGCGGCTCGGGATTGGGAACCTGCAGCACGAGGATCTGGTCTTCGCGCAGCTTCTCCTCAGGAATGCGATGACGCGACTGGATGATATCGGCCTCCAGCGTATCCAGCGTTTCGCGGACCGAGCCGACGCGGCGCAGGAACTTGCGGATGCTGCTGGCATTGACGGAATCGTCGGCCCCCTGGTCGATGACCTTGACGACGGAGGTCGGTTTGAGAAGGGTCAGCGTTACCTGCAGCCCGCCGGTGCCCCAGCCACGGGCAATCGGCACCTCGCGGCTGGCATAGGGGACTTGATAACCGGGAATGGCGATGGCCTTCAGGATGCGGCGGCGCATCTCGCGCTTGGCGGATTCGTCCAGGAAGCCGTAGCTGAAGGCCGCCCAAGGTTTGGTCAGTTGATCGAGTTTCACGGCATTGCCTTTTCGAGTTCGGCCTGCTTGGCCGCGCTGGTTTCATTGGCTGCCTTGTCGGCCTTCACGCGCCTCAGTGCATCGAGGCTCGACTGGAAGGTGACATAGTGGGGTAGCTTGAAGTGAATGCAGAAGCCCGAGCTTTCGACGGGTTCCGTATGGTAGAGGACGAACTCCTCATTCGAGGCCGGATGAGGATTGGGCTGATTGGATGCGAGATCGAGCGAGGCGGCGGCGATGACCTTCACCTCGTTCCAGCCGAAGGTGGCGGAAAAGCCGAGCTCCAGGCCCTTGCTCTTGGAGATGACTTCCGTCTGGCTGACACGCACGCGTCCGGCGCTGAAGAGCGTGCCGCGCGGGTGGCGGATGCGCACTTCGGCTTCGGCGAGCCGCAATTCGTTGACGGTCGGATGTACGCTTCCATAGCCGCGCATGGTGGAGTAGCCGAGCGCCAAGGTGCCGCCGGTATCTGCACGCGCAAGGCTCTGCAGCTTGTGCGCGCGGCTTGCCGGGAAGAGCAGTGGCTCGCGGGTGACATCGGGGATCTCGTCGAGCGGCACGGTCTCGGTCGGCGTCTCCGCGATCAGGCCCTGCGCTTTCTGCCAGTCCGTCAGCGACGGCTGCGTGGCCGGCGCCGGTGTGTCTGCCGCCTCCACAGGCTCGGGAACGAGAGCCGTACCGTTCAGCACGTCGACATTCAGCAGCCGGTGCGAATAATCGAGCGTCGGTCCGAGGATCTGGCCGCCCGGGATGTCCTTGAAGGCGGCCGAAATACGCCTGACGGTGAAGAGATCCTGCTGGCGAACCGGTTCGGCGATCGTCAGGCGCGGCTGGGTGGTGCGATAGGCGCGCAGCAGCAGCACAGCTTCGTAGAGATCGCCGCCGGACTGGGCGAGCGCAAGTGCGGCAAGCTCCGGCGCATAAAGCGATGCCTCGCCCATGACGCGGTCGACGAGATAGGGCAGGCCTTCGCCGATCGCGTCGACACGGGCCTTGTCGATCTGCCCCAATTCTTCGCGATAGAGGCGTTCGGATTGTTCAATGGCGTGCTCGCCGCCACGTGTTGCAACATAGGCCATCAAAGCACCTCTATCTTTGTAGAGCGTGGAATGCCGATCAGGCTTGCACCGTCGGCAAGATAGATGTCCCAACCAAGCGGATAGCGGATTGCTTCGGCGCGGAGTGCCCAGAAATCCGGATGCACACCGCCGATATCGATATCGATGGAACCGTTCACGCCGGGGCCGGCCAGGCGAAGCCGAGTTCCTGCACCGATCTGTGCCTGCGCGAAGATCGTTGCCGATGCATCAGGATAGAGAAGGTTGCCGGACAGCATCGCCGAAAGTGCCGACACCGCGGTGCTATCGCTGATCGATGCGAAGACATATTCCGCCTGCGGCAGGGCAACGGCGTTGGCGCCGGTTCTGGTGATATCGGCTTTCAATCTTTCGTCTGCGCAAAAGAAGCTGCATTCGCGATCGAGCAGGCTTTCGGCCAGTGCGAAAAGGCCCGGAAAGGGCAGGGGTTGGACGCGACCGGGGCGGGCAAGTGCCCACATCAGCGCGTCGAAGGTGGCGTTGGAGCGCATGTCTTCATCAGTCGGAAGGAGCAAGCTCTGTGTCATCAGAAGGTCTCCATGCGCACGCGCGTCGCTTCGACCTTGCGCAGCTTGATTTCGTCGTCCTCTGTCTGGCGATGCTGTGCGCTGGTCAGAAAATTCTCGATGCCAGCCTTGCCGATCTCGGCTGTGAAACTCGCATCGATGACAGCCATGGCCATCGCATGTTCGAGATCGCGCCCGATGATAGCGCCATAGCCGTCCACGCCATAATCCGGCAGGCGGATATGGGCTTCGGACATCAGCACCTCGCCGAGGTGGAAGGCGATGTTCTGCACGGTATCGGTATAGGGCAGCATCGCGAGGCCGGTGCGGTTTACGAAAACCTCAACCGGTCCGAGTTCATCGAGCAAATCCTCTGCGACGGCCTTGATTTCTTCGGCATCGGCCCTCGCAAGTATGTCGAGCATGCTTGCATGGCTGAAGCTGGCAGGGGGGGCGCCGGCTTCCGTGGTGTCATTCATCGTCCTGTCCTTTCGCCGGGGTCGCAACGCGATCCTCCGGCTCATTGTCAATGCTGAATTGCACGCGTTCGCCAGCCCAGACCGTCTCGGAATAAGCGATCGGCCGGGCTTCCATGTCGACGTCGGTCTTCTGGACGACGAGCACCGGCTGCTGCTGCGACTGTGCGAGAAGCTGCGCCTCATCGCCGATCGCGCGACGAGTGAGGATCATCGTGCTCTGCCTGATATAGTCAGGAATACCGAAGGCAGCGTAGATGCTGGTGACAGATTCACCTGCGCGGCGCCGCAGATGCATGTTTGGGAAACGCTCCACCGGATGGTATGAGTGACTGAGGCTGATCGGCACGTCGTCGGCAAAGCCGCGTCGGGCGATCATGTAGACCTTTGCGCCTTCGGGAAGCTTCAGCGCCGCAGCGACGCCGGGCGGCGCCACGATCTCGGACTCCGAGACGGGCTGGCCGGAGGGGACGCGTCCCTGTTCGAGCAGGTTTTTGCGGAAGCGTGTTCGCCGGGCGATATTGTAGATGAGGACCGAGTGCTCTTCCACGAAAGTGCCGCGTCCCTGTTCGACCCGCACCTTGCCGGCTGAGGCAAGCTCTGCAATCGCCCGCCGCACGGTGTGGCGGCCGACGCCGAACTGCTCCATGATCTCGGTTTCCGTCGGCAACCGGCTTCCCGGTTGGAGCGCGCCCGACGCAATATCCCTGTTGATCTGTTTTTCGACGATCTGCCACTGGCCAGACCGTGATCTCGCGTCGATCGAATGTTGTTCTTCAATCATTCGGATGAATCCTAAATTCATTCGGATGACTTAACATAACGGCGATCGGTGACGCTTTTGTGTAAGTGGCGGAGATGCGTAGTGTCACTAACTAGCCAAGCCGTCGTGACAAGGCGGGGCGAGCCGATCCGCAAGGTCTGGGCTGACGGATCAGATCAACAGCGACAGCGACAGCGACCGACAGGCGTCATCGGCTCACGCCAATGCCCGACGCGCAACCCCGTTACGAAGGACCGGTGGCGTCAGGTGGCCTTGTTCGGGCACGCTTGCGAAACGAGACTTAAACCGCGCAGGGATTTTCTGCCGGCACTGTGAACCAGTGCGGGCCGTCTTCGGCCATGTAAATGTGGTCTTCGAGGCGAACACCGAATGCGCCCGGGAATACGACCATCGGCTCGTTCGAGAAGCACATGCCAGGTGCCAGTGGGGTCTTATTGCCCCGGACGATATAAGGCGCCTCGTGGATTTCGAGGCCGAGGCCATGGCCAGCGCGATGCGGCAGGCCGGGCAGGCTGTAGTCCGGGCCGAGGCCATGCCGTGCCAACACGTGGCGGGCTGCAGCATCGAGGCTTTCACAGGGCGCACCAAGTTTTGCTGCATCGAAAACGGCCTGCTGTCCCTCGCGCTCGATTGCCCATGCACGTTCGAATGCGCCATAGCCGCTGTCGAGCATATAGGTGCGCGTCAGATCGGAGTGATATCCATCGATGCGGCAGCCAGTGTCGACGAGAATGACGTCACCAGCCTGCAGGATCTGTTCACCATCCGCCCCGTGCGGCAGCGAGGTGGCTTCGCCGAACGAGACGATGCAGAAGCTTGAGCCACCCTCCGCACCTGCAGCCCGATGCTGCTGGTCGATGAAGCGCACCACATCCGAGGCGGCCACACCAGGCGTGATCATATCGTGGACCTTGCGATGAACATCCAGCGTGATGCCCATCGCGTAGCGGATGATCGCGATCTCCGCCGGCGATTTGATGGCCCGCAGCGCGCGGATCATTGGACCGCCGTCAACAAGACGAGCAGCGCCCATCACGCCGGTAAAAGCGTGGTAGAAGGCAAGCGGCAGCGCATCGTCGAGCGCGAGCTTGCCGGACGGGCCGACCAGCCGCGAGACCAATGCGGCGGGGCTTTCCTCTTCTTCCCAAACGGCAATGTCGCCCGGCAGATGCGGCAGGGTTTCGACGCGGCTACACTCGAAGCCGGGTACGATGTAGGTGAGCTTGTCGTCGGTCACGACCGCGCCGAGCAGCCGCTCGCTCAGGTGCCAGACGAGGCCGGTGAAATAGCGTAGACTTCCGGTCGGGCCGAGCAGGGTGGCGGCAATGCCGTCGGCCTGCATACGTTCGCGCAGGCTCGACAGGCGGCCGCTTCTTTCTTCGCCTGTGATAGCGGCGACAGGATGGGACCAGATCGGAAGAGACACGCTATATATCCGTAATTTTTGCCGAAATTGAGTGCTTGATTCCAGCATAGGGCAATTGTAGGCACTGTGTCGACAAACATTCCACAGGATTTCACATGCTCGTCAGCGAATACACGATACCCGGCGTCCAAGTCCGCGACCATCTCGTCGACGTACCGCTCGACTGGAAAAGGCCCGATGGCGCGTCGATCAAGGTCTTCGCGCGCGAGGCCTGCGATCCCGCGCGCAAGCAGGAAAAATTGCCTATCCTGCTCTTCCTGCAAGGCGGCCCAGGCGGAAAGTCGCCACGGCCGATCGGCGGCGGTCCATCTTGGCTTGGCGAGGCGCTCAAGACCTATCGTGTCGTGCTGCTGGATCAGCGTGGCACGGGCAGAAGCACGCGCATAGAGAGCGCCACCATGGCAGCGTTTGCGGATGGAAAGGCAGGAGCAGATTATCTCAGTCATTTCCGCGCCGACAGCATCGTCGCCGATTGCGAGTATTTCAGGAAGAGCGTGTTCGGCGGCACGCGATGGGAGACGCTCGGCCAGAGCTATGGCGGATTCCTGACGCTCACCTATCTGTCGCATGCACCCGAAGGGCTGGCTGCTTGTTATGTCGCGGGCGGTCTTGCGGGGCTCTCAGCCACTGCGGATGACGTCTATCGCCGCACCTATCCGCGCGTCGCCGCCAAGAACCGGGAGTACTACAAGCGTTATCCCGCCGATCGCGATCGCATTGCCCGGATCGCCGAGCGCATCGACGCCGAAGATGTCCGACTGCCTGACGGGGACCGCCTGACTGTGCGCAGGCTGCAGACCATCGGCATCGATTTCGGCATGGCGCCGGGTTACGAAAATGTGCATTGGCTGGTGGACGAAGCCTTCTCCGATCCGGAGGAAACGCGGTTCTCCGATGCCTTCCTCGCCTCGGCCTTGTCGCTGACCTCCTACGACGGCAACCCGATGTTCGTGGTGCTGCAGGAGAGCATCTACGGACAGGGCAAGGGCGCGACCGGCTGGGCGGCGGAGCGCATCCGGTCGGAGTTTGCTGAATTCGGTGAGGGGAGCCGGCCGCTCTATCTGACCGGCGAGATGATGTATCCGTGGATGTTCGAGGAAATCCGCTCGCTGCGGCCATTCCGCGATGCGGTGGAAGCGCTGGCGCGCTACGATGGATTCGAGCCGCTCTATGATCCAGCCCTATTGATATCGAACGAGATCCCAGTGGCCGCCGCGGTCTATTTTGACGACATGTATGTCGACGCGGAGCTATCGCTTGCGACCGCGCGTGATGTCGGCAATGTTCAGACCTGGGTGACCAACGAATTCGAGCATGACGGCGTGCGCCAATCGCCTGCGGTCTTCACCCGTCTGAGGCAGATGGTACGCGATCGCGGCGGTCCCCTCGGCTAAGCCGAGGGCGTTCGTCGCTGCACCCACCGGAGATCAGGTCGAAAGAGACCTGCCGCCGACGGGATCGAAGAGATGCATGCGGTTCATGTTGAAGGAGAGCGGCATTTTCGTGCGTGGGCGCGGATCGCTCTCCGGATCGACGTTGGCGCACATGATGACTGAGCCGATGTCGAAGTAGATCATCGTTTCCGGACCCAGCGGCTCGACGAGATCAACATTCGCCTCGATGGTTTCAAAGCCCGGTTTCGGCGTCAGGCTCGATATCGATTCCGGCCGGATTCCGAAGATGACCGCCTCGCCGGCATGCGCCCGGTATTCCTGGGCGCGCGTGGCAGGGACCGCAAGCCGGCTACCGTCTTCCAGGACGACAACCAGCCCGTCGCCCTCAGCCTCAAGCGTTGCGTTGAGAAAATTCATGGACGGCGAGCCGATAAAGCCGGCCACGAACTGGCTGACAGGATGATGGTAAAGTTCCTGCGGTGGTCCGGCCTGTTCGATAATGCCGCCATTCATGACGACGACGCGATCGGCCATGGTCATGGCCTCAACCTGGTCGTGGGTGACATAGACAGTCGTGGTCGGCAGCAATTGATGCAGGCGCTTGATCTCGGTGCGCATCTGCACGCGCAGCTTGGCATCGAGGTTGGACAGTGGCTCGTCGAACAGGAAGACCTTGGGATTGCGCACGATGGCGCGCCCCATGGCCACACGCTGGCGCTGCCCACCCGAAAGCTGGCCGGGGCGCCGCGAAAGAAGCTCGGTAATATGCAGGGTCTCGGCCGCGCGGCTGATGCGCTCGTCGATCTCCGCCTTCGGCAGTTTCTGCTGCTCAAGGCAGAAGGAGATGTTTTCGCGCACGCTCATGTGCGGATAGAGCGCGTAGTTCTGGAATACCATGGCAATGTCGCGCTTGCCGGGCCCAAGCCGGTTGACGACCTGATCGCCGATGACGATATCACCGCCGGTGATGTGCTCCAGGCCGGCGATCATGCGCAGCGTCGTCGATTTGCCGCAGCCGGATGGGCCGACGAAGACAACGAATTCATTGTCTTCAATATTGAGGTTGATGCCGCGCACGGCTTCGTAGATGCCGTAGGATTTCACCACGTTGCGCAGTTCAAGGCGTGCCATTGTGATCTCCCTACTTTTCGTGCAGCCAGACAGCCATCGCGCCCGGCTCTCGGTTTGCCCAGAGATGGTAGGGGATCGCCCTGAACCGCGTCGTCTTCAGCGCCGGTGGCTGAGTGCGATAGAGCGTGTCCCGCCAGTCCGAAGCATCAGCTTCGAGCGCATCGCCTTCGAGAACCGTGGCGCCGCCGAGAAGCGTTGCGTCGAAGCTTGCGGCAATCTCGCCCTGTGAGGGCAGCCTCAGGCGCTGCGGCTCGGTGCCGAGATCGGCTTCCTCGACGCAGAAGATCACCGGCCCGCGCCGCAGCGCAAAGCGGCCATTATCTTCGGTCGCGGCAGGATGGGCATAAAGGCGATCGATGGGCATGTCGAAGGCCAACCGAACCTCGTCGCCATCCTTCCATTCACGTGCGATTGCGGCATAGCCCTTGCTGACATCGAGCTTGATGGCCTCGCCATTGATGAAAGCCTCGGCATGGCGGCACCAGCCGGGAACGCGCAGGCGCAGCGTGAAACGCTTCGGCTGGTCAAGGCCGAGCGAAATCCTGACATCGCCATTCCACGGATATTCGGTGTTCTGCTTCAGGCGCAGGAATGCGTTGCCGACCGAGAGCTCCGCGGCATTTTCGCCGTAGAGATGGATCGCCACTTCATCAGCCTTGGTCGAGTAGAAATACTGGCCGAGCGAAGTGATGAAGCGGGCGATATTCGTCGGGCAGCAGGGGCAATAATGCCATTTCCAGCGGCGGTTCTGGCCGTGGCTTTCGAGCACATTCTCATAGAAATAATGTTCGCCGTCGCGCGAGATGCCGGACAGCGCGCCGTTGTAGAGCACGGTTTCGAGCCTGTCGGTGAACTTGCTGTCGAGTTCGATCTGAGCCATGCGATGGCTGAAGAAACCGAGGGCTACCGCAGCACAGGTCTCGGCATATGCAGTCTCATTCGGCAGGTCATATTCGCGGGTGAAGCCTTCGTTGGAGGCCGAGGGACCGAGGCCGCCGGTGACATAGAGCTGGCGTCCCACCAGATTGTCGAACAGCCGGTCGCAGGCGCTCTTCAGGTTCTCGTCGTCATTTTCGAAGGCAAGGTCGGCCATCGCCGAGAACAGATACATGGCGCGCACGGCATGACCCACGACCTGCGTCTGTTCGCGCACCGGCATGTGTGCCTGGCTGTAGGCATAGGTGTGGAACACGTAGTCGCCCGGATCGTCGCCGCGTTTGCGCGCCTCTTCGTCATAATAGGACGGCATCTGGCCGCGCTCGTCGACGAAATAGGTGGCGAGATCGAGGTGGCGCGGATCCTTGGTCACCCGGTAGAGCTTGACCAGCGCCAGTTCGATTTCCTCATGTGCATCATAACCGCGCAGCTTGCCTGGCTCACGGCCGAACGTGTCGATGATATGGTCGACGGCGCGGATCATCACATCGAGGAAGCGGCGCTTGCCCGTCGCTTCGAAATAGGCGACGGCGCCTTCCAGAAGATGGCCCATCGAGTACATTTCGTGCAGATCGCGCAGATTGGTCCAGCGCTTTTCCGGTTCGCGGCGGATGAACCAGCTGTTGAGATAGCCGTCGGCCATCTGGCCATGTTCGAGTTTCTCGACGATCGCGTCGATCTTTGCCTCGATGTCAGGGTTCGGATTATTCTTCAGCGTATAGCTTGCTGCCTCGATCCATTTGCCGAAATCGGAATCGAAGAAATGCTGCATAGACAGGCCGCTCGGCTGGATCTGCCGAGCCAGCGGCCCGGCCGGCTTGTCGAAATCAAGCACTTCAAGAAAGCCTTCCTCGTCGAGCCGCATGTGCTGCGTCGGGATGGTCACGTTGCGGACGGTCTCAGTCCAGCTCCTCCAGAAGCCGCCGTTGAAGATGACGCGCGTATGGTCGGCCGGCACGTAACGGTCGATCGGGGATCGTGATTGGGATTTCTGGGCGATGGGCATGGGAACTCCTTGAGCGGGCGGGCCGCGTCTCATTTCACGGCGCCGGCCGTCAGGCCGCGCACATAATAGCGTTGAAGAAGAAGGAAGAGGATGATGCAGGGGATCATGGTGACCACGATGCCGGCCTGCAGCGCGCCCCAGTCGATGATGCCGTAGAGGCCGGAGGACACGTTCACCAGCATGATCGGCAATGTGAACTTGTTCTGGTCCGACAGGAAGATAAGCGCGGCCAGGAACTCGTTCCACGAATTGAGGAAGGCAAACATCGCCACCGTCGCCACGCCGGGCAGCGCAATCGGCAGCATGATGCGGCGCAGGATCGTCGCCTGCGATGCGCCGTCGATGCGCGCAGCCTCGATCAGCGCCTTCGGCACGGCGTCAAAGGCATTGCGCATCATGAAGACGGAGAACGGCAGCTGGAAGGTGACGTAAATCAGCACCAGGCCGAACAGGTTGTTCTGCAGCCCGAGCAGTTTCAGGATCAGGAACAGCGGCGTCAGGATCGACTGGAACGGGATCATCATCGTCGCCATGATCAGCACGAAGAGGATCGACTGGCCCGGAAACCTGAACTTGGAGAAGCCGTAGCCGGCAGGCACGGAGACGATAATGGTCAGCAGGACAGTGCCGATCGCGATCATCACCGAATTGGCAGCATAGACATACCAGCCGGCGCCCACATTTTCGAGCCGCCGGTAGTTCTCCAGCGAGAAGGTCTTGGAAAACAGTGCGGCCGGATTGGCAAGTGCTTCGGCCGCCGGCTTGAAGGAATTGGCGAGCGACCAGACGATCGGCATGATGAAGAAGATAGCAAGCAGGATCGATGCGAGCAGGAAGAGCAGATAGCCCGTCTGGCCACCGCGCGGATTGCTGTTTGTACTGAATTGCGTCGAGGTCATTAGCCTTCCTCCGGGCGCTCGCGCAACAGCACGAATTGAATGGCGCTGATGGCGACCAGCACGACCAGCAGCGCAAAGGAGAGCGCTGAGCCGTAGCCAAGCCGATAGGACGAGAAGGACGCCAGGTAGATCGAGAATACCGCCGAGATCGTGCTGTTTTCCGGCCCGCCCTGGGTGATGATGAAGAACTGGTCGAAGGCGAGCATGGAGGAGGTGACGTTGAGCACCAGCGCCAGTACCAGCGAATTGCGCATCAGCGGCAGGGTAATGCGGCGAAAGCGGCTGAAGACGCTGGCGCCATCGATCTTGGCGGCCTCGATGACATCGTTGGAGATGCCCTGCAGGCCGGTCAGCAGAATGACCATGGTAAAGCCGGCGGTCTTCCAGACAACCATGAGGATGATCACGGCCATCGCCGGCCAGAAGCTTTCGAGTGGGCGCGGAGCCGAACTGATCAGGCCGATTCCGCGCAGTACCTGCGCGAAGACGCCGCTATCGGGATTGAGCAGCCACATCCAGAGTGTGGAGGCCGCGCCGAAGCCGATCACGACAGGCATGAAGAAAATCGTGCGGAAAAATCCTGCCGAACGCAGCGGGCGATCGACGAGCAATGCCAGTGGAAAGGCCACCACGAAAATCGCGGTCGTCACCAGCACGGTATAAAGCATCGTGAAGCCCAGCGAATGCCAGAGCTGCATGTCGCCAAGGAGTTCGCTGTAGTTGGCAAAGCCGATGAATTTTTTCCGGCCGAGCAGCGGCCAGTTGTAGAAGCTCATCCATATGGTCATGGCGAGCGGAATGAGAAACAGCACCAGGATGAAGAGGAAGCCGGGCAGGATGAAGGCCAGCCCCAGCCAGCCCTTCGGCTCCGGCTCCCCGGAGATCGGCTGTTTTGTATGAGTTGTCGGCGTGTCGACCACTATTTTTCCTCGAAGATTTCAAAACCGCGTGTCGGCAATCCGGGATGCGGGGCGGAAAACCGCCCCGCTTCAGATTCAGTTACGGATTGGTGCGGTCGAGGATCTTGGTGAAATCGTCCTGCGCCTTCTTGATCGAACCATCGACATCGTCGCCGAAGATCGTGCCCTGGATCAGGTTGAGGAACGGGCCCGTACGGCTGACGAAGAGCTCATCCGAGGAGAAGGTGTAGGGCGTGCGTGCCTTGGCCAGAATGTCGTAGGCGATGAGATTGCGCTGGTCGAACTTGGCATAGGCTTCCTTGGCAAGATCGGTGCGCGACGGCATGCCCGATTCCTGCGTGATGTAGACCTGCTGCTCGGGCTCCATGTAGAACTTGACGAAGTCGAGAGCGACCTTCTTCTTCTCTTCGCTGATGCCCTTGATGAGCGCTACCGTATCGCCGCCCGCAAAGCTCGATGCGCCGCCCTTCGGGCCCGGGATCGGGGCAACCGCGAACTTCACGTCGGGGTATTTGCTGGTCAGCAGGTTGACGATGTAGGAGCCGGTCATGAGGATGCCGACCTTGCCAGAGGCGAAGGCTTCGACAGCGTTGTTGCCATTGCCCGAACGCGAGGTTGGGTGGATGGCGCCTTCCTTCCACATGTCGCGATAGGCGGCAATAGTGTCGCGCATCGCCGGCGTATCGACGGTGGCAGTGCGGCCATCTTCGCTCAGCACGTCGGCATTGGCGGCCCACAGATGCGGCAGGAAGTCGTAGATCAGCCAGCTGCCTGAATTGGCGACGAAGTAGAAGCCGTAGGTTTCCTTGTCGAGCGCATGGATCTTCTTGGCATCAGCAGCGATCTCTTCGAGCGAGGCCGGTGCCTTATCCGGGTCAAGACCAGCTTTCTTGAAGAGGTCGGTATTGTAGGCGATGATGGAGGCATCAGGCAGTGCCGGCACGCCGTAGACCTTGCCGTCATAGGTAGCGAGGCGGATGTGCGACGGGCTAAGTGCAGCCGCGTAAGGCAGGCTTTTGACGAAATCGCTGATGTCTTCAAGGCTGTCATTGGCTGCAAAGGTCGGCAGGTAGATCAGGTCGAGGACCGCACCATCAGGTGCAGCGCCGCCAGCGATTGCGGCGCCAAGCTTCGGCACCATTTGCTCAGCAGTGATCTGGGTGACATTGACCTTGTCGGAATGCGCGGCATTATACTTTTCGGCCAGGCCTTGAAGCACCGCGCCCGATGATGTCCGCACCCAGAGCGTGATTTCTTCGGCGCTGGCGAGAGAAGAGCTCGCCAGCAGCGCAACAGCGGCAATCGTGGTTTTCAAATGTAGCATGTGGGTTCCCCTTCTCTTATGCGAGGCTCCTCTGCCTCGAGACAAACACAACGTTAGATGAGAAAATTTTTCATGTCGACAGGCTGTATGCATCGAATGGCCATGTTTTTGTTAAAACCTTTTAGCAACTAAATTATTTCTGCTAAAAGGTTTTAACAAGTCAGTTGAATGGGTGCGAATTTGAAGGAATCGGGTGGCGGCCGGCATACGATCCGTGACGTGGCGAAGGCCGCGGGGGTGAGTATTTCAACGGCTTCGAACGCGCTGAACGGCACTGGGAGAACCAATGCCGAAACGCGTGAAAAGGTGAGACGGATCGCCGAGGAGATCGGTTTTCGTCCGAATGCGCTCGCGCGTGGGTTGTTGACGAAGCGCAGCCATGCGATCGGCATGCTGACCAACGATACCTATGGGCGTCTGACACTGCCGATGGCGAGCGGCGTATCGGAAGTGCTGGTCGACCATGGTGTCTCGCTTTTCCTCTGCGCCACCAACAACGATCCGCGACTTGCGAAACTGCACCTCGAAGCGCTGCTCGACAGGCAGGTCGACGGCATCATTTTCACCGCGACGCGCATCGACCTGGAGCCGCCGCCGGAGTTGACCAGGCTGCGCATCCCGGTCGTCTATGTCTTCGCGCAGGGACCGTCGGACAGCGTCAGCTTCCATCCCGATGACGCACAGGGCGCGCGGCTTGCGGTCGAGCATCTCCAGGGTCTCGGCCGATCGCGTATCCTGCATATCACCGGCGAGCAGAATTATCGCGCCGCCTGCATTCGCGCGGAGGCCTACCGCGAGCTTGTCGGGCCGATGGCCGAGGTCATGTTCGGAGACTGGTCGGAAGAATGGGGGCATGCGGCGATCGAGACCATCTTCTCGCGATCCGGGGCGAAACCGGATGCGATCTTCTGCGGCAGCGACGAGATCGCCCGCGGCGTCATCGATGCACTGCGCGACAGAAACATCTCGATCCCCGGTGATGTCGCGGTCGTGGGTTTCGACAATTGGGAAGTCGTCTCACGGCAGACGCGTCCGCCCCTGACGACTGTTGACATGGAGCTCAAGGAACTCGGTCACCGGGCAGGGCTCGCGATCCTCGGCCTGTCGAAAGGCGAGAAGGTCGATCCAGGCGTCGAGAGATTACCCTGTACGCTCGTCTATCGCCGTTCTGCCGGGCAAGCTGATTAAAGCTGAGCCTTTAATGGATCACGTGCCGCCACGGTAAGGCGACCACGATCGAGCGTTTTAACCGCGTACTGCCTGATCGGCTGTGGTTTCGATGCTCGTCTTGTTCTCAACCTCACGCGGCTTCAGCGCTTTCGTCAACCACAGGGCGGCAATGATGACCGGCAGGCAGACGAGATAGGAGACCCTGATGCCCGCATGCTCGGCAACGAAGCCGAGCAGTGGCGGCGCCAGGAAGAACACGACGAAGGACATTTGCCCGAGGGCCGCGACATTGAGATGGGCCGGGCGATCGGTCCGCTGCGCTGCTGCGGAAACCGCCAGAGGGTAGACCGCGCTGCAGCCGCCGCCCATCAGCGCAAAGCCGAACAGCGCCACATAAGGGTGCGGCGCAAGCCATACGGCGCAGAGGCCCGCCACTGAGAAAACCAGCAGAAAAGTGGCTACGGCGCGCGCGCCAAACCGGTCAACGAGCGGATCGACGAATAGGCGAGCCACGGCCATGAAGAAGGTGAACAGCGTCAGCCCAAGGCCGCCGATAAAAGGTTCCACCGCGAAGGCGTCGCGCATGTAGATCGCCGACCAGTCGATGCCGGCGCCTTCTACCAGAAAGGCGGCAATGCCAATTACGCAAAGCGGCATGAGCCCCCAGGTCGGCAGCGCTATGCTCGGTCCTTCCACATGCTCGAGCCCGGCGCGGGCCGGTGCGTTCTTCATGCCTGAGATCACAACCGTGCCGACAATCAAAACGAAGACTAAGGTCAGCGCAAGATGCAGTTGCATGGGCACGCCGGCCTGACGAACGGCCGAGGAGACGAGAGCGGTCAGGAAGAATCCAAGGCTCCAAAAGCCATGTGCCCTGTTCATCACACCTCGGCCGAGCTGGGCTTCGATGCGGTCGATCTCGACATTGAGATTGATCTCCAGCGCTCCCGCCAGCAAGCCCTCACAGAGAAGAATGAAGAAGACCAGCCAAGCGGCATTGGCCCAGGGGATGGTTGCCAGCAGAGCGGAGGTGCCGAGCACCGTCAGAAATGCTGTCTTGCGCGCCCCGACCCGAGCGATGAGCGGCGACGCGAAGGTCAGGGAAATAAGCGCACCGATCGCCGCGCCGATCAGCGTGAGGCCGAGTTCGGACTTGTTGACACCCAAAGCGTCCTGAAGATCGGGCAATCGTGAGAGCAGCGCGCCCATCGAGATGGCGAAGAGAAAGAAGCAGATATAGATCCGATGTTGCGGCTGGATATGCATTCGATCGCTCCGGGATGGGATCGGTTGGGATTTTGACCTCAATCGCAACGATGGCGAAAAAGACAATTTCGAGTGGCATTTCCGAGATATATGTTGTTGGCGGCAACCGCAACAACAACCTTAACTGGTTGTCGACCGCCCCTCGGAATGTGTTCTGATGGCCGCGGGCTTGGACAGCAAACTATCGTATATCTGACCTTCCGCCGTGTATGGATTTAGCTTGGTTGCATCGTAGCGAGCCCCACAGGAGAAAGATACGATGCTCAAGTCCATGACCATTGCCGTGCTGGCGCTGACCCTTGCTACAGCCCCGGCCATCGCGGCCCAGCAGGCCCACAACGCCAAGATCACAGTCGTCTTCGATCATGAATTGCCGAATGTCCCAGGCAAAAGCATGCGCGGCGTCCTCGTCGAATATGGACCAGGTGGATATAATCCGGCGCACACCCATGCGAAGAGCGCCTTCATCTACGCCACGGTCATCGAAGGCGAAATCAGAAGCAAGGTGAACGACGGCAAAGAAAAGGTCTTCAAGACCGGTGAGAACTGGATCGAAGTGCCTGGCGATCATCATCTGGTGAGCGCGAATGCCAGCAAGACGAAGCCGGCAAAAATTCTGGCCGTATTCGTCGTCGATACCAAGGAAATGGAGCTGACAACCGCCGATCCTTGATCGCGAGGCTGATACGATGAGCGGGAAGGGGTGTTGACTCATCACCTTCCCGTATTTTCGGTTTTTTACAACGCCCTTCGTTGTCGCTCGGCGATAGAGGCGGCATTACGGCCGACCGGGCCTCGCAGGAACGGAAGCCACCAACCGCGCAAATGGCGCTTGAGATCGCACCCCTGTCTTGGACAGAAGCCTTGCCGTATGCGTTTTGACCGTGATGGGAAAGGGCAAGGACTTTTGCGGTCTCCGGAACCGAGCATCTTCTGCCGACGAGCACAGCAACCTTCGTTTCCGCAACGGTCAGGCTAAAGAGGCTGCGAAGCTGTTCCGCCTGCCCGTGGCCCCGGCTTTCCGCATCGACGATCTGAAGAAGCACGCGGACGCCGGAATCTGCCGAATCCCAGGCGACGAAAGAATTTGGCGGCAGGGGAGTTACCTGTGCGAGATAGGGCGGCAGGCCTGACGGGCGGAGGATCTGGATTGCCCCGTGCAATTGCGTCGGTTCCGCTTGCGACTTCGACGGCTCGCCGTATCGCCTGTGCCAGGGCCTTGGAACTGCTGGAAACGCTCGTCAGGCCGAACGTTCATGTTTGTTGATGGAGAGACCGTTGCCCCCCTTAAGGTGGCGGTTTCGAAATCAACGGGACAGCAAATGATCAGCAACCTATACGAGAGTTGGTCGTTTTTCCACCGCCAGCGCCGCATTGGCAGCGAGATAACCTATGAGTTGTTTGGATAATATTGACTATTCAAAATTAAGTAAAAAACAAGTTTTTCCCTCAAGGATTAGGCTATTCGACGCATGAGGGAATAATATGAGTGAAGAGCAGATTAAGCGGCCGATTTGGATCCGCATCACAGCCTACGGGTTCGCCGCCGTTTTGTTTGCAAGCGTGGCAATCGGTGGTCTTGCCTGGTATCGCCAGAACGTGATGAGCGATCAATCGCTTCAGAAGGAGCTCTCGGCGGACCTGCACGTGATCCAGGCGGACATGGAGGCTCAGAAGCGGGCGGCAGCCGGGCTTGCGGTAGCCCTTGCCGGTGAGCCTGAAACTGCTGATCTGATTGCCAAGAATGATCGAGCAGCCATTCTGGCAAAATACACGGCCAGCCTGCCGGCAATTAAGGTGCAAGGTCTTCAGCTCATTACCTTCAGCAATTCCGACGGGTCCGCGGTCGCACGTATCCATTCGCCCGATACCTTCGGCGACGACCTCAAGGGACGTCGCAAGATGATCGTTGCGGCGCTGACGCAGGGCAAACTGAATGCCGGCATCGAACCTGGACGCACCGCGGTCAGCATGTTTGCCTCGGCACCAGTCATCAAGGACGGCAAGACTGTCGGCGTCGTCGATGTCGGCACGTCGCTCACGAATGACTATTTTGCTCCCCTGGCAAATGCCGTCGATGCAGAAGTTGCGGTCCATATCCTGCAGGACGGGAAATTTGTGCCGCAGGCTTCGACCTTCGGCGACAAGACGATCCTCACTCAGGAGCAATTGCAAGAGGGTTTCAACGGCGACCGCGTCCGAGTCCATGCTTCTCTCGGCGGCAAGGATTATGAAGTTGCCGCCATTCCCTTCGAAGATTTCTCTGGCCGCAAGATCGGTGTTTTTGAAATCGGCTCCGATGTGACGGAGATCGTGGAAGCATCGCAGCAGGCGCTCTGGATGGCGGCGATCGGCGCAGTTGTCGTTTCGCTCATTTCACTGCTCGGTTTCCTCGTCTTTGCGCGTTCGATTGCGTCGGTCATGAAGAAGACGACCGGCACAATGGCACGTCTGGCCGCAGGCGATATCAATGTCGAGGTCGAAGGTCAGGCCCGACCTGACGAAATCGGCGCAATGGCCCGTGCCGTCCAGGTCTTCAAGCAGAATGCGATCGAGCGGGTTCGCCTCGAGCAGGAGGCAGAAGCCAATCGCAGCATGAGCGAAAGAGAGCAGATCGAGCGCGAGAAGGAAAAGGCGAAGGATGCTGCCGATGTCCAGTTTGCCGTCGACAATCTCGCTGCCGGCTTGTCGAAGCTCGCCGACGGCGATGTGTCCTACCGGATCGCGCAGCCCTTCGTGACAAGACTCGATGGCGTGCGCAGCGACTTCAATGACTCCGCCGACAAGCTGCAATCTGCGTTGAACCGGGTATCGCAGAATGCTCGCGGCATCGATTCGGGAGCAAACGAGATCAAGTCGGCTGCCGACGATCTCGCCAAGCGCACAGAGCAGCAGGCGGCAGCACTCGAAGAGACGGCTGCGGCTCTCGAAGAAATCACCACGACCGTCAAGGGTTCCAGCAAGCGCGCCCAGGATGTAGGCCAGCTCGTGGCGCGTGCCAAGACCGGTGCCGAACATTCCGGCGAGGTGGTCCGCAAGGCCGTGCTCGCCATGGAGCAGATCTCCAAGTCTTCCGGTGAAATCGGCAACATCATCGGCGTCATCGACGATATCGCCTTCCAGACGAACCTGCTGGCGCTCAATGCCGGTGTTGAAGCAGCCCGCGCCGGCGAAGCGGGTAAAGGCTTTGCCGTCGTCGCGCAGGAAGTCCGTGAACTGGCACAACGCTCCGCAACGGCTGCCAGAGAGATCAAGGATCTGATCACGGCCTCGAACGCGCAGGTCCATGCAGGCGTGCAGCTGGTCGACGATACCGGCAAGGCGCTTCAGGCGATCGTTTCGGAGGTTCAGGAAATCAACCGCCATATCGCTGCGATCGTCGAAGCATCGCAGGAGCAGTCGTTGGGCCTCGACCAGATCAACACCGCCGTCAATCAGATGGATCAGGATACGCAGAAGAACGCTGCCATGGTCGAAGAGTCGACCGCTGCAAGCTACAATCTTGCGAAGGAGGTTGCATCGCTCAACCAGCTTCTGGCTCAGTTCAAACTGAACGATGCAGGCTATGCTTCGCATTCCGCGCCTGTTCGTGGCGCCGGGCGAAACGATGCGCCGGCGCCGTCACCCGCCCGGGCGCTCGGCCGCAAGATTGCCTCCGCATTCTCGGGAAATGCCGCACTCGATACGAAGGGCGGCAACTGGGAAGAGTTCTGAGGTTCGACCCGTCAAAGCAAGCTACGGTGCGGCGGTCATCGCCGCACCGTTTTCATTCGGTGACGCAACGCAGCCGCTAGTCGATCGACAGGCGCTTTTCGGTCTTGGCGTCGAAGAGGTGCAGTTTGCCGATATCCGGCGTCATCCTGACAGTGTCGCCGGCGCGTAGCGAAAGCCGCTCCCTGACAGTGGCCACCAGCGGATCCGATCCGAGCCTGGCGTTAATCTGGGTTTCGGCTCCGGTCGGCTCGATCACCGCCACCTCGGCACTCACGCCGTCCTGCGTGATAATCAGGTGCTCCGGCCGAATGCCGTAAACCACCTCCGCGCCGCGCGCAGCCGCAGCGCTCTCCGGCAGTGGCAAGCGAGCCCCTCCGTCGGCGATGAATTCAAGCGGTCCGGACGCGCTGATCTTGCCCTTGATGACATTCATGCCCGGTGAGCCGATGAAGCCGGCAACGAAGAGATTGGCCGGCCGATCGTAAAGGTCGAGCGGCGAGCCGATCTGTTCTACGTAGCCGTCCCGCATCACGACGATCCGGTCGGCCATGGTCATGGCTTCGATCTGATCGTGCGTCACGTAGACCGTCGTCGTTTTCAGCCGCTGGTGCAACTGCTTGATCTCCGCGCGCATCTGCACGCGAAGCTTGGCATCGAGGTTGGACAGGGGCTCGTCAAAGAGGAAGACTTGCGGCTGGCGGACGATGGCGCGACCCATGGCAACACGCTGACGCTGGCCACCGGAGAGGTTTCGCGGATAGCGGTCGAGCAGATGTTCGAGGCCGAGGATCTGTGCCGCATCGCGGACACGCGCCTTGATCTGGTCCTTCGGGGCTTTCGCCAGTCGCAGCGAAAATCCCATATTCGCTTCGACCGTCATATGCGGATAAAGCGCATAGGATTGAAAGACCATGGCAATGTCGCGCTCCTTCGGAGCGACATTGTTGACGACCTTGTTGCCGATCGAGACGTTGCCACCGGAGATTTCCTCAAGCCCCGCGATCATACGCAGCAAAGTCGACTTGCCACAGCCGGAGGGACCGACGAGGATGACGAATTCTCCGTCGCGGATGTCGACGTCGACCCCGTGTAAAACTTCGAGGTGACCATAGTTCTTGCGGACATTTGCCACGTTTACGGACGCCATAACTGTCTCCGGCTGAAAAATCTGATTTCGGATCTGCGCTCGCTCGGAAAGAGCGACATGCGATGCTTCTGTTACCGAGGCGCCGTCGCGGTGGCGTAAGGAGCCAGCGCCGCATCAATGGCGGCTAGGCAAAGATCGCGGGCTTTCGGCGCGACACGCTTTTCGACCACATCAGGGTAGAGACGGGCGAGATGCTGGCTGATCAGCGTTTCCGGGATTGCCTCCGGCAGCCGGGCGAGCAGTTCGTCGACTGCCGTTGCTGCCCGCGCGTCGGGCCAATAGTACCGGATGCGATCGCTATAACTGAAGTGTCGCTGCAGGCGCTGTTCGTCAGTCGTGCCGCTGTAATGGCCGGCCCAGTGGCTGGGCTGAGCAAGCATAATCTCCTCCATCGTCGCCGCCAGCCCGCCGGCTCTCTCGCCCCTGGAGAGAATATCGGCGATCGCGTCGAGACCGTAGAGCGCCTCCCGCAATGCAAAGGTCAGGCCAGGACCGACTTTCAGGATCGCAAACCCGCCATCGACCAGCGTCGAAAGCGCGGCTGCCGGCTGGTAGTCGGTGGAATGGGCCTCGAACAGCAGTCCCCTCATCTCATCGAGCGCCGAGATCAGCTTCCGTGCACGCTCGGGCCTGTAGAGCGCGACATTGGCGTTGCCGAACTCGACGCCCGGCTGAACGACGATCGCGATGACGCGTTCCATCGCCGAACTTACGCCGGCTTCGGCAAAGGCCTGGCGGTGAACATCAAGCGTCCTGAGAGCTGCTTCCCGTCGCGTGATCTCCAGCTCGTCCAGCGCATGCGTCGCGCCACCGGGCGGTGGCACCTCGGTGCCGATGACATAGACCGGCAGACGTCGACCACTCCGACGAGCCGCCTCTTCGGCAGCTTTCGCCAGACGTGCTGCTCTTGCGGCGGTCAGTTCGTCGGCAAGCGCCACAGGCTCGCCAGCACAGCCCATCGAAGTGTCGAGATGCAACTTCTCGAACCCGGCTTCGACATAGGCCGCCACCATGGTTTCGGCGCGCGCCATCGCATTCTCTGCAGCGAGCTTTCGCCATGGGTTCGGGCCGAGATGGTCGCCCCCGAGAATGATGCGTTCGGCGGCGAAGCCGACGCTTGCCGCGATACGCTCGATGAAGGTTCGGAAGTCCGCCGGCTTCATGCCGGTATAACCGCCTTCCTGATTGACCTGGTTGCAGGTCGCTTCGATCAGGACCGCCTCATTCTGCAGCACCGCACGTCGCAACGTAGCCTCGATGACCAGCGGATGGGCAGAACAAATCGATGTGATGCCGCGGGGCAGGGGCAGGTCTCTTGCGCCGAACAGCTTTGCCAGGGCGATCTGGCGGTTCGGATCGATGGCCGCGCTCATACCAATGTCACCACCTTGGTGAGATGACGCGGCGAGACGGTATCAATCTGCCTTGCTTGTGCGGCGCGTTCGCCGAGGATCTGCAGTGCTGGCAGAACCACGAGACCTGCAAGCGACAGATCGACGTCGACCTTAAGCTCCAGATCGCCTGGGCCGCCGAAACCGATAACGACGGCGCCTTTTTCGCGCAGCTCGCCGGCGAGCTTTGCCTCGGCTTGTCTCTGGTCCGAGCTGTAGAGCATGATGGCGGCCGTCTTCTCGTCAACAAGGCTGATCGGCCCGTGGCGATATTCGAGCGGATGAAAAGCCTGCGTCATCAGCTGGCTCATTTCCATCAGCTTGAGCGCGCCCTCGAGCGCAATGCCGAAAAGCGGGCCGCCGCCCAGAAAGACGAAGTGCGAACGATCCTTGATGATGTCGGGCAGAGCGGCATCGAGCGTATTGGCGAGCTGACGTGCCGATGCGACGGTCGAGGCAGGCACGGTCTGACCGATCAGCTGCAGGCTGAGCAACACCATCAGGCTTGCCGAAACCGTCATGACGATGCCCTCTTCGGGATGGGTCGGGGAGCAGATCAGCTGGTCACAGTTCTTGGCAAGGGCGCTCTCGGGCTCGACCGTCACGGCAGTCACGAAGGCACCGGCGGCGCGACTTGCCTTTGCCGCGGCGACCGTTTCCGTCGTCTCGCCACTGCGCGACAGCGCGACTACATGGGTCTTCTGCCATTCTGGCCAGAAGTAGGCGGGCCGGTTCAACCATTCCGCGCCCGGAACCGCGATCGCCTTGCGCTTCAGGCTGTTGGCATAGGCGGCCAGAGACAAGGCGAGGTTGAAGGAAGTGCCGCAGCCGACGAAGACGAGGAGATCGTCCGCGCTGCCGCTTGCAGTATTCGAACCGATGGCTGTTTCCCAATAGGGAAACTGCTCGAAGATTACCTTTTCGGTCGTGTTCATGATGTCTCCGATTATTTGACCGAACCTGCCAGCAGGCCGCTGACGAGGTACCGGTTGAGGAAGATGACGACCAGGGCAGGGATGACGATGGCGATCGATCCGCTTGCCGTGATCAGTCCGTAGTCGATGAAGTTCTTGGTGACGAATTCGGGAATGAGAACCGTCAGGGGTTTCGTCGCTTGCGGCGAGAAAATGAGGGGAACGAGGTACTGGCCCCAGGCCCCCAGGAAGGTAAGGATGGCCGCCGCCGTCAGGCCGGGTCCGGCGAGCGGCAGCACGATGTTGAAGAAGATGAAGAGGCGGCCCGCGCCATCGAGCTGTGCTGCCTCTTCGAGGGCGATCGGAAGCTGCTCGAAGACGCTGCGCAACAGCCAGAGCGAGAGCGGCAGATAGGCCGAGACATAGATCAGCGAGACGCCGGTATGAGTGTCGACCAGATGCATCTTTATCATGATCTGATAGAGTGGGATGAGCACCGCATAGGCGGGGATTGCGAGTGTCGCGACGACAGCACCGAACAGCAGGTTACGCCCGGGAAAGCGCATTCTGGTGAATGCATAGGCGCCGAGCGCCGAGATCGCGACGCAGAGAGCCGTGGCGGCGGCCGACGTGATCACGCTGTTGAGCAGCGCAGCGCGGAACTGCTTCCACACCTCCACACCCCCAATCCGCGAAATGTTGATGCCGAGCAGGCGCGAATAATGGTCGAGCGTGAAATGCTGCGGGAAGAAATGGATCGGCCGCGTGGAAAAATCTTCCGTCGGCGTCACGGAACTTGCGATCGTCCAGTAGATCGGGCCAAGCGACCAGATCAGCAGCACGGCAAGACCCGTCCATATCATCAGACGATAGAGAATGGTTGGTTTCATCAGTCGAACCGTGTGTTGCGATAAACGCGGAGGACGTAGACGAGCGAGACGAGCAGCGAGACCAGCGTGATGACGACCGACAGAGCCATGCCGTAGGAGAAGCGAAGGTTCTGGAATGTCTCGAGATAGATCTGCACGAGGATCGGTCGCGTTTCGAGGCTTGATCCGGCGAGCACCCAGGCCTCGTCGAAGAGATTGAAGGCATTGACCGTCGCATTCGTCATGGCAACGGCGATGGCGCTGCGCACGAGCGGAAGTGTGACCAGGCTGAACATCTGCACGCGTGTCGCACCGTCGATGCGGGCAGCCTCGTAGAGATGCGACGGGATGCTCTGCATGGCGGCGAGCACGATGACGATCGTCAGCGGCATCATGCGCCAGACATGCACGACGGTGACCGCGATGATGGCACTCGTCCGGTCGTTGAACCAGACATGATTTTCGAAAGGCAGGCCAAGCGCGACGAGAATGCCGTTCAACAGGCCGGCGCCGGGCTGATAGATCCACAGCCAGATGACGGAGTTGACGACGCCGGGTAAGGCCCATGGCAGGATGACCGCCGCTAGCACCCATTGGCGCCCGACTTTCATCTGATTGATGAGAGCCGCAGCAAGCACGCCGAAGACGGTCTCGGCAACGACGGCAAGGACGACATAAATGAGCGTGTTCGCCCAGGTCGTCGCCAGCTGGGCGTCCGACAGCATGCGTGTGTAATTTTCCAGTCCGACGAAAGGCGTTCCGGCCTGCATCGGATTGACCCGGTGCAGCGAGTCCCAGACCGTCCGGCCCATCGGATAGAAGACCAGAGCTGCCATCGTCACGAGGATCGGCAGCACCAGCAGCAGTCCGAGCATGGTGTCGGCGTTGAGGCCGACACTACGCTTGGCTGCGACACCTTGGGCGGTGACGACTGTCATTGCGCCATCGCCTGCTTGGCTGCATCGGCGATGCTCTGCATGGCCTGATCAACCGTGACCTGGTCCTTTGCCGCGCTGTTGATCGCCGTGTTCACCGCGCTCGAAAACTGCGGATACCACGGCGGCGTTCCCTGCTGGAACAGAGGCTCGACGGTCTTGGACTGGGCAACAAGTGCGTCGCCGCTCGTCAACTTGCCTTCCGTATTGAGTTCGGAGAGAGCCGAAGTGCGGGTCGGCAGGAAGCCGTTTGCCGCGTTCTTCTTCTGGAACTCCTTGCTGGTGAACCACTTGACGAAGGCGACCGCCGCTTCCTTGTTCTGCGAAACATTCGGAATGGCAAGCGCTTCCGGAAGGCCGAAGCTGCGCGTCTGACCGCTTTCGGTCGGCACGAGGATCGCTTCCACCTGGCCGGCGACCTTGGACTGCTTCGGATCGTTCATCTGGCCCAAGCGACCCGGCTCACCCGAGATCATGATGCTGGTGAGGCCCTGGGCAAACATGCTCTCATTGATCTGGCTGTCCTTGAGACCTGTCGAGGCCGGGTCGACCAGACCGTCCTTCAAGAGTTTCAGTTCGAAGGCGAGCGCCTTGTAGCCGGCTGAATCCGGGGTGAGGAACAGCGGCTTGAAGTCCTTGTCGAAGAGTTCGCCGCCAAAAGCCTTGGTCAACAGATACCAGCTCGTGGAAGCGCCTTCGGTCGCCGAGAGCGGCAGGCCGATCGGATAGGTCGAAATACCCTTCTCCTTGATCTTCTTTGCCGCCGTGACCAGCGCGTCAAGCGTCTTCGGCATTTCGGTAATGCCCGCATCCGCTAAATGCTTCTTGTTGACGAGCATCACGCGGAAGTCGTTGGTATAGGGCACGCCGAGCAACTGACCATCGACGGTGAAGATCTTGGCAACGCCGATATCCTCGATTGATTCCTTGTCGATCACATCATTCAGCGGCATGTACCAGCCGGCGGCGCTGAACTGACCTGTCCAAGACCAGTCGAATTCGGTAACATCGGCCGGCGCCGTGCCGGCGACCAGTGCCGTTACCAGCTTTGGGCGAATATCATCCCAGGAGAGGGTCTGGAGATCGACATGAATGCCGGTCTCAGCTTCAAAATCTGCCGCAACCGTGGCCCCCTGCGGCGATGGCATGAGCACGGTGATCGATTGGCCGGCAAGCGGCTTGGCATCGTCGGCCATGGCGGGCAGGGTAATCGCAAGGGCGGCTGAGGCAAGCAAAGGCAATATGAATTTACGCATGTTCCCATCCTTTATCGTTGACAGTCATTGTCTTGATCGCGCGATCACGGTGTCGGCCGCAGCCGCGATTTGCCCGAACCAGCGCTCGTTCAGCGGCCAGTCGAGAAGTTGGGCGGCCGCCAGAAGCGCGCCGCCAATGGGAGGAAGTACGGGTGAAATCGCCCGCCGGCCGATACGCCGTTCGACAGCTTCAAGCAAAAGGCGGCTGGAAAAGGTGCCACCTGCATAGGTCCAGTCGGAGCCGGTTTCACAATGGCCCGATATCGCCCAATGGTGCTTGGCAAGCTCCTCGGCGGCCTTCTCGATCAGGTCGATCGCCATTTCGTCGCCTTGCTGAGCGGTTCGGTCGACGAGAATGGAGAGCGCGGCGATACCAGCGCGCGGCCTCGCAAGCCCGTTGATCCAGCCACCGAGAGCATTGATCGGATCGGAAATATCGAGCCGGAGGTGATCATAAATCGCCCTCGCCAGCGCCGTCGGCTTGCCACGTCCATCGAGGCTCTGGCTGATGAGATGCAGGGCTGCACGACCGATCCAGTAGCTGCTGCCCTCGTCGCCGATGAGATCGCCCCAACCGCCGGCGCGTGCGGAGGCTCCTGCTCCGTTGCGCGCCCAGGACATGGAGCCGGTCCCCGACAGAACGAGGATGCCCGGGCGACCGGCAAAGGCGCCGAGATGGGCGGCGTCGACATCGTTGAGGACTGTCCTGAGGATATCCGGAAAAGCTTCGTCGATGCATTGCCTCTGGAGAGCGGAGAGATGCGCAACTTCACCATAGGCGGGCAGGGCAGCGCCGACGGCTGCCAGTCCCGGCTCATTGCGGAAGGGTTCGATATGCCGCTCCAGTTCCCGTCGCCAGTCTGGATTGTCCATCGGATTGACACCGCCGCCGAGCGCGGCGCGCAGAATCTGGCCGTCCTTATTGGCCAGCGTGACGAGAACCTTGCTGCCGCCGCCGTCGATGCCGAGGATCAGCTCGTCGCTCATTCCTTTGCTCCCAGCTCGGCAAAGGTCGCATCGACACCGAAATTGGTGAGCTCGGAGCGCCATTGCGGCGTCAGGCTCTTGTCGGTGATGAGCTTCGCAACATTCAGCGGCGCGACCTTGTAGGTGGCCATCGTCCCGAATTTCGAGGAATCGGCGAGCACATAGCCGTTGGTAGAGCGGGTGAGCATGCGCCGGTTCAGGCTGGCTTCGGCGCTGTCCACGCTGTAGATCGCGCCGTCAGGGCTGATGGCGCTGGCTCCAAGAAACAGCTGATCGAACCAGATCGTTTCGAGCATCGCCTCGGCCTGCGGGCCGACGAGCGAAGCGTTTTCGCTGCGCAGCTGGCCGCCGAGAAGGACGACCTCAAGGTTCGGAATGTTCAGAAATTCCTGAGCGACGATCAGGCCGTTGGTGAAGATGCGCAGCGGTATCGGGTTGATGCGGATGAGCCGGGCAAGCTGAAGAACCGTCGTCCCGGCGTCGAGGAAGATAGCGGTTCGGGGCAGCAGCAGCTCGTAGGCCGCATTGGCAATCGCGCGCTTGGCCGAAAGCTGGCGCTTTTCCCGCTCCTGGAAGGCCATTTCGACCGAGGAACCCTCGGCGATGCGGGCGCCGCCGTGCACGCGGTCGATTGCTCCATCCTGTTCCAGAATCTGCAGGTCTCGGCGCACGGTGGCCAGCGAAGCACCCACCGCATCGGCCAGATCCTGAATGGTGGAAAAGCCATTCGCATAGAGATGGCTTCTGATGGCATCGAGCCGGTCAGTTTTCACTCCGCCACCCTTGTTCACCGACCATCCCCTGTCGTAATTTCGTTTATTTGCGTCAAAGTTCTCACCCGATACGATCAATGTCAATCACAATTATGATCGTTTATGATTTTTTTGATGACGCCAGCTGAGCGCTGAAAATGCAAACGAAAGGCGCGCAGTCCCGAAAGACGGCGCGCCTCATGATGGATCTGGAAGCCTCTGACCGGGCTCAGTGGTACTTCGGCAGAAGGTCGCCATGTTCGTCGATCAGGTCGTCGACCAGGCTCCAGATCTCGTCCGGCGAGAGTTCGGCCGATGTATGCGGATCGAGGAGGGCTGCCTGATAGATGCGGTCGCGTTTCCCCGTCAGCGCTGCCTCGACTGTAAGCTCCTGAACCGAGATGCTGAGCTTCATGACAGCGGCGAGCTGCGAGGGGATCCTGCCGATGCGGGTCGGCTGGATGCCGTTCCTGTCGACATGGCAGGGCACTTCCACGATGCATTCGGCCGGAAGGTTTTCGATCAGGCCATTATTGGGAACATTGCCATAGATCAGTGCCGGATTGCCGGTGACGGCGGCGTGAATGATGCCGGCGGCATATTCGTTGCTGCGGCAGACGTCGATCGGTTTGTCGCCTTCGAGCTCCCGGCGAAGGGCATGCCATTCGGATATCTGCCTTTCACAGCGGCTGATATATTCGTCGAGCGGGATGTTGAGCTTGTCGATGAGCTCAGGGCGCCGGTCCTTGATATACCAGGACGTATATTCGGAGAAATGTTCGCTCGATTCCGTCACGAAATGGCCGAGCCGCTTGAGTACATCGAAGCGCACCCGGTCATCGGATGGCACGCGTCCCTCGCCGGCCAGAGCCCTCAGGCGGGGATAGAGATCCTCGCGTCTGCCATCGGCATGCAGTTTCTCGTATTTCAGGAAAAAGGCGACATGGTTGATGCCTGCCGAAATGTAGTTGATGTCGGCGATATCCTCGTCGAGGCAAGAAGCGAGATGAGCGGCCGTATGCTGGACGCTGTGGCAAAGGCCGACCGTGCGGATGGATGGCGCCAGCTCCTTGATTGCCCAGCAATTGATCGCCATCGGGTTCACATATTGCATCAGCAGCGCATCGGGGCAGACCTCTTCCATATCGCGGCAAATTGCCTCGAGCACCGGAATGGTGCGAAGTCCGCGGAAGATCCCGCCGATGCCGAGCGTATCGGCAATGGTCTGCCGCAGACCGTATCTCTTCGGCACGTCGAAATCCGTCACGGTGGCGGGCTTGTAGCCGCCAACCTGCATCATCAGGATAACGAAATCCGATCCGCGCAGCGCCTCGCGGCGATCAAGGGTGGCCTCGACCTTGACCCTCTGCAGATTGAGCGCCTCGCAGATGCGGCGCGCAACGATCTCCGATGTCTTCAGCCGTTCGGGATCGATATCAAACAGGCTGATCACATAGTCGCTGCCCGAGGGGGTAGAGAGCACGTCCCCCAGAATGTTCTGTGCAAAAACGGTGCTGCCCGCACCCACGAGGCAAATCTTCGGCATTTCGGTCTCCCGCGATTTAAAGGTGCCATAGTCGTGCCTCTTCCAAATCAGAATTTCTTCCTGTTATTGAAGGGAGTATTCCCGGATTGAAGCGTGGCTGAGCATGAAAGACGATCAACACAACAACAGCGGCGAGTGGACGGGGTCGCCACGAGGCTTCCTGATCGAGCGTCATACGGCCGATGCCATGAGCGCCGCGCACTGGCACGATCATGTCGAGATCAACCTGCTTCTCGATGGCGCCATGACCTATCTCTTCAATGGTCGGCAGGAACGGGTTGAGGCCGGGCGCCTTGTCCTCTTCTGGGCGGCCATTCCCCACCAGACAATCCTGGTGACGCCGGAGGCGCCGCTCATCTGTATCTACCTTCCGCTCGTCGACTTTCTCGCGCTCTCCATCGACAAGAAGGCTAGACAGGCGATCATGCAAGGTGCCTTCGTGGTCGAACCCAGTCGTCGCGAGACGACGCCGCTCAATGTTTCTGCCTGGGTCGAGGAGTGGAGCAAGGGCGATCCCGTCCGGCGCCAGCTGATCGCCGAGGAGGCCAAGCTCAGGGTGCGTAGGCTCATCCTCGATCACGCCACTGATCAAGGCTCGTCCGTTGCAGCCGTTGTGACACCCGTCAGCCCCGCCATCCGCCATTCGGAAGTGCTGACCGACCTGATCAACCGGCATTTTTCCGAGCCGCTCAACCTGGGGGATCTTGGAAAACGCGCCAATGTGCATCCAACCACCGCCAACCGGGCATTTCGCGACGTGCTCGGCATTTCTGTGATGGAATATCTGACGCGCTATCGCCTCGCGAGAGCAATGCAGCGGCTGGTCGAGACCGAGGACTCAATCCTGGAAATTGCCCTCGATTGCGGTTTCGGCTCCAGCAGCCGCTTCTACGATATTTTCAAACAACGGACCGGCTCGACACCCAGGCAGTTTCGCCTGTCGCTCGGCAAGTCGTGATGCATGACAAAGTTGGATCGGAATTTCGGCGAGGCGCAGCTTCAGGGACGATTCGCCTATCGAATCTTCTCGCCAGCGCGCTAGAGTTTGAGGTTCCACCTGAACGGATTGAAGCCCATGACAAGTGACAGCAAAGATCCCGCCGGCACCCTGGCGTCCCTGGCAACGATCGAGGACTTTTGCCGAAAGATCTTCCTCGCCGCGGGTGCGGACCAGCAGACGGCGGATGCGGCGACACGGGGGATGCTGCATGGCACGCGCTACGGCATCGATAGCCACGGTGTGCGCCTTCTCCCACATTATGTGAAGGGCTTGACGGAAGGACGCCTCAATCCACGTCCGCATGTCGCACTGGTAAACACGTTCGGTGCCGTCGCCTCGCTCGATGCGGACAATGGCCATGGTGCGCTCGCGGCCTATACGTCGATGGAGCATGCGACGCGGCTTGCCGGGGAATTCGGGATCGGCGCGGTTGCTATCCGCAATTCTTCGCATTTCGGACCGGCAGGTGCCTATGCATTCCATGCCGCCCTGCGTGGCTTCATCGGCTTTGCCTTCTGCAATTCCGACAGCTTCGTGCGTCTGCACGATGGCGCCATGCGCTTTCATGGCACGGATCAGATCGACAAGCGCTTTGCTCAAAAATATGGTATTTTTTCCTTGCGCGGATGACCTCGTGGTGAAGTGCGGTGCATCGGCTGAAAGCACCGTCAGGCCACCTTACTCGAGCCTTGCCGGATTGAGGCGTCCGCGCGCCTTTTGATCAGGCGGGCGCGGACGCCACGTATCGACGAAGCGTTCATAGCCCTTTTGCGCTTGCTCAGCGACGCGCATCTCCTGGTCGCGGAGCTTCTTGACGTTATAGGCATAGGCAGGGCCAGGCTTGTTTCCCTTCTTCTGCGGTTTCCCGGCCAGTAATTCCAGTGCTCGAATCTTGTGTGCCACAAGACTCGGGCGAGCCCAGAGATAGTCGGCCTGTCTGGTCAACATGTGCCAGACCAGAACCGCAAGCTTTCGAGCCACCGCGACGGCTGCGACTTGGTGGCCGCGTTTGGCTCTGATCCGGACGAAGAAGGCGTGCAGCGGCCCCGGCGCTTTTGCGGCCGCCCATGCTGCTTCCACCAGCATGGCCCGCGCATGGCTGCGACCGATCTTGCTGATGCGTCCGTGGTGGGCAGCGCCAAGGCCAGACTGGCGAACCCGCGGATTAAGCCCGAAGTAGCTGACCAGCTTCTGCGGGCTTTCAAAGCGACTGATATTGCCGATGGCGGCCATCAATCCCGTCGCCACGGTGAGATCGACGCCTGTGATCGTGAGCAGCCGTTTGACCGCGGGATCATCCATCGTTCCTTCAGCAATTTGCCGATCGAGCACCGCAAGATCTTCACCGAGCCTGTCGAGTTCGCGTACATGCCGCTGGACCGCAATCTGCTCATCGTCAGGCAGAGGCTGACGTTTGAGCCATTCACGCCCGCGGCCGTTGAACAGGTCGGCATGTGGGCACTTCGGGATCAGGTGAGCATTCAAGATAGAATGGACCTCGTTCTTAATCCGCGTCCGATGTCGCACGACCTGATAGCGACGGGCCACCAGCCTCCTCATGCGTTCTGTGGCGGTGTCTGGTGTCCAGATTTCCGGCAGATACCCAGCAGCATAAAGGTTGGCCAGTGTGCCGGCATCGATCTTGTCAGTCTTCACATGCGCCTGCGCGATCGCTTTCACCTGCAGGGGATTAGCAATCACGACACGTCGCACGAACGGCGAAAGGACACGAGATACAGCCATGCAGTTTCCCGTCGCCTCGATGACAACATCGTCTGTTGACGTAAGTGTCTTGCCGAACCCCTCAAGAGCTGTTCGTGTCATGTCGACGCGGCCACCATGGCGGAGCCGGCCGTCTTCCCAGAAAACCACCTCGCCAAACGTTCGGTGGATATCAATTCCGATAACCCGTCGCATAAGCGTCTCCTGTCGTTTGAACAACGGGAGCTGCGGGCGACACGACAACTACGGATTCGCGCTCTCGGCGCAACCGGGCGAGTCGCAGAGGCGGCCAGCTACTAACGCGAGCTCACAGCTCATCCAATGTATCGGCCTGCCCGCACCTTCGTGCTCCCGGTGCCTCTGTCCCGGATGCTCGCAGCATACGCCGCAATTCTCAGAACTGCAGCAGGACATCACCACCGCAGGTCTTATACCGGTTACCAATCCGATTGCCTGCGCCGTGCCGGTCAGGCATGGTAACCCGTGGCTTTTCGACATGGCGACGAGTGCCGTGCCCTATAACCGGGTGCAGCTCTATCGCAGCCTTGGCCGCCAACTTCCCGAAGGCGTCGCCTCCGATGAGCGGGGTTACGACACGACCGACCCCGATGTGGCCGACATGCTGGCGCCGCTCGGCGGGGAATTCGGCTTCAAGGGCGCGGGGCTTGCGGGTATTCCGGAGATATTGAGCGCAGTGCTGACAGGCATGAAACTGAGCTTCGATATCGCTCCGATGCCCGGCCCTGATTTTTCGACGCCACGCGGCCTCGGTGCCTTCGTCATCGCGCTTAATCCCACCGCTTTTCTCGACATTGAAACCTTCGATGCCGCCATGAAGCGCTACGTCGAAACCTTGAGATCTTCCCCGGCGCGCGAAGGCTTCAAGGTGTTGGCGCCCGGAGACCGCGAATGGGCCGTCGCCGCCGAGCGGGAAAAACATGGCGTTACGCTCGACCCTGCGACAATCGAAGCCTTCAGATCGCTTGCTGCCACTTATCAACTGGTCAGCCCGGCCTGAATGCTTGCGACGGATTGACGCACAACTTTCCCGATGATACCTTTGATCTAATTGGTCAGGCCAGTTGACCAGTTGTGCGCTTGAGGAGAAGCGCGCCGGGGAGGCCACAATGTTTTCGGCAGTTGAATCACGCCGCCTTTACAGGCAGGTGGCAGATCAGATTCGTCTGATGGTCATCCGGGGCGAACTCGTCGTCGGCCAACGGCTTCCCGCCGAGCGGGAGCTCGCGGAGCAACTTTCGGTTTCGCGCCCTACGCTGCGCGAGGCGCTGATCGTGCTTGAAGTCGAAGGCTACATCAACATTCGCATGGGCTCCGGCATCTACATAACGGGCAAACACGCCGCCGAAGTGACCGGCAACGAGCGTGAGCCGGCAGAAGGCCCTTTCGAACTGCTGCAGGCACGCGCCATCATCGAATGCGCGATATCGGAGGAAGCAGCAAAGAGCGCCCGTCCGGAAGACATTGCTGTTCTCGACGAGGCGCTGAGAGCGATGAGCGGCGTGGTGGAGGATGCACGCGCCGTACTTGTCGCCGACCGCGCCTTTCATACCGGCATCGCCGCAATTATCGGCAATGCGACCTTGATCCGAGTCACCGGCGAAATGTTCGATATGCGCATGACGCCGTATTTCGAGAAGCTCGCCAGCCATTTCGAAGGGCCGGTGTCGTGGCGCAGCGCGCTGGAAGAGCACCGGGCTATCCGCGACGCGATCGCCGCGGGTGACGCGGCGGGGGCAAAGGCGGCTATGCGCACGCATCTCACGAATTCGCAGAAGAGATTTTCCGAAAGCTTCGGGGAGGAGTTTTCGGGCGAGGAGGGGCGCGGCCACGCGGCCGGGCCAAACAAGGGAAAAGCAGCCACTTAACGAGATCTCAGGAGGAGAGAGCGATGAAGTTGAAACTGACGACGATACTCTGCACTGCCGCCGCAATCATGGCGACGACGGCGATCGCACATGCCCAGACGGTACTGAAGTGGGCGCATGTCTACGAGACCTCGGAACCGTTCCACACCGATTCCCTCTGGGCCGCGGAAGAGATCAACAAGCGCACCAACGGCCGTTACAAGATTGAAGTCTATCCGGCCTCGCAGCTCGGCAAGGAAGCCGATATCAACCAGGGCCTCAAGCTCGGAACGGTCGACATCATCATTTCCGGATCGAGCTTTGCCGCCCGCGACTACAAGCCGATCGGCGTCACCTATTTTCCCTATATCTTCCGCAGCCCGGAACACCTGATTGCCTATACCAAGAGCGACGTCTTCAAGCGCCTCGCCAAGGGTTATGAAGACAAGACCGGCAACCATATCGCCGCCGTCAGCTATTACGGCACACGCCATACCACCGCCAACAAGCCGATCGCCAAATGCGCCGACATGCAGGGCCTGAAGATCCGCGTGCCTGACGTTCCGGCCTATCTCGCCATGCCGCGCGCGTGCGGCGCCAACACCACGCCGATAGCCTTTGCCGAAGTCTATCTCGCTCTTCAGAACGGCACGGTCGAGGCCCAGGAAAACCCGCTGACGACGATCGAGGCCAAGAAGTTCTACGAAGTCCAGAAGAACATCATCCTGACCGGCCATATCGTCGATCACTTGAATACGGTGATCTCGAAGACGCTCTGGTCGAGCCTTTCGGACGAAGACAAGAAGACCTTCGGCGACGTCATGCAGGAGGCGGCCGAGCGCACGACCAAGACCATCGAAGGCAAGGAAAACAGCCTGATCACCACCTTCAAGGAGAAGGGCTTGAGCGTCACTGAGGTCGACAAGGCCGATTTCGAGAAGACGGTTGCGGAAAAGGTCAAGTTCGAGGATTTCGGCTACGAAAAGACCGATTGGGAAGCGATCCGCGCGATCCAGTAAGTGCCCGGGGGCGCGCCGCCTGAGCGCCGCGCGCCCTTCCTTCCCAACCGGAACAAGGCCGATCATGTCACAAGAAGTCCATACGCAAGTCACTGCCGAGGAGATCGGCCACGAATTCGAAGGGCATGCGCCCACCGCCAATATCTCGGACTACGCCATCGAAGACTGGATCACCCTGATCGTCTTCTGGCTGATGGCTGGTTGCGTCTTTCTGCAGTTCTTCACCCGCTATGTTCTGAACAACAGTTATGCCTGGACCGAAGAGATCGCCGTCAACTGCCTGATCGGCGTCGTCTTTCTCGGCGCCGTCATGTGCGTGCGCACATCGCGCCATATCCAGGTGGATGTCTTCTACCACTACATGCCGGCAGGCCTCGCGCGCGTGCTCGCAACCTTCGTGGACATCGTCCGCATCGGCTTCTTCACCTATGGCTGCTATCTGATGTGGCGCTATGTGCAGATCGTCGCCGACGAGCAGATGGTCACCGTCGACCTGCCGCGCAACATCGTCTTCTACAGCGTGCTTGCAGCCTTCGTGCTGATGCTGATCCGTGCGGTGATCGTCTTCATCGCCAATATGCGCCGCGGCTACTCCGTTCTGGAGCGCCCCGAAGAATTCCACGCTGTCGAAGGATGACCTGATGCTGCTCTTGCTTGGCTCATTTCTGGTACTGATGCTGATCGGCGTGCCCGTCGCGATCTCAATGGCCGTCGCATCCGTTCTCTATATCGTCCTCTACGGCGTTGCGCCCGACATCATTGTCGCCCAGCGCATGATCGCAGGCGTCGAAAGCTTCCCGCTTCTCGCCGTGCCCTTCTTCATCCTTGCCGGCAACCTGATGAATTCTGCGGGTGTCACAGGCCGCATCTATTCCTTCGCCGTCGCGCTTGTGGGCTGGATGAAGGGTGGTCTTGCACAGGTCAACATTATCGGTTCCGTCATCTTCTCAGGCATGTCGGGCACTGCGCTTGCCGATGCAGCCGGCATCGGCACAATCGAGATCAAAGCGATGAAGGATCACGGATACCCGGTTGAGGCCGCGGTCGGAGTGACCGCGGCATCCGCAACGCTTGGTCCGATCTTTCCGCCATCCTTGCCCTTCGTGATCTACGGCATGATGGCGAATGTCTCGATTGGTGCTCTTTTCATGGCCGGCATCCTGCCCGGCATCGTCATGACGCTGCTGATGATGATCACCGTCGCCGCCTTTGCTTATGTGAAGCGCTGGGGCTCCGATGCGCCGTTCGACGTCAAACAGCTCCTTTCCGCAGGTTTGGAGATCGTCGTCGTTCTGCTCGTGCCGCTGTCGATCTACGTGATGATGCGATCAGGCGTATCGATGAACGCTGCGGCCGGCATTGCCCTTGCCGTGCTTCTGGCGCTCGACTGGTATTTCCGCTTTTCCGCCGTCATGGCGCTGATGACGCCGGTCATCCTGATCGGCGGAATGACGATGGGCTGGTTCACGCCGACTGAGGCTGCCGTCGCCGCTGTCCTCTGGTCCCTGTTTCTCGGCCTAGTGCGCTACCGAACGATGACGTTCTCGACGCTTGCCAAGGCGAGCTTCGACACGATCGAGACGACAGCCTCCGTTCTCTTCATCGTCACTGCTGCCTCGGTCTTCGCGTGGTTGCTGACGGTGAGCCAGGCCGCACAGCTTCTGTCCGATACGATCCTGTCCATCACTGACAATAAGTGGGTTTTCCTGATCCTGGTGAATCTGTTGATGCTGTTCGTCGGCTGCTTCCTGGATACAATTGCTGCTATCACCATCCTCGTGCCGATCCTTCTGCCGATCGTTGCGAAGTTTGGCATTGATCCGGTGCAATTCGGCCTCATCATGACCCTGAACCTGATGATCGGGCTCTTGCATCCGCCGCTCGGCATGGTGCTCTTCGTGCTATCGCGGGTGGCGAAACTTTCCGTCGAACGGACGACGATGGCGATCTTGCCCTGGCTGGCACCGCTCTTCATCGCCCTGATCCTGATCACCTTCATTCCCTCCGTATCCCTCTGGCTGCCACAGCAGCTCGGATTGCTGAAGTAGGAGGGTTCGATGCAGACTCGGCTGGCACGGCTTTATGCAAAGGGCGATCTCAGGATCGAGACTGATCCGGTCGCAGCCCCCGGCCCGGGCGAGGTGCTTTTGAAGATGGCAGCCGCAGGTATCTGCGGCTCCGACCTGCATTATTACCAGGACGGCGGCTTCGGGCCGGTCAGGGTTCGTGAGCCGATGATACCCGGTCATGAGGCCGCCGGAACGGTCGAACTGGCAGGCGAGGGGGTGAACTTGAAGACAGGCACGCTGGTGGCGGTCAATCCAAGCCAGCCGTGCGGTGCCTGCGAATATTGCAGCATCGGCATGCCGATCCACTGCCTGGAGATGCGTTTCATGGGCAGCGCAATGCGCCTGCCGCATGAGCAGGGCATGTTCCGGGAATGGCTGGTGGTGCCGGCCAGACAATGCGTCGAGGTTGGAGCCTCGACAACACCGGCGGAAGCGGCCTGCAGCGAGCCGTTATCCGTCTGCCTGCATGCCGCAACACGTGCGCCCGGCATTGCCGGCAAAAAAGTCCTGGTGACGGGCGCCGGACCGATCGGTTCCCTGATGGTTGCCGTTATCAGACATTATGACGCCGGCGAGATCGTCGTCACCGACCTTGCCGATGCGGCGCTAGTGCGGGCGAAAGCAATGGGAGCCAGCCGCACGATCAACGTGGCGCGGGATACAGCTTCATTTGCCGAATTTCAGACGGGAAAAGGCTATTTCGATCTCGTATTCGAATGTTCTGCAGCCGCTCCGGCCATCCACAGCGCAATCGCCGCAATCCGCCCCCGCGGCACCATCATCCAGGTCGGCGTCACCGGAGACGTTCCGTTGCCCCTCAACGCCATCGTCGGCAAGGAGCTGCACATCCACGGGACGCAGCGCTTTCACGAGGAATTTACGACCGCTGTCGACCTGATTTCCCGCCGGAAGATCGATGTGCGGCCGATCATCAGCCACAGCCTACCGCTCCAGGACGCCGTTTCAGCCTTTACCATTGCGGGCAACCGTTCGCTGGCCTGCAAGGTGCAACTGACTTTCCAGTCGTCCTAGACGACGGTCTCGCCGCCATCGACGACGAGGATTTGGCCCGTCATGTAGGAGGAACGGTCCGAGACCAGGAACAGGATCGGTTCGGCGATCTCCGAAACATCCGCCCAGCGGCCGAGCGGCACCTTTTCAGCAATGTAGCCTTCGATCGCTTCGCGGCCGCCCATCTGCGCGATGAATGGCTCATTGAACGGCGTGTCGACCCATCCGGGGCAAAGCGCATTCACGCGAATGCCGAATTTCGCATAGTCGCCCGCCATCTGCCGGGTCATGGCGATGACAGCATGTTTGGTCGTCGTATAAGCGATCATTTCGCGGTCGTAGAGCACGCCTGACGACGAGGACGTATTGAGGATCACGCCTTTGCCGGCTTTTTTCATGATGGGCATGACGAAACGCGCGGCCATGAAATGCGCCCGCACATTCAGGCTCCAGGACCTGTCGAAGCCTTCGACGGCAACCTGTTCCAGATCGCCGGCCACCTGCGCGCCGGCGTGATTGTGGAGGATGTCGATCCGGCCGTGGCGTGCGGCAACAGCGGCAATGCCGGTTTCAAGCGCCTTGTCGTCGGTGACATCGACCACCAGGCATTCGGCACTGCCGCCCGCCTCGGCAATCTGGCTGACGGTCTCTTCAGCATTCAGGAAATCGATATCCGCAACGACGATATGGGCGCCTTCGCGCGCGATGATCAGCGCGCCCGCCCGCCCGATGCCCGAGCCTGCTCCGGTGACGATTGCAACGCGATCTCTCAGTATCATGGCATTTCCCCGGTCAGTTTGTCGTTGTCTTTTCGCGCATCAGGAAGCGCGCGATGAGAATGAGGGCAAGCGAAGCGATCAGCACCATCGTGGCGACGGCATTGATTTCAGGCGTCACGCCGCGGCGGATGGAGGCAAAGACATAGATCGGCAGCGTCGTGTTGGAGCCCGCCACGAAGAAGGCGATGATGAAATCGTCGAAGGAAAAGGTGAAGGCGAGCAGAAAACCCGCCAGGATCGACGGCATGATCTGCGGCAGTACGATCTGCCGAAAGGTCGTGAACGGTGTCGCGTAGAGATCGCTGGAAGCCTCGACGATATCGCGGCCAAGGCTCGCGATGCGCGCCTTCACGATCATCGTCACCAGGGCCATGGTGAAGAGCCCGTGGGCGGCAATGATCGAGCCGTAGCCGAGCGCGAGCTTCGGAGGCTGGTCACCCGGCCAAAGAGCGGCGATAGCAGGGTTGATGAAGCCGAAGACTTCGACGAGGGCAACCAGCGTTGCAATGCCGATGACGACACCAGGCACGACGATCGCCGCAGCAAAGAGACCGTCGAAAACCGCGCGCGCCCGGGCACCGAGCCGCTCCATGCCGATGGCAGCCATGGTACCGAAGATCGCGGCGAGTGCTGCGCTGGTAAAGGCGATGATCAGGCTGTTGCGCAGCGCTTCCATCAGGAAGGTGTTGGAAAGCGCCCGACCATACCATTGCGTCGAGAAGCCGGTAAACTCGCTGGCATTGCGTCCCGCGTTGAAGGAGAACAGCACGACAAGCGCGATTGGCGTGTAAAGGAACAGATAGACGAAGATCACGAGTGCGCGCATCAGATGAGATCCACCTGGCGGGTACCTGCGACGCGCCAGGCAATGCGCATGGCGACAAGCAGCACGATGACGACGACGGCAACCAGTGTGATGGCAATCGCCGATCCAAAGGGCCAGTTGCGTGATTGCAGGAAGAGGTCAACAAGTGCATTGCCGATGAAGAACACCTTGCCGCCGCCGAGAAGCTGCGGGATCAGGTACTCCCCGAGAAGCAGGATCGTCACCAACGCAACGCCGGTCATGACACCCGGTAGCGACAGGGGCAGCGTGATGCCGAAGAAGGTCGAGATAGGCTTCGCGCCAAGGTCGGCCGAGGCTTCGAGCAGCCGGCGGTCCAGCTTTTCGAGGCTGACATAAATCGGCATGATCATCAGCGGCAGGTAACCGTAGACGATGCCGAGCAGCACGGCGCCGGGCGTATTGATCAGCCTGATATTTTCGATGCCGACGAATTCAAGCAGATGCGGAATGCCACGGGCGCCGAGCAGATACATCCAGGCATAGGTGCGCACCAGAAGGCTGGTCCAGAAGGGAACGACGACCAGCGAGACGAGCAGCAGCCGGCGCTGCGGGCTCGCCTTGACCGCCAGGTAATAGGCAACCGGATAGGCGATGATGAGGCAGGCGGCCGACCCGATCGGCGCCAGGATCAGCGTATTGACGAAGGCGGCCGACCGCGCTCCGAGATTGGCAAACTGCTCGAAGGTGAAACCCGCCTGATAACCGCCTTCCGGCGCCCGCTCGCCAAAGGCGAAGACGATGATGGCGATAAAAGGCAGCACCAGGAAGACGAATAGCCAGGCGCTTGCCGGGCCGACAAGGGCGACGGTGATTAGACGCCGTTTGGTGGCATGGGTCAGGGACATGGCTGGTGTCGTTATCCGCCGGATCTGAGAGCTGAACCGGCCCCCATGGCAAAGTGTGGGGGGGCCGGAATTCAAAGATAGAATTATGCGGACTTGAAGCGCGCCATGAGTTCGGCACGACCCGGATCGGTCAGCGTCACGGCGGCGCCGAATTCCAGCGGGGTAAGTGCTGCTTCGTCAGGATAGACGATTTTGTTGGACGTGACCTCCTTCGGCAGCAGCGCGATGACGCGGCTGTCGGTGGTCGGTGCACCGTTAGCGATGTGCTCCTTCACCGCGTTCTGCGGGTCCATCAGGTAGTTGAGCAGCGCATAGCCAGCAGCCTTGTTCGGCGCATCCTTGGGGATCGCATAATAGTCGGTCCAGATTTCGCCGCCGTCGGTGCCGAGGATATAGGCAAGTTCCGGCATGTCCCGGTTGAGCTGCGCGCCATCATTGGTCCAGCACATGGTGAGCCACGCATCGGTGGAGCGCATCGACGGCTGGTAGTCGGAATTGATTGCGAAGAGATGCGGCTTGACCTTGATCAGCAATTCTTCCGCCTTGGCAAGCTCGTCGGCCTTGATCGAATTGAAGTCATAGCCGAGCGAGACAAGCGCACTGCCAATCGTCGTCAGCTGGTAGTCGTGCACCATGGCACGGCCGTCGGCTTCCGTCTGGGCGATCTCGAAAAAGTCCTTCCAGCTCGAAAGCTTGGTCTTGATCTTGGACGTATTGACGGAGAAGCCTGTCGTGCCCCAGTTCTTCGGCACGGCATAGGTCTTGCCGTCGATCTGGCCCTCCTTGGTGAAACGCGGGCTTTCGCTTGCCTGGCTGAAATTCGGGATCTTCGAAAGGTCGAGTTCCTCGATCAGGCCGAGCTTGTGATGGGTCGAGATCGTGTAGTTGGTCGGCACGAAAAGCGACCAGCCGGAGGCGCCGGCCTGAAGCTTGGCAAGCATTTCCTCGTTCGAACCGAAGACGTTGACTTCGACGGCAACGCCGGTTGCCGCCTTGAAGTTCTCGAAGGTTGCCGGATCGTGATAGTTCGGCCATGTGGCGATCGACATCTGCGTGCCGAGGTCGTCTGCCGCATAGGCAGGCGTCGACAGTGCGCCCGGGAAGCGCGACAGCACGGCGGTCGCAAGACCGAGGCCGGTGATCCCGAGGAAGTGGCGACGACTGACTGAGCCGCGCTTCAGGCGCATGAACTCGTCTATGAAGCCTTCGGCGGAAATGGGGAGATTATCCTTATAATCCTTGCTCATGATGCTGTTCCCTTGTTTTGGTTTATGCATTCGACGCTGGAAAGACATGGATGGCTGCAGGGTCGAAACCGAGGAAAACCTCCTCGCCCGGCTCCACGAGATCACTCTCGTTCATGCTGCGGCGATCGGCGGTGATCAGGAAATCGCCAAGCCCCGGCACGCTCACGGCATATTCTGCCGATGAGCCGAGGAAAATGCGGTGCGTCACGGTTCCCTTGAATGACGTGCCTGTTACCGTCGCCTGACGCGTTAGACGGATTGCCTCAGGGCGAAGAGCCGCAATGACCTCTCCTGGCGCGAGCCGTTTGCCGGAGGCGATTGCTGAACCATCGGCCAGCCGCAGCGTGGCGCCATCAGCCTCCATCGCCGCAGTGATGCGGTTCGTCTTGCCGACGAAGTCGGCGACGAAAAGATCGGCCGGGCGGTCATAGACTTCCTGCGGGCTGCCGAGCTGGCGGATGCGTCCGGCACTCATGACGCAGACGACATCGGCCATCGAAAGCGCCTCTTCCTGGTCATGGGTGACGAGGACGAAAGTGATGCCGAGTTCGCGCTGCAGGGTCTGCAACTCGATCTGCATCGCCGAGCGCAGCTTCTTGTCGAGTGCGGCCAGCGGTTCGTCGAGCAGCAGCACGGAAGGCCGGTTGACGATGGCCCGGGCAAGCGCCACGCGCTGTTGCTGGCCGCCCGACATTTCATGAATCCGCCGCTTGGCAAAGCCGCCGAGCCGGACCATCTCGAGCGCCTCGGCGACACGGCGGTCGATCTCGGCCGCTCCGATCCTCGGGCGCATTTGCTTCAGGCCGTAGGCGACATTCTGCTCGACGTTGAAATGCGGAAACAGCGCGTAATGCTGGAACACCATGTTGACGGGGCGGCGATAGGCCGGAACGCCATTCATCTCGTGCCCGTCGATCAGCACCGTACCTTCGCTCGGCTGCTCGAAGCCGCCGATCATGCGCAGGCAGGTCGTCTTGCCGCAGCCGGAAGGCCCGAGCAGCGCCAGAAATGCGCCCTTGGGCACAGTAAGGTTGATGTCCGTTACAGCGGTCACGGCGCCATAGTTCTTTGTGACCGAACGGAATTCGATATCGTTCGTCGAAGCGGATGCCACGTCTGTTCCCTGCGGTTGGTTGGAATGGCAGTCTATCGCTGCCTTATTGCCACCGTCGTTAAGGAAAGAGTAAGCCTGAGCTTCCTGCACGGTATATACCCCGAGAGAGGTATTTTGGCGCACAACGTTTCATGGAAGGTGTATATCCGGGCTGCGCGAAATTGCGTGGAACGGCGGAGGGGAAGGGCTAGTGAGTATCGAGCTGGAGACGCTGTTTGCCGCTTTCAAAGCCACGGTCGGCAAGTCAGCCATGGCGGATGCGGGCTTCGGCGATACGTTCCGCCAGATGATGGCCGCACTGGTGCGCTTCGACTATGTCGTCGTCTTCGCCTATCGGGCAAAAGAGCGGCCGATCGATCTTTACAGCACCTTCGATCGCGAAGAGAACGTCGTTTTCGTGACGCTCTATCAGGCAGGACCTTACCTGCTCGATCCCTTCTACCACACTGCTCGGGAGCGGCGCGAAGGCGTCTTCCGGATGCGCGAGCTTGCGCCGGACCGGTTCTTTTCCAGCGAATACTATCGCAGCTATTACGTGCAGACCGGACTAGCCGAAGAAATTGGCTTCTTCGTGCCCGTCGATGGCGATATCACAGTCGTGCTGTCGCTGATGCGGCGCGAAAAGACCGGCGCTTTTCCGCCCGCCGAATTCGCTACTCTGAAGAAGGTCGAGCCGCTTGTGGCCAGCATGGTGAAACATTATTGGGCCGGACTTGCGCCACGCTTCGACGCGCAGCTTGCGGCAAGAGGCAGGAGCCGCCGCAAAAACGAGGGCATCCCGCGCGTCGATACCGTCTGGCACGACCTCAACCTCACGGGCCGCGAAACGGCCATCGTCGAGCTGGTGCTGCAGGGCCACTCGTCGGAATCGATCGGACTGAAGCTCAACATTTCGACGGGAACGGTGAAGGTTCACCGCCGAAACGTCTATCGCAAGCTCGGCATCTCCTCGCAGACGCAACTGCTCTCGCTCTATCTGAAAAATCTGAGCTGACCGATCGCGGTGTGCGCCTGAACCTGCTGTTAGGCGCGCACCTCTGCCTCACGCAGTGAAATCAGCCGTCGTGCCGTCTCGTCCCAGAGGATGAGCTTCACGCAGCTGAGGCTGTCGCGAATATTGATGCGCCCAAGCTTCGCCAACTCCGGATAGTCACGCAGCACTTCCGGCAACCTGTAAAATGGCACTCGGCTCGACAGATGGTGGACATGGTGCATGCCGATATTGGCGGTGATCCATCGCAGGGGACGCGGTAGATCATAATGCGAGGCGCCATGCATGGCGGAATAGGGGAACGTCCATTCCGGAGGTTTGGACCAATGCGTGTCTTCGAATTGGTGTTGAACGTAGAACAGCCAGACGCCAGCCGATCCGGCAAGCAGAACGGTTGGCAAATGGATCAGCAGAAAGGGAACGATCCCGACGGCCCAGATGAGGAGAATGGCGAGTGCAGCAATGCCGGCGTTTGTCGCCATCGTCGAAATCCAGGGCAGCGCCCCGGAGCGCATCATGCCGAACGGCAGCCTTTGCTTGAAGAGAAAAAGATAGGCAGGGCCAATGCCGAACATGACCAGAGGATGTCGATAGAGGCGATAGGCGAGTTTTCCTCGACCCGTCAAGGCGCGATATTCCTCGACCGTCAGCGTGGTGATATCGCCGACCCCCCTCTCATCCAGATTGCCGGCTGAGGCATGGTGTTCCGCGTGCGCGCGGCGCCAATAGTCGTAAGGTGTGAGCGTGAGGATGCCGATCACGCGCCCTGTCCAGTCATCCCACTGACGCCGTCCGAAAAACGAGCCATGCCCGCAATCATGTTGCAGCATAAAGAGCCGTAAAAGGAATCCGGCTGCCGGAACGACAAGGATTATGCCGAGCCAATAGCCGAAATGGATCGCGACCCCCGCTGCTGCCCAAAAAAGGACAAACGGGATCAAGGTCACGGCCAGTTCATACAGGCTTCGGCCTGTATTGGGTTTTCGGTAATTCGAGAGAATCTTGAGCCAGGCTTTTTCGGCACCGGCGTCTTGGCCGGCCGTCATCGTTACGTTCATAGTCGGTCGGCGTCTTTCTGTTGGGCAGCGCTGCGGAAGAAATGTTCGGCATGCTGGTAGTCATTTTCTGCGCCGATCCGGTCACCGGCCAAAGACTTCAGCTCGGCAAACTGAAGGTACTGCTTGTATCGATCCAGCAGGCGCTGCTTCGATGGTGTAGCACTTCTGTTGGGGTGGGCGAAATGGTGATTATTCATGAGAAATCCGAACCGCGAAGGTTCGCTCCTGATTGTCTGGAAATGATTGCTTGGGCGCTCGTCGGCGATGATCCGCCGTCGCAGCTTGCCACTCATGCCTTGGCACGGGGTCCATGCCCGGAAGCAGCATTCAACTGCGGCTACCACAAATTGCTGAGGGGAGGGTCGCAAGCGTGCGTCGGCAATCGGACAACGGAGCCTGCCTCATCGAGGAAACAATGTCCTCGGATGTTTATGGTGTTACCGCAGCATTGTGGCTGCATCACGTCCGGGATGCCTTTCAATATCCGGATCGACAGAATTGTGTGGCCGTTTCCCTCACCGACTGTTGAGCTGGGGATCGACGCGGGCTATCAGGACGGCGACACATTCCCGGCTCCGAGAGGCGCATCTGACAATGACTCCCTTATATTTGGTTACCCATTCCGGCGGCTTCCACGCCGATGAGCTGCTTTCGAGCGTCATTCTGACCCGGCTGTTCCCACAGGCCAGGATCATTCGCAGCAGAAATGTCGAATGGACCACACCGGCCACCGATCGCATCATCTACGACGTCGGCGGGCAGTATGATCCCGCAGCAGGTATTTTCGACCACCATCAGCGTGGCGCGCCCATGCGTGAGGACGGACGGCCCTACAGTTCCTTCGGGCTCGTCTGGAAACACTATGGGGCTGATTATCTTGCAGCCCTTGGCGTGCCCGAAACGCATATTTCATCGGTGCATGCTTCCTTCGACTTCAAGTTCGTCTTGCCGGTCGATCTGACTGACAATGGTGCGCTTGATCCTTCCATCGCAGGCGAGCTGGCAGGCCTTACACTGCCGGCCCTGCTGGAAACCTTGAAACCGGTTTTCGATGCCAAGGATCACGAGGCCGATGACCGGGCGTTCCACGCCGCCCTTTCGATTGCGCGAAGCTTCGTGGAGGCCGGTATCGCAACGCAGGCTGCGAAACTCCGCGCGGAAGCCCTTGTTCTCAAGGCGATCAACGAGACAGGCGAGGGGCATGTTCTCGAATTGCCAATGGGCATGCCTTTTCGCGCGGCGATCGTAAGAGCGAAGGCGGATCATCTGCTTTTCGTCGTTCACCCACGGGAAAACGACTGGTGCCTGACCGGCATCCGCCGCGCTGACGAGGGCTTCGAGCTGCGCGCCGATTTGCCTGCATCCTGGGCGGGATTGACTGGCCAGGAGCTCGAGCGTGTCTGCGGCGTCGAAGGAGCGACTTTCTGCCACAAGGGCCTCTTCATCGCTGCCGCAAAAACCCGGGAGGCAGCACTTGCGATGGCGCAAATCGCCGTAGACGAGGCGCTGTCCTAGGACAATCGGCATACGTCGGCGACGTCGTTCCGCGCCTATGAGGACAGCCGATCCGATGGTGGCGACGAAGCGATTTGTCGGCCGGCTTGCGCACAGCTTCGCTTGCGATCATGGTCACCGGCATGATGATTGAGGTTATGCAACGTCCTCGTCTGCTGCCGCAGAGAAGCTTTCCGCGCTACGCCTACTTGCCCGGTCGGATGCCCCATCCCGTACGGGATCCGGCAGGGCACAGTTACCAGGTTGAGCCTGCACCGATTCTTCCGACACTCGATTCCGATGAATTCGCGTGGGGCGCGGACCTTTTCAACCATGGCTATTACTGGGAAGCGCATGAGGCCTGGGAGGGGATTTGGCAGGTCGCGGAGAGAGGCAGTGCGCTACGCGCCTTGCTCAAGGGCCTGATCCTGCTCTCCGCTGCCGGTGTGAAGATCCGCGAAGGCAAACGCACACCGGCTATGCGTCATGCTGGCCGCGCCGCCGGGCTGCTTCGTCAACTATCGAAAGTCCCGCATGACGCCTTTTCGCAGGCACTCGGAATGTCGCCAGCGATGCTTGCTGACAGAGCAGAAGCATCAGCAAGCATTCCGCCGGTTTTGCGGACGACCGGGCCGGGACAGCCTGAACCAGTCTACGATTTCATTCTTGGAAATTTGCGAAGCTTTGCGCCATAAAGGATTTATTGGCAGCTCTGTTTGAGACGACAATATGGGCAATCGCTATGTGCTTGGTTTTCCGATGATGATGGCCATGGACCCAACGCTCAGTGCCCATCGCCAGCGCTCTCATCAAACCTCCATGACGTCTTCAAACGCTTCCGGGAAATTCTGACGTGCTACCTTTTCGTCGATGACGAGCATCGCCTCATAGGACATCGCATCGAAGTCCTTGTCGACAGCCACCACTTCTCGTCCAAAGAGCAAGTTGAGCCGAGCCGCGTCGAGATTGCCGCGCTCGAAGGGCTCTGCCCCGAAATGATGCCAAAGCGCATGCAGGAAGGCTGCATCGACCCGGTGCTCTGCCGTCCCGGGTCGGGCGCGGCGGGGCAGGGCCTTGATCGGCGTCACGCCCCTGGGATTGGCACGGCGGATGGTGAACTGAATGCCGCTCCCTGGCATGCCCGACGGAAAGCCGCGGTGTTTCGTCATATCGGGAAGATTGGCCATAGTTGCCCCTCCTGCACAATGGAATCGTGTCTTGTTTCTTTTAAATGTCGGGCTGCCGTTGGCGACACCCGCGACCACACGAATAGCGATGTAGACGCCGCTTACGAGCGCTGCAAGGCTCTGTCCATTGAATATTCCGCGACGGAACGTTGAGCGCCATGGCTGCTCAGACGTCTCTGCCATCAAGGCGATCGGCGGTACGCTACGCGCAGGCGCCGATGACAGGCTGAATGGCAATACCCGACGAGTTTCGCTCGCCGGGTATCGATCTTAAGTTCATTCACTTTGGCGTAACGTCGAAGCCGAACCATTTTTCCGACAGCGTCTTGATCGTGCCATCCGCCTTCGCGGCCGCAATCGCGTCGTTGAACATCGCCTTCAATTCGGTATCGCTCTTGCGCAGGCCAACGGAACTGCCGCGACCGAGGAAACCGCCCTGGAAACGCGGACCGGCAGTCGTCATGTCATCATTGCCCGGCTTCTCAGAAGCCGTGGTTAGATACGCCATCGATGCCATGACGATGTCGACACGACCGGCCTTGAGATCGAGATCATGCTCTTCCGTCGTCTTATATTCTCTGACCTCGACGACACCCTTCAGATATTTGTCGACGAAGGCGGCCGCGGTTGAGGCCGTCTGCACACCGATCGTCCTGCCCTGCAGCGCCGGCTTGATCTTCTCGATCTCGGCAGCAGCACCCGCTTCATCGCTGGCGAGCGAGAACACCTGGCCCTTTTCAGGCAGGTTCGCGAGATCGCCCGTCTTCGAGGTTGCGAAGGCCTGGCCGGTGGAGCCGTAGGAATCGCTAAAGGCGATAACCTCTTCACGCTTGGCCGTCGCCGACATGCCGGAAATGATGGCATCGAACTTGCCGGCGTTCAGCGCCGGGATCATGCCGTCGAAGTTCTGGACGACGATCTTGCACTCGACCTTCATGTGGTCGCAGAGATATTTGGTCAGCTCGATCTCATAACCATCGAGCGTGCCATCCGGCTTTGTAAAGTTATAGGGCTTGAAGGCGCCTTCGGTGGCGATCGTCACCGTCGTCCACTTCTTGTCTTCGGCATGCGCGATGCCGGCCGTCGCGATGATCGCTGCGGCTGATGTCGCCATCAGAACCCGTGAAAAGAACGTCATGTTTTTGCTCCCCTTTTCTTTGTTTGGGCTGAGAAAACTATTTGCTGATGAACTGGCGGAAACGGTCCGACCGGGAATTGGCAAAGACCTCCTGCGGCTTGCCGTCCTCTTCAACGACGCCCTGATGCAGGAAGACGACCCGGCTGGAGACATCGCGGGCAAAGCCCATTTCATGGGTGACGACCAGCATGGTGCGGCCTTCTTCGGCAAGCGCGCGCATGACGCGCAGGACTTCGCCGACGAGCTCGGGATCGAGCGCCGAGGTCGGCTCGTCGAAGAGCATCACCTTCGGTCGCATGGCAAGCGCGCGTGCGATCGCTGCGCGCTGCTGTTGGCCACCGGAAAGATGCGAGGGATAGAAATTGCGCTTCTCGGCAATCCCCACCTTGGCAAGCAGGGCCTCGGCCTCCTCGATGCATTCTGCCTTCGAACGGCCGAGGACATGGACGGGCGCTTCGATGACGTTTTCGAGCACGGTCTTGTGGGACCAGAGATTGAAGCTCTGGAAGACCATTCCAAGCTGCGAACGGATGCGATCGACCTGTCTGCGTTCGGCCGGCCGGCTGCCGCCTTTGCCGTCGGCAACCATGCGGATCGTCTCACCCGCAACGGTCACCTCGCCGGAATTGGGCGTCTCCAGAAGGTTGATGCAGCGCAGGAAGGTGGACTTTCCCGAGCCGGAGGAACCGAGGATGGAGACCACATCGCCTTCATGCGCATCAAGCGAGATGCCTTTCAAAACCTGCACAGGACCGAAGCTCTTGTGCAGGTCCTTCACGCTGAGCGCGATCGGAGAAAGAGGGGCGTTCGCCGCAATCATCGGGCGTCTCCTTCGAGTGCGGATGCGGGGACGGCCGCGGGATGGTAGGGAAGGGGCTGGCGCAGATGCGGGCTTAGCCAGTATTCGACAAGATAGACGAGGCGCGTCAGCAGGAAGTTGATCGCCAGATAGATGGCGCCCGCGACGATGAACACTTCGATTGCCCGATAGGTCTCGGAGATGATCCTGGCGGCAACGCCTGTCACTTCCATCAGGGTGATGATCGAGGCGAGCGACGTCGCCTTCACCATGGCGATCGTCTCGTTCGAGTAAGCCGGCAATGCCTGCCGGATCGCGAGCGGCAGAACGATGCGACGGAACTGCATGAACCGTGGCATGCCGCAGGCACGCGCCGCTTCGATCTGGCCGAAGGGTACCGACTGAAGGCCGCCGCGGATGATCTCGCTCGCGTAAGCAGCGGTATTCATGGTCAGCGCGAGCACGGCGCACCAATAGGGTTCGCGCAGGAACGGCCAGAAGATGCTGTGCCTGACCTCGGGAAACTGGCCGAGCCCATAATAGATCAGGAAGATCTGTACGAGTAGCGGAGTGCCGCGAAAGACGAAGACATAAGCCCGCGCAAACCATTCAAGCATCTTGATACCGGAAAGCCGGCAAAGTGCGATCGCGAGCGCAACGACTGCGCCGAGCGCGATCGAGGTCGCGGCAAGCTGAAGTGTCAGCGGGATGGCTGAAATGAGACTGACGAAGGTTTCGATGAGAAATTGCCAATCCATCAGCTTCTCCTTACGCCGCGAGAGAAGTGCTTTTCAGCTCGCCTCAGGAAAAGGCCGGAACCAGTTGATATAATAAGATAGATCGCTCCGGCGACGACATAGAAATCGAAGGGTAGACCGGTCGAGCCGGCGGCGACTTGTGTCTGGCGGAGCAGTTCGGCCACGCCGGTGATGGAAACGAGCGCGGATTCCTTCAGGACGACTTGCCAGACATTGCCAAGGCCTGGCAGTGCGTGGCGAAGCGTCAATGGCGCGACGATGCGGCGAAACCGCAATATACGGCCCATGCCGCAGGCAATTGCAGCCTCGATCTCACCGGCGTGGACCGCCTTGAACGCCCCTCGGAACACCTCGGTAAACTGTGCACCTGAGGTCACGCCGACGGCGAGCGATCCGGCAAGAAAACCCGGGAAGCCGAGGAAGCCTTCGGCGCCGAAAAGCCGGCCGAGTGCCGTGACGGCGGCGCTGCCTCCGAAATAGAAGAGGTAGATGACCAAGAGATCCGGTATGCCGCGAAGAACCGTCGTATAGGTATCGGCGGCGATCCTGACGCCGCGGCCGCCCGATATCTTCGCCCAAGCACCGAAAGTGCCGATCACCGCGCCGATCGCATAACCGGAAATCGCAACAAGAATCGTCATCCACGCGCCGGCCATGAGCGCCTTGCCCCATCCCTCGGGGCCGAAACTAATCAGCTCGAGGATGCCGGGCTGGTTCATGATGCCTGCTTCTGCGGCAGCGGCGGCTGAACGTCATCAGGGATCGGATTGACGAATGGCGTCCCATCGAGGCGACCCTTCAGGTCCGCCTTGGCCGCCTCGATGAGATCAGGATCGCGGATCAGGTCGATGGCGGTACTCGCCATGACTTTCGCCGCATGTTCCGTGCCTTTGTGGGCCGCCGGAAGCTTGCCCTGGGCGACGAGCTGCCAGGAATGGCCGGGTGTGCCGATCGCATAGGTCGCGCCGCGCATTTGCACCGTCGGTACGACCCAACTGACGCTGCCGACATCGGTGGAGCCGACGATCGTGCTGTCGCCGGCATAGAGCGGGAAGATTTCCTCGCAAAGCGGCTGGTCCTTCTTCGGCTTCAGGCCGAAGCGCGCGTAGGAGGAGGCGATGTCCTCGGCACTCATGGTCGCCTGGAATTTCCGGGCGGTTGCGCGATCGGCTTCATCGAAGACTGGTTGGCCGAGGCGCTGGAGATTGGCAAACATCAGTTCTTCGAGCGGGACGTTGCCGACGAGGTTGGCGTCGCCGCTGATCACTTCGCTGCGGACCGACGTCTCGGTCATGAGGGCTGCGCCCTCCGCCACCTTTTTGACACGGGCGACGAGCGACAGGAGTTCGGGGAGATTTCGGGCGCGAATGAGATAACGCACCGTCGCACGGGCCTGCACCACATTCGGCGCGGAACCGCCGGTATCGGTAACGGCGTAATGGATGCGCGCCGTCGATGGCATATGCTCGCGCATATAGTTGACGCCGACATTCATGAGCTCAACCGCATCAAGAGCGCTGCGGCCGAGATGCGGCGTTGCCGAGGCATGCGAGGAGCGGCCGGTGAAATGGAAGTTGAGTTCGTTGCAGGCAAGCGACACAGGGTTATTGACGCCAGCAAAAGCCGCCGGATGCCAGCAAATGGCGATATCGACGTCATCGAAGACGCCGGCACGAACCATGAAGCCCTTGGAAGACCCGCCTTCTTCTGCCGGGCAGCCGTAATAACGCACGCGGCCCTTGAGGCCGTTTGCGGCAAGGAAGTCCTTTACCGCGGCTGCCGCCAGCATCGAACCGGCGCCGAGCAGGTTGTGGCCGCATCCATGGCCGTTGCCATTTGCCGTCACCTCACGCTTTTCAGCGAGACCGGCCTCCTGGCTCAGCCCGGGCAGCGCGTCGAATTCACCGAGGATTGCGATAACAGGACCACCTTCACCGGCTTCGCCTACGACAGCGGTCGGCAATCCCGCGACGCCGCGCTCGACACGAAATCCCTCCGCTTCCAGCTGGCGCGCGTGTTCTTCGGCGGAGCGATATTCTTCGTAATTCGTCTCCGGCATATCCCAGATCCGATCGCTGAGCGCAAAGAAGGATGCGCTCTTGGCTTCAACGATGTCCCACACGGCTTCCGAGTTTTTCATGGCTTCCAAAACAGCTTCGTCTTGCATAGTATCCAAAATTGGCGCCAATTTAGGATACAAAAATTTTATGCGCAATCCGTGTGCACGAATAAATTTTCATCACCTCAAACTGTTTGGGCCGGCTTACGGAAATGCCTCAGCCCGTGGTATCGATGAGGAAAGTCAGGAGAAGTTCGAATGGCGGATGTCATGATGGATTCGGGGCAGGGAACGTCTGCCGGGCGAGACGTGACGGATCTCGTGCTTCAGGATATCCTGGCTGGCGCCCTGTTGCCGGGAACATGGCTGAAGCAGATCGATCTCGAGCGACGCTATAACTGCACGCGGCCTGAAGTGCGCCGGGCTCTCGATCGCCTCGCCCAGAAGAGGCTCGTCGAACATGTGCCGAACCGCGGTTACCATGTCTATGAACCGGACGGTCGGCGCGCGCAGGAAGTCAGCGAGATCCGTATCATCCTGGAAACGGCGATGGTCGAAGCAATCATTCAGAACGCGTCGTCGGCAGATATCGTCAATCTGCGCGGACTTGCCGAGCATTTCGACTTCATGGTGCTGAATGGCACGATGCTGGAACTTTACGAGGCAAATCTCGCCTTCCATCGACAACTGCTGGTCCTCGGCGGCAATCAGGAACTGGTCGACCTTATCACGGAAATTCGCCAGCGAACCTCGTCGGCGCCAGTATCCCAGTGGCGCACGCGCGCCCGCGTGGAACAGTCGAGCCGGGAGCACCATCTGATGATCGATGCAATCGAGGCCGGTGATACGGAGCATCTGAAGGAATTGGTGCGCCAGCATATTCTTCAGAGCTAGACGTGGCTAACCTATTTTCCCATCATGCAGCTTCGCCATCGAATCGACTTGCGGCTGCGGCCGCTCACAGCACGAAAACCTACCCATATATCTCGGGCGTCGAATTGTAGTCGATAAATTTGCGAACCCGTAACACAGTACCTGCTAGTTTTCGATCCTAACCGGTCGAACAGGTTTCGAGGCCATTCGAGCGAAAGGCAACACGACGAGGCCGGGCATGCGAGGACAGCTTCAGCAAGAAATCCTGGATATGCTGGCACGAGGGTCTTCCCTCGAAAACGCCTGCGATCGTATTTGCGAGCATGCTGAACGGCTTGCAGCCGGCGTCATTTGCTCGATCGTGACCGTTGACCGCGAAGGGCTCCTACATCCCCTGGCGGGGCCGACGATCGCCAAAACCTATTCCGATGCGCTTGACGGAATACCGATCGGGCCTGATGTCGGCTCGTGCGGCACGGCTGCCCATTTCCGCAGGCCGATCGCCGTCACCGATATCTTTACGGACCCGCTCTGGACACCCTATCGGCCGCTTGCCGACATCCTTGCGAAAGAACATGGCGTCAAGGCGTGTTGGTCCAGCCCCATCCTGCGCAGTGACGGACGCGTGCTCGGGGCGTTTGGATTTTACTACAAGGACAATCGCGGTCCCACGCCCGAAGAGCGCATGATCGTCGCCGAGTGCCTCGACCTTTGCTCGCTGGTGCTCGAGCGCGAGGAGGTGAAGGCCGACAATCAGAGGCTCGCCTTTTTCGACAACCTCACCGGCTTCGGCAACCGTGCCAACTTTTTGAAAACGCTGGAGGCGGCCGTCGACAGTGCCTTTGCCCCTCTTTCGGTTCTGCTCGTCGATATTGATCAGCTCGGCCGGGTCAACGATGCCTTCGGGCATGCGACCGGCGACAGACTGATCCTGGAGGTCGGTCAAGTCGTTGCTCGGATCGCAGCGCCGGCCGCTACCTTCAGGGTGGACGCCGATGAGTTCGCAGTCTTGATCGAAAATCGTCCCGCAACGGAATTGTCCGCGGTTTCGGCAGAAATTCTGCGCGCTCTGGAGAACCGGACACCGCAGCGCAACGAACATCTCCTGCCGGTCTCGGTCACCTGCGGGGGCGCGACCTTCGAACCGCCCGGGCCAGCCCACGTTCCGACCTTTCTGCAACATGCAAATCTTGCACTCCATCATGCCAAGCAGACGGCCAGAGGCGGTTTCGTGCTTTACAGCGACGATCTTGCCGGGGCGATCGCAAACCGGTTTCGGGCACTGCAGACCATGACAAGCGCCTTGGCCGAAGATCGGATAGAGGCGCATTACCAGCCGATCGTCAGTCTTCCGACGCAGGAAATCGTCGGCCTCGAGGCTCTGTGCCGCATTCGTACGGACAGTGGCCAGATCCTCTCACCCGGCGCGTTTGCCGAGGCGCTCCAGGATCCGTCGATGGGCCACCTCCTGACGGACCGGATGCTGGAGCAGGTCGCGCGCGACATCCGATACTGGCTCGATCTCGGGCTCTCGTTTCAATATGTGAGCGTCAACGTATCCATGGCGGATTTCAATCAGGGAAATCTCTGCGAGCGGATCAAAAGCGTTTTCGCCCGCCACCGCACGCCTCTCAAACATGTCGTGCTCGAGGTCACCGAAACAGTCTATATGGACGAAAAAGACGGGAAGGTGGCAAAAGCGATCGAGGAGCTTCGAAGGGAAGGGCTGCTTGTGGCGCTCGACGATTTCGGCACGGGTTACGCCTCGCTCACACATCTGCTGAATTTCCCCGTCGATATCATCAAGATTGACAAGACCTTCATTGACCGGATGTCCGATGGACCCGGCGCAGTCATCGTCAAAGCCCTTATCGACATGTCGATCGGCCTCGGTACCCGCATCGTAGCCGAAGGTGTCGAAACGGAAGATCAGGCAGAACGTCTGCAGGGCCTCGGATGCCCCTATGTGCAGGGATATCTGTTCGGCCGGCCGGTTGACCGCGATAGGGCAACTGAAGCGCTGCGGCCCGAGACTTCCTCATCGGCAAGCAAGCCAAAGCGAAAACTCAAGCGGCCCGTGAACTTGATGCGCTGACGATCAGGCGCGTCAGATAACGCTACCGTGACGACAGCTGGCCCGCGATCACTCTGCAGCCTCGTTGTGGCGTTCGAGATAATGCCCATTCAGGAAGGAGTGGTAGGCGTCCGCGATGCCCTCCTTCAGGCCGATCTTCGGTGACCAGCCGAGAGCGCGGAGCTTATCAGCGCTCATGAGCTTGCGTGGCGTACCGTCCGGCTTGGTAAGGTCTCGTGTGATCTCGCCTTCGAAGCCGACGACCTCTGCGACGAGCCCAGCCAGTTCGAGGATGCTAATGTCTTCGCCTGAGCCGACATTCACGTGACCTTCGGCGGAATAGGTCTTCATGAGATGGATGCAGGCGTCGGCGCAATCCTCGACGTGTAGGAATTCGCGCAGCGGTGTTCCTGTGCCCCAGATGCGTATTTCCTTCTCTCCCTTATGCTTTGCCTCATGCGCCTTGCGTATCAGCGCTGGCATGACATGGCTTGAATCGAGGTCAAAATTGTCGCCTGGCCCATAAAGATTGGTGGGCATGGCCGAGATAAAATCCTTTCCATGCTGTTTTCGGTAAGCAGCGCAAAGCTTCAGTCCGGCAATTTTGGCGATCGCATACCATTCATTCGTGGGTTCGAGCGATCCGGTGAGAAGCGCCTCTTCGACGATCGGCTGATCGGCGAACTTCGGATAGATGCAGGACGAACCCAGAAACATCAGCTTTTCAACGCGAACTTTATAAGCGGCGTGGATGATGTTCGCCTCGAGAATAAGGTTGTCGTAGAGGAAGTCGGCCGGATAGGTATCATTGGCGAGAATACCGCCGACCTTCGCAGCCGCCAGGAAGACGGCATCGGGACGGTTCTTTGCCATCCATGCCTCCACCTGATCCTGCCGTCTGAGATCGATCTCGGCGTGCGGGGCCGTCAAGATCTCGCAGCCCTCGGACGCGAGACGCCGGACTATCGCCGAGCCCACCATGCCTCGGTGGCCCGCGACATAGACCCTTTTTCCGGCAAGGCTGTAGATGAGCTCAGGCATGCACCAAGCCCTTATTCGCACCAACCGTCGGAACATTGCGGGCCATGACTTTCAGGTCCTCGCGAACCATCTCCGAAACCAGCTGATCAAGACTGACCTCGTGCTTCCAGCCGAGTTTCGTATGCGCCTTCGTCGGGTCGCCAAGCAGAAGGTCGACTTCAGTGGGTCGGAAATAGGCCGGATCGACCTCCACCACACACCGGCCGGATAGCTTGTCATATCCTTTTTCCTCGACGCCTTCGCCTTGCCAGTCGATCGGCATGCCCACTCTGGCAAAGGACTTCTCGACAAAGGAGCGAACGGTGTGCGTTTCGCCGGTCGCAAGAACATAGTCCTCCGGTTCATCCTGCTGCAGCATCAGCCACATGCCGCGGACATATTCTCGCGCATGTCCCCAATCGCGCTTTGCATCGAGATTGCCGAGATAGAGCCGGTCCTGCAGGCCGAGATGGATGGCCGCCGCCGCCCGGGTAATCTTGCGGGTCACGAAGGTTTCGCCGCGGATCGGGCTTTCATGGTTGAACAGGATGCCGTTTGAGGCATGCATGCCATAGGCCTCGCGATAGTTGACCACGATCCAGTAGGCATACAGCTTGGCGGCAGCGTAGGGGGATCGAGGGTAGAAAGGCGTCGTCTCGTTCTGCGGGACCGCCTGAACCTTGCCGTAGAGCTCGGAGGTGGATGCCTGATAGAATCGTGTTTTCTTGGTGAGGCCCAGAAGGCGAATGGCTTCAAGCAGCCGCAGGGTGCCGGTTCCATCCGCGTTGGCGGTATATTCAGGCGTCTCGAAAGACACCTGGACGTGGCTTTGTGCAGCAAGATTGTAGATCTCGTCAGGCTGCGTTTCCTGAACCACCCGAATGAGGTTCGTTGCATCGGTCATATCCCCGTAGTGGAGGATGAAGCGAGGATTCTCGACATGGGGATCCTCATAGAGATGCTCGATACGATTGGTGTTGAAGGACGACGAGCGCCGCTTGATGCCGTGGACAATATACCCTTTCTCCAAGAGCAATTCGGCCAGATATGCGCCGTCCTGACCTGTTACGCCGGTTATCAGCGCAACTTTGCGGTTATGTCTTACTCCGGTATCCATGATCACCCTCCAACTCTGGTACTACAGTTGTTTCGAAAAGTTGATGTCGCCCCGCCAGGCGCGGTACGCTTGGCGAAGCAGTTTTTAGCTCGGCAGTTCGAATGGCCCCTCATTTCCAAAGCCCCGATACAGTGACTACCCGTGCCAAGTACCTTTCCATGAAAGTGAAATTTCATGTCTTGTAGTCATGGTATTTCATGAGCGCTCTTGAAAATAACTCCGAGTCACTGAAGTTGTATAGGGCGTGTTTTTTCGGCTTAACCTTATTTATTGCGACAACAATTTCGGAGATTCGTGCGCTTCTCAGATGCAGCGCGGTAATTTCGACGGCGCGACGGCTGGTCTTTGCCCATTTTACTATCATCAAGGTTCGCTCGACCAACGCAGTCATATGCATCGTGTCGGACGAGGCCAGTACAGGCGCACTGTCGAAGATCACGATCTGGCCATTTGCCCGTGCCATCTCGATAATGTCAGCCACATCATTCAAATGAGCGCGCCGGTTGGGACTGGGGCTACCGGCAGGAATGAAGTCGATACCGCTTGGATGGTGACAGATGATGTCCTGTAGTTGGGCTTGTCCGCTCAGGAATTCATTCAATCCTTGCTTTAAACCTGACTTGAAAAGCGCATCGAGATTTCCGTGTCGAAGGTCGCCATCGATAAGCAGCACCGAATTCCCGTTGGCCGCCAGTTCGATTGCCAGCGATCTGGCGACAAGCGACTTGCCTTCGCCGCTGTGCGCAGACGTCACCACAATGCTGTTGGGCAATTTTCCGCCGTTGGACTGTTTGAGCGAAATCATGACAGTGCGCATCGCTTCGTCAAACATCCCGCCTTGTCCATGGCCGAACAGTGCCGAAGGATTATTCCGGCTTTTCCTGGTCAAGCGCGGTATAAAACCGCCAGGTATTATGCGTGCCATTCCGGCCAACTGGTCGAAGCTGCGGACCGACCTGTCCACCATCTCAACCACGAAGGCGACCGTCACCGCGATCGAAATCGAAGCGACCATGGCGCCGATCAGGTAGAAAAGCCGTCCGCGACCCTGCGGCCCGAGCGGCTCTGCAGCCGGTGACAAAACCTCAAGTTCCGCTCCCGGCAGCATGGCCTGTCCAGCAAGACCACGGCGTTGCTTTTCGAGTTCGTCCAGCGTCGTTTGCTCTCTGTCAACGATGCGCTGCAGTCGCAACAACTCGGTTTGCGCCAGGGCCGAGTGGGAACGTTGCACCTGGGCGGCTGCGAACGCAGAGCGGACCGCACTATTTTCATGATCAAGCGCCGCCAGCTTGGCGCGCATGGACTGGAGATACCGATCGACCGCACGGCCGAGGTCGGTGTGGGACTTGGCAATCTTCTCGCGCAGGTCGACCACTGCTTCGGCATCGTTGCCATAGGTCTGAAGAAGGCGCTCCAGATCTAGCTTCTGTGCGCGCAGGTCGCGTTCCATCGCGCCGATGCTATCGGGAAGGGGTATGTTCTGGAGAGCAAGCGAAGAATCGTCGGCTGTTTCCAGCGTCGAAATCGTTGCTTCGACTTCAGCGCGGCTTTGTTCGATTTTTGTTTGCCGCTCACTCAACTCCATCAGCGACTTGATCTGCTCACCCTGAGTGTCATCGTCCGAAACGACACTGGCCGTTTCCTGATATTTGTCAGCAGCTTCTCGCGCTGTCTTCACGCGATCCTGTTGTTCGGCGATGCGCTGCAGAAGCCATTCTTCCGCAGCGTCCAGGCGGCTGCGGATGCTGTCCTTGCGCTCTTCAAGGTAGATGCTCATGAGCAGGTTCGGGACTGCGGCGGCCAGTTTGGGATCGCTCGCATCGAATCCGATCTGGATAACGTCACCCTGGCCGTCACTCCATACGCGCAGCGCCTTGTAATATGCGGGGATGATAGGCTCGATGCTGTCTCGTATCGGCAAGGACGGTTTTTCGCTGTCGACCAGGCCGCGCAACATTTCCCGGACCTTTGCGGCAACAGAGGCCTTACGCAGTGCCGCATTGAATTCTGGCCGCTCATCGAGCTGAAGATCGCGGATCACCCGTTCGGCGGCGCTTCTGGAAAGCAATCGCTCGATCTCCGATGTAAGGTCCAGAGGATCATTGCGACTGTTATCTTCGGCGCCGAGCGTTGTTGCTAATGGCCTGTGAATGATCAACCGGGACTCGGCGTGATAGTTCGGCTTAAATCCGGAAATCATCGTAATGGCAGGCACCATAAAGAGTGCTGTCAGCGCCGCGATCATGACGACCCTTCGGCGGATGAGGCGCATGCCTGATGTCAGATCAAAGTCGTCCGATTTGGTCTCTGTCTGAAACCTGGGGTCATAACGCATCGACGACAGCGGGACGTTACGATCTGGGGGAACAGTTGAAATTGTCATGGCGCGCCAACCATTGTTTGAGGTTGCGCAGAGACGGCTTCATATAGTTTTTCCATCGATCGCATGTATGCCTTCATACTGAAGTGATTGAGGTAGAGGGCGCGGCCCCTGGACGAGAGGTGGTTGCGAATGTCCGGATCGATCACGAGTTTCGCCAGCGCCGCGGCTAAGGCATCCTTGTCTCCGACAGGCACGAAAACACCGGTTTCGCCGTCGGAGATGACTTCTTCGTGGGCGCCGACACGTGTCGTGACAACCGCGAGCCCATGGGCAAGTCCCTCGATAACCGCCATTGCCAGGCCTTCGGCATGTGAAGGCAAGACAAGGATATCCGCACGTGCACACAAGGCCCGCGCCTTGTCGGCGTCGAGCCAGCCCGGCATCTCCACCCGATCCGAAAGTGCCAAAGCTGTGGCCTGGCGTCGGTAGTCTTCGACAGGTCCATCGCCCGCCAGCACGGCGCGCCACCCCAGTTCCTTCATGAGCGGATGGCTCAAGGCATGGAGAAGCTCGGTAACGCCTTTACGCTCGCTCAGCCGACCAAGAAATACGATCAATGGTGTCTCGCCGACCCGAACACCGTGTGCGCCCGGATCGGAGACGCAATTATGAGCGACGACTATGCGGCGTTCCTCGACGCCCAGAAGTGCCGACAGCGTTGTGCGATCACGCTGGCCGAGCGCCACAACGCAGTCCGCATGTTGAAACATTCGACGTATGAGCGATTGCTGGCGTGGCGAGCGTGTGGCGAAATCGCTTGCGTAATCATAGTCGTGCAGATGCAATATGTGACGACATCCAAGGAGGCGGGCGGCCTCAGTCAAGATCAGTTTTCGGGAAGTGCTGCCGCGACCCGCGACATGGATGTGATGAATTCGTCGCGGAGCAACGAGCCGATCCTTCACCATCATCAAGATGGCGCCGAGCAAGCGCGCAGGCGACGCCACGACTGACCACCGAGGCCCCCTGGTATCGGTGACCAGATGTTTTTCTCCTGCCTCCTTCGCCGTGCTGGATATATATCCGACCAGCCTGCCGATGCCGCCGCCGTTCTCGCAACCGCCCGGCACATAGTGACGGACGCTTGCCGCGTTCCGCATCGTTATCTGGTGGCCGGCCGCGAATACCTTCATCAGCATGATCCGACCACCTCGCGATAAACGGCCGCGGCCTGTGCCCCGACCTGTTCAGGTGAATTCGGTCCTGTGGCCCATTCGAGCGCATTGGCACCGAAATTGTTTCTGAGTTCGCGGTTCTCCGCCAATATCCGGATGGCTCTTGCGAGCTGCTCCGCATCCCCCGGCGGCACAACCACCCCCAATCCATTTGGCTGAACTGTCGCGCGCAATTCGCCGACATCCGTTACGATAACCGGTTTGCCAAAGGCCGCAGCAAGGTTGAGGACACCGCTTTGAGACGCTTCCGTATAGGGAAGGACAACGATATCGGCGTCCAGGAAAAGCTGCGCGACCTCCTCGTCTTCGATAAAGCGGTTGCGGATATCATAGCGACCGGCTTCCCCCATAAGTGGCTGGAAGATCCTGGGGTCGTCGCCACGGCCCGCCACCGTAATGCGCAGATTGGGGAGCGTATCCTTGAGCATGGCCTCGGCTCGGACCAGATGCTCCAGACCCTTGTAAGCAAAAATCCGCCCGAAGAGCAGGACCCGAATGGTTCCGTCTGCCTGGCCCCGCGTCATTTTCCTCCGACGGGCGAGCTCCGCGTAGCGATGAATGGCTGGATGCGACAGGACATGGACGCTATCTGGGGATTTTGAATATCTGTCGAGGACCATCCTTTTCAGCCCCTCGCCATGCACGACGACATGACGCGATTGCCTCACCATCAATTCAGGAGCCCAGGCGGGCAGCGTGCGGGTATCGGAATCGCCAGGATGCACTGTCACATCGTGTACGGTCGTTACGAGCGGAATCGGGCGCCAGAATGGAGCGGCAAAATTCAGCCAGAGCGTAGAATTGCTCAGAAGGTGAATAAGGTTCGGCTGTTCATGCCGGATGAGACGTGTGAGCTGGTGCAGGAACCAGGGATTGGAAAGCGAGCGGTGCCGCGGCCAATCCAGAAGGTGCAGATCGACAGCCGGATCGAACCAGGAAGCAAGGTGTTCGAAGCGCCGGCGCGGAACGCCCAGCACGACCTGCATGTGTTGTGCCAGGCCGCTGGCGTAGGAGATGGTGTAGTCTTCGAGTTCGGAAACCAGCATCAGGGCTTTCATCGTGCTGACTCCGACAAGCCAATATCCTGACCAGGTCGAGGGAGGTCGCCGGCTCTGCGCAATGCATCACGCGTCCGCCTCCATAGCGCTTCGACAGCAAGTTTGAGCCGGGTGCATGCCTCGGCTCCGCCCGGACTTGCCGAGGCTACACGGTACCAATGGTGGTGCGGCAGCAGGATGTTGCCCGCGAGCTCGACATTGCTGTCGCCACCGAGGTTGGGAGCCTCCGTAATAGCGATATCCGAAGTATCACCTCGCTCGATCAGGATCTTGTATAGGGCTGGTGAGGTCCTCGCCGACACTAACGCGACAAATGACGCTCCTGCCGTGTAGCGTGCGGAACCAGGACCATGACGCAGAACCATAGCAATCCCAACCCTTCTAATCGTCAACTGCGAACAGTTAGCGTGCACCAGAATCGTTGCCTCACTTCACCGGAGACTGGGGCCCACCAATGTCTTTCGCGTATGCACTCATCGCTAAACTACCGGCGAATGGACTCGCACAACATCTGCTCTTAAGGGCAGTCCCGTAGACCCTGTCATCAACCTTTGGAGGGGATGTGCCTCCCAAGGACTTAAGCGGGACAACATCATTAGATGGTAGGACAGGTTTCGCATCGCACCACGACGCCTTCCTGAGTGGGGTGTCCGCGATCTAAAGAGCCAAGGCTTTTCGAAAGTAGTATAGTGCGTGATTTTAGGTCGGCGACACGCCTCGTGTGTGGCGGTCGTGCTGCGCTGCCCGCCTGCCACATCTGGACATTCTGGCCTGCAGGTTCCAACGGTGGTCCAGCGTCTTTACTTCGTCGAAGACAACAGCGTTAACGGCGTCCTGATCGTGCAGCGTGAGGTCGGAGCCTCGCTGCCTAGCAAAGGCAAGCAGCCTAATACCGGTCGATGAACAGCCCGCCCAGCACCCGTCCATCGACGTGATGATCCGGAGGGAAAGACGCTCGAATCCGCGAAACCTTCCTCGAGCATCGCCTCCGCAACAGGATCAGTCGCAGGTGAACACATGAAAGTCGATCGCGGCCTCCGGGGCATTGTCGACAATCGACGCCGCCGTAACCGCGAGGTGCTGGAAATGTTCCGGATTGGCGCCGGACACGATCCTAACGGCGCTCCGTGTGCCCTTCCTCGTGCCATGCCTCGCCCCTGTGATTTCGCATCTGCGCTCACTCCCGCCGCTCGGCCTCGGCGCCTCGGAATAGCTCGCGTCGTTCCCGCCGCGCCTTGAAGAACCGGCGCGTGTCGGCGGTAAGGTCCCAGAGCCGGGTCTTGCGGATGGCGCGGCGCAACTGCCGGGACACATTTCGCAGATAGTCGAGTTCTCCCGTTGGGGGGATGTTCGGTCTTAGGGCGGTCAGGCCCGCCCGTGTCACTGTGTATTCTGTCGCATGGGCCAGGAGTTGCCTTAACGTCGCCCGTCCGGCGCGGCGCGAGGCCGCCGGTGCCCGTCCACCGCCCTCCGGGACGCTTCGCTCGGAGGGCGGCGGGAGCCGGGACAGTTCTGTCAGCAGCGCCTGCCATCCCTGTGATTCTGCCGCGACGAACCTGTCGTGGATGCTCGGTCGTCTCGTGAGCGCGTCGCCGGTTCCAGACCAGGCATCGGGTGCAAAGAGGAGGCTGCGAATGTAATCAAGCGCGGGATGGGACAGTCGCGGATACCAATCGGCCAGGCGTCGAGCTTCCCAGTCCCGTCCAAGACGGGAAAGCGCAAAGAGATAGACGGCCCATTCGGCAGGGTCGGGATCCTGTGCGCCGTAGACGACGGCCGTCGTTTCGATCAGGTGCCCCAGCCGGATGGCTGCCTCGGCAGGATCGCCACTCGCCAGATCGCACAGCGCTAGGCCAAACAGGCCCTCCGGCAGATCGCTGACATAGATGAGGCAGTCGGAAAACCCCTTGCGTGCGGCTCCAAGCTCGCCGCGCCGAAGGCTCTTGTATCCATTCGCGAGCAGGGTGCGGTCGGCGCCTCCTCCGCTCCGCGCCGGAAAGCGCGGTCCGGTCCGTTCGACCCCCACAAGGTCGCCGAACGGGCCGTCCTGCTCGATCCGGCGGCCTGGCGATGGTGCCTTCTGTAATTGAAACCACTGATAGATCTGTGGGCGATGCGCGATCGTGTGGCGGGAATGGACCAGGTCGTGCCCGGCGTCTGTTATGCGCCGGAGCCGGTCTCGATCCTGCATGAGGTTGTCAAGGACGTCCAATACGTCGTCCGCGTCGGCAAAGACACAATTCTCCATATGCGCGAAGCCGGCCGCCTCGGCCATCGGTGTGCGTTCGGCGATCAGGCAGGATCCGGCGCCCGGGATCTCGAAATGCTTGCGCACGATCTCCCGTGCCATTGTCCCGCAAGATGGGGCGAAGAGGCTAGCGTTGAGCGTGCGGGCGTAGCGTTCGCCGGTGAGGGCCCGCGCGGCACTGGCGTCGAAGTAGCCGTGCGGCGGACAGATGAGGCAGGGATAGGATCCTGAAAGGAGCGGGAAGACACGGCGCCGCCAAGGATAGAGCTCGGCCCGCGAGCCCGTCAGCATGATCGGGATGGACTTTTCCGCGCCATAATCGCGGAACACGGCTGGGTCGATGAAGTTCGGCCAGACATAAAGACCATCCAGACTGTCGGGCAGGTAATCCTGGATCGTCGTGCAGATGGAGAAGCAAACGCCGATTCCCAAGCGATCTAGGTCCGACAAGATGCCCGAGCGCGTCGGCGACCATGAATCGGCGTTGAGGAGGCCGGCTTTCGGAACTTGCGAATGGGCCGACACGTTCCGGATCTCAATGCGATGCGACTGGTTCGACTGATAACCGAGCTCGAACAGCGTGAGGTCCGGTTGGTACCGGTCGCAGATCCGGCCATAGTCGCAATCCTCGTTGACGACCACGACTTCGAAGTGCTGCTCCAGGCAGCGTACATGATCCTGCGCGTGCTGCGTCATGTATTTCGCGTATCGGGAATTGGGACTGTGGTTCCATTGGAAGAAGACCAGCTTCGGCTTGGCAGGCGAGGAGGCAGAAAATGGGGTCGACACGAAACATTCTCCATTCTTGCGGCTGTCACCCGAACGGCCCGCCGATCCGACGCTGCGACCTTCGCATGGCGGCTTTTCTAGCGCGGATCGGCAGTGTAATCATTGCGCCCCCCCAAATCGGACGAGCGTTTCCCGCGTCACGTGCGCCTCCGCCTGCGGCGCTGGCCGCCCGGACCGATCGGGGCCGGACCCGGTCAAGGATTGCGAGTCTCGTTGCGGGCCACGATCGATCCACGATGCCCTTGCGACGACTGCGCGAAGCTCCCGTGCGGCTCGCAGCACGGCGAAGCCCAAGAGTGTGAGTGTCGGCCATTGCAGGAGGATTTCGACGCCCTGCTGGGCTGCGGCTAGGAGTGAGAGCAGGACAAGGAAGATCAGGTACATGAGATTATGCGGTAGATCCCATGAGCCGCCCCGGAGCCGGCGCACAAAGTAGGGCACAAAATTTTCGATGACGTGGGCACCGATTGCGGCCGGCGCGATCGGCACAATCGGCACGAGCGTTGCAAAAGCTGCGCAACGGGCGAACTGCAGACCGGCGTAGGGCCAGACGCGCGTAGCCTTATCCAGGCGGTTGAAAAAACGAAAGCAGAGCCACGTCGCAAACAGCACTGCAGTCCAGATGGCGCAGTCGATGAAGCTTGGCGGTTGTGGCCAACGCAGCAATGCGATCCCGCCAATGCCGGCCGCCGCCGCCCAGACCCAATGAGCTGCTTGCGGGATCGCCACCTCCACGTTCTCGAACTCGGCCGTCAACTGCGGACTCTCTTCGAACCGAGCTGCGATCCGGTCGTTATCTGCATAGCCCTGCTCATATACTGCCCAGAACGAAATCAACAAACCAAGCAAGCCGAGCAGGTGCAATGGCGGCACCGCCGCAAGCCAGATCGACGACAGGACCCACAGTACATAATCCTTCTGCAGGATGATCCGGCGGATATATTGCGCGTTCGGCCGCTTGATCAGCGTCAGGTACCGTCCGGGGATATAGAGACCGGCGAAGGCGGGCCGGTAGCGCGCGCGCGGCCAGATCGTGCGGACCGGATACGCGCATGCCTTGAGGACCGCCAGATCATTCAATGAATCGGTGAGACAAAGGCTGCGTTGCAGCGTCTCGGCGCCCAACGCCGCGCCCGCAAGCGCTAGCTTTCCATCTCGGCGATCCGTTGCGGTCCAGACGCGCGCCGCGACCACGCGCACGGAAGGAAGACCGAGCGCGGCGATGAGTGGAGTAACGATCGGCCGGAATCCCAGGGTTACAATGATGGGCAAGTTCGGCCGCGCATTCACCGCGCGCAGTAATGGCACATTCCCGAACTCGCGAACCAACGCCGTAACGCGTTTTTTCCAAATGAGTATCACCCAAGGGAAGAGCACAATAACGAGTCGGACGCGCCAGACATCTCGCGTCTCCGCTCCGGTCCAACGCCATGGGCGCAATAGATCGAGCAGCTTCAGGAGCATGTACGCCGCCAAGGCCGGTCGTGCACAGTCTATGAAATCTTCCGTAGAATTTCTCAGGTAGAGTGTCTCGTCAAGGTCGATCAGAAGCGGCCCATCGAAGTGTTGTACCGCCTCGATGGCCTTATCGGGTGTCGCGTCATATTCGCCAGCACCCAGATCTGAAGAGAATGACAACTCCATTACTTCTCCTCCGTATGGGTATCACCGGCACTCTGATCTGCAATAACAACACGAACGCCGTCGTTCAGTCCGCCTAAACGAAGCAGGCCTGGGCAGTCTTGGCTGACTGGAAGCGCGATCGCCTCTCGGACACTGCGCAGCGCGCGCTCTTTGACGGGTGTGGCGCCTTCCGGGCGGCCGGTCATGTCAGCACGTCCCTGAACCGTTCGTAGAGCGTCTCAAGTTTCGTCCGCGCGATCTCGGGGTTGTAGCGCGTGCGCGCCGCAGCGAGGGCGCCGGCACTCAGTATCTGGTAATCACGCCTTTCCTCCCACGCCTCCGTCAGCCTGTCCGCGAGAGCGTCCGCCAGCCGGAGGGTCGCCCCGTGGTAGGCATCAAGGTAGCCGCTCTCGGCGTTGCGGTAGAGCCAGCGCCACTTGCCAACCTCATCCTCGTTCTCGAAGGGCAGAAGCCAACCGGTCTCGCCGGGGATCACCACCTCCGGCATCACGCAGGTATCGGTGGCGATGACGGGCGTGCCGCCCGCCAGCGCTTCGACCGTAACGAAGCCGAAGGTGTCGTGGAAAGTCGGAAAGACAAGCCAGTCGGCGGCGTCCATCAGGCGGTGCACTTCGGCTAGGGGCTGGCGCCGGTGATGGACCACACCCTCCTGCGACAGCCGCGCGAGTTCGGCTTGGACATAAGCGGCGTCAGGCGGTCCCACATAGTCATCCGCCGACCATCCGAGGCTCGAGACAATTGTCGTCTCGACGGGCACGCCTCGCCCACGCAGAATCTCGTGCGCGCGGAGGACGACCGGCCCGCCCTTTCGCATGAAGTCGTACCCGACGAAGAGGAGGCGCAGCCGATCCGAATGGTGCTTCGGCCGGTCCCGGCGGATCGGCGTCGCCGGCGGGATCACGCACATCTTCGCAAGCAGGTCCGGCAGGCCGCTCCAGCCGTGGTGCTGCCGGCGGACCTGACGAACGGCGTAGTCTGAGAGCGCAACGATCCCAACGCAGCGCGGCTCCACGAGCCGATCCCGGAGCCAGCGCTCAAGCCAGGCGATCCGCCGATCCTCGGGCGTGCGAGGCAAGAAATCCTCGAAGGTCACAATGTACGGGCGCCGCGTAAGCAGCGGCACGGAGTTCCAGGTGTGGATAGCGTCGAAGCCCGGTTCGGGGATGAAGCTCATGCTGTCCACCCAGCCCCATCGGCCGAGCCGCGCGAGCGGAGTTAGTGCTCGCTGCACGAACCTCGCATTCCTCTGGCCGAGCGTTATGGCGAGGGGCACGTGGTAGCTGTGCCCTGTCCGTATCCGGATGGGTGCGTGCGGTCGGTCTGCCGGAGACAGCGCGCCGACCGCTACCGCGGCCTCCCGCTCAAGCGTCATAAGCGTTCTCCATCTTTCTTTGGCGGCGTCGCGTGAGTGGGCGTGCCGTCTCAGGCTTCCGCCGCGGCCACGAGGGGATGTCTCGCGGGAGCTGTCCGGTCCGACTCCCCCGCCTTACGACCACGACCTCAAAATGCTGCTCCAGGCAGTGCACATGATCCCGCATGTGCTGCATCAAGTACTTCGCGTATCGGGAATAAGGACTGTGGTCCCATTGGAGGAAGACCAGCTTCGGCTTGGTCGCAGACGAGGAGGCAGCAGATCGGGCCATCACAAACATTCCTCTGTACAAACATTCCTCCGTCCCTGCGGCTGTTACCCGAACGGCCCGCCGATCTGACCCCGCCACCGTCAAATGGCGGCCTGGTTACCGCGGATCGAGATTCGGTGATTGCGACCCCACCGGAAAGAACTGCGGCCTAGCGCGATGTCCTTCGCGGTATTGCATTCATCGCCAACCTACCGGCGATTGGATACGCGCAACACCTGCTCTTATGGGCAATCACGTGCATCCTGCCATCAACCCTCGGGAAGAGAAGTGCCTCCCAAGGGCTTAGCACCCCAAGGTCATTGGATAGTGTGTATGCGCGTTAGAGGTAGCCTCGCCTTCGTTTGTGTTTGTTGCACTGCGGATGTGACGGGACGATTGTTCCTTGGCGCAACCAAGAACGATCACATATGTCTTTCCAGATTGCTACGATCAACGATCTCTTGCCTATCCCGTTCAGTGGGGACCGACAATGAGAGCATATGGGCCTGGAACCGCGATTGGGCCGGTCATCGCTTGGCGGACCATCGAATGCTGGGGCGCCGGATTTTCCCTTTTTCTCCAAACGGGTGCTGTCTTTCCACTCATGTTGGTAGATGCCGGTGGCGCGCTCAGCGATCCGGCCAAAGCCATATTGCGCCTCCTTGTCTTACCCGTTTACGCGTTTACCGGATTGATCCTGATGCGGAATTTTCCGCAATTTCTCACAGCACTCAGGCGAAATCTGTTGTTACCCATCCTACTTGTTCTGCCATTTTTGTCTGTCTTGTGGTCAGTGAGCCCGTCAATAAGCTTGAGGCGCGCCATCGGCCTCCTGTTTTCGGTGCTCCTGGCCTATGTGTTGGCGATACGCTTCACACCGAGGCAGCTGCTTCTGCTCGTATTTGCGAGCTTGGGAACATGTGTCGTCCTCAGCGTGGCCATTCTTGGAGCGTCACCGAATCTCGCCCGCATGCCCTCGGACGGCGCTTTGCGGGGCATCTTCTTCAACAAGAACAGTCTCGGTTGGTATGCCGCCATCATGATACTGGTGGCGACAGCCGTGCTGATTGACGGTACCTTGGGCTGGCGGCGAACCGCTATCATTTTGTTGAGCGCGGGTGTCTTCTGTCTTGCGGGCTCCGGATCGATGACCGCGATAATTGCGACGGCATCGGCATTCTGCTCGCTCGGGTTCTACTCCATCTTGCAGAGAACCCGCGGCATCGGCCGCATCGTCATCATCCTGTTTTTCGTTCAAGTGTCAGTCGGCCTTCTCATTTCGCTTCACGAATTCCTGGTTCCGTTCCTCGAAGGGCTCGGCAAGGATGCCACTTTGACGGGCCGAGTGCCGTTGTGGGAGCTGGTCGATCGTCAGATAGCCGATCATCTGGCGCTCGGCTTCGGCTACCAGGCGTTTTGGACAGAAGCGAACCCCGAAGCGTGGGTTATCTGGTCAAAAATCCAATGGTTGGCCCCTCACGCCCATAATGGATATCGCGATACCATGCTGAGCTTCGGAATAATTGGAATGACCCTGTTCGCCCTGATACTTCTCCGTGCAGTACGCCAGGGCGCGATCCTTCAATGCCGTGATCCGCAGTATGGCTGGCTCTGGCTAAACGTCTTCACGATCATGATTTTGGTGATGAATCTGACCGAGAGCATATTTCTGGTCCAGAATGACGCCATTTTCGTTCTGTTTGCCACAGCCATGATCATGTTTTCGCTATACGCGCCCGTCGTTTCAGCCAGCTCCTGTCCACCGCGGCAGGCGCCCGCACGCAGCATGATGACGGAGCTGCAACTCTCATGAGCCTGCGCTTTGCACTGATCTTGAGCATTTTGCCTGCTACGCTCTTTCCGCAGCCAGGCAACCCGACATCGGTGAGGTCGGACGCAAATGCGCCCGACCAGATGCAGAGGACGCTCAGGGACGCGACCTGCGCGGAAGCTTCGGCGGCGACCTTATCGGCCAAGCTGAATGGGACTTCCTTGAGCGACGTAGTGACCGGCACATCCGCGGCAAAGGCAATGTTCTATGTTTCTCCGGATGGCGAGGACACCTGGAGTGGCCGCCTTCCCAGACCAAATCCTAAACGTACCGACGGTCCTTTCGCCAGCATTGAAAGAGCTCGCGATGCTGCGCGCAAGAAGGGTGGCCAAAGCACAATTGCAATGGGCAACGGAGACTATTATCTCGCTCAACCGATAGTCTTTGACTCTCGCGATGCTGGCCTGGTCATCACGGCGAGATGCAACCAGACGCCGGTTTTGCACGGGGGCCTGCTTGTGCGTCGCTGGACATCGCAGGCCGATGGCCGCTGGACGGCACCGCTGAGGTTACCGCCAGATCAGGCGGTGGGCGATCTTTTCGTCAATGGGGTCCTCCAAACCCAGGCCCGCTTTCCCAACGCGCCCATCGACGGAGATCCTCGCAAGGGATGGTTGTTTGCGGCCAAGTGCGAGTCGGATGATGAAGGCTGGGAAGGCAATACACGCTTTTGCTTCCGGGCCGGCGATCTTCCCGCCTTGGGAGATGCCGCGGGACTTGTCGCCCACATTGTTGGTGGCTTTCACCCTGGGAGCCAATGGGGGAGCGATACGCTCCCAGTGGTCTCAATCGACACTGCAAACCGAATTGTTCATACCAAAGGCACTGGCTATTTCTTCACGGCAGAGGGCAGCCGCTATTTCCTGAGCGGGGCGGCCGCATTCCTCGATGCCCCCGGGGAATGGTGGTATGATCCTGTTACAGGCCAACTCGACTACATACCTGCCGACCGGCCGTTCCCCGACTCTATCGTTGTCGCGGGCGTTCTCCCAACATTCTTTAAGCTGGAGGGAGCCAATGGCATGATTGTCTCGGGACTTCAATTTCGTGATGGAAATCCGCAAGGCAGCGGCAAATTCTTTACGGAAACCAGAGGGTTTGGCGCCATCAGGCTGGAGCACGCGGATGGCGTCAGGCTGCTTGGCAATGTCATCGAAAATGTCGGCGTCGGTATCCATGTATCTGAAAGCAAGGATGTTTTGATTGCCGGCAATGCGATCGCAGATGTCGCCGGTAACGGAATCTACATCGGCACGAGTTACGGCAGCTTCGGCAAATCGGACGGTGCCAGGATCCTGTCGAACCATATCCGCGACGTCGGAAGGGTTTACTTTGAGACCGCAGGCATATGGTTCCAGGCGGCCGACGATGTGAAGATCGCCGACAACCTGATCGAAGATGCTGCACAGTTCGGCATCACCGGCGGCTCGCTCTGGGGGCCGGAAGATGCAGTCCATCACGCGGTGATCGAGCACAACGTGATCCGCAACGCCAATCAGCAGACGGCGGATGGCGGTGCTATCAAGATGATGGGCGAGCAGACCGACCCCTTAGACAGCAGCATCCGATTCAATCTCGTGACCGGGACAGGTCATCTTATGAACAGGGCCGACGGGACGTTCTGGCCTACCGGATATGAAAATACCAATGAATGGCCGAGCCCCATCAGTTGGGCGATCTACACCGATGGTAAGGCTAGCGGCGTGCGCATCGAAGGAAACACGCTTTCGGGCAATGTATCGGCGATCGGCATCAACGGCGGCTGGAGCAACGTCGTGACAGGAAACGTCATCGCACACGGATCAGGCGCGGCTTTTCGCGTCGATGACAGTACCGGGCGGGATTGGCATCCATCATGGGCGCACCCAAATCGCATCGAGGACAATATCGTGTCGGTCGATAATAGCAGCGGACTTGCAGCATATGTCTACGCTCCCGGCCATAAGCGCGGATATGTGCAATTCGCGCGCAACCGCTATTACGGCAATCTGAACGATAAGAGCTTCCGAATAAGCCCGAAGATCATGTCTTCAGGGGAATATGGCAGCCTGAGGGATCTTCAGAGGGCTGGAACCGACACAGGCAGTGTCGTCGCGCCCTCCGAGTAAGAAAAGCGGCCGCGACGCGCGGTGTTGCTGTCGGCGATGACGTGAAACCGGCTGCATATGTTGCAAAGGTCCCGCTTGATCTCGAATTTCCATCCCCGATCGGGAAAACCTCGCCGCCAAGGCGTGCTCTGCCCTCCGCCAACCGGACCAAATACGAACCGCGGACCGAGGCCGCCGAGAACGGAAGGCCAGCGCAGACCGGTCCATGTCAGGTGGTGAATGACATCGTACCGATTTTCAGCGTGCAACCAGGCCGCCGTTTTACGGGCGGTCATCTGCCATTTGTAGTAATGCTGACGGATTCCATGGGCGTTTTCGTATCCAGGTCCAGGCCGGCCAGGAACATCGTGCCAGACAGAGCTCAGACCGCTCGGCACCTGTCGCTTGTCGCAATAGCGCTCGATCGCCGCACGATGACGACTGCCGCAGGTAAGAACGGTGATATCATAACCCTGGCTGGCCAGTTCCAGAACGAAATTCCAACCCTTGCCCAATCAGGATCCCGCGTCTGGCTCGCAGGTATAGGCTGACACGAGTATGCGCATCAAATCAGAATCCAGTGGTCTGGGACAAGGCAGGCGCTCCAATGATGGGTGGGACGATATTGTTGACGGTGAGCCGTGTCATCACTTCTGGGCTGAGTGTGCCCGAATGCCGGGATGGCGATGGCGGCCTCTTTCTCAAGGGAAAGAATTGTCGAATGTGGTTCCTTCGTGCCTGTCGGCAGGTCGACCAACGATGTCCGCTTCTTCCATTTAGCGACAGTCTTCTGATTGATCCCGTAGCGCTTCGAAAGTGCTCTCAGGCTCTCTTCACTATTTTGTATTGCTCGACGGATTGCCACTGTCGTCGTGGCGCTCCCGTGTAAAATCTGGCCCAAACACCTAGACCGGTGCGGAATTATTGTTCGAACCGATCTCGCAACACTACGAACGAGGTGCCACCTTGATCACCAGCAACCTTCCGTTCGACGAATGGACGGAGACCTTGGGATCCGAGGGCCTGACCGGCGCTCTGCCGGACCGCATCACCCACCACTTCAACATCCTCGAGATGAATGGCGACAGCTATCGCCTCCAGCAAAGCCGCGCCCGAAAGGCCGGCTGACGTCAGTCGAAAAATCCCAGCGCGCGGATGAGGCCCCCGCTCGAGCTACGCCCTCCCGGTGGGCTCATCCGCGCGCCGAAGTAGCCGATTGTTGCGCGCTGCGTGATCGTTAGCGCGATTGTTGTGGCGATCGGACGACCGCCACAACGGGTATCGTTACAGGAGAAAATCGCCTGTCTCAAGGTGGACGAGACCCTTCATCTGAATCTCGAAGTCAGAAACGCCGTCGCCGTTCAGGTCGCCCTGGATAACGGTAGTATCGTTCGCGGATCCAGCCTTGTCTTCATAATGCCAGGCGAGCGCGCCAGCCTTGTGGTCGAAAGAGGCATCCTCCTGCGCCAGGAAATGGAAGGTTCCATTGCCCTGCGCAGAGCCATTCCCGTCCATCGCCGAGAGGTCGATCTTATCGGCGCCGTGCTGGAAGTCGGTGATGACGTCCCGGTTCGAGCCGAGCCCGGCTTCCGCCGGTGCCTTGAAGATAAACATATCCGAGCCGGCGCCACCGGTCATAATGTCCTTGCCGGCGCCGCCGTTCAGCTTGTCCGCGCCAGCCGCGCCATCGAGAACGTTGCTGCCGCTATCGCCGGTCAGCACATCGTTGTAGCTGGAGCCAGCCAGGTTTTCGATGCTGACGAGCTTGTCACCGGTGGCATACCCGCCCGATGCGGCCCCAGTCGCCAAGTTGACGTTAACAGCGGCGGAGCCCCAATAGCTTGCCGTGTCGTTGCCGTCGCCACCATTGATGGTGTCCGCGCCGGCGGCGCCGTTCAGCTTGTCCGCGCCAGCCGCGCCATCGAGAACGTTGGCGCCGCTATTGCCGACCAGCACGTCGTTATAGCTGGAGCCAGTCAAGTTTTCGATGCTGACGAGCTTGTCACCGGCGGCATGCCCGCCCGATGCGGTCCCGGCCGTCAAGTTGACGTTGACAGCAGTGGAGCCCGCGTAGGTGGCCGTGTCGTTGCCAGTGCCGCCGTCGAGCAGGTCCGCGCCGGCACCGCCCTTCAACACGTCATTACCGGCCATACCCTTGTAGGTTTCGTTGCCGCCGTCGGACTGGCCGTTATGTGGCATGGTGTCGTTGCCGTTGGTGCCGGTATATACCTTCGTCCCCGTGGTTGGCGTCCCCGGTTGCGTCGGCGTGGTTGGCGTTCCCGGTGTCGTGTGGGAGCCCGATTCGTAGGCACCGACATCGACAGTTCCAACGACGCGAGCGTGGCCGTCCAGATCAACCGTATCGAGGCCGTACTTGTCGGTTCCGTGGTCGATCGCCACCGAGCCGGCGCCGAGGTGGAAGTCGCCGTTCGCCGCCGCCAGGAATTTCGGATCGACGCCGAGCTGGTTGCCGTTCGCCGCGCTCGGCATCGGGTTGCCGCCGTCGGTCTTGACCGAGGCCTGGCCGGCCGTGCCGTTATAGGTGACGTTGTTGGCCCAGACCACGTTCTTGTTGCTGTAGCCGCCGGTCGAGGTGTTATCGATCGCGGTGTTGTTCTTGTTCAGCGATGGGTCCGCTACGGCGATGTTGTTGACCCAGGTATTGTTGCTCGACTGCGAGTTGCTGAGTTCGCCGCGCCAGGTGCCGGTGTTCTGCGGGTCCTGATTGTTGTGGTATGCGGTGTTGTTTGCCACCGTGACGGAGTCGCTCCAGGTCACCTGGATGCCTTTGCCGCCGTTCTCGTAGACGAGGTTGCCCTCGACCAGGGTCTTGAATGTATAGTTCGGATGACCGCTCGCCTGCGTGCTCTGGAAATCGTCGATGATGATGCCGTTACCATCGGTGTGCGCACCCGACTTCGTGACGTTGTCGTGCGATATGTTGTTGCGCACGATCGTCCGGTAGCCCTCCGTCGAGGTATCGCCGGTAATGTTCCGGTTTTGGTAGATCGAGATACCCGAAAACCAGCCCGACGATGCGTTATTGTAGGTCTCGTTCCCTTCGATTTTGAGGAAGTCCGACTGGTTGAACTGAATGCCCGACTCCCCGGCGTCGTGGACCTTGTTGTTGAGAATTGAGACATGGTGGACGCCGTCCCCTTCGATGCCGTCGCCGGGGCCGCCCTTGATGTCGAAGCCATCGATTGTCACGTAGTTGGCGTTGACAGTGATTGCGTTCCACGAGCCTGCGGGCGGCCGGATCAGCGCCCCGCCCGGCACTTCCGAGCGCAGCGTGATGTCGCCTGCAGCCGAGCCGTCCTTGTTGATGTTGATGGCCTCGTTGTAGGTCCCTGCCTTCACCACGACTTCGTCGCCGGGTTTAAGGTTCGACGACATCGCCTCGCTGATCGTGCGGAATGGAGAGCCGGCACTGCCGTTACCGCCACTACTACCGGTCGTCGCTACGTAATATGTCGTCATGATCTTGCTCCTCAACCTTAGCGTTGTGTTTGCCGATTAATATTTTTGGTTAATCAGCCGTTACGGCGGGGGGTTATAGGACGGCATCCTGGAGGTTGCAACAGCAACTCAACAGTAAGCCCTTGAGAATTATAGCCATATTGCTGCCACATTATCTGAATCGATCCGAAGTTACGTTTTGAAATACTTGTTGAATTTCGCGTTTCCAAAACTGTGGCAGTATAAATGTCTCGCATGCCGCGAATTATTCTTTATGCAACTATAGCGAAATGCTTCCATTGAAAACATTAGGGAAACCTGATGGGCGTGGCTGGAATCCTCCCGCCAGAGGCAGAATCGACATTTTTTTCTAAATTTAACTAATTTGGGCAGCGTTGCCTTGCCGATTGGCACTGATCGAGATGGCAATGGGAGGGCATGAGTCGGGCACGCCCATCTCGATCCAGCGGTAATAGCGCCGCTTCACCGAGCGATAGTCGCCAAGCCGCTCGGGCAGATCTCGCCAGCGACCACCGGAACGCTCCATCCACAAGAGTGCCTCCAAAAATGTTCGACTATCCGTGCGGGGACCGCGCTTGCCTTTGGTCCCACCCGGCACAAAGCCCCTGATGCGCTTCCATTGATCATCTCGAAGTGCGTGCAATCCATCACCGACCTCCAGAAGTCAGTGTTGAATCTGATTTGCTCCAGCCTCTGGAGGGTTCTGTGAGGTCCGGGCGCRTTGCGTGCGGCATTCACTGATCCTCATTGAAGCCGGATTGAGCGAAGGTGTCAGGCGAAGTGAGAAACTGACCCCCTAACGAAATGAAGAACTGCCCCCTCGTTTCAGAACGAGGAGAGATGGATGATGAGCTTGACTTCAGGGCATCCTGCATTGTCGCGGACAATGCAGGGCGAAGATATGCTTCAGGCAGATGA